>CAJYVI010000001.1 GCA_913778145.1 uncultured Pseudocitrobacter sp.
CGGTTTTTGGTGATAGCGGTGTCGGTCATCTGATGCGGTCTTCCTGTTGCATATACTGCTTATCGTGTGATTATCCCGACTCCCGCGCGGGTCAAAGCGTGGAAAAGACGGGAATAATCACGCTACCTCTGGCGTTTAGGCAAAAATGTCGACTCTGCCATCGCCGCGCGCGGCGGATTGCAAAGCAGCAGGGGCGATCAACGCCTCATCCTCGTCATCCCCGGTTGCAGCGCCACGCCAGGCCGTCTGCTGGCCGGAAGCGTGCTGTTGCTGCTGCTGCCCGGCAAAACTCTCGCTGCTGATATTGCTTTGCCCAAGCTGAATGCCGTTATCGGCCAGCTGCGCGCGAAGCACCGGCAACGCGGCTTCCAGCGCAGCGCGCACGTGGCTGTGCGGCGACACCATCTGAATCTGCGCCTGGTTATCGTCGAGCTTAAGCGAGATATGCACCTGGCCGAGATCTTCCGGGTGCAGGCGCAACTCTGCCGTCTGCTGCCCCTGACGCGTGAACAGGGTGATGTGCTGACTGACGCTTTGCTGCCAGTCCGGTGAACCTAATGCAGCCTGCACGATAGGGGCAGGGGCAGGCGGCGTCGTTTGTGCGGCGACACTGACCAGCCCGGAGAACGTTGCCGTAGGGGCCGCTGCGGTTGGCGTGCTGTCGGCTTCGGCTTTCAGGGCAACTGGCGTCAGCTGCGGCGTGCTTTGTGCGACGGCGGGCAGTTCACTGCTGGCGAGCGGCTGTGCGGTATCGTTGCGGGCGGCGTGCTGAGCAAAAGATTTATCACCGCCGTGTTCGGATACACCGTTCAGGGCGGGCAAGTCAGTGCCTGCGATGACCGTCGTCGGTTGTGCAGGTTGCACCGATGGCAGCATCGCCATCAGCGCGCTCATCCCGGCAAGCGATGCGTCGCTAACGGTTTCGTCGTCATCGCTATCCTCCTGTGGTGTGGCGTTCTGGACATCGCTTTTCAGATGCGAGGCCAGCTGGCTGAGCAGCGTTTGCGTATCCGTTGTCGTACCGTCCGGCAGTTTGACCGGGATTTGCGCGGTCTCCTGCTGTAACAGCCACTGCGTAACGGAGGTTTTAGCCGTGGTTTTGCCGTCCGGATCCTGAGAAAGGGCGGCGGTCAGGCTTTTAAGCGGTTTGCTATTGTCACTTCCCAGCGCGTCGCTCAGCAGACTGAGAAAATCCGCCTCGCCGCCCGCCTGCGTGGAAATACCCGGCGTGCCGCTCTCGACGTCCGGGGCTAAAAGCGTAAGCAGGTTAATCATTGCGATTCCTTAACGTGGCGCGCTGGGCAAATTCATCCATCTTTTTCTGATCGAGGCGGTTTTCTGCCAGCAGCGCGGCGCTGGCCTGGCGCTCCTGAAGCGTCTCCCACGCCTGCAAGCGCTGTTTTTTCTCGCGCCAGAAGGTCAGGGCCTGTTCCACTTTCTGGTTCCATTGCAGCAACTGCTGGCGATGTTGTTCAATCGCACTTTCCAGCGTCTGAATAAATTGCTGATAGTTTTGCCAGCGAAGGCTGGCAATCCCCTGACTCATGTCGCTGTTAAGGTTATTTTGATATTCGAGCTGGTAATCCATCAGCATCTGCAATTGCTCTTCGACTTTCTGAAAACCACGACGCATCTCGCCGAGCTTGAGCGCGGCGGTATCCACCTCGTTTTCCGCCAGCTCTTTGAGCGTGGCCAATGCACCTTGTTGCGCCATCTTGCGGTACCTCCTGCTTCATCAGGTTGACGGGAAAATTCGCTCAAGCCCCTGAAGAGAACTCTCCCAGTCGGCTTTTTCCAGAATGCCCTGCTGCAAAAATGCTTCCAGCTGCGGCCACAGGGTGATAGCACGGTCCAGCATCGGGTCGCTGCCTTTGGCGTAAGCGCCGACGCTCACCAGATCGCGGTTGCGCTGGAAGCTGGAAAGCAGTTGCTTGAAGCTGCGTACGCGGGCGTAGTGCGGTTCGCTGATAAGCGCGGTCATGGCGCGGCTGATCGAGGCTTCAATATCGATAGCAGGGTAGTGCCCGGCCTCTGCCAGCCTGCGCGACAGCACAATATGCCCGTCGAGAATGGCGCGCGCCGAATCGGCGATGGGATCCTGTTGATCGTCGCCTTCGGTCAGCACCGTATAAAATGCGGTCACTGAACCGCCGCCGCTGATGCCGTTTCCGGCACGTTCAACCAGTGCGGGCAGTTTGGCAAAAACGGAAGGCGGGTACCCTTTGGTGGCGGGCGGCTCGCCAATCGCCAGGGCGATTTCACGCTGCGCCATCGCGTAGCGGGTGAGGGAGTCCATAATCAGCAGTACGTGCAGGCCGCGATCGCGGAAATCTTCCGCCACGCGGGTGGCATAGGCCGCGCCCTGCATACGCAGCAGCGGCGACACATCAGCCGGGGCGGCGATCACCACTGAACGGGCCCGGCCTTCGCTGCCGAGAATGTTCTCGATGAAATCTTTTACTTCGCGACCGCGTTCACAAATCAGGCCCACCACAATCACATCAGCCTGGGTGTAGCGCGCCATCATTCCCAGCAACACGCTTTTACCGACACCGGAGCCAGCGAACAGCCCCATACGCTGCCCGCGACCAACGGTGAGCAGGGCGTTGATGGGCCGAACGCCGGTATCCAGCACATGTTCAATCGGCGTGCGCTGGAGTGGGTTAAACGGTGGCGTAATGAGCGCGCCGGTTTCGGTGGTTTCCGGCGCGGGCAGGCCATCAAGAGGTTTGCCGCTTCCGTCAAGCACACGCCCCAGCAGCGCCGGGCCAAGTGGTAATTGTTTGCCGCTTTGTAACCCGTCGCCGGAGGCATTGCGCGCATAGACGCGCGCGCCGGGCAAAATGCCTTCTACTTCTTCCAGCGGCATCAGAAACAGGCGCTGCCCGTTGAAGCCCACCACTTCGCTTTCCACTTCCTGCGTATCCGCGCCGAGCTGGTGTTCGATAATGCAGGTTGCGCCGAGCGGCAGTTGCAGACCGGTGGCTTCCAGCACCAGCCCGGTCGCGCGGGTCAGCCGCCCATACCGACGCACGGTTGGAAGCAGGGCGATGCGCGCTTCAACGTTATCCAGCGTCGTTAGCCAGCGGGTGAGACGCGCGGTCATCAGCAGGCTCCCGGCGCGGCAAGACGGCAGAGTTCCTGCCAGCGGGTGGCGACACTTGCATCAAGGTCACCTTCATCGGCGCTGACTTTACAGCCGCCAGGATGTAACGTCGGATCGCCGCGCAGCCGCCAGCCGTGCAGGCTTAAGGTGGCGCCCAGCACCGCTTCTACGCGCGGAAGATCGTCAGGATTAACCCGCAACTGCGGCTTACCGCTAAACAGCGGTTCCTGTTGCAGTAACACCTGAATCTGTTTAATCAACGCAGAACTGTCGATGGACGTGGTCTCGCCGATAATTTGTCGGGCGGCTTCCAGCGCCATCTGCATCAACCGCGAGGCGATGACGCTATCCATGGCATCCAGCGTATGCTGGAATTCGCTAACCAGTTGCTGCATGCGGGCATGGAGCGGGGCTTGCTCTTGTTGCGCCTGCGCCTGACCTTGTTCAAGCCCCTGCGCCAGACCTTCCTGATACCCCTGCTGCTGCCCGGCGGTGCGGCCTTCCTGCAATCCTGCCTGATAACCCTGCTCGTGGGCCTGCATCTGAATTTGCGCCAGTTGCTGCTGTCGCAACGCCTCTTCGGAAAGCGTTACCGTTTCCGCGTCGGGTTCCTGCTCTGGGATAACTATCTCGTCCTCTGAAGGCGGGGCGAGATCGTCCGGCTGCCAGACTTTCCATGGTGTAGTATCAGACATAGGTGTCGTCTCCGCTGCCAATCACCATCTCGCCGGTTTCCGCCAGACGACGCACAATCAGCAGAATCGCTTTCTGCTCGTTTTCCACCTGCGACAGCCGCACCGGGCCACGATTGGCGAGGTCGTCGCGCAGAATATCGGCGGCACGCTGAGACATATTGCGCAGGAACTTCTCGCGCAACGGCGGTTCGGAACCTTTGAGCGCGATAAGTAGCGATTCGGAGTCCACTTCCTGCAACAGGCGCTGAATGCTGCGATCGTCCACCTCGACCAGATTTTCGAACAGGAACATCTCGTCGATAATTTTTTGCGCCAGCTCGCCGTCGAATTCACGCACGGCGGTGATAACCGCTTCTTCCTGTTGGGTTTTCATCAGGTTAATAATTTCCGCCGCCGTTCTTACGCCGCCCATTTTGCTACGCTTAAGATTCTGACCATCAAGCAGGCCGTTAAGCACTTCGGTCAGTTCCGCCAGCGCGGCAGGCTGCACGCCGCCGAAGGTGGCGATACGCAGCATCACATCGTGACGCAGACGCTCGTCGAACAGCGCCAGAATATCGGCGGCCTGCGCACGTTTGAGATGCACCAGAATGGTGGCGATAATTTGCGGGTGCTCGTCGCGAATAATATCGGCGGCGCTCTGTGGCTCCATAAAGTTGAGCGTCTCGATGCCGCTGGCGGTTTCGCGGGTTTCGAGAATGTCTTCCAGCAGGCTGGCAGCGCGCTCTTCGCCCAGCGCTTTCACCAGCACCGAACGCAGATATTCATTGGCGTTAACGCTCAGGGCGGCGTACTGCTCGGCTTCCTGCTCAAACTCTGCCAGCACTTCGGTCAACTGCTTGTTAGAGATTTGCTTCATGTTGGCCATCGCAGTACTCAACTGCTGCACTTCGCGTGCCGACAGGTGTTTAAAAACCTCGGCAGCGCGATCTTCGCCAATGGTCATCAGCAAAATGACGCTTTTATCTACACCGCTTAATTTACTCATGATCGTTATTCATCCACTGGCGGATGACCAGCGCGACAACGCGCGGATCGTTATCAGACATATCGCGAATACGCTGGCTCATCACTTCCGCGCCCATTCGCTGGTTGGCGCGGCGCTGCTGAAGTTGCTCATCTTTGCTGAGATGCACTTCTACGGCGTCCTGCGTTTCCTGAATAACGCGCGCCTGCTCGGCGGCGACCTGCGTCTCTTGCTGACGGCGTATTAACTGCGGGCGAACGACTTTGCGCCATAGCAGCCAGGCGACCAGCAGCACCAGTAACCAGCGGCCCAGAGACATCAACTGATCGATAAACGATTGCTGTTGCCAGAACGGCAGCTCACCGCCTGTCTCTTCCGACTGGGTGAAGGGCGAGTTAACCACGTTGAGGGTATCGCCACGCTGGCTGGAAAAGCCCATCGCTTCACGGGTGAGATCGTCAATTTGCTTCATCTGCTCGGCGCTGAGTGCCTGGGTTTTGCCGTCCGCCAGCGTGCGGTAATTCACCACCACCGCGACGGAAAGACGCTGGATGTCGCCCACGTTGCGTTTGGTATGACGGATGGTGCGATCCACCTCGTAGTTGCTGGTTTCATTACGCTGCGTATTGCGTGGCCCACCGCTGCTCTGGGTGCTGGTGGTGCGGGTATTGTTATTCGCGGGCTGTGTGGCAATCGGCGCCGTGGGGGCGGGGGCCGGAGTGTTTGATAACGCGCCGGGTACGCCGCCGGGGTACGGGCTGCCGATTTGCTCGCTTTCATTCACTTGACGTGAACGCAGTACGGCCTGGCTGGCATCGCCGTTCGGGCGATACTGCTCTTCGGTTTGCTCTTTATTATCAAAATCAATCTGCGCGGTGACTTGCGCGTGCACGTTACTGTTGCCGACGATAGGCCCCAGAATGGCTTCGATGCGCCGCTGCACGCGGCTTTCAACGTCGGCGGCGTACTTCAGCTGCGCGTCGTTCAGGTCATGGGCGTTGGTATTGGATTGGGTGAGCAGATGCCCGCTCTGATCGACCAGTGTAACGTTGCCCGGCGGTAACCCGGCGACAGAACTGGAGACCAGATGCACCACCGCGGAAATTTGTCCTTCATCCAGCGCACGACCCGGCTCAAGGTTGACGGTGACCGAGGCGGAAGGGGATTTTTGTTCACGCACGAACAGCGACGGTTTGGGCATCGCTAAATGGACGCGGGCGCTCTTCACCGGCCCCAGGGTTTCGATGGTGCGTGACAGTTCGCCCTCCAGCGCGCGCTGATAGTTCACCTGCTCGCTGAACTGGCTGATGCCGAACTTCTCTTGATCGAGCAATTCAAAACCAACCGCGCCGCCTTTTGGCAAACCGGCCTGCGCCAGACGCAGGCGAAGTTCATGCACTTTATCCGCAGGAACTTCGATTGCGCCGCCGTTATCCGCGATGCGGTAGGGGACGTTCATCTGCGTTAACTGGCTGACAATGGCACCGCCGTCCTGATCGGAAAGGTTGCTAAACAGCGTGCGGTAGTCCGGGCTTTTCGCCCACAGCACTAGCGCAACGACGATAGCGACTGCGGCGGCGCTGGCTACCATCAACGGAATTTTCGGGTTTGCGCGCAGGCGACTGACCCACTCCAGCGTCTTAGTTTGCGGCGTAGTCGTGGCGTTCGCGCTCATTGCGCACCTCGTAAATCCTGAAAGATGGCGTTAAATGTGTACAAAAACAAAGCAGACTCCCGGGCGACGAACACAAAATGACAGCGCTGCCATTATTTGCTGCTTATGAATTTTCTATGGTCCAAATAACCCGTTTTTTTGCCGCTAATTAACGCCTTTATCTTATTGACAGGATGTTAATCTCTGCTCCATTAACATTTTCAGGGGTGGATTATGGCAATTCAGGGCATTGAGGGCGTGCTGTCACAGTTACAAATGACGGCCAATGTGGCGCGGAATCAGCAGGTGGATACACAGTCAACCTTGAGCTTCGCCGGGCAACTGAGCGCCGCTCTGGATCGCATCAGCGATACGCAAAACGCCGCACGCACCCAGGCAGAGAACTTTACCCTTGGCGTACCGGGCGTGGCGCTGAATGATGTTATGACCGATCTGCAAAAATCATCCGTGTCGTTACAGATGGGCATTCAGGTGAGGAATAAGATGGTGAGTGCGTATCAGGAAGTGATGGGCATGCAGGTGTAATTGATGGATGAGTGTGCGCGGGTTCCCCTCACCCTAACCCTCTCCCACAGGGAGAGGGAGAAAACCGACGCAGAATTCAACACTAAGCACAATC
>CAJYVI010000002.1 GCA_913778145.1 uncultured Pseudocitrobacter sp.
GGTTTAAAGGAGTTCGCCAGCTCTGCGCCTTTACGAACAACGGTCAGAGTCGGGTCTGCTTCAACTTCAAAGAACACTTCAGTTTCAACGCCTGCTGCTTTCAGAACAGAGGTGATCTGGTCTGCGTAGCCGTTATTGAACAGGAAGCGGTCGGTCACGATGAGCGCACGTTTGTGGCCATCAGTAATCACTTCATCCAGCGCGATTGGCAGTGAGCCACGGCGGAAGTAGATAGATTTCGGAAGTTTGTGCCACAACATGTTTTCAGCTCGCTTAGCAACGGTTTTCTTGTTGATCAGGTGTTTCGGACCAACGTTTTCAGAGATGGAGTTACCACCCCATGAACCACAACCCAGAGTCAGGGAAGGTGCGAGTTTGAAGTTATACAGGTCACCGATACCACCCTGAGAAGCAGGGGTGTTAATCAGGATACGCGCGGTTTTCATCATCTGACCGAAGTAAGCAACGCGTTCTGGCTGGTTGTCCTGGTCGGTGTACAGGCAAGAGGTGTGACCGATACCGCCCATGGCAACCAGTTTTTCTGCTTTCTGCACCGCGTCTTCGAAGTCTTTGGCGCGATACATCGCCAGCGTCGGAGACAGTTTTTCGTGAGCAAACGGTTCGCTTTCGTCGACAACTTTCACTTCACCAATCAGAATCTTGGTGGTTGCCGGTACGGTGAAGCCCGCCAGTTCTGCGATTTTAGCCGCAGGCTGACCCACGATGGCCGCGTTAAGCGCGCCATTTTTCAGGATGATGTCCTGAACGGCTTTCAGTTCTTTGCCCTGCAGCATGTAGCCGCCGTGGCTGGCGAAACGTTCACGAACGGCGTCGTATACGGAATCAACCACAACAACAGACTGTTCAGATGCACAGATTACGCCGTTATCGAAGGTTTTTGACATCAGTACAGACGCGACTGCACGTTTGATATCAGCAGTTTCATCGATAACAACCGGGGTGTTACCTGCGCCTACGCCGATTGCTGGTTTACCGGAGCTGTATGCCGCTTTAACCATGCCTGGACCACCGGTCGCGAGGATCAGGTTGATGTCCGGGTGGTGCATCAGGGCGTTAGACAGTTCAACAGACGGTTGATCAATCCAGCCGATCAGATCTTTCGGCGCGCCAGCAGCGATTGCTGCCTGCAGGACGATATCTGCGGCTTTGTTGGTCGCATCTTTCGCACGCGGATGCGGAGAGAAGATGATAGCGTTACGGGTCTTCAGGCTGATCAGTGATTTAAAGATAGCAGTTGAAGTCGGGTTAGTCGTCGGGACGATACCACAGATAATGCCGATAGGTTCAGCGATGGTGATAGTACCGAAGGTGTCGTCTTCAGAGAGGACGCCACAGGTTTTTTCGTCTTTATAGGCGTTATAGATGTATTCAGAAGCAAAGTGGTTTTTGATTACTTTATCTTCAACAATACCCATGCCGGATTCGGCAACAGCCATTTTTGCGAGAGGAATTCGAGCATCTGCGGCAGCCAGGGCGGCGGCGCGGAAGATTTTGTCGACTTGTTCTTGAGTGAAACTGGCATATTCACGCTGGGCTTTTTTTACGCGCTCTACGAGTGCGTTAAGTTCAGCGACATTAGTAACAGCCATAATGCTCTCCTGATAATGTTAAACTTTTTTAGTAAATCATCTGCTCGACAAGTCAGTATAGCCAGAGGGCTAACAGCTTGCTTAGACCTAAAACGAACGTTGCACAACCCGTTCTCGATTTACTGATTTACTAAAAGAGCTTTGTACTCAAAGAGCGTTGCCAGTACGCGTTTCAGAGAATTACTGTGAAATCTGTCGGCGTAATCAAGATTACTCACTTCTGAGTATGAAATATGTGATCGCCGTCAAAAATACACCAAGCTGACACCTTTCAGCAGCCCCATTTTAGTAAAGATTGTAAATTGTTAACTATGAGTTGCGATTATTGAGACGCACATTAGCATAATTTAAATCAATATATAACATTCTGTATTTGCGTGAATTTTGCAGAATTCTGGTGAAGTGTGCAGGCAAACAGCGTATCTTCTGCAGAGTTTTTGTATTCATTTTTCGTCAACTACCACTTTTTATGGTGTATCGGAGTTCATGTGACTCAGGCTCTGTTTGATTTTCCGATTTTTGTGAAGTTTTTTATTGGTCTATTCGCGCTGGTGAACCCTGTTGGGATCATTCCCGTTTTCATTAGTATGACGAGCTACCAGACGGCAGCGGCGCGTAACAAAACCAACATGACGGCGAATCTCTCCGTCGCCATTATCCTGTGGACGTCGCTGTTTCTTGGCGATGGCATTCTGCAACTCTTCGGGATCTCCATCGACTCCTTCCGCATCGCGGGCGGCATTCTGGTGGTCACCATTGCGATGTCGATGATCAGCGGTAAGCTGGGGGAAGATAAGCAGAACAAACAGGAAAAATCGGAGACGGCGATTCGTGAAAGCGTGGGTGTCGTTCCGCTGGCGCTGCCGTTGATGGCAGGGCCAGGGGCCATCAGTTCCACTATCGTCTGGGGAACACGTTTTCATACGCTGCCTTATCTTGCCGGTTTTACGGTGGCCATTGCGCTGTTTGCCTTTTGCTGCTGGGGTCTCTTTCGCATCGCACCGTGGCTGGTTCGCTTGTTAGGCCAGACCGGTATCAACGTCATTACCCGTATCATGGGGTTGCTGCTCATGGCGCTGGGTATCGAATTTATCGTGACCGGAATAAAAGCTATTTTCCCCGGCCTGGTCGGCTAACAATATCTCTCAGCCGACAGAGTGTAGGCTCTGCCGGCTGCTTTATTATTCGCAAATCATATCGAATATCATGCTAATGGCTTGAATGATAAGCCTTAGTGATACTTAATAAAATTAAGAGATATCATTGCCTTACCAGTAATTTCTCCTCCCGACATCGTCATCCCTTATGTTATTTCTCTCACACTATACTGTTGCGCTTGCTGTCAGATAATCGAAATGATATTAGTAATTTTGACCATCCGACAGACTAATGTACTAAATAATGAACAAATGTTAATTATTTGTACATTTAGTAAGCTGAGGGTCCTTCGATGCGCGCATTGTTAGAAGGATCATGTCTAAACCATTGAATAGTAATATTTTTCGTGAGGCGGATAGGTTTTTTTGTTAACCGAATAACCGGCCAGCAAGCGATTAAAAGAGAATTGCTTAACAAATTTGCAAATTATATTGGCGGCGAAGAAGGGCATTTGGTACTTTCCGGCCTTATATCGTCGCGGATAATGAAGAGATAACAGGTGGCTCGACAGGGGAGACACCTTGAATGAATCGACGACAGGCTGCCAAAGAGCGGCCGTAATAAAGAAGTCGGTGATAGCAAGCAGTACCCAAAAAACTGGCAGACGCAAAAGCTCCTGCGCTGTACAGAGACCCCAAAGGGGATAACAGGCTGGCAAGATCCAGTAATTATAATGAGCGGAGTATCAACACAATGTCCATCATCACGAAGAAAAGCGTAATCGCTGCGGGAATTTTCACGGCGCTATTGGCAGGGAATGCAGCTATGGCTGCTGATGTGCCCGCAGGCGTTCAGTTGGCAGAAAAACAGACGCTGGTACGCAATAACGGCTCTGAAGTGCAGTCTCTCGACCCGCACAAAATTGAAGGTGTTCCTGAATCCAATATCAGCCGCGACCTTTTCGAAGGCCTGCTGGTCAGCGACCTTGACGGCCACCCGTCTCCGGGCGTGGCGGAGTCCTGGGATAATAAAGATTTTAAAGTCTGGACTTTCCATCTGCGCAAAGATGCGAAATGGTCTGATGGCTCTCCGGTCACCGCACAAGATTTCGTCTATAGCTGGCAGCGCTCGGTTGATCCGAAAACAGCATCCCCGTACGCCAGCTATCTGCAATATGGCCACATCGCCAATATTGATGGCATCCTTGAAGGGAAAAAACCGATTACCGACCTCGGCGTGAAAGCCGTGGATGACCACACCTTAGAAGTTACCTTAAGTGAACCTGTTCCATACTTCTATAAACTGCTGGTACACCCATCAACGTCCCCGGTGCCCAAAGCCGCTATCGAGAAATTTGGTGAAAAATGGACCCAGCCTGCGAACATCGTGACCAACGGTGCGTATAAATTAAAAGATTGGGTGGTCAACGAACATATCGTGCTGGAGCGTAGCCCAACGTATTGGGATAACGCCAAAACCGTTATCAATCAGGTCACCTACCTTCCTATTGCCTCAGAGGTGACTGACGTCAACCGCTATCGCAGCGGTGAAATCGACATGACTTATAACAACATGCCGATTGAGCTTTTCCAGAAACTGAAAAAAGAGATCCCTGACGAAGTTCACGTCGACCCGTATCTTTGCACCTACTATTACGAAATTAATAACCAGAAAGCGCCATTTACCGATGTGCGCGTGCGTACCGCGCTGAAGCTGGGTATGGACCGCGATATTATTGTTAATAAAGTGAAAGCGCAGGGCGACAAACCGGCATTTGGCTTTACTCCGCCATACACCGACGGTGCAAAATTAACGCAGCCAGAATGGTTTAGCTGGAGCCAGGATAAACGTAACGAAGAAGCGAAAAAACTGCTGGCAGAAGCGGGTTATACCGCAGACAAACCGTTGACCATTAATTTGCTGTATAACACGTCGGATCTGCATAAAAAACTGGCTATTGCCGCTTCCTCAATCTGGAAGAAAAATATCGGCGTCAATGTTAAACTGGTCAACCAGGAGTGGAAAACCTTCCTCGATACGCGTCATCAGGGAACCTTTGATGTGGCGCGTGCGGGCTGGTGTGCCGATTATAACGAACCGACATCCTTCCTTAATATGATGCTTTCTAATAGCTCAATGAATACCCCGCACTATAAGAGCCCGGCATTCGACAGCATTATGGCTGAAACGCTCAAAGCTACCAGCGAGGCACAGCGTACGGCGTTGTACGATAAAGCAGAACAGCAGCTGGATAAAGACAGCGCGATTGTTCCGGTTTATTACTACGTGAACGCCCGTCTGGTGAAACCATGGGTTGGCGGTTATACCGGTAAAGACCCAATGGACAATACGTATACTAAAAATATGTACATTGTGAAGCACTAATGGCAATACGTGAGGCAGGCGATGCTTGCCTCACGGTGTCTCGCTTATCGCATTATTGAAGGCACTGGCCAAAAGGTACGGGCAATGTTGAAATTTATACTTCGTCGCTGTCTGGAAGCGATTCCGACGCTATTTATTCTCATTACTATTTCATTCTTTATGATGCGCCTTGCGCCGGGAAGTCCTTTCACCGGTGAACGCACCTTACCGCCAGAAGTGATGGCGAACATAGAAGCGAAATATCACTTAAACGATCCCATCACCACACAGTACTTCAGTTATCTGAAGCAACTGGCGCACGGCGATTTCGGGCCATCATTTAAATACAAAGATTATTCAGTGAACGATCTGGTGGCGAGCAGCTTCCCGGTATCGGCGAAATTAGGGGCGGCTGCCTTTATTCTGGCTGTGGTATTAGGCGTCACCGCGGGCGTGATTGCGGCGCTTAAACAAAACACCAAATGGGACTACTCGGTGATGGGCATTGCAATGACCGGGGTGGTGATACCCAGCTTTGTCGTCGCGCCGCTGCTGGTAATGATTTTTGCAATTACGCTGAAATGGCTTCCCGGCGGAGGCTGGAACGGTGGGGCGCTGAAGTTCATGATCCTGCCGATGGTGGCGCTGTCGCTGGCATATATCGCCAGTATCGCGCGTATCACCCGCGGCTCGATGATTGAGGTGCTCCACTCCAACTTTATCCGCACCGCGCGCGCCAAAGGCCTGCCGATGCGGCGGATTATTTTCCGTCACGCCTTAAAGCCTGCGTTGCTGCCGGTGCTCTCGTATATGGGGCCTGCGTTTGTCGGCATCATCACCGGTTCAATGGTTATCGAAACCATTTATGGCCTGCCGGGAATAGGGCAACTGTTCGTTAACGGCGCACTGAACCGCGATTATTCGCTGGTGCTGAGCCTGACCATCCTGGTCGGCGCGTTGACTATTTTGTTCAACGCGGTCGTGGATGTGCTTTACGCCGTGATTGACCCTAAAATCCGCTACTGAGTCTGGAGTTCGCCATGATATTGAGTAAGAAAAATAGCGAGGCGCTGGAGAACTTCAGTGAACAGCTGGAAGTAGAAGGACGCAGCCTGTGGCAAGATGCGCGCCGTCGCTTTATGCATAACCGCGCGGCGGTTGCCAGCCTGGTGGTATTAGTGCTGATTGCCCTGTTCGTGACCCTGGCACCGATGCTGTCACAGTTCTCCTATTTCGATACGGACTGGGGAATGATGTCGAGTGCGCCAGATATGGAATCCGGTCACTACTTTGGTACTGACTCCTCCGGGCGAGACCTGTTGGTACGCGTGGCAATTGGCGGGCGCATCTCGTTGATGGTGGGGATTGCTGCGGCGCTGGTGGCGGTGATCGTCGGCACGCTGTACGGATCGCTGTCCGGTTACCTCGGTGGCAAAGTCGACTCGGTGATGATGCGTCTGCTGGAAATCCTTAATTCCTTCCCGTTCATGTTCTTCGTTATCCTGCTGGTCACCTTCTTTGGGCAGAACATCCTGTTGATCTTCGTGGCTATCGGCATGGTTTCCTGGCTGGATATGGCGCGTATTGTCCGCGGGCAAACGCTCAGTCTGAAGCGCAAAGAGTTTATCGAAGCCGCGCAGGTCGGCGGTGTTTCTACCGCCAGCATCGTGGTGCGCCACATTGTGCCAAACGTTCTGGGCGTGGTGGTGGTTTACGCTTCGCTGCTGGTGCCGAGCATGATTCTGTTTGAATCTTTCCTGAGCTTCCTCGGCCTGGGCACCCAGGAGCCGTTGAGCAGTTGGGGCGCATTGTTGAGCGATGGCGCCAACTCGATGGAAGTCTCTCCATGGCTGCTGCTGTTCCCGGCGGGTTTCCTGGTGGTAACCCTGTTCTGTTTCAACTTTATCGGCGATGGCCTGCGTGATGCCCTCGACCCGAAAGACCGTTAAGGAGAGCCGTGATGAGCGTAATTGATACGGCTAACGCGCCGCAAACGGGCCTGCTGCTGGATGTAAAAGATCTGCGCGTGACGTTTAAAACGCCCGATGGCGATGTGACGGCAGTGAATGACCTCAACTTTAACCTTCGCGCCGGGGAAACATTAGGCATTGTCGGTGAATCCGGTTCCGGTAAATCACAAACCGCCTTTGCCCTGATGGGGTTACTGGCAGGTAACGGGCGGATTAGCGGTTCGGCCACCTTTAACGGTAAAGAGATCCTTAACCTGCCGGAACATGCGTTGAATAAACTGCGTGCCGAGCAAATTTCGATGATCTTCCAGGACCCGATGACCTCGCTGAACCCGTACATGCGCGTCGGTGAGCAGTTAATGGAAGTGCTGATGCTGCATAAAAGCATGAGCAAAGCCGAAGCATTTGAAGAGTCAGTTAAAATGCTTGATGCGGTAAAAATGCCGGAAGCGCGTAAACGCATGAAGATGTATCCGCATGAGTTTTCCGGCGGGATGCGCCAGCGCGTGATGATTGCGATGGCGCTGCTGTGTCGGCCTAAGTTGCTGATTGCCGATGAACCTACCACGGCGCTGGATGTCACTGTGCAGGCGCAAATCATGACGCTGCTTAACGAGCTGAAGCGTGAATTTAATACCGCCATCATCATGATTACTCACGATCTTGGTGTGGTTGCGGGCATCTGCGATAAAGTGCTGGTGATGTATGCCGGGCGCACCATGGAATATGGCAACGCGCGCGATGTCTTCTATCATCCTGCCCATCCTTACTCTATTGGCCTGCTAAATGCGGTACCGCGTCTTGATGCGGAAGGCGAATCGTTGCTGACCATACCGGGTAACCCACCGAACCTGCTTCGCCTGCCGAAGGGGTGTCCGTTCCAGCCGCGCTGTCCGCACGCGATGGAAATTTGCAGCAGCGCGCCGCCGCTTGAGACGTTTGCGCCAGGTCGCTTACGTGCCTGCTTTAAGCCTGTGGGGGAACTGGTATGAACGCCGTCACCGAAGAAAGAAAAATACTGCTCGAAATCGCCGACTTAAAAGTTCACTTTGATATTAAGGATGGCAAACAGTGGTTCTGGCAGCCGGCTAAGACGCTGAAAGCCGTTGATGGCGTGACGCTGCGGCTGTATGAAGGGGAAACGCTGGGCGTGGTCGGGGAGTCTGGCTGCGGGAAATCGACCTTCGCACGCGCAATTATCGGCCTGGTGAAAGCCACTGACGGGCGAGTGGCCTGGCTGGGGAAAGATTTACTGGGCATGAAACCGGATGAATGGCGGGATGTGCGTAGCGACATTCAGATGATTTTCCAGGATCCCTTAGCCTCGCTTAACCCGCGTATGACCATCGGTGAAATCATCGCCGAGCCGTTGCGCACCTATCATCCGAAAATGCCGCGCCAGGAAGTACGCGATCGGGTGAAAGCGATGATGATGAAAGTGGGGTTGCTGCCGAACCTGGTCAACCGCTATCCGCATGAATTCTCCGGCGGCCAGTGCCAGCGAATTGGCATTGCGCGTGCGCTGATCCTCGAGCCGAAACTGATTATCTGTGATGAACCCGTTTCGGCGCTGGATGTGTCCATTCAGGCGCAGGTAGTGAACCTGTTGCAGCAGTTGCAGCGTGAAATGGGCCTGTCGTTAATCTTTATTGCCCACGATCTCGCGGTGGTGAAGCACATTTCCGACCGTGTGCTGGTGATGTATCTGGGCCATGCGGTGGAGTTGGGCACTTACGACGAGGTGTATCACAACCCGCTTCATCCTTACACCAAAGCGCTGATGTCGGCGGTGCCGGTTCCCGATCCGGACCTGGAAAAGCAGAAAACCATTCAACTGCTGGAAGGGGAGTTGCCGTCGCCGATTAACCCGCCGTCGGGCTGCGTCTTCCGCACCCGTTGCCCGATTGCCGGGCCGGAGTGTGCGCAAACCCGGCCTGTGCTGGAGGGCAGCTTCCGGCATGCAGTTTCCTGCCTGAAGGTAGACCCGTTATAATCGCAAGGGCTGACAACTGTCAGCCCTTTTTCTTATGAGGTTAAAACGTGTTGGTCATGCAAACTTATCGTCGGCGGGTTTATCACGCACTGTTCGATCATAATCGGCGTTCAGCCCGTCGTTTCGAAGCGCTGTGCGGGTTATTTGCGCTGTTAAGCGTGGTAGTGATTTTTATCGAATCGGGCATCGGAACCAGTTATCACCTGACATATGATGAGTGGCATCTGTTTGTGTGGATGGAAGTCTTCTTCACGCTGGTTTTTACTCTCGAATACTTTTTGCGTGTATTCAGCTGGCCGCAACCTGCGCGTTATGTTTTTAGCCTCTGGGGGTTTATCGACCTTGCGACCATTTTACCCTTCTACGTGATTATACTCTGGCCAGAGATAGGCACTGACTATCTCTTCGCGTGGAGGGCAATGCGTGTTATCCGCGTGCTGCGTATTCTGAAGTTATTACGCATGATGCCCGCTTTAAATGGCATCTGGGGCGCGATAGTTAAATCGCGGCATCAGCTAATTCTATTCTATGCCTTTATTTCGATTGTGATGGTGGTGGCCGGTGCATTAATGTACGGCATTGAAGGCCCGGCGCATGGGTTTACCACCTTAAGTACATCGGTCTACTGGGCTATTGTGACGGTGACGACCGTGGGCTACGGTGATATCACGCCCCATACGGCACCTGGGCGGGCCGTCGCATCACTGCTGATTTTGATTGGTTATTCCGTTATCGCGATTCCAACCGGTATTATCACCTCGCAGATGAGCGGTGAAATTGCGAAACGCCAGCTTGCAAGAATTTGCCCCGACTGTCATCAGAGCGGGCATGAAACCGCCGCGAAATATTGTAAAGCCTGTGGTGGGAAACTACCGGAAGAATAAAAAAAGGGGCAGCGCTGGCTGCCCCTTCACACATCTTATTCGCGCCAGAGAATATGGCACAACTTGTGGTCTTTTTCACGGCACAACAGGACGCGCGCGAAGATATCATTAATTTCGCCACCGTCGGTATCGGCAAGGCCAATGACCACTTCGGCGAAGAAGTCCGGGTTCAAATCGAAATCAACGTGATCCTGCCAGTCTTCGGACGGGTCGAATAACTCCGCACCGCCGCGTTCTTCAAACTGTAGGTTAAACAGAATGACATCAGCGGGATCGAGGTTATCCATCGCCAGTTCGAGAAAAATATCGTAAGCCTGTTCGAGCGTTTCGTCTTCGGTCAGGCGATTGTTTAAATCCATATCCATGATGATTACCTGTTTAACATCTGATGGGCACGTTTTACAGCAACGGGCTAAAGAAGTAAAACAGTCGCTCGGCGATACGATGCCAGAACGGGCGTTTCACCCACAAACGGGCGTCCAGCAGGCGAGAGCGGGAGATATAATCATCCTGCACCGCCGCGAGATCGCCACCGAAACCGGCATCATCGATGACCAGCGTAATTTCGAAGTTAAGCCACAGGCTGCGCATATCCAGATTAACGGTACCGACCAGGCTTAATTCGCCATCGACCAGCACACTTTTGGTGTGCAGCAGGCCGCCTTCAAACTGATAGATTTTAACGCCAGCCGCCAGCAGCTCGGTAAAGAATGCCCGACTGGCCCAACCGACCAGAACCGAATCGTTCTTGCGCGGCAGGATAATGCTGACGTCCACACCGCGCTGCGCGGCGGTACAGATTGCATGCAGCAGGTCGTCACTCGGCACGAAGTAAGGGGTCGTCATAATCAGGTATTCACGTGCCGCATAGGTTGCGGTGAGCAGGGCCTGATGAATCAGATCCTCCGGGAAACCGGGGCCGGAAGCAATGGTATGAATGGTGTGCCCGCTGGCCTCTTCAAACGGCATAATGTTGGTATCAGGCGGTGGCGGCAAAATGCGTTTGCCGGTTTCGATTTCCCAGTCGCAGGAATAAACGATCCCCATCCCGGTGGCGACCGGGCCTTCCATGCGCGCCATTAAATCAACCCACTGACCCACGCCAGAGTCTTGTTTAAAGAAGCGCGGATCGACCATATTCATACTGCCGGTGTAGGCAATATAGTTGTCGATCATGATCATTTTGCGGTGCTGACGTAAATCCATGCGTCGGAGAAAGACACGCATCAGGTTAACCTTCAGCGCCTCAACCACTTCGATGCCGGCATTACGCATCATCGCCGCCCACGGGCTGCGGAAGAAGGCAACGCTACCCGCCGAGTCGAGCATCAATCGGCAGTGAACGCCGCGTCGCGCCGCCGCCATCAGCGACTCCGCAACCTGATCGGCCATACCGCCGGGTTGCCAGATATAGAACACCATCTCAATATTGTGGCGAGCCAGCTGGATATCGCGGATCAGCGCCTGCATCACGTCGTCAGAACTGGTCAGCAATTGAAGCTGGTTCCCCTTCATGCCCGCAATGCCCTGGCGACGTTCACAAAGCTTAAATAACGAAGAGGCGACGGGGCTGTTGTCTTCGGCGAAAATATGCTTACAGGCCTTGAGATCGTTCAGCCATTTAGCCGTAGAGGGCCACATCGCGCGTGCGCGCTCTGCCCGACGTTTACCGAGATGCAGCTCGCCCACCGAAAGATAAGCGATAATCCCGACCAGCGGCAGAATATAGATAACCAGCAACCATGCCATTGCCGAAGGAACCGCGCGGCGTTTCATCAGAATACGCAACGTTACCCCAGCAATTAACAACCAGTACCCCAGAATAGCCAGCCAACTCACGACGGTGTAAAAGGTTGTCATAGTCAGAAAGTCCTTTTGAAAGCGTTTGTTATGAGTTTACGCATCAAGATTCATCTGGCAAATAAAAACGCGAGGGAAAAGCGCTGGTAAGCCGATTTCTCGGGGGTATAATGTCGGCTCTTCTTCGATAAGAGCGGTAGAAATGAAGCGTAGTAGACCGGAAGTGGGGCGCTGGCGGATGTTACGTCAGGCGAGTCGCCGCAAAGCTCGTTGGCTGGAAGCGCAGTCGCGCCGTAATATGCGTATCCACTCCATCAGAAAGTGCCTGGTCGGGCGACAGCGTAATTGCTTGCTGTATGCCATTTACGATCTTTAATGGCAAAAGGGCACCGCTTGCGGTGCCCGATGTTTTACTGGCTTCAGAATACTTTTTTGTACGGACGCACGGTGACGCGTTCATACACGCCAGC
>CAJYVI010000003.1 GCA_913778145.1 uncultured Pseudocitrobacter sp.
GGTACAGTACAAAAGTGGGGGAGATCGACCTGAAGAAAAGGTCGATCTCCATGGGTAAAGGATGTTAAAAAGTGTTCACCATGTCCCCGAACACCTGTCTACCATGTCCCCGGACCGTACACTCCCAGAGGGAGAGGGAATCGGTTGCTCCCGGGTTTGAGTCCTGCGCTGGTTTTCTCCCTCTCCCTCAGGGAGAGGGCGGGGTGAGGGTGTCGGTTTTACACCGCCACCTCCATCTCCATCATCACCGGATGAAAACGGCGCTTGAAGTAAATCAGCCCATGCCCCTCATCGCTGAGGATAATGTTCTTGATCTCCACCAGATACACCAGATGCGTGCCGATGGTCTGCACCTGGCTTATTTCGCCTTCCAGGCTTGCCAGCGCGCCCTTCAGCACCGGCTGCGCCAGCGGTCCTTTTTGCCAGCAGGAGAGGGTAAAGCGCTCTTCCATCGCCATGCCTGTCATCCCGGCGAAGTGGCGCGCCATCAGCTCCTGTTCGTGGTTGAGGACGTTGACGCACAGCTTACCGTTGCCCTGGAATACCGGGTTCATCGCGCTGTTGGCGTTGATACACACCATCACCGATGGCGGCGTATCGGTAACCGAGCACACGGCGGTGGCGGTTATCCCGCAGCGACCCGCCTCGCCTTCGGTGGTAACGATATTCACCGCCGCCGACAGGCTGGACATAGCATCGCGAAAGCGCAAACGTTGTTCATATACTTGCATGGTGGTCTCCCGCTGCGTTACTTCAGCAGCTTGTCTAACATGTTGATATCAGCGTTGTTGTGCAGGTGCGGCACGGTCCAGCCATGTTGGTCGTACTCGGAAAGGCAGCGGTCGACCATTGCCATCATTTTGTCCATGTTGCCGGAGGTCTGCGCCTGACGCAGACATTGCAGGCGAATCTCATCCTGGCTGCCGGAATAGTTGATCTCGTAAAGCTCATGACGCCCGCCGAACTCGCTGCCGATCGCATCCCACATCAGTTTGAGGATCTTGATGCGCTGAACGTGATCCATACCGTTCGATCCGCGTACGTATTTCGCCAGGTACTGATCGATCTGCGGGTTATTCAGATCGCGCGCGCTCGACGGCAGGTAGATCAGCCCGCTGGTGACGTTACGCTCGATAATATTTTTGATCTTCGCGTAGGCCATCGGAGCCATCACGCGGTAGGTTTGCAGCGCGGCGTGATCCGGCAGATACGCGCCGTTCACCCACGGTGTGGCTTCTGAACACATGGAATCACTCAGCGCCCAGAAGGTGTTGCGCCAGGCTACCACTTCCCCGAGATCCGCCTGCACGCCGCGGAACTCCAGGGTGCCGGTACATTCGAGGGATTTTTTCAGTAGCGCGGTAATAAAGTCGAGCTTCACCGCCAGGCGCACGCAGGCCTGCAACGGATACATACGGGCGAAACCACCTTCCATCGTCCAGCGACGGCAGCGATCGAAATCGCGATAGATCAGCACGTTTTCCCACGGGATCAGCACGTTATCCATCACCAGGATCGCATCGTTCTCATCGAAGCGGCTGGAGAGCGGGTAGTCGTACGGGGAGCCGGTGGCACCTGCGACCATTTCATAGGACGCACGGGAGATTAACTTCACGCCATCGGCGTCCATTGGCGCGACGAACATCAGCGCGAAGTCCGGATTTTCGCCCATCACCTGTGCCGAGCCGAAGCCAATCATGTTGTAGTGGGTCAGCGCCGAGTTGGTGGCGACGACTTTTGCGCCGCTGACCACGATCCCGGCATCGGTCTCTTTTTCCAGCTTGATGTAGACGTCTTTCACCTGATCGGTCGGCAAATGGCGATCGATCGGCGGGTTAACGATAGCGTGGTTGAAGTACAGGCCGGTTTCCTGAATGCGCGAGTACCAGTTGCGGGCGTTCTGCTCAAACTGGCCGTAGAAGCCTGGGTTGGCGCCCAGCGCACAGCCGAAAGCGGCTTTGTAATCCGGTGTGCGGCCCATCCAGCCGTAGCTCAGGCGTGACCACTCGGCGATGGCGTCGCGCTGCTGGCGCAGGTCGTCCGGGCTTTTCGCCACGCGGAAGAATTTGTGGGTATAACCGCCACTGCCGGTGTCGGTGTTCCAGCATAAGGAATCCTGCATCTCTGGTTTGTGCAGCGCGTCGTACAACTGCGCCACGGATGCCGCCGCGTTACGGAACGCCGGATGAGTAGTGACATCCTTCACACGCTCGCCGTAGATGTATATTTCACGGCCATCCTGCAAACTCTTCAGGTACTCTTCACCGATAAACGGACGCTGGGTACTGGCGCGGAAATCTTCAGGTTTCATAATCAGACTCTCTTTTTGTAATCGGATGGAAAGCCAACGCCAACGAGCGTTACTGACTTTAATGTTAAATTTGTGTTTTGTTTTTGTTGTTTAATTGAAGCGGTTAGACTGGTATTCGTGAAGAGACTTTTGGGTCAATGGCGGGTACTTTTCGGGGAGGTGAAGGTTTTGTGATCGGGCCCTCACCCTAGCCCTCTCCCACAGGGAGAGGGGATAGATTGTGCCCAATGTGAATGTGAGTGCGCTTTTCACCCTCTCCCTGCGGGAGAGGGCCGGGATGAGGGGAAAACACTCACGACACCGGCACTTTCCTCGCCCGGTAAACGCTGGGCGAACATCCCACCAACCGGTTGAAAAATCGTGCGAAGTAGGCGGGATCTTTAAACCCCAGTTGCCAGGCAATATTGTTTACCGCGCTGTCAGAGAAAAGCAGTAGCCGCTTCGCCTCGCGCAGTTGCCTGTCGAAAATCAGCCGTTTCGGCGGGCGGTTGGCGAAGCGGCGGCAGATATCGGTGAGCCGGGATTCGGTGATGTGCAGCTCACAGGCGTAATCCGGTACCGTCCAGTGCTGGTGGAAGTGGCTGTCGATCATCAGGTTGAAGCGCTGGAACAGTTTTAGTTCGCCGCGCATGCCGTTGGCGGCGTGGTCGTCGAGGCGGGCGTTACGCAGCAGCAGAGTAAACACCGCCTGCGCCAGCAGCGTAAGCGTATGTTCGCGGCCCGGCAGTTGCTCCACCGACTCCCGTTCGATCAGCCGCCAGTAATGTTCCAGCGCCGCCAGTTCATCCGGTTTATCCGCCAGCGACAGGCAGATCCCCGGCAGACCGAAGGTTTCCCGCGTGCCGGGATAAAGCACCTCCAGCAGCGGCCAGATTAAATCCTCATGCACCGTCAGCACATGCCCGTCAGCGTCCGACTCGGTGATAAACGCGTGCGGCACCGACGGCGGCGTCAGCACAAACAGCGGCGCTTCTACCGAGTAGCGATGATCGTCAAGCTGAAGCTCGATCTGCCCGGTCAGCAGGAAGTGCATCTGGAAATAGTGTTCGTGGCGATGGGCCTGCATATCGCGGCCAAAGAAAGCCGCCATCCGCGCAAACGACTGATAATGCACATCATCTGTCCCCAGGCTTTCATCGTATTCGGTGCTGATATCGATGTTATAGATCGGGTTCTCGCACATGCAGGCTCCTTACGGCGTGGCGCGCGGGCGAGACGATTTCATCGGGATCGCCCAGATAATCACCGATCCAATCATCAGCAGCGACGCCACAAACCACAGGCCGCTGTTAAAGCTGCCGGTTAAATCTTTCAGCCAGCCGATCATAAACGGGCTGAGCGCCGAGCCAATATTGCCGGTGGCGTTGATCACCGCTATACCGACCGCCCTGGCGCGCAGGCTGATTGATTGATCCGGTGTAGTCCAGAAAATGGCCATCGCGCTGAACGATCCGGTCGAGGCCATCACGATCCCCAAAAGCTGGATCAGGTTGTGATCGGTAGCGGAAGCCAGTAGCCAGCCCGCGGCGGCAAACAGGAACGGCAGGGCGGTATGATGTTTACGCTCCTGATGTTTATCTGAATGACGGCTCCAGTAGATCATCCCCAGAATGGTGCAAATCTGCGGTACGGCGGCAAGCAGGCCGATGGTGATATTGCTGCTCGCCTGGTTGAAGCTTTGCAGGATCTGCGGCGTCCAGATGCTGATGGCGCTTAAGGTGTTGGTTAGGCAGAAGTAGGCGAGGGTGTACATCAGCACGATTGGCGTGAAAATTTCGCGCCACAGGCTGCGCTGCTGTGCGGCATGGTGGCTGATTGCCCCTTCCGGCTGAACCAGCGTCAGGCGATCGTTATCCATCATCTGCTGAAGATTTTGCTTATCCTCAGCGGTCAGCCATTTGGCTTTGTCCGGAGAATCATCAAGATAGAACCACACCATGATACCCAGCAGCAGCGATGGGAAGCCTTCCAGAAGGAACAGCCACTGCCAGCCTTTCAGCGCCATGACGCCGTCCAGCGCCAGGATGTACCCGGAAACCATCGAACCAAGCGCGGTTGTTACCGGCATTGCCACCATAAATAAGGCGTTGGCGCGGGCGCGGAAATAGGCCGGGAACCAATAGGTGAGATAAAGCAGAATGCCCGGCAGAAAGCCGGCTTCGGTGATGCCGACCAGAATACGCAGCACATACAGGCTGGTGGGGCCGGTGGCGAACATTGTTGCGGTGGAAGCGATGCCCCACAGCACCATGATGGTGGCGATCCAGCGGCGCGCGCCGACAATCCCCAGCATGATGTTGCTCGGAATGCCGAAAATTACGTAGGCGGCGTAAAACAGGGTAGTGGCAAGGCCGAACATGGTGGCGCTCAGGCCGAGATCGCGCCCCATCGTTAGCCCGGCAAAACCGATGTTGATGCGATCAAGAAACGAAAAGATAAACAGCACGAACAGAAAGACGATCAGGCGGCGGAAGAGTTTGTTGATGACCGCCTGCTGGCCAGCGGTTAGCGATTTATGCGCGTCCGCGGGGTTTGGCAGTGCAGATGATGTGTCGCTCATGGCTATTCCTCTAAGGGGATTTTTGTAGGGTACGACAACAGTTTTTTGCCGGAGGGCGGCGTAAACGCCTTATCCGGCCTACGGTTTGGTGCGGCTGTTTGCCGGATGGCGGCGTAAACGCCTTATCCGGCCTACGGTTTGGTGTTGCTGTTTGCCGGATGGCGGCGTAAACGCCTTATTCGGCCTACGGTTTGGTGCGTGTAGGCCGGATAAGCGCAGCGCATCCGGCGTTAATACACGCCGGGCTTAATGGCGGTGGTCTGCGCGCCAAACCGGGCGGCCAGCGCTTCGGCGGCGCGGGCGAGCAGGGTGGTATCGACGCCGACGGCGACAAACAGCGCGCCCAGTTCCAGATAGCGTTTTGCCAGTGGCTCATTGGCTGTCAAAATCCCCGGCGCCTTACCCGCTTCGCGGATCTGTACGATCGCCTGCTCAATCACGGCCTGCACTTCCGGGTGCTGCGGATTACCGGCATAACCCATATCAGCGCTCAGGTCCGCAGGGCCGATAAATACGCCGTCTACCCCTTCCACATTCAGGATCTGCGGCAGATTTTTCATTGCCTCACGCGTTTCGATTTGCACCAGCACGCACATTTGATCGTTGGCTTTTTGCAGGTAATCAGGAATGCGATTCCAGCGCGAAGCGCGGGCCAGCGCACTGCCCACACCGCGAATACCGGCGGGGGGATAACGGGTGGCGCGTACCGCCTCACGGGCTTCATCGGCGTTTTGCACCATCGGCACCAGCAGAGTTTGCGTGCCGACATCCAGCAGCTGCTTTATCTGCACCGGGTCGTTCCACGACGGGCGCACCACCGGCTGGCTGGGGTAGGGCGCAATCGCCTGAAGTTGTGTGAGCACGGTTTGCACGTTGTTCGGCGCGTGTTCACCGTCGATCAACAACCAGTCGAATCCTGCTCCGGCCAGTAACTCTGCGCTGTAGCTGCTGCTCAGCCCGAGCCATAAACCGATTTGTGGACGACCCGCTTTCAGCGCCGCTTTAAAGGTGTTTTCCATGGTTCTCTCCTCAAACAAAACGGCAGCTAATGGAACCCATGTTGCCGTAGTCAACGTGGAAAGTGTCGCCCTTGCGTGCCGGAACCGGGCGGGTGAACGAACCGCCGAGTATGATTTGCCCGGCTTCCAGTTGTACGTCATACGGTGCGAGTTTGTTCGCCAGCCAGGCCACGCCGTTTGCCGGGTGATTGAGCACACCTGCGGCGACGCCGGTTTCTTCAATCACGCCATTGCGGTAAAGCAGGGCGGAGATCCAACGCAGATCCAGCTCATCGGGCTTAATGGGTCGACCACCGAGGATCACCCCGGCGTTGGCGGCGTTATCGGAAATGGTGTCGAACACTTTGCGCGGGCGCTGGGTTTCAGGGTCGATGTTGTGGCAGCGGGCGTCGATCAGCTCCAGCGCCGGGACCACATAATCCGTGGCGTTGTAAACGTCGAACAGTGTGCAGTTTGGCCCACGCAGCGGTTTTGCCAGCACAAAAGCCAGCTCCACTTCAATGCGCGGCACGATAAAGCGATCGGTCGGGATATCGCTGCCATCGTGGAAGAACATGTCGTCCAGCAGCGCGCCGTAATCCGGTTCGCTGATCTGTGAGCTGGCCTGCATCGCTTTCGAGGTCAGGCCTATTTTGTGGCCTTTCAGCGTACGGCCTTCGGCGATTTTCAGTCGGACCCATTCGCGCTGCACCGCGTAGGCGTCTTCGATGGTGATCTCCGGGTAATCCAGCGAGATCGCGCGGATCTGTTCGCGCTGTTTTTCTGCCTGATCCAGACGCTGGGCGATCAGGGCGTGAGTTTGTTTATCGAACATAGCGATATCCTGTGGTATTGCCGGATGGCGGCTGCGCCTTATCCGGCCTACGGTTCGGTGCTGTTTTTTTGCCGGATGGCGGCTGCGCCTTATCCGGCCTACGGTTCGG
>CAJYVI010000004.1 GCA_913778145.1 uncultured Pseudocitrobacter sp.
CGCCTGGACGCAGGTTCAGCCGGAAGCATGGAAAGCCGTCTGGGACAGCCAGATTGGCCCGCACATGGATGAGCTTATCAAAAAGCCGGGTTACAGCATGTAATGCTTCGCCGGGTGGCAGCGGCTACCCGGTGCAATGTTCTGCATGTTAATCCAGCGCGCGTACCAGCTTCCCGCTGGTAACGAACGTTCCCGCGCCAAGATGATGCAGCGTATTGCGCTTATCATCGTCAAACAGCCAGCGCCCTTCAATAAACGCGTTGCCATCAGCGGCAGCTGAGACCACTTCGCCGAATAAAGTGTCGTATTTCTCGGCGGCATTGATTTCCGGCAGCAGGCGACACTCCATCCATGCCAGACACTTTTCCTCAATCATCGGCAACCCCAAAACCGGACCGTTAACAGTTGGGATGCCGTAGCTATTAAATTTGTCCTCATCTCGCCCGGAGATGCTGCCAACGGCGTAGGTCCAGTTGGTGGCGGCGACGCCCGGCACCACGATGCCGAAGGTGCCGTTACGCTCGATAAGTTCGCGCGACCATGCGCTTTTATCGACCACGATAGCAATACGCGGCGGATCAAACTCTACGGGCATTGACCACGCGGCTGCCATCACATTGCGGCGGCCGCTTTTTTCGTCCTTGCTGGTGATAAGGATCGTCGGGCCATGATTCAGTATACGGCTGGCATGTCTTAACTCAACAGGGCGGAAATGGCTCATAGGGTGTCCAGTTAAACGGTTGTACATCATAATATTTATGTCGTATCTCCCGCATAAAGCAAGTGCGTACCGGGTGAATCGCCACTGTCGATAAAAAGTGGCTCAATTCCATCGATGTTTGTCAATCAGGCCTATTTTGCACAATGGCGACAGCCGCCATACTGGTGCCATCTGAACACGTCAGGAGTACTGAGATGAAAATTACCCAGGTGCGCAACGCAACCCAGATTATCCATTTTGCCGGTAAGTCGTTTCTTATCGATCCGCTGCTGACAAAGAAAGACGCCTATCCAGGCTACGCAGGCTGTGTCCGATCGCATATTCGCGTGCCGATGGTCGAGTTACCGTTTGATATCGACACGCTGCTCGCAGTGGATGCGATCATTGTGACCCACACGCATCCGGATCACTGGGATGACGCAGCGGTTAAGCTGATTCCAAAAGATAAGCTTATTTATGTGCAGAATGAACGCGACCACGCATTATTAACCTCGCAGGGTTTTACGCATCTGTCGGTATTATCTGAACATTCTATGTACGGTGATATTGCGCTGATTAAAACCGAGGGGCAACACGGTTCGGATGCCGCTTATGCCGATGCCGCGGTCGGTGAGCGAATGGGTGACGCCTGCGGCGTAGTCTTCCGCCATCCGTCAGAGAAAACGCTCTACCTCATTGGTGACACTATTTGGGTTGAGCCGGTTGCGGATAACCTGCGTCGCTACCAGCCTGGCGTCGTCATTATGAATACCGGCTGGGCGCATATCTTAAAATACGGCCCGATTATTTTTCGTGCCGAAGATCTTATTCGCGCGCATCTTATCGTACCGGATGCCCACATTGTGGCTACCCATATGGAAGCGATTAATCACTGCCTGTTAACCCGTAAAGAACTACTGGAATATGCGCGTATCAATGAAATCGATGCATTTGTCAGCGCACCCGACGACGGTGAAACGATTGCATTCTGATATGAGGTAAACCATCGCACAAAAACGCCAATAGAAGAGCAAAAATGGGTTATAAGTACTGCACTGAATAATAAGGAATGACTTATGACGCCATTTTTGCACGCTTATTTCTCCCGACTTGGTTGGGAAGGGACGCCTGAAACCACCGTCGAGACGTTGCGTAAACTGCATCTGCTGCACAACTGTGCCATTCCTTTTGAAAACATTGATGTTTTACTGCCGCGTGAAATGCAGTTGGACGATCAATCCTTGCAGGACAAACTGATTACCGCCCGCCGTGGCGGGTATTGCTTTGAGCAGAATGGCCTGCTGGAGCGGGCGCTGCATGAACTCGGTTTTACCGTACGCAGCCTGCTCGGGCGCGTTGTGTTGGCCAATCCGCCGCAGCTTCCGCCGAGAACGCATCGCTTATTGCTGGTCGACGTGGAAGGCGAACGCTGGATAGCCGACGTGGGTTTTGGCGGCCAGACACTCACCGCGCCGATTCGTTTGCAAGCCGACCTTGAACAAGTCACGCCACACGGCGACTATCGTCTGTTGCGTGAGGGTATGAACTGGACGCTGCAGTTCAGACATCATGAGCACTGGCAATCGATGTACATTTTCACGCTCGATAAGCAGTATTTCGCCGATCATGTAATGG
The DNA here is from genome assembly GCA_913778145.1 of uncultured Pseudocitrobacter sp. Lineage (GTDB taxonomy): Bacteria > Pseudomonadota > Gammaproteobacteria > Enterobacterales > Enterobacteriaceae > Pseudocitrobacter. The sequence continues at coordinate 2,336 of CAJYVI010000004.1, forward strand.
GCAATTTCTGGTCCGCGCACTGGCCGCAATCACATTTTCGTCACCATCTGCTGATGTGTCGTCATCTGCCCGAGGGCGGAAAACTCACCTTAACCAACTTCAGTTTTACCCATTGGGATAAAGGGCATGTGATTGAAAAAACGCGGCTTGCCGATGTGTCTGCACTTTATGAAACGCTGCAAAGTCGATTTGGATTAGGCGTCGATGATCCGCGCCATGGATTCAGTGAAGCTGAGCTGGCAGCGGTGATGGCGGCGTTTGATACACATCCGGAGGCGGGGAAGTAAGCATTATGCGACTTCTCCTCGCGGCGTCTGGCGTACCGCGCCCGGCGCTTTACCGGTGATACGTTTGAAGGCGCGGCTGAACGCAGCGAGTGAACTGTAGCCAAGTCGGTAAGCCACCTGCTCAAGAGCAGCGCCTTCATCGGCGATATACTGCATTGCCAACCGCATTCGCAGTTCTGTCAGATAACGAGCGGGCGTGGTTCCGGTGGCGGCCAGAAAGCGTTCGGCAAAAATTGAGCGTGAGACGCCTGCTTCTCGCGCCAGGTCTTCAACTTTCCAGCTGTTGCCTGGCTGCGTATGCATCGCGTGGATCGCGCGTCCCAGTTTTGGATCCCGTAGTACCTGAACCCATCCGGTTGCACTTCCACAGCCGCTCTCTACCCAACCGCGTACGATAAGCGCGGCCACGACATCCGCAAGGCGTGCAAGAATCCCCGCGTATCCCGCCTGACGCGTGAGGGATTCGCGTTCCATGGCGGTAAGCAACGGGTGAATTTCCGGCCATGTCGTCAGCAAGCGGCTTACCAACATCACTTCCGGCATGGCTTTTACCAGCGGCTGCATGCCGCCAAGTTCAAAATCCATGCATCCGCTGAAGATAATCGCGCTTTCATCCGCCGCCGTATCACAGCCATTTTTGACACAGCATACGGTGGAGCAGACAGGCGTTGTCGGCAGATCCTGAACATTAATTGATGTGGCGCGCTCATCTGAGAGCAGGAAATGACCCGTACCTTTCGGAATAAACAGCGCATCGCCGCTCTCCAGCAGGAATTGTTGCCCGCCTGCGGTGCGTAACAGCACCGGCCCACGACTGATGAAATGAAACTGCGCTTTGCCCGCAACAGCGCTGAATTCCACGCCAAACGGTCGGCCGCTCTCAATACGGCGGTAGCTGACGCCAGAGAGACGCATGCCTGCCAGCAGTTCACTGGTGAGATCGAGATGCTGAAGCGTCATAACACCACTCCCGGACGAATTATCAAGAGTAAAGGGGTTTCCATCATAGATCGTCTGATGAGGATTTCCTAATCTTGTCGAAAATTTGTTAATTATTCTGGAGAGATGTTTATGAGCACATGCATTGCAGCTGAAGCCGGTCTGGACAAAACCAAACCGGCCTGGCGGGCGGTCTATGCACTGGCGCTGGGTGTCTTTGGCTTAATCGTGGCGGAGTTTTTGCCCGCCAGCCTGTTGACGCCCATGGCGGCGAGCCTGAACGTCAGCGAGGGGATGGCCGGGCAGGCGGTGACGGCGACGGCCTTAATTGCGCTGGTGACCGGGTTGTTGATTACGCCTGCGACCAAAAATATCGACCGCCGCTGGGTGTTAATGTTCTTCTCTGTTTTACAAATTATCTCCAGCCTGATGGTGGCGTTTGCGCCATCGCTTAACGTCTTGTTATTAGGTCGCTTACTGCTGGGTATTGCGATTGGCGGCTTCTGGTCCATGTCGACGGCGACCGCGATGCGACTGGTGCCCGCTGCGATGGTACCGAAGGCGCTGGCGATCATTTTTAGCGCGGTTTCTATCGCAACCGTCGTGGCAGCGCCGCTCGGCAGCTACCTTGGTGGACTGATTGGCTGGCGCAATGTCTTCATTCTTTGCGCGGCGCCGAGCGTTGTGGCGCTGCTCTGGCAACTTTGGGTGTTGCCCTCCATGCGTCCGCAAAGCGTGGGCAGCTTTGCCACGCTGTTTAAAGTGCTGGCTCGCCCTGGCATGTTAGGCGGGATGTTCGCCACCATTTTAATTTTTAGCGGTCATTTTGCTTTCTTCACTTATTTACGACCGTTTCTGGAAACCGTAGCGCAAACCAGCGTGGAGGGCGTTTCGTTGATATTGCTTGGCTTCGGCGTGGCGAATTTTATCGGGACGTCGGTTGCGGGTTATTTGCTCAGCCGAAACTTACATTTGACGCTGGCGTTGGTGCCATTTGTGATGAGCTTCCTGGCGCTGCTGATGGTGATATTTGGTCATATGGTGTTACTCGATGCACTGCTGGTGGCGATGTGGGGCTTTGCCTTTGGCCTGGTGCCGGTAGGCTGGTCGACATGGCTTGCCACGACCATTCCCGATGAAGCGGAGAGCGCAGGGGGATTACTGGTAGCATCCATCCAACTGGCGATTAGCGCGGGCGCGGCGGGCGGTGGCCTGGTGTTTGATCTCAACGGTGCCAGCGGCGTATTCATGGGGAGTGGGATTTTGCTGTTGAGCGCGATGGTGATTGTCTTTGCGCGGGTAAGAGTAAAGCCAGTAGCGCAATAAGTATCTGATGAACGATACCATGCCCGGCAAGCGCAAGCGCCACCGGGCATTTCTAACGTTTATCGACGTGACCGAACCACCTGATAGCGCCGCGTCACATACTCAATTGGCGCGCTCCACACATGCACCAGGCGGGTGAACGGGAAGAGCAGGAAGATGGTCATCCCCAGCACAAGGTGAATGCGGTAAATAATCGCTACGCCGTCCAGGTGCGTGGACGCACCGCCCTGGAAGGTCACCACGCTCTGCGCCCAGCCGACCAGCTTCAGCATTTCGCTGCCGTCCGGATGCTGTGCCGAGAACGGAATGGTCGTCAGCCCAAGAATGCACTGAATCAGTAAAATGCTGAGGATCAGGATATCAGCGGTGCTGGAGGTGGCGCGCACGCGTGGGTTGGTGAGACGGCGCACCAGAAGGCCCGCACCGCCTACCAGTGTGAGCACGCCGCAGACACCGCCGAGGATCATCGCCATTTGCTGTTTTACCGCAATCGGCAGGAACCAGGCGTACATCCAGTGGGGCGTTAGCATCCCGAACAGGTGACCGAAGAAGATCCCCAGAATACCGACGTGGAACAGATTCGACCACAACACCATCCCACGTTTGTCGAGCATCTGGCTGGACGAGGCGCGCCACGTATACTGACCGTAGTCATAACGCACCCAACTGCCGAGTAAAAATACCGTGCCGCAAATATAGGGGTAGATGTCATAAAAGAAGACGTTGAGAAACTGGATCATTTCGGGCCTCCGGCACGGACGTCGACGTACTGCGGGGCAACGTCCTGGCTAAAGCGTCGTTGATAGCTTTGCAGCGGGGAACTGTCACAGCTGGTGGCATTATCTTCGATAAATTTCACCTGCTCCTCTTCCCAGACTGCATCAAGCGCCTGTCGGGTGTCGTCGCGCGGTTCACCCGCCACCTGTTTTGTGACACTGTCACTTGAAAGTGAGGTATTAGCGATAATCAGCAGGGCATCAAAAATCTGATACCACGGCGCTTCTCGCTGTTTAAGGCGCCCGCCCAGCAGCGCCAGAATCGGCGCGACGTTCTGTAATCCCTCCTGCGCGTCGTGGGGAGGAAGGACGCTGAGATATTCCAGGTACAGCGGCAGATAATCCGGCAGTTCGCGACAATCGATCTGCAGCCCGGCTTTTTCATACTGAGCCATTAAATCGACCATTGCCTGGCCCCGATCGCGCGATTCCGCATGCACGTGCTCAAACAGCAGCAGCGAGGTGGCGCGACCGCGTTCAAAAAACTCGCACCATTCCGCCTGCTTATCGAGCAGCGGCACGCTGAGGTGCTTCACCACAAACGGCAGCAGCATCGGTGCATCGCGTTCCACCAGATTTATCAGCTCGTCGCGATTCTCCCAGCACACTTCATCCGGATACTCCAGCAGCAGGCCGATCACCTTCAATATTTGCATCACTCTCCCTCCGCTTTTTCACGCACTTCCGTGATGTTGATGGCGTCGATTCGCTGGCTGTTGAACAGATTGAATTTGGTGTCTGAACCGTGACAGCCGTCGCCGAAAGTAAAGCCGCAGCCGTTGCGTTCCGGGAAGGCATCTTCCGCCAGCTCGCGGTGGCTGGTCGGGATCACAAAGCGATCTTCGTAGTTAGCGATTGCCAGATAACGGTACATCTCTTCGACCTGTTCCACGCTGAGTCCCACTTCTTCAATCGCGCGGGTATCGGTAACGCCTTCGACGGTTTGCGAACGTTTGTAATGGCGCATCGCCATCATGCGTTTCAGGGCGCGCAGTACCGGGCCGGTATCGCCTGCGCTCAACATATTGGCGAGGTATTGCACTGGAATGCGCAGGGTTTCCACGGCAGGCAACACGCCGCCATTGCGCGGAAGGCCACCAGCGTCGGCAACGGACTGTATCGGTGACAGCGGCGGCACGTACCAGACCATCGGCAGGGTGCGATATTCCGGATGCAGCGGCAGGGCCAGCTTCCAGTCCATCGCCATTTTGTAGACCGGGGAACGCTGGGCGGCGTCAATCACGTTCTGCGGAATACCCTGCTTCAGAGCTTCCTCAATCACCGCCGGATCGTTCGGGTTGAGGAACACGTCGCACTGGCGCTCGT
>CAJYVI010000005.1 GCA_913778145.1 uncultured Pseudocitrobacter sp.
ATCGATGCGGACAGCGCCATGACGGTTACGGACGCGGCGACCCTCGGTACGGCGAGCGTGACGGACAACGGGCTGCTGACGGTCGCGACCGACAGCGACTGGACGCTGAGCCATGCGGTCTCCGGCAGCGGTAACCTGAATAAACAGGGCAGCGGTACGCTGACGTTAACGGCGGATTCGGAGGCGTACACCGGCACCACAGATATTTCCGGCGGCGAACTGGCGCTCGGGGCGGATGCAGACGGCGCGGTGGCGATGGCGAGTCAGCAGGTGAATATTCACAACGGGGCGATGCTCTCGGGCTTCGGCAGTACGGCGGGGGATATGGATATCCGCCAGGGCGGCACGCTGGCGGTGGCGCAGACCACGGTGGGCGGCAACCTGAATAACGGCGGCACGGTGCTGATGAACCAGCCTGGCGCACAGCCGGGTAACCAGCTGGTGGTGAACGGCAACTACACGGGCAATAACGGCCTGATGGCCTTCAATACCGAGCTGGGCGATGACCAGTCGGCCACCGATAAACTGACGGTGAAGGGCGATACGGCGGGGAGCACCCGCGTGCAGGTGAACAACGTCGGCGGCCTTGGGGCGCAGACGACCAACGGTATTGAACTGGTGAGCGTGGGCGGCAACTCGGCGGGTAACTTCGCCCTGACCACCGGGACGGTGGAAGCGGGCGCGTGGGTTTACACCCTGGCGAAAGGGCAGGGCGATAACGCCGCGAACTGGTATCTGACCAGTAAGTGGACGGGCACACCGCCGGTTGACCCGGTGAAACCCATCGACCCTGTTGATCCTGTAGACCCAGTCGACCCGGTTGACCCAGTGGATCCAGTAACGCCGGTAGATCCGGTTGACCCGGTGGAACCTGTGACTCCGGTAGATCCTGTGGACCCCGTTGACCCTGTGGAGCCGATAGATCCTGTTGCCCCGGCACAGCCACCGGTTGTCGACCCGACCGGCCCATCGGTGCTGCGCCCGGAGGCGGGAAGCTACATCAGCAACCTGGCGACGGCCAACAACTTCTTCACGCACCGTCTGCACGACCGCCTGGGCGAGCCGCAGTACACGGAAGGGCTGCATGACGAGGACAGCTTCGCGGGCAGCCTGTGGATGCGCCACGTCGGCGGGCATGAGCGTTCGCAGGCGGGCGACGGTCAGCTGAAAACGCAGAGCAACCGCTACGTGTTACAGGTGGGCGGGGAAGTGGCGCAGTGGAGCGCCAGCGGGCAGGACCGCTTCCATCTGGGCGTGATGGGCGGCTACGCCAACGCGCACAGCCACACCCGCAGCGACCGGGCGGGCTATGACTCTGACGGGCGCATCAGCGGCTACAGCGCCGGGGTGTACGGCACGTGGTACCAGAACGAAGCCGACCGCAGCGGGGCGTACGTGGACAGCTGGCTGCTGTACAGCTGGTTCGATAACAGCGTGGAGTCGGACAACCGCGAGCGCGACGACTACCGGTCGAAGGGGCTGACGGCCTCGTTGGAAGCGGGCTATACGCTGAAGGCGGGCGAGTTCAGCGGCAGCGCGGGCACGCTGAACAGCTGGTACGTACAGCCGCAGGCGCAGGTGACGTGGATGGGCGTGAAGGACGATGCGCACACCCGTCATGACGGCACGCGTATCCGCAGCGAAGGCGATGGCAACGTGCAGGCGCGTCTGGGCGTGAAGACCTACCTCAACAGCCATAATAAGCTGGATGAAGGGAAAGGCCGCGAGTTCCAGCCGTACGTGGAGGCGAACTGGATTTACAACAGTGAAACCTACGGCGTGCGGATGGACGGGGTACGCGTCAGCCGCGACGGCTCGCGTAATCTGGGCGAAGTGCGCACGGGCGTGGAAGGAAAGCTGAGTCAAAACCTGAGCGTGTGGGGCAACATGGGCGTGCAGCTGGGCGACAAGGGCTACAGCGACACCCAGGGGATGCTGGGCGTGAAATACGGCTGGTAAGGCCGGAAGTACAGAAGGGAGCCATTCGGCTCCCTTCTGTTTTTTGCCTGATGGCGCTTCGCTTATCAGGCCTACGCGGTCTCTGCAATATATTGCATTTGCATGATTTTGTAGGCCGGATAAGGCGTTTACGCCGCATCCGGCAACAACAGCGCGCACGTTGTCAGCAATATATTGAATTTGCGAGATGTTGTAGGCCGGATAAGGCGTTTACGCCGCATCCGGCAACAACAGCGCGCACGTTGCCAGCAATGTATTGAATTTGCGAGATGTTGTAGGCCGGATAAGGCGTTTACGCCGCATCCGGCAACAACAGCACGCACGTTGCCAGCAATGTATTGAATTTGCAAGATTTTGTAGGCCGGATAAGGCGTTTACGCCGCATCCGGCAAGAACAGCGCGCATGTTGCCAGCAATCTAAGCCCTTAAAAAATTAAGGGGTAACAGTAATGCTCTGCCCCGCAAAGCTCACCGTTTGCCCGGCGACGATTTTGCAGCGTTTGCGCGTTTCAACCGCGCCGTCAACTTTCACCTGACCATCGGCGATGACGATTTTCGCCTGCGCGCCGCTTTCGGTCCAGCCTTCCAGTTTCAGTAAGTCGCACAGTTCAACGTATGGGTGTTTTCCTAAAGAGAATGTGGCCATTATGCTTCCTCGACGTCGTGATACTCTTCACAGGCCTGAAGCGTATTCTGGATAAGTGTTGCAACGGTCATCGGGCCGACGCCGCCCGGAACCGGCGTAATGTAAGATGCGCGTTTTGCCGCATCTTCAAAAACAACATCGCCCACCACTTTGCCATTTTCCAGACGGTTAATGCCGACATCCATAACGATCGCGCCTTCTTTGATCCAGTCGCCCGGAATAAAGCCCGGTTTACCGACGGCGACGATCAGCAGGTCGGCATTCTCGACATGGTGACGCAGATTTTTGGTGAAGCGGTGAGTCACGGTGGTGGTACAGCCCGCCAGCAGCAGCTCCATGCTCATCGGGCGACCGACAATGTTGGATGCGCCGATAACGACGGCATTCAGCCCATAGGTGTCGATGTTGTAGCGCTCAAGCAGCGTGACGATACCACGCGGCGTACAAGGGCGCAGGCGCGGCGCGCGCTGGCAAAGGCGGCCCACATTATACGGGTGAAAACCGTCGACGTCTTTATCGGGCGCGATGCGTTCCAGCACTTTCACATTATCGATACCCGCCGGAAGCGGCAGTTGCACTAAAATACCGTCAATAGTTTTGTCAGCGTTCAGGGTGTCGATAAGGGTCAGCAACTCGGCTTCGCTGGTGGTTTCCGGCAGGTCATATGAGCGGGAGACGAACCCCACTTCATCGCAGGCCTTGCGTTTGCTTGCGACATAAATTTGTGAGGCCGGGTTGCTGCCAACCAGCACAACGGCAAGCCCTGGAGCACGTTTTCCTGCTGCAACGCGCGCCTGTACTTTTTCCGCAACCTCAGAGCGCACCTGCTGCGCAATCGTTTTACCGTCAATAATCTTAGCTGCCATCAGAGAGAAGATTCCATCTGTCACTTACGAAAGGGGGGATGACCATATTTTGTCAGATGCGGGGCTTTCTGTCAGTCATCGTTTACGAGTTTTCGCGCGAAAGCGCCTCTGTGCTGGCGATAGTCTTACTGCTTGTGCGGTTTTGTCCTGGTTAAAATTAGGACTGGGCTTAGCCTGGCCTCAGCGTTTATACGTATTTTCTATTATTTAAATTTTGTACTTTACCTCCGAAATAAAATTCTTCCGGTGTTATCTCCGGAATATCTCGCTGCCCATTATTTGGTAGCGGTTTTAACTCTCTCAGGGATGCTGAGGTTATGCGGTCTGGCAATTATTTGCCGTGCTATGTCATGCGAGTCGTACAGGATATTCGGTTCGTCACAATGTTTTAATTCATCAAGGAATACCTATGAAACTGAGTACTATTGCCTCTACTGTGATGGCGTCTTTCGTATTAATGACGGGGGCAGCACAGGCTGCAGCGGTTTCCGTTAATGGCGGCAGCGTTCACTTTAAAGGTGAATTAGTCAACGCAGCGTGTGCGGTAAATACTGAGTCTTCAGATCAAATTGTTGAACTGGGCCAGTATCGTACGGCGAAATTTACTGCGGTCGGCGATACCACCACCAATATGCCGTTCACCATCGTTCTGAACGATTGCGATCCGAGCGTTTCTGCAACCGCTGCTGTTGCATTCAGTGGTCAGGCTGACGCGACCGACGCAACGCTGCTGGCGGTGAATGCCACCAACAACAATACCGCGGCGAAAGGCGTGGGTATCGAGATCCTCGACAGCAAATCGAAAACCCTGAGCCCGGATGGCGCAACTTTCTCTTCTGCACAAACGCTGCTGCAGGGCACCAACACCCTGAACTTCACCGCGCGCTACAAAGCAACTGCCGACAAGGCTGAGCCGGGTCAGGCAAACGCAGACGCGACCTTTGTGATGAAGTACGAGTAATTGTTGCTACAGGGAGTGACTTTGCCTCACGGATGAGGCTCAAATCACCTGAAGAGAGCCACGAATGAGAGGGATTGTGTTCCTGCTGGCCACGCTGATGCTTTCTCTGCCTGCGCTGGCGCACAGAGTTGTCATCGAAGGTGGAAAGGTACAAATGCGCGGAGAGCTGGTTAACAGCGCCTGCGCTGTCGCGACTGAAAGCCAGAATATGCGCATTGAGATGGGGCAGTATCGGACCAATGCGTTTACCGGGCCGGGCAGTTTTGCCACTACGCAGGTGCCCTTTACGCTGCGTCTGGTCGACTGCCGAAAAGATGTTTCGCAGACTGTGGGAGTTGCCTTTCAGGGGCTGACGCCAACGGAAGATCCGCTGGTGTTTATGACCACGTCGCGCGTCGATGGCCGTCAGTCAAACAGCGGAGTGGGTCTGGCATTATTTGATAGCAGTCAGCGGCACATTATTCCGAACGCCCAGCCGGTTTCTTATTTTCCCATTAATGATGATGAGCTGATATTTCATTTCAGCGCGCGCTATCGGGCTATTTCCGGCCAGGTTATGCCAGGCGCTATTCAGTCTGATGTCTGGTTTACGCTGCTTTATCCCTGAAGCGTCAAATAAAGAAAAGGTATTGTTGTGATTAACGCAATTATTAAATCAAGTATGGCCCTGTCATTTTTACTGCTGTGTGTCTCGCTGCCTGCGCAGGCATCCGGGGGAGTGGCACTGGGCGCTACGCGCGTTATTTATCCGGCGGACGCCAAACAGACGTCGCTGGCCATCACCAACAGCAACGATAAAGAACGTTATTTAATTAACGCATGGATTGAAAACGACCTTGGGAAAAAAGAATCAACGTTCGTTGTAACGCCGCCGCTGTTTGTCAGCGAGCCAAAAAGCGAAAACACCCTACGCATTATCTATGCCGGGCAACCATTGCCGTCCGACCGGGAGTCGCTGTTCTGGATGAACGTGAAGGCGATCCCGTCCGTCAATAAAGCGAATATCGAAGGCAAGAACGTTCTGCAACTGGCGATTTTGTCGCGCATCAAACTGTTTGTTCGCCCCAAAAACCTGGCGATGCCGCCGGAGGAAGCCCTGTCGCATCTGCGTTTTGAGCGCAGCGGCACGCATCTGAAGGTGACCAATGCGTCGCCTTATTACGTCACGCTGGTCAATTTGCAGCTTGGCGGTCAGCGCATCAACAACCTGATGATTGCGCCGAAAAATAGCGCCCAGCAGGCGATTCCCGCCTCGGCGAGCGGCACGCTGTCGTGGCAGAGCGTGAATGATTACGGGGCGATTACCCCCGTTCACCGCGTAAATCTTTGATGACGTCAGAGCAGGCCGACACCATGAAAAACCTTCACCCGCTCAGTATGCTGACGCTGGCTGTGATGGCGGCGCTCTGGTCACCCAACGGGCGCGGCGAGAGCTACTTCAACCCCGCATTTTTGTCAGAAGATACGGCCTCCGTGGCCGATCTTTCGCGTTTTGAGCAGGGGCATCAGCAAGCGCCCGGCGTTTATCGCGTCGATATCTGGCGCAACGATGAATTTATCGGTACTCAGGATCTCACCTTTGTCGCCGCAGAGGGCGCTGCGCCGCCCGCAGCTGGCCTCGCGCCCTGCATCCAGCGCGATTTCTTGCAGCGTTTAGGCGTCAATATGACGGCCTTCCCGGCGCTGGCCAGTGAACGGAAAGAAAGCTGCGTGGCGCTGGAGAACCTGTTGCCGGGTAGCGTCGTGGCGTTTGATTTCGCCTCGCTGCGACTACGCCTTAGCGTGCCGCAGGCGGCAATGAGCAACAGCGCACGCGGCTATATTCCGCCGGACGAGTGGGATGAGGGCATTCCCGCGCTGCTGCTCAATTACAGCCTGACCGGCAACAAAGGCAGTGATGACGATAGTCACTATCTCAATTTGCAAAGCGGCCTGAACTACGGCCCGTGGCGGCTGCGTAATAACGGCGCGTGGCGCTACACCCGTAATAACGGGAAGCGTCACAGCGAGTGGGAAAATATCGGCACCTGGCTACAGCGTTCAATCATCCCGTTAAAAAGCGAAATGGTGCTGGGCGACAGCAATACCGGCAACGATGTGTTCGACAGCATCGGTTTTCGCGGTGGCCGACTTTACTCCTCCGACAGCATGTATCCGGATAGCCTACAGGGCTATGCCCCAACCGTCCGCGGGATTGCGCGCACGCCAGCGAAGGTCGTGATTCGCCAGAACGGCTACGTGATTTATCAAAGCTATGTGCAGCCGGGCGCTTTTGCGATTAGCGACCTGAACCCAACCTCTTCGAGTGGTGACCTGGAGGTGACCGTGGAGGAGAAAGACGGTAGCCAGCAGCGCTATACCGTGCCGTATTCCACAGTGCCGTTGCTGCAACGCGAAGGGCGACTGAAGTATGACCTGGTTGCCGGGGAGTATCGCAGCGGGAATAGTCAAAAAGACACGCCGTTCTTTGGTCAGGGCACGATGATTGTCGGCCTGCCGGGCGGCTATACCGTTTACGGCGGTACGCAGATGGCTTCGCGCTACGCAGCGGCAGCCATTGGCGCGGGGAAAAACCTTGGCGACTGGGGCGCGATTTCTCTCGATGTGACCCATGCGCGCAGCCAGTTAGCCGACGACAGCTGGCATGAAGGGCAGTCGCTGCGTTTCCTGTACGCCAAATCCCTGAACGGCTACGGCACCAACTTCCAGCTTCTGGGCTATCGCTACTCGACGCGCGGTTTTTATACCCTTGATGACGTGGCGTGGAAACGGATGTCCGGGTATGAGTATTCGGAAACGGAAAACGATAAAAACGGCGTGCCGGATGTAGTGAGTTATCACAATCTTACCTGGAGTAAAAAGGGGCGCTTCCAGGTCAACATTTCGCAATCGCTGGGGGATTACGGTTCGGTGTATCTCTCCGGAAGCGAGCAAACCTACTGGGGAACCAGCGATTCCAATATCTGGTATCAGCTTGGCTATGCCGGTGGCTGGAAAGGCATCAGCTACTCGCTGAGCTGGTCGTGGAACCGGTCGGTGGGTATCGACGGCACCGATCGTATTGTTTCGGCGAACGTCTCCATCCCGTTCAGCCTGTTTACACCGAACGGTTATCGTCGCGATAGCGTGCTGGATCGCGCCTATGCCACCGCCTCCGCCAGCCGTAATAAAGACGGTGATAGCAGTTGGCAAACCGGCGTCAGCGGCACGCTGCTGGAAGGTCGCAACCTGAACTACAGCGTGACGCAGGGCCATACCAGCAACAACGGTTCCAGCGGCAGCGCATCGGCTAACTGGCAGGCAACGTACGGCACGGTTGGCGCAGGCTACAACTACTCCCGCGATCAGCATGATTTTAACTGGCAACTGGCCGGTGGCATCGTCGGTCATGCCGATGGCGTGACCTTCAGCCAACCGCTGGGCGATACCAATGTGCTTATTAAAGCGCCGGGTGCCAGCGGTGTGAAAGTTGAAAATCAGACCGGGGTGAAAACCGACTGGCGCGGCTACGCCGTGATGCCTTACGCCACGGTGTATCGCTACAACCGCGTGGCGCTCGATACCAATTCAATGAATGACCATACGGATGTGGAAAACAACGTCAGCAGCGTAGTGCCGACGCGCGGCGCGCTGGTGCGTGCGGCGTTTGATACGCGAATTGGCGTGCGTGCGCTAATCACCGTGCGCCGTGGCGATCGCTTTGTGCCGTTTGGTGCAATTGTTCGCGAGGTGAACAGCGGCGTCACCAGTATGGCGGGCGAAGAGGGGCAAATCTACCTGAGCGGTTTGCCATTGAGCGGCGAGCTGCTTATTCAATGGGGCGACAGTGCGCAGGAACGCTGCCGGGCGACCTATACGCTCCCGCAGGAGAGTTTAAATCAGGCGATTACCATGATGGGAGCACGCTGTGAACGTAAATAAGAGTATGAAAAGCACCCTTGCGCTGGCGCTGGTGTGTCTGGGAATGACGGCGCTTCCCGCCAGGGCTACGGTATGCGCGAACTCTGATGGTTTTGCAAAAGATATTGCCTATAACCTGACCGATGTTTTTACCAGTGCCAATAACCAGGTGGGGCAGATAGTCACATTGTCGCAGAAATCGGGTTTGGTCGGTGTTAACGCCATTTGCCCCAAAGGAACCTCAGGCAACACGACCATGCGAAGTTACACCACCGATCTCCCGATCACCAGCGTGGAAGATAAATTTCAGTATGTAAAACTGAATGAATACCTTGATGGCGCCATGAAGATTACGGATGACTTTGCAGGGGAATTCTATCCCCCGGTGAGTTATATCCAGATGGGATCGCACCCTAACGTATCGAAAAACAAAGCATTCCCGGTAACCGATTCTAAGCTGGTTTTCCGCCTTAAAGTGACACGACGCTTTATCAACATGGTGGTGATTCCCCAACAGACAATGTTCAGGGTCTATGTCACTACGACAAGCGCCGATCCACTAACCACCGTCGTTTATACCATCAGCTACAGCGGCACCATTGAAGTGCCGCAGAGCTGTGAAATTAACGCCGGGAATGTAGTGGAATTTGATTTTGGCGACATTGGCGCGTCGCTCTTTTCGCAGGCCGGTGTCGGACAGCGGCCGCCGAGCGTGCCTGCGCAGAGTAAAACCATCGGGATTAAATGCACCAACGTGGAAGCCAACGCGTACCTGACGATGCGTATTGAGGCTGAAAAAGTTTCGGGTAATGCCTTGGTTTCTGACAACCCTGATTTAGGCTTCGTGGTGGCTGATGCAAACGGCAATCCGTTAACGCCGAATACGCTGGGCAGTACTATCCCGTTCCGTCTGGACGATGCTGCTCAGGCTCAGGTGGGAATTCGCGCCTGGCCGGTCAGCATTACCGGCAATAAACCAGCGGAAGGCGTTTTTACGTCGCGAGGGTATCTGCGTGTTGATTACGATTAAGAGAGGTAAGATGCCACGTCATTTCACTTTCGCCCTGGCGTTACTGGCGATATTCAGTTCCGTACAGGCGGCAACGCCGCTGGGTGAGATAAACATACAGTTGCAGGGCAATATTGTGGATTTAAGCTGCGTAGTGAATGCCAGCGACAGCGCGAAAGAAGTGCAGCTAGGAACGTGGCCAACGAAGCAGTTACAAACGACCGGCAGCAAAACGCAGGCTATGCCGTTTTCGATACGATTAACCGGCTGCCCACCGGGCGCCGTATCAATAACGTTTGCCGGAACGCCTGACAATAGTGATAACACCCTGCTGGCATTGAATGGCTCAAGCCAGGCCAGTGGGGTAGCGGTAGAGATTCTTGACGAAGATAAATCACGCTTACCGTTACAACAGGAGAGTAAAGAAGTGGCTATCGACGCACAAGGGGATGCCACGCTGGCGTTTTACGCCAATTACATTTCCACGGCAGACAACCCTCAGCCAGGCAGTGCTGATGCGGATGCGACTTTTACGCTTAACTATAACTGACTCCCGGGCCCGTTTCAGGGCCGGGATGCATTAACAGCTACAGTAATTCGTGGGCTTTCGCATAATCAATCAATTCAACGATAGTATGTACACCCAGTTTGGTGAAAATATTTGATTTATGCGCGCTAATAGTTTTATTACTTAACAATAATTGGGCTGCTATCTCTTTATTGGATAAACCATTAGCAAGATAACGTAGTACGGTAATTTCACGATTAGAGAGTGGCATGTCGTTAAACTTATTGCTACGCATGTTACCACCACCGAAGATATTCATGGAATCCGTCGGGAAGAAAGAATATCCTGCCAACAGCATTTCCACCGCCTTATAGATATCGCAGAGATCCTTCCGTTTACTGACGAAACCATTTGCCCCTGCTCTGATCGCTCGACACGCATAAAATGACTCGGATTTTGATGACAGGAAAAGGATCTTAGTGCTTTCGCTGATGTTCTTTATCCGTTTAAGTAAGGAAAACCCGTCCGAGCCGGGAAGTTCAATGTCGAGTATTACCAGATCTACATTATTATTTCTAATATATTCAATGACTTCATGGCTATTGTCGGATTTGAGAACAACCTGAACCTGCGGGTTTTTTTGTAGCAGGACCTCGATCGACATTCTGACTATAGGGTGTTCGTCCATAATGATAACGGATGCCGGTTTCATCTTTATATGCCTCAGACTGTTGGAATAGTTACGTGGGATTCCTTTACGGAAACTATTACAAGTCGAATGGATAAATAAATAGTTTAATTCTTGTCTTACTTCCAGAGGAATTATCTATCCCTACTTGTACCATTATAAAGTGACAGTTCTGTCCGGTACTTAAACAATGCCTCAACCCTTGAAAAAGGCTTTTCTTATAACACGATAAGTACATGGCTATTATACTTGCTATGAATTGTCCGAAAAGCATTATTAAAGTAGTAATAATCCGTAATTAATATGATGTTCTAATCAGAAAGTTTATTCAAATTATTTTTGGTATTTACCTCCAGGTGTTTAAAATCCTTCAGAGAAGATAACTTTTATCTCTGGGATAAATATAGATAGATGCTGATTGTTGAAAATATGTTAATTGATATGGCGCAATTTATGTAGAAAAACCGATCGGTAAACATAACCAGACTGGCGCAATTCATCGATTATTCCATTAAAAATTCCTTTTGATCTGAATCGATGCTATCGGGAAGTCTGGGAAGGCATTTGTCGTCATTACGCTGTGAAACCCTACTAAATCTGGTGATTACCTGGCAGAACTTCTGTGCGAATTATGAATTACGTGGTCTTCATCTGAATACTGAGTGGCGGAATGCTCTTCGTAGTACTTTATTCTGAGCGTGTTTTACTACAGATGAATGGCCTTTAGGAATAGTTATAAACTTTGCAAATTTGTATAAATTTAACAATAAAAGATCATTTCAATTAAGTAATTTCTTAAAACATTCTAAGATTTAAGAGGTTAACGATCATGTCAGTTTGAACTAGCGGAAAGATTTTGCAGCAAGTGAATAAGTTCTGAACGATGCTGAAGCTTGAGCCGGTCAACAATGCGCGCCAGGCGATAGATAATCCTGTGGTAATCTTTGTCGTGATCGTTGGCAATGGATTTCAGCGAGCGTCCCTGAGTCAGCGCCATCAGAATGAGCCACTCATCGCGCGAAAAATGGGTTTTACGGTTGAACTGTATTGGCTGAGGCATCAGCAGTTTCTTGCGCAGAGTACGAAAAGGCGACTGACGACTGATTATGCGAAGTGCCGTCACGGCTTTCATAAAGCGCAGCGCTTTTTGATCCTGTGACGGCGCAATCAGATGAATTAAGTTTTGTGGATACTCGAAACTAATGCGCCTTAAGCGATCCAGCGTTTCGATGGCAGGTGCATCGGTGTAGTAAATATCAACCAGCAATTGCACGCCGGGTGCCTTGGGGAGCAGGTCGAGCGCATTATCCAGCGTTGACGTTACCCAGCCATTGCTCAGCGGATAAGGGGCGAAACGAAACCCTTGCCGTAAAAATTGATCGCTGCTGACCAGAATAAAATGAGGGGAATCGGTTTTGTGCGTGAGGGCAAGTGAGTGGGTCAGGCGTTCGAGTCGATCAAAAAATGGGGGCCAGGCGTGAGGATTCTTAAATCCAGGGTGATCGGTGCCTGAACGACGCCTCCTTTCTCTGCGAATTGCGATGCGCATGCTTCTCTTCCTGGCGCCGTCACGCGCGTCTTCACTTATAGCTTATCTAACAATGCGGTCAAACAGCCAGTTGCAGACATTGTGACACCAGAGGCAGGTTCTTCTCTAAGGCAATGCTTAAAGTTAAGTAAGGGTTTTCGCAGCACCAGGGCTACTGTAAGAAGAGTGGTTAAAAAAAAGACAAGGGCTGTTCGCGTTATGCTCATCCTAACGAACAACCCTGATTTCACATTGAAATGGATTGACTCACCGCTCGGTGACCGTATAATTCCTCGCGTTTCACCCCCGTGAAGTAACAACTTCTTCAGTGCGCCCTTAGCTCAGTTGGATAGAGCAACGACCTTCTAAGTCGTGGGTCACAGGTTCGAATCCTGTAGGGCGTACCATTTCTATTGCATCCCATTTTTTCCATTGCGCTAACAAACCCAGATTTACTCACTGACGTGCTTGAAAAGATCCGATCGTGCGTCGCCTAAAATTCAGGCTGGCTATATTTGTTACTCGACTACGGGTGTTTTTGTATCGGACGGTGTCCTTCAGCATCTCTTTCTACAAAGTCATGCCACTCGAGTTTTTCTTCATTAACAATGGGTTGTGATTCTGTTTTTAGATAAATATGGTTTATTTGCTGTTTGTTTTTTTGGACGAAATGAAAATCGTGGTTAAATCCCAGGAAGCCCAAAATAACTACTGTTGATATGATGTTGTCCATATTTACTCTATCTTCTCAAAAATCATCTTTGGTGCTGTTTTGAGCATGCCGGGGTGACGTTACATCACTCCAGGCAAGTAACTGTCTATACGTAGTCAGAACAATGTTGGCGCATCAGGCAACGCTGTCGAATTTATTTTGCAAGCAGATTCTCAAGCCACGGCAACAACTGTTTTTTTCGGCTCAACATCCCGTCTACCTTACAGGGGGACAGTACTTCATGACCTTCCGGCACGGCAAAATAGAGCGTCGAATATCCGGCGTTGATATCCGTCAGCATCACTACCACCAGCTGTGCCCCGGTTTCACGAACGTTCAGCGCCATCTCCTGTTGCAACTCATCCAGCACCGCTTCCATCTGACTTAATGAAAACAGCTCGATTTGCGCGGCGTTAACCTTCACGCCCTGAATCTGGAACGTTTTGATGTCTTTATTCAGCAGCGCTTTCCCGCTCAGCCCCTCAATGCTGGTTTTCGCGGTCAGTAGCCCAGCAATAAAGGTCTCTTTCTCGATACCCGCCAGGGCCGAAAGTTCCTCGACGGCGCGCGCGTCATCAGGCGTCGTGGTGGGGGAACGAAGTGCGACGGTGTCGCTTATCACCGCGCCCAGCATTAATAGCGCTTCAGCGGGCGTTATCATGCGGCGGATCTCCGGCGTCATCAGTTGCCACAGCAGCGTACTGCTGCTGCCCACTGGCTTCACCCATACTTCTGGCGGTAAACGCGTCACCAGACCACCAAGACGATGGTGATCGATTATGCCGACAACGTTACTTTCTGCTAAAGAGGCCGGGCCCTGAGCGGGTTCGGTAAAGTCGACCAGCCAGACATCGCGTTCGGCAAGAGAGTCGGTGAGCAAGGCGGGAACCGGCAGTTTGGCCTGTTCAAAAATAAACTGGGTTTCACGGTTAATTTCCCCGCAGCGCCAGGCTTGCGCCTGAAGCCCGCGAAGCATAAGCCAGCGGCCTGTCATATAGGCGGTGCATACGGCGTCGCTGTCAGGGTGAAGGTGACCAAGAACATTTATCATTGCTTTAACCTTTTCAGGGAAGCATGTTGAGCTGGAGAGAAAACGACCAGCCTGACACGCCCCATTGTGAATGAGAGTCATATCAGGCGTCATCAGCCTCAGAACGAGGCGGTTAGAGAGGTGGAACGCCATCACCTTATCGGTAGTGTGAACCATGAGACGCTGGCTTTCAAGCATTTGCGCGGCAGAGAAACAATTTGCGCAACAATGCAAAAAAATGCAAAGTGGTTAAATGATAGGAATTTATTTTGTGTTTCATTTTTTAACCAGGTGAAAACTTCAATACCCCGGGTTAATGACAAATGATAATCAATTTCCACTTACAAGTGGAAACAATATTTCATTTTTATTTTGTGGCCATTTTAGTCTTTTGCAAATAACCTCTACATTAAAATAATTATCATTAGGTATTACCTCTGATATAAGAAGTGGTATCACAAATTTCATACTTTTTTTTCGTGGTAAAATTCTTAATGATGGCTGCAATTGTCCTGGATATTTTCCGCATTAGTTGGCTTTTTATTATTTAATTGTTGATTTTTAATACGTGTTGGTTAGGTGTTTTTTTATTAAACCAGGAATATTGTCGTATATGTTGGTTTTTGCTGTATTGATATGCTTTGGGCCGGGCAGGGAAGCCGTTGACAAGGATTTATGTCAATGGAACTATATAATTACAAAAGGGAGGAGGGTGGCAGAATGTTCGCTGAAGTTAATTTAAACAAATTAAGCTGTATTACGTGCCCTTTAAATTGTGAGATAAAACCAAAAACATCCGTACGCATATCATTTTGCCAGAGCTTTTGTTTTAGTACTTGGCCTGAAGGGAGCAGTTTTTTTGCGCTGGGAATCACCGAAGGCGTATTGAAGAGAAGCCACACCTGGATCTACTCTGGTTGTGTTTTTGTTGATTTCTCAATTAGTTACTTCAGGAGTTTTTTAGACAGAGCCTGGCTGGATGCGTTGATTGAAACTAAGCTTAAAATAATCCTTGTGTGTGATAAACACCTGCAAGCATTGGCTAACTATTGGTTTAAAAACGACGATAATATTTTTTTAATTTTGTATCCTGGCGACAAAATAGACACCATTGCTGAAAAAATAAAACGGAAATTTTTGGGGCATCATGCAATGACCGTTCGTGGTGAAGTTTTATCCAGACTGGAATTTAACATCTTACATGACTTAAGTGCGGGCCAGGATTGTGTGGTGGTGGCGGATACCTTTAATCTGGGCATACGTAGCGTTTATGCCGCTAAACAGCGGGTGGAGAAAAAAATGGATGCTGATATTAACGATCTTTTTCGTTACTCTTACGCATTGTGAATAACTTTACTCATGTTTTATAATTCTTAACGATAATCTCTAAAATACTTAACGCGAACGTTTGCTGGAGTACTAATGCCTAAAAAGTTTTATTTATCATATGCATGATGTAATCGCTTTATATGGCTTCTTATTGTTCATTGCCTTGATGAACATTGTTATACTCGTTTTTATTTTTTAAGTCGTTATCTGCCTTTTGCGTTCCGGACTCCACACACCGGAACGTTTTTTTCTCGTTTCTTCCTGTCCGGTAAAACTTTGATTCATTCCACACTTCTGCATCATTTTCGAAAAGTACAGGTTTTACTTACAAACTGGCCTTCTTTTTCCCATTCAGCCTGTCAAAAATGCAGATGAAACAAAATTAAAACATAAATTAAACAAATTAGAACATTCATCTGCGAGGTACCCTATGAACAATCCTGGCAAGTGCCTTCCTCATGGGAGCTGGGGGAAGAGCTTATGACGATGAAACAACCGGCACGCGAGTGCGACGTTCTGGTGGTCGGCAGCGGCGTTGGCGGGCTCTCGGCAGCGGTGACGGCGGGGCTGAATGGGCTGGATGTACAGATCATTGAGAAAGAAGCCGTTTTTGGCGGCACAACGGCGTTTTCCGGCGGCGTGCTGTGGATCCCCAACAATCATCTGGCGCAGCAACAGGGCATTGAGGACTCTCCCGACGCGGCGCGAACCTATCTGCGCAGCGAAGCGGGTGAAAGCTACCGCCCGGAGCTGGTGGAGGCTTTCCTGGAACAGGCCCCGCAGATGCTGCGCGTTTTTGAAGAGAAAACCCGTTTTCGCTGCAATCTCTATCAATATCCCGATTACCACCCGGATGCGCCGGGCGGTGTGATGCGTGGGCGGTCGGTGGTGCCGGAAGCGTTCGACATCCGCGAGTTGGGCGATGACATGAAACGGCTGCGTAAACCGCTACGCACCATCACCTTTATGGGGATGATGTTCAGTTCGTCGAATAACGATCTCAAACACTTCTTCAATGCTACCCGCTCGCTGAAATCTTTCGCCTACGTGGTGCAACGGCTGAGCCGACATCTGCTGGAAATTGCCCGCTATGGTCGTGGCATTACCGCTAACGGCGGCAATGCCGTGGTCGCGCGGCTAGCCTGCTCGGCGCGCGATCTTGGTGTACCGATTCATACCGGAATGGCTGTCAAAGAGCTGATTGTTGAAACCGGCGTGGTACGCGGGGTAATAATCGAGTGCGATGGCGAGCGGGTGTCTCTGTATGCGAAGCGCGGCGTGGTGCTGGCTTCCGGTGGCTTCGCCCGGGACGATGAACGGCTGAAAAATCTTTATCCCCACGTTAAACGCGGCGGCATTCAGCTGTCGCCGACGCCGCCGGGCGCGGACACTGGCGATGGCATTGCGATGGCCGAACGCATTGGCGCGCGTTTTGATAACAGTTATCCGAATGGTGCGGCATGGATCCCGGCATCGAAAGTGCAGATTGGTCGCCAGCAATTTGTCTTCCCGCATCTGGTCGATCGCTACAAGCCCGGCTTCATCATGGTGAATCGCCACGGCGTGCGATTTTGCAATGAAGCGGACTCCTATCATGACGTCGGTATCGCCATGATTGAAACCTGCCGCGACGATAGCGAAACATTCGCGTGGCAAATCTGTGACCACAAAGCCTTGCGTCAATACGGCATGGGGTTTGCAAAGCCTGCGCCATTGCCTGTTTCGCTGTATACCCGCAACGGCTATCTGCTGAAGGGTAAAACGCTGACGGAACTGGCAGAGAAAATGGGGGGGCCCGTTGCCGCGTTAAATCATACGGTTACGGCCTTTAATGCCGATGCCCGGCGCGGGAAAGATACCCAGTTTGGCCGTGGCGAGTCGGCTTATAACCGCTATCTCGGCGATACCAACCATCAGCCAAATCCCTGTGTTGCACCGATTGAACATGGGCCGTTTTACGCCGTGAAGCTGTATATGGGCGACCTTGGCACCTTCCACGGGCTGAAAACCGATGGTGAGGCGCGCGTGCTCGACTTGCAGGGCTTGCCCATTCCCGGCCTGTATGCCGCCGGGAATGAGATGGCAAGCATCATGGGCGGCAGTTACCCGGGCGCAGGGATCACCCTCGGGCCCGCTGCCACCTTCGGCTTTATTGCTGCCAACTCGCTTGCCGCACGCGGTGAAACCTCAACGCTGCCACAGCGTGAAGCATCCTGAATCTGGAGAATAGTATGTCTACACTCTTTACGCCTCTTATCGTTGGCCCGTTAACGCTGACCAACCGTATTGTCGTCCCGCCGATGTCGCAATATTCCGCCGCCAGCGACGGCATCGCCACGCCGTGGCACGCTCAGCACATTGGCGGGCTGGCGATTTCCGGTGCCGGGCTGGTGATTTGCGAAGCGAACGGCGTGACGCCGGACGGGCGTATTACGCCGCACTGTCTTGGCCTGTGGAATGACGAGCAGGCGCAGGCACTGAAAAAACTGCTGGCGGATATTCGTACCTACAGCGCTACGCCGATTGGCGTACAGCTTAACCATGCGGGGCGCAAAGCGGGCACCAATCCGCCGTGGCGTAATCAGGGCGCCTCACTGGCGGACGAAGAGGGCGGCTGGCCGACGGTCGCGCCTTCAGCCATGCCGTACAAACCCGGCTGGCGCGTGCCGGAAGAGCTCGATGAAGCTGGCATGACGCGCATTATTGACGGCTTTGTTGCTGCGGCGTCGCGTGCTCTGGAGGCGGGCGTCGATTTTGTTGAGCTGCACGCCGCCAACGGTTATCTGCTGAATCAGTTCCTGTCGCCGCTCAGCAACCAGCGCAAGGATGAGTACGGCGGCAGCCCGGAAAACCGGATGCGTTTCCCGCTGCGCGTAGCAAAAGCGCTGCGTGATGCGTGGCCGAAAACGCAGCTGTTGGGTGTGCGTTTCAACGGCGGTGAATTCGCGCAGGGCGGTTTAGGCCTGGAAGAGGTGGTGCAGTTTGCCCGCGAACTTCATGCGCTGGGCTATGATTATCTTCATGTTTCTGGCGGCTACAATATCTACAACCAAACACCGCCGGCGGATAAGCCCGGTTACATGGTGCCGTTTGCGGCGGCGGTCAAAGAGGCATTGCCGGACGCGGTGGTGGTAACCGTCGGCCTGATTTATGAAGCGCAGCAGGCGGAAGAGATCTTGCAGGAGGGAAGGGCGGATCTGATCGCCATTGGGCGCGGGATGCTCGATGACCCGAACTGGCCGATTCATGCCGCGATTGCGCTCGGCGAAACGCCGCCGTGGCCGAAACCGTATGACCGCTTTGGGCCGCTTGGCTGGCCGACGCACCAGACGCAGGAGGGTAAATGAATACAATGCCGATTGTCGATCACCGCATTTACACCATCCGCCTGCGTAAGATGAACGAGTTCATCGAGGTCTTTGATGCACTGGCGATGCCGATTTTGCTGGAAACGCTGGGGCATCCGCTGGGGTTTTACACAAGCTTTGTCGGGCCGCAGAACCAGTTTGTTCACCTGTGGGGGTATGAAAGCCTGGCTGAATATGAACGTCGTAGCCGGCTGCGCGACTCGCATCCAGGATTTGCCGCCTATTTAAAGGCGTCGGAACCGTTTATTGTGGCACAGGAGACGCGGTTAATTCGGGCGACAATGGAGGGTGCGCGCTGATGCCCTCACCCCTCACCCTAACCCTCTCCCCGTAGGGGCGAGGGTACTGATTGTGCACAGTGGCTAACTTCTGCGCCGGTTTTCTCCCTCTCCCCTTTGGGGAGAGGGCCGGGGTGAGGGGTGAGGGGGGAAAATATTCGCGCCAATGTTCCCCATGATTTCCATCCAATGGAGGCACCATGAACCTGAGCAACAGCATTCCGGTCTTTAAGCTCTACGGTGAAAGCCTGCACTGGCCGACGCCGGATTTACTGCATTGTGAATCCATTCACAGCCGCAGCAGCCTCTATGACTGGTGTATCCGCGTGCATCAGCATACGGATCTCATCCAGCTTCTCTACGTCCACAAAGGGCAGGGCGAAATTGAAATTGAAGGTGTAACGCACACTTTCGAAGACGCCTGCATCCAGATAATTCCCGCGCTTTGCGTGCACGGTTTTCGTTTTTCACCCGGAACGGAAGGGTTTTCCCTCTCGCTTGCCGCCCCGCTGGTGGCGCAGTTCGAGCAGCAGTTTGGCCGCCCGCTACAGGTGTTAAATCAGGCCACCTGCGTCCCGGTCGGTAATTCGCGTGAGAAAATTCAGTCACTCTTCGAGACGCTCCAGCAGGAATATCAGTCTGATAACGATGCGCGCGATATGATGATTCATTCCCTGCTCAGCGCCCTGATGGTATGGCTGAACCGCCAGGCCGCGCCGCAGCCGAGCGCCAGCGACAAAGTAGAGCGCAAGCGCGCCGCCATTCGTCGTTTCAACCAACTGGTGGAAAATCATTATCGCGAGCACTTCCCGGTGGCGCATTACGCCAGCGAGATTGGCATGTCCGGCGTTCATCTCAACACGCTGTGCCGGGAGTTTCACGGCTGTAGCGCCCTGAGCGTGGTGCATCAGCGCCTGCTGCTTGAGGCGAAACGCAGTCTGTTGTACACCAGCATGACCGTTAGTCAGATTTCAGATTACCTTGGCTTCAGCGATGCAACCTATTTTTCGCGCTTTTTCCGCCGCGCAACGGGCGCATCCCCGCGCGGATTTCGTGAGAAACCGACCGCAGGCTGTGAGACGCCTGCCCACGCATAGTCGCGAGCAGGCATTTGTGTTTATTTTCCGCTAAATCCTGGTCGCGGCAGTTTCCCCATCAGCATGGTGGGCAGCCCGCCATCGACGCCCAGTTCCGCACCGTTGATATACCCTGATTTGTCGCTCAGCAGGAACAGTACCGCATTAGCGATATCATCCGGCTTGCCGATGCGCTGGCTGGCGGTGAACGCTTCGCGGCTTTCGCGTACGCCCGGTTGCGCATAATAGTCTGCGGTCAATGCCGTTTCGATCATCCCCGGCGCGACCACGTTACTGCGTATTCCGTCGGTACCCCATTCCACCGCAATCTGCTGTGATAACAGGCCAACCGCCGCTTTGCCGGGGCTGTACGCGCCGCTCCACGGCTGCGGAATGCGCCCGGAAATAGAGCCAATATGCACAATGCTGCCGCTTCCCGCTTTGCGCATATCGTGGGCAAACTCGCGCGCGCACAGCAGATAGCCGGTCAGGTTGACTGCCAGTTGGGCCTGCCATTGCTCAACGCTAATGTCGGCCAGCCCTGCGGGGCGCAAGATCCCGGCGGCGTTCACCAGCCCGCTGCACGGCCCCAGTTTTTCTCGCACGCTCAACGCTGCTTCCTTGATTTGCGCTTCGCTGCTGACGTCGCAGGCTACCACTAAACGCCGCCCCGGATACGCTGCAAGCCGCTGTTTTACCGCTTCGCAGCCCTCCGGGTTACGGTCGAGCAGGGCGACATCGGCCCCCTGTTGTGCCAGCGCCGTGGCGATGGCTTCGCCAATTCCGCTCGCCGCGCCGCTAACCGCAAAGATGCGTCCGGCAAGGCCTAACCAGTCTGGAGTTTGATGTGATTCGCTCATGGGTGTTTTCCCCTTTTATGGTGATGAATGCAGGTGTCAGAAGTCAGTTAATTGTTTGATGCGCACGGGAAAAAGGGAATGGACGAAAAGAAAGCAGACTGACACTTTTCGATGCGAAAAGTCTTTTTGCGAACCCACGCAAGGTTGAGTTCATAAAAACGTTAGTGTATTTTTATTCACTAAAATCGCATAATTAACAAAATTGATTATTTAGGGGATGAATCATGTTGAAGAAAATTGCACTGGCGGGATGTTTACTGGCAGCGTTGGCCGCGCAAACTGTTGCGGCGGCGCAAACCTATGTAGTGGGCTCTGGCGGAACCTATCGTCCGTTTGAATTTGAAAACAGCCAAAAACAGCTGGAAGGGTTTGATATCGACATCATCAAAGCGATCGCTAAAGCGGAAGGCTTTGAAATCAAACTGGTGAATACGCCGTGGGAAGGGATTTTCGCCACCCTGAACTCCGGCGATCGCGACATCATTATTTCCGGCATTACCATCACCGACAAACGTCAGCAAATGGTCGATTTCTCTGCGCCTTATTTCCCGGCGGATCAGTCCATTGTGGTGGCGAAAGATTCTGCGGTGAACTCTCTCGCCGCGCTGAAAGGCCAGAAAGTGGGCGTGGTGAACTCCAGCACCGGCGATATCGTGGTTTCGGATGTATTGGGTAAAAACAGCACCGACATCAAACGGTTTGATAATACCCCGCTGATGTTGCAGGAGCTGTATGAAGACGGCCTTGGCGCGGCGGTAGGCGATGTGGGTGTTGTGAAGTACTACATCAAAAATCACCCGGAAAAAGCTTTCAAACTGGTGCAGGACGATAAATTCCAGCGTCAATATTTTGGGATCGCGGTCGCCAAAGGGAACGATGAACTGCTGGGCAAAATCAACGCGGGCCTGAAGAAAATCGTCGCCGACGGCACCTATGCCAAAATTTACACCCAGTGGTTCGATGCTGATGTGCCTGTCTTACCTGCGCAATAACAACGCGGATACTTATTTTAAAAACGGACAGGATGTGTCATGACCGGATTTCGTTGGGAAATCATCCAGGAGTATGCGCCGCTCTTTGTTGAAGGCGCGTGGATGACCATCAAGTGCACCATTATCTGCGTGATTTTGGGCACTTTGTGGGGGTTATTATTGGGGCTTGGGCGGATGGCAAAAGCCGAGCATGGCCCGTGGCGCTTTATTCTGCGCTATTTCGTGCAGTTACCGGTGCGCGTTTACGTCAGCGCATTTCGCGGTACGCCGCTGTTTGTGCAGATTATGGTCGTGCATTTCGCGCTGGTGCCGTTGCTCATTAACCCGCGCGATGGCGTGCTGGTGACAAGCGGCATCATGTCGGTTGATTTTGCCCGTATGCTGCGCTCGGACTACGGCGCGTTTCTTTCCTGTATTGTGGCGATTACCCTCAATGCCGGGGCGTATGTCTCTGAAATCTTCCGCGCGGGCATTCAGTCTATTGACCGTGGGCAGATGGAAGCCTCACGTGCGCTGGGGATGACGTGGGGCAAAACCATGCGCAAGGTCATCCTGCCGCAGGCGTTTAAACGCATTCTGCCGCCGCTTGGCAATAACGCGATTGCCATTGTAAAAGATTCTTCGCTGGCTTCGGCGATTGGCCTGGCCGATCTCGCCTATGCCGCGCGGACGGTTTCTGGCGCGTATGCCACCTATTGGGAACCGTATCTGGCGATCTCGATTATTTACTGGGTGCTGACGTTTATCTTGTCGCTGCTGGTCCAGCATATGGAAAAGAGGTTGAGCAAAAGTGATTCACATTGAAAATCTGCAAAAACGTTTTGGTGCGACTCACGTGCTGCGCGGGATCTCCTGCGAGATAAAGCCTCAGGAAGTGGTGTGCGTTATCGGCCCCTCCGGCTCAGGGAAAAGTACGTTCCTGCGCTGCCTGAATGCGCTGGAAACGCCCGATGACGGCAAGGTGTCGGTGAACGGTTTTGATATTCATGAGCCGAAAACCAACCTCAACAAGATGCGTGAAAGCGTCGGCATGGTGTTTCAGCGCTTTAATCTATTCCCACACATGACGGTGCTGGAAAACCTGATTATGGCGCCGGTGTCGGTGAAAGGGCTGTCGCGTTCCGAGGCGATTAGCCGTGCGGAAGTGCTGCTGCGCAAAGTCGGGCTGCTCGATAAAATTGACGCCTGGCCTTCCAGTCTTTCCGGCGGTCAGCAGCAGCGCGTGGCCATTGCCCGCTCTATGGCGATGGACCCATCGATCATTCTGTTCGATGAACCGACTTCCGCGCTGGATCCTGAGCTGGTGGGCGAAGTGCTGGAAGTGATGAAAAATCTCGCCCACGAAGGGATGACGATGGTGATCGTCACCCATGAAATGGGCTTTGCGCGGGAAGTGGCCGATCGCGTGCTGTTTATCGATCAGGGCATTATTCAGGAAGAGGGGACGCCGGAGCAGATCTTTACCGCGCCGCAAAACCCGCGCACGGCTGCATTTCTGAGTAAAGTGTTGTGAGATGCGCCCGGCAAACCGCCGGGCGTTATTTTAATGCAGGCCAAACTCTGCCATTAACTGTTGGCGCAGCGCCACAAATGCCCCGTCGCTGCGTTCGCGCGGGCGGGGCAGATTCACATCGATAATCCTGATGGGGTTGCCTTTCTCTTTCGGCAAAATAAGCACCCGGTCCGCCAGATAAATTGCCTCTTCCAGGTCGTGCGTCACCAGTACCATGGTGATATTTTCCGTTGCGCGAATGCGCTCCAGCTCTTCCTGCATGCTGATTTTGGTCATTGCGTCCAGCGCGCCGAGCGGTTCATCCAGCAGCAGAATTTCCGGATCGATAGCCAGCGCACGGGCGATACCCACGCGCTGAGCCATGCCGCCAGAAAGCTGGCCGGGTAGGGCATTTTCATACTGGCTTAAGCCGACCAGCTCAATGGATTGTTTCGCGCGAAGGCGTGCCTGTGCCTTTGACGTACCCTGCACGTCCAGGCTGAAGCTGACGTTATCCAGCACCGACAGCCAGGGCAGCAGGCGCGGTTCCTGGAAAATTACCGCGCGCTCGCGGCTCATTCCTTGCACCGCGCGCCCGTCGATGACCACCTCTCCGGCATCGGGCTGCTCCAGCCCGGCAAGAATGCGCAGCAAGGTGGTTTTACCGCATCCGCTGGGCCCGACGATAGCGATGCTTTGCCCGCTTTCAATATGCAGATTCAAATCGCGAAACACATCAAACGGCTGGCCGTCGAGAGAGAACGCTTTATGCAGGCGGCGAATGGCGATATCGCCGCGCGCTAATTCCGTGTGTGGCATCGTCATGGCGGTCTCCTCAGACTTTTAACAGGATATCGCTGGTTTTCAGCTGATCTTTTTGCAGCACGCCGCCGCGTTGCAGAACATCCAGCCAGAACTGCACGTCGTGATCTTCCGCCAGCCCGCCTTTACGCACGCCGTAGCCGGTAAAGTATTTTGCCAGCTCCGGGTTTTCACCGCGTTCTTTCAGCTTCTGCGCCAGAATTTCGCGCGTTTTTTCCGGGTTCTCGCGGGCGAAATCGAGTGCACGCGCCGATTGCAGTACAAAGTCACGCGCCGCCTGCGGGTGCGCTTTCACGAAATCCGCACGCAGAACGGTAAATCCACCGGCGATCGGGCCAAGCACTTCTGTATCGTTAAGGATCGGGCGCAGGCCGCCGTGGCTGCGGGCTACGCCTTCAAAGGTGGTTTGCCAGTAGCCAAATGCGGCGACATCCACCTGGCCGGAGCGCAGGGTTTGCTCAAGCTGTGGGCCGGGCACGGCAACCAGGCGCGCGGCTTTTTCCGGCAGCCCGGCTTTATGCAGCGCTTCGCGTACCGTGTAATCAAGATGTGCGCCTAATGTATTGATAGCGATGCTTTTCCCTACCAAATCTTTCACTGATTTTATCGGGCTGTCTTCCCGCACGTAGAAAATCGATTTGGTGGTGTTATCGATGCCGTTAGTCGGATACGCCGCGACAAACTGGTTGCCCCCGGCGATGGAGTTGATCACTGCAGGCGTTGCCGCCGAACCGATATCAATGCTGCCTGAAGCCAGCGCAAACAGCGATTCTGGCCCGCCGCTGGCGTAGCCGGCGCTTTTAAAGGTGATGCCGGTGCCTTTGAAATACCCTAATGCATCCGCCAGTTCATGGGCTGCAATGCCGCCGTGGCTGGTCATATAGCGCATCGTGACTTCATCCTGCGCCTGTGCTGCGGAGGAGGCGCCAAAAAGCATCAGCGTGGTCGCCCAAAAAAGCGGAAGAATTTTTTTCATGATCTGTTCCTTTCTGCGATGAGTGTTTTCTTATAGTGGGTGGTGCAAAAACGTTATTGGTCACGCGGATTCCAGCGACACAGGCGGCGTTGCAGAAATACCAGAATTGAGTTGGCGAGTAGCCCGGCCAGCGCCAGCAGGAAGATGGCGGCAAACATCAGCGGGATCTGGAAATTGTACTGGGCGTTCATTACCTGGAAACCAATTCCGCGATTCGCGCCAATCATTTCGGCGGCAATCAGCAGCAGCAGGGCGGTGGTGGCGGATAAACGCAGGCCGACGAAAATGCCCGGAATCGACGCCGGAACAATCACCCGACGGAACAGCGTCAGTTCGCCTGCGCCGAAGGTGCGTGCCATCTCCAGCAGCTTGCCGTCGACCTGCTTCACGCCGCTGATGGTCGACAACAGTACCGGGAAGAGGGCGGCCCAGAAGATGACGAACACTTTTGAGGTTTCGCCAAGGCCGAACAGCAAAATAAAGACCGGGTAGAGCGCCAGCGCGGAAGTCTGACGGAACAGTTGCAGAATCGGATCCAGCGCGCGTTCAATCGGGCGGATTTGCCCCATAAACAGGCCCAGCGGAATGCCAATAATGACCGCCGAGAAAAATGCCAGTCCGGCACGTTGCAGGCTGATGGAGATATCGCCCAGCAGTGCGCCAGAATGGACGCCGTTCCACAATGCCAGCACCACTTTATCGAGGGGCGGGATCACCGCTGGGTTCAGCCAGCCGACGCTGCTGGCGACCTGCCAGCCGGCGAAGAAAAGCATCAGCAAACCGTAACGGGCGAAATAATTCAGGCTACGCGTTGACCAACGTGTTGCGGTTTTTGACCCCGCGCGCTGGCGGGAAACGGCGGCATCGGGAGAGGGAAATAACATGCTCATGATTCACTCCTCAGGCGACTTTGGCGCGGTGCAGGGTGGAATGCCGATTCTCGGCAAACGGCAGCCCGAGGTTTTCGCGCAGCGTCGTGCCTTCGTACGCGGTGCGGAACAGCCCGCGCTGCTGCAGGATGGGCAGCACCAGTTCGATAAAGTCATCCAGCCCGCCCGGCAGCCACGGCGGCAGAATATTAAATCCGTCGGCAGCTTCATTCTCGAACCACTCCTGGAGCGTATCTGCCACCTGTTCGGCGCTGCCGACGATGGTGAAGTGACCGCGGGCGGTGGCAACCCACTGGTAGAGTTCGCGAATGGTGAAGTTGTTTTCATCGGCGATCTGGCGGATCAGTTCCGGGCGCGATTTCATTCCTTCCGTCACTGGCAGCGGCGGCAGTGGCCCATCGAGATCGTACTCCGCCAGATTGATCGCTCCGCCCGCCAGAGCGTTCAGCAAGGCGATACCGTCAGACTCAACGATCAGCGAAGTAATTTTGCGATACTTTTCCTGCGCTTCTTCTTCCGTACGCCCAACGAACGGTGCGACGCCGGGCATGATGAGCACGTGGTCCGGGTTACGGCCTGCCGTTCTGGCCCGTGCTTTGATATCACGGTAGAAGGCCTGCGCGGTGTGCAGATGCTGATGCGAGGTAAAAATCACCTCTGCGGTGGCGGCGGCCAGCGCGCGTCCGCTCTCGGATTGCCCGGCCTGAACAATCACCGGCTGGCCCTGCGGCGAGCGTGGCACATTCAGCGGGCCTTTCACTTTGAAGAATTTTCCCCGGTGATGTGTGGCGTGCACCTTCTGCGCATCAACGAAAACACCGGAGGCTTTATCGCGTATGAAAGCATCGTCTTCAAAGCTGTCCCACAGCTTTTTCACCACATCTACGTGCTCTGCCGCGCGCTGGTAGCGATATTCATGGGGATGCTGCGTATCCAGATTGAAGTTGTGCGCAGCGGCATCGGTTGCGGTGGTTACCACGTTCCAGCCCACACGACCACCGGAAATGAGATCCAGCGAGGCGAATTTGCGCGCCAGGTTATAAGGTTCTTCATAAGTGGTGGAGGCGGTGGCAATAAAGCCAATATTTTGGGTTAGCGGAGCGAGGGCGCTGAATAAGGTAACGGGTTCAAAACCAGCAACTTTAGCGCTGCCACCTTCACTGCTGCCCGCCGCAGGGGCCGCCAGGCCATCCGCCAGAAAATAGGCGTCAAATAAACCGCGCTCGGCCGTTTGTGCGAGCTGTTTATGAAACTCAAAACTGGTTGCGCCATCTGCTGGCTGGTCCGGATGACGCCACGCTGCGATGTGTTGCCCACCGCCGGGTAGAAAAGCGCCGAGCTTTATCTGTTTAGTCATGTGCCTTACCTCCTGATGGATGCGGGATGTTCCGCCTGAAGGCCAGAATAGCGAGGGAGTTCTGCCAATTTGAAATAACAAATGTTGAATAGATTATCTGGATTTTGGGTATAGACGGGCAGCGAAAAATGGGGAGAAGGTAATAGCATGAAAAACGCTTTTAGATGTCGTAATTGTTACGATACTTCGCGTGGGTTTTACCCAATAGTGATAATAAAATAACGTGATGCGTTAATTTATCGTTTTTTCCAAAGGTTAAACCTTTTTTGATTTGTATTTTCATATAATCAGCTCGGGCAAAGATGTATGATCATCTGAAAAGCGGGCGTGTCATCGGATTTTGCTGGCTATGCGTTGGAAAGATAATTAAAATTACGCGCTTGTTTTCTTTATCACTATTTTTCTTTTTTCTTTTTTGCTTGCGATAGAAAGTGAAAAAACAAAGTACAATCATGGATATATCTCTGCAATTATCGATAAAATTTGTCAACGAACTCATAAAAGTCGTCTCTCCCGAACTGGTTACCCATATGGAGAGAACGGCTATCGTTGCAATGGAACTCAGTCAATACCTGGATTTGAGCAAAGAGCAGCAAAAAAATATTTATATTGCCGCACTGCTTCATGATATTGGTGAGCTTATTGATATTCGCGATCGTAACAATGATGACTTTCACTCTAATGATGCGTTACATCAGCGTTATACCTATAACATGTTGGATGGCCTGAATATTTTCGAAAAAACGAAAGCTATCATCTATACGCGGCAGGCCGGTCACGAAGCGCACTATGCGCAGGAAAAGGCGATTTTATCGTTCTGCGATCTGTTTGAATACGATTTGCGCTTATACCCGAACAACCTCTCAACCTGCTGTGAAGATATCTGCGCCGGGTTCCGGGAGCGTTATCATCATTTTCCGCCTGCGTTTTACGATTTTCTGGAGGCCATACGCCAAAGGGAGTATTTCTGGTTTCGATTGCAAACCGATAATATTCCGCGGGTGGTTAACGGCATCTCGCCAATAAAAGTCATTCATTTGGATATTGATGACTTTCAGCAAATTTGTACTCTGATTGCCCGAATTGTCGATACGCATAGCGGATTTACGGCGGCTCATAGCATGACGGTTGGGCTGGTTGCTCGTGAACTGGCTTATTATAGTGGTATGACTTTCTACGATCAGCAGCGTATTGAAATTGCTGGCTATCTCCATGATATCGGTAAGCTTTATGTCCCTATTTCTATCCTTGAGAAAAAAGGGACGTTGTCGCGCAAAGAGTACAGTATGGTGAAAGAGCACAGTTATAAAACAGCCGAAATTCTCAGCGTAGTGGCCGAGTTGGGGGAAATCGCGACCTGGGCGGCAAATCATCATGAACGGCTGGATGGTTCAGGTTATCCTTATCACCTGAATCGTGTTTATCTCGATATGCCAAGTCGAATTGTCGCCGTCGCTGATTTCTTTACGGCGTTAACTGAAGTGCGACCCTATCGTGGGGCATTAAGCATCGTACAGGCATTGAGCATTATGGATAGCGCAGTAGAAACTGGTGCTATTGATAAAGATATCGTGGCGCTGCTGCATCAGCATCCTGAGGCTTTTTTCCGGATCGTTGACCAGGCACGAGAGGCCCGGCGTGCTGTTATCAATAACACGGCGACAGCATGATTTAACGCACCTTATCGGCATAAATAACCAACGCAATGCCGGATAGCGTAATCGCGATAGACAGCAGCATTCTCAGACTTAACATCTCGCCCAGAAACACCATTCCGCCCAGTGCAGCAAGGCAGGGGACGCTAAGCTGAAGCGTACTCGCCGTGGCCGGGCTGAGCATCGGCAGCAGGGAATACCACAACAAATAGGCCGCGCCCGAGGCCAGTGCGCCAGAGGTAATGGCCAGCAGTATCCCCGTCGCATCCGCATGGCTTCCCGTCCCGCACAAGAGAAAAATGACCAGCGCAATCGGCACTGCCAGAATAAAATTTCCGGCGGTAGCGGCTGCGGCGTTTTGTACCCGTTTGCCGGTAATACAGTACGCCCCCCAGGCAATACCGGAGGCGATCATCATCAACGCCGCGGTGAGAGAAGGATGTGCTGCGCCTGGCAGCAGCAATAGCGCAAGGCCTGCCATTGCGGCAATGATACCGAGAGTTTTCAGCAGCGTCAGACGCTCGCCGTGTATAAATCCCCATCCGGTCATCACCAGCTGTACTGTACCGAACAACAGCAGTGCGCCCATTGCCGCGCCCATCGAAACGTATGCAATAGAAAACGCGAAAACATATACCGCCAGCAGGCAAGCGTTTAGCCAGTTAAATTCCGGCTTCTTTTTAAGCGCGGGAAGCTGTAGCAAAAGGAAAAGTGCAATCGCGCCGCTGAGCAGGCGCACGCTGCTGAAAGAGACGGCATCCATATGCAGGCCCTTTAACGCCAGACGGCAAAGCAGGGAATTTGCCGCAAACGCGACCATCGCCAGAATAATTTTTAATAGCACCGACATCCCCCCTTTACGTAAGCACTCCATTTTACAGGCTCTGCTTCGTGCGTCATCCCTTTCATTACCCGGCTAATTATGCTTGATTGCTAAATTTTAATGAGTATAGTTCTCGTTCTCTTTATCGTTTGTGGTGAGTTCTGACGCCCTTCATCGGGCGTACAGGCAGATAAATAAGCATCGCCGCAAACGTCATCTTCAGCGTCTTTCACGAGCGAATTATGCACAACACAAAGGGTTTCACTTCTCCATTACGCAAAACGCTGCTGGCGTTGGCGATAGGCAGCGTAGCGCATGCTACCAGTGCGGCAACCAACACCGATACTCCGGCTAAAAAAGCCCAGGAAGAGACGATGGTGGTTCAGGCCGTTGAGGGTAGCGATTTTAAACCGGGCAGCGACCAGCCGGTTCCGGCCTACCTCGATGGACAAATCGCCCACGGCGGGCGTCTGGGGATGCTTGGCGAGCAGAAAGCGATGGATGTGCCGTTCAACGTCATTGGCTACACCTCAAAACTGATGGCCGATCAGCAGGCGAAAACCATCGCCGATGTGGTCAGCAACGATGCGGGCGTGCAGACGGTTCAGGGCTACGGTAACTTTGCCGAGACCTATCGTATTCGCGGCTTTAAGCTTGATGGCGATGACATGACCATGGGCGGGCTGGCAGGCGTGGTGCCGCGTCAGGTGATGGATACCCAGATGCTGGAGCGCGTGGAAGTCTTCAAAGGCGCTAACGCCTTGCTGAACGGTGCGGCGAGCAGCGGCGTTGGTGGGATGATTAACCTTGAGCCGAAACGGGCTGAAGATACGCCAATCACCCGCGTGGGCGTGGACTACACCTCGGACTCTCAGGTGGGTGGTTCGCTGGATCTGGGGCGTCGCTTTGGCGATAACAACCAGTTCGGCGCGCGTGTGAACGTGCTGCATCGCGAAGGCGAGGGGGCGGTCGATAACGACAAACGCCGCACCACGCTTGCGTCGGTAGGCCTGGACTATCGCGGCGACCGTTTCCGTTCGTCTCTTGATTTTGGCTACCAGAAGAAAACCTTCCACGGTGGCACGATGGGCGTCAACATCAGCGGCGTCGATTTCGTTCCTTCTGTACCGGACACCACCAAAAACTACAGCCAGAAATGGGGCTACAGCGATATCGAAAACGAATTCGGTATGGCGAAAGCCGAATACGATCTGACCGATAACTGGACGACCTACGCGGCCTGGGGCATGCAGCATGGTCATGAGCTGGGCACCTACAGCGCGCCGAAGCTGACCAATGCTAATGGTGACGCGACGGTGGGGCGTCTGGATACCAATCGTCTGATCGACACCTACAGCGGAATGGGCGGCGTGCGCGGTAACTTCAATACCGGGCCGGTCAGTCATCAGGTGAATATTGGTTATGCGGCGCAGATGCGCAAAGACGCGACGGCATGGCGCATGTCCTCCAGTAACCCGACCACCAATATTTATGATAATCATGATGTAGCGATGCCAGATAACGCGTGGTTTGGCGGTAATTACACCGACCCGCTGACCACCTCGCGCAGCCGAGTACAGGGCTGGCTGTTCAGCGATACGCTGGGCTTCTTCGACGACAGCGTGCTGCTGACGGCGGCTACGCGCTACCAGAAAGTGGTGGTTCGTAACTACAGCAACGCCACGGGTAATGAAGACCTTTCTGGCCGCTACACGGAAAGCCGCTGGACGCCGACCGTGGGCCTGGTCTACAAACCATGGGAAGAAGTTTCCTTCTACGCTAACCACACCGAAGCGCTACAACCTGGCTCTAACGCGCCGAGTACCGCCGCCAACGCCGGGCAAAGCACCGGTATCGCGCATTCTAAACAAAATGAGCTGGGCGTGAAGGTGGATTACGGCAACATCGGCGGCTCGCTGGCGCTGTTTGAAATCAAAAAACCAAACGCCATTTCCGATGCGCAGAATTACTACAAAATGGACGGCGAGCAGCGCAACCGTGGCGTTGAGCTGAACGTTTTCGGCGAACCGATGCTGGGCCTGCGTCTGAACGGCAGCACCCAGTGGTTGAACGCGGAACAGCGTAAAACCGCCAATGGCGCAACCGACGGCAAAGATGCCGTGGGCGTCGCAAACTTCTACATGGTGCTGGGCGCTGAGTATGATATCAAACCGGTGGAGGGCTTAACCGCCACCGCACGCGTGAATCATACTGGCTCTCAATATGCCGATGCAGCAAACACCAAGAAACTGGACAGCTACACTACCCTCGACCTCGGTATGCGCTACCGCATGCGTATTAACGCGGATCAAAACGAAATGGTCTGGCGCGTCGGTGTGAATAACGTGACCAACGAGAAGTACTGGTCTGGCGTGGATGATACCGGCGTTTACCTGTTCCAGGGTGAACCAAGAACGCTGAAAGTCTCGATGACGTACGACTTCTAATCAGATTATTGACAACGTGCGCCTGGTTATTGCCGGATGCGGCGTAAACGCCTCATCCGGCCTATAAAATGTTTCAGATTCAATATATTGCATAAACTTTGTAGGCCTGATAAGCGTAGCGCATCAGGCAATGCGGCGTTTGTTATCAGTCTTCTGATTTCTCAATTTTGTGGTCATGCGCCCTGGTAAGCCTGGCTTATCGGGGCGTTTTGTTAATTACCACTCTGAATGTATTGCCTTGCGACAACGGCATCGAAGTGTTAAAAGATGCGCCTTCATAAAAAAGCTACAGGGGTTTGACGTGAAAGACACGTCCTCAGCATCCGAGAGTATTCAGGATGCTTCGTCGGAACAGGGTCCGACGCTGCAACGCGGCTTACAAAACCGACATATTCAATTGATCGCCCTCGGCGGCGCGATTGGCACCGGTCTGTTTCTCGGCATTGGCCCGGCGATTCAGATGGCTGGCCCGGCGGTGCTGTTGGGTTACGGTGTCGCCGGGATTATCGCTTTTCTGATCATGCGCCAGCTTGGCGAAATGGTTGTGGAAGAACCGGTTTCCGGCTCCTTTGCTCACTTCGCCTATAAGTACTGGGGGCCGTTTGCGGGCTTCCTTTCAGGCTGGAACTACTGGGTGATGTTCGTGCTGGTTGGCATGGCGGAACTCACCGCGGCGGGCATCTATATGCAGTACTGGCTGCCGGATGTGCCCACCTGGATCTGGGCGGCAGGCTTCTTTGTGCTGATCAACGCCGTCAACCTGGTGAACGTCCGCTTGTATGGCGAAACGGAGTTCTGGTTTGCGCTGATTAAGGTGCTGGCCATCATCGGCATGATTGGCTTTGGTCTGTGGATGCTGTTTACCGACCACGGCGGCGATCGCGCCAGCATTGATAATCTGTGGCGCTATAACGGTTTCTTCGCCACCGGCTGGAATGGGCTGATCACCTCACTGGCGGTGATTATGTTCTCCTTCGGCGGGCTGGAGCTGATTGGTATTACCGCCGCAGAAGCGCGTAACCCGGAAACCACCATTCCAAAAGCGGTTAATCAGGTGGTGTACCGTATCCTGCTGTTTTATATTGGCTCGCTGGTGGTTCTGCTGGCGCTTTACCCGTGGGTAGAGATCAAGTCCGACAGCAGCCCGTTCGTGATGATCTTCCATAATCTGGACAGCAACATCGTGGCATCGGCGCTGAACTTCGTGATTCTGGTGGCATCGCTTTCGGTGTACAACAGCGGTGTCTACTCCAACAGCCGCATGCTGTTTGGTCTTTCCGTGCAGGGCAACGCACCGAAATTCCTCACCAAAGTCAGCCGTCGCGGCGTGCCAGTGAATTCACTGCTGCTTTCCGGGGCAATCACCTCGCTGGTGGTGCTGGTCAACTACCTGCTGCCGAAAGAGGCCTTCGGCCTGCTGATGGCACTGGTTGTCGCCACGCTGCTGCTGAACTGGGTGATGATCTGCATGGCGCACCTGAAGTTCCGTGCGGCGATGCGTCGCAAAGGCCGTGAGCCGAAGTTTAAAGCGCTTCTGTCACCTGCGAGCAACTATATCTGCATCGCCTTCCTGCTGATGATCCTCGGCCTGATGTGCACCATGGACGGCATGCGCCTGTCGGCAATCCTGCTGCCGGTGTGGGTGGTGTTCCTGTTTGTTGCGTTTAAGACGTTACGGCGCAGAGGGTAAAGCTCAGTCGGCGAGAACGTTTCTGTTTTCGTGCGCACATTACTGCCCGGTGGCGCTACGCTTACCGGGCCTACAGGAATGCCCCCGTAGACCCGGTTCGCCGGGCAGCGTTTTTGTGATAGCCTGCAACCAACGCGTTACTAGCAGGATATCTCCTTCCTATGTCCATTCAGAAAATTGCGCGGCTGGCCGGTGTGTCGGTCGCCACGGTGTCGCGCGTGCTGAACAACAGCGATACCGTAAAGCCGAAAAACCGCGAGCGGGTACTGCAGGCGATTAAAGAGAGCAACTACCAGCCAAACCTGCTGGCGCGTCAGCTACGCACCGCGCGCA
The DNA here is from genome assembly GCA_913778145.1 of uncultured Pseudocitrobacter sp. GTDB lineage: Bacteria > Pseudomonadota > Gammaproteobacteria > Enterobacterales > Enterobacteriaceae > Pseudocitrobacter. The sequence continues at coordinate 34,196 of CAJYVI010000005.1, forward strand.
GTTCGATGATCCTCGTGATGGTTTCTAACATCGCCAACCCGTTTTGCGCCGAGGTGGTGAAGGGCATCGAGGAACAGGCCGAGAAAAATGGCTATCGCATCCTGCTGTGCCATTCCGGTTCTGATATCGAGCGCTCGAAATCCGGTTTACGCTTGCTGACTGGTAAGATGGTCGACGGCATTATCACCATGGATGCATTCAGCAAGTTGCCGGAGCTGAAAACGATTATTGGCGATGCGCCATGGGTGCAGTGTGCGGAGTATGCTGATACCGGCGCAGTTTCCTGCGTGGGAATTAACGATGTGGACGCCGCTCAGCATGTGGTGGGGCATCTGGCCGACAGCGGTCGACAGCGCATTGCGTTGATTAATCATGACCTGAGCTATAAATATGCTCGCCTGCGTGAGCGGGGTTATAAAAGCGTGCTGCATGTGCGCGAGCTGGATTTTCAAAGCGTAGAGTACGCGGCCGAGCTGAGTTCTGCGGCGGGGAAGGCGGCAATGGAAAATTTACTGACGCAACAGCCGAGGCCGGATGCGGTATTTGCCGTTTCCGATACCCTGGCCGCCGGGGCGATGCGCGCGATTGAACAGGCGGGGCTGAAAGTGCCACAGGATATCGCCGTGGTGGGATTTGATGGTACCGAGCTTGCGGAGATGGTTTCTCCGCAGCTGACGACGGTGCAGCAGCCTTCGCGCGAGATAGGCGCGAAAGCGGTGGAACTGCTGTTGAAAAGAATTGAAAACCCGGCATCAATGGCCGAGCGGGTGATGATGGACTGGCGCTTTATTTCGCGCGCCAGTGCCTGATTATTGCGCTTGAATCGCGCCTGCCAGTGAACGAATATCGTTCCCGGTAGGCGACTGATATACGCGCAGGCCAAACTCTTCCACTACCGCGAAAATATGGTCGAAGATATCCGCCTGAATGCTTTCATATTCCGCCCACACTACCGTATTGGTAAAACAGTATATCTCCATCGGCAGGCCGTTATTATCTGGCGCAAGCTGGCGGACCATCAGCGTCATATCTTTACGAATACGCGGATGGTTGCGTAAATATTCGTTAAGATAAGCGCGGAACGTGCCGACATTGGTCATTTTACGCAGATTCAATACCGAGGCTTCGCTGCCGTGCTCGCGGTTCCATTCATCGATTTCCTGATGGCGTGAATCCATATACGGCTTGAGTAGCTTTGCCTGAATCAGGCGCTGCTGTTCTTGCTCATCGAGAAAATGCACGCTGGTGGTATCGATATTAATGCTGCGCTTAATTCGACGCCCGCCGGATGCAGACATCCCGCTCCAGTTTTTAAAGGAGTCAGAGACCAGCGACCAGGTAGGAATAGTGGTAATGGTATTATCCCAGTTACGCACTTTTACGGTGGTCAGGCCGATATCCGTTACCGCGCCGTCAGCGCCATATTTCGGCATTTCCAGCCAGTCGCCGAGCTTCAGCATATCGTTGGCTGAAAGCTGAATACCCGCCACCAGGCCAAGTATAGGGTCTTTAAACACCAGCATCAGTACCGCGGCCATCGCGCCGAGGCCGCTGATCAGAATCGCAGGCGATTGCCCTAAAAGTAACGAAATAATCAGAATACCGACCAGGATGGCGCTGACCAGTTTTACTCCCTGGAATATACCTTTCAGCGGAAGCTGAGAGGCAATGGATAATTTCTGACTGAGATTAAAGATAACGTCTAATAACGAGAAGAAAGACAGTAGCGCGTAAAGCATGACCCACAGCTGGGCGCAGGTTGTCAGAATTTGTGCCGCATCGCTGCCTTTTTGTAGCCACAACACGGCCTGTACGTTGACGATAATCCCTTGCAGGGTAAACGCCAGACGATGGAAAAGTTTATTCTGGGTGATGATTTGCAGCCATAATTTGCTGCTGGCCTGCGCACGTCGTTCAAACGTCCGCAGCACAATGCGATGTAGAATTATATGTACGACAATTGCGGTGAGTAAAATAATACCAAAGATAATCACCAGAGAGCTGGTGTGATTTATTTCGATGCCGAGTTCTTCGACCTGAGCGATCAATTCCTGCATAACGTCTCCTTTATAACCAGTGCCTATAATGGCGGCTGGGGGGATATTATGCAAATTGGGTAGGTGCGGTGCGGTCTGGTGCCCTCACCCCGGCCCTCTCCCACAGGGAGAGGGAGAAAACCAGCAGCAAAATTTAACCTGGCGCGATCGGTTCCCTCTCCCTGTGGGAGAGGGCTAGGGTGAGGGGGATAAGTTAAATCTCAGTCAAGATTTCTGACAGCGGCAGGCGTGATTTCGGCAGGGCAGCGTTAAAATCTTCCACGCTGTGATGACCCACCGGCACGACCACCAGGCTGGTGAAGCCTTTCTCTTTCAGGCCAAACTCGGCATCGAGTACGGCAGCGTCGAAACCTTCAATCGGTACCGCGTCCAGGCCCATCGCGCCCACGCCCAGCAGGAAGTTACCGACGTTCAGGTAAACCTGTTTTGCCATCCACTGATCGTCATCTTTCAGATCTTTGCGGTGCATATCGGCGAAGAACGTACGGCCTTTATGGTTCGCGGCTTTTGCTTCCGGGGTGGCAAAGCGGCCATCGGCCTCTTCCTGATTGACCACTTTCTCAAGCCAGGCGTCATCCATTGCGGTTTTGGCGCAGAAAACCACGACGTGAGAGGCGTCCAGCATTTTGCGTTCATTGAAGACGTAGTTACCGGCAGCGGATTTCGCGACGCGCGCTTTGCCTTCGTCGGTGCTGGCGACGATAAAGTGCCACGGCTGAGAGTTGGTGCTGGACGGGCTGAATTGCAGCAGCGTCTTCAGGTTGTCTGCCTGCTCAGCGGTCAGTTTTTTGCTGGCGTCGAAGGCCTTAGTGGAATAGCGCTTTTTGGCAACGGAAATGATATCCATAACAACTCCTGAATGATAAAAAGCACCGCTCAAGCGGTGCGTTAAGTCGAAAAAGGGTACCGCGGAGAGAGCGAGTTGAGAAGTGTGAAAAATGCGATAACAGTTATTGATAAAAACGGAAAATCATTGAGGACGAAACCGTTTTTGCTCGCGTTTTGGCAACTTATCGACAACGCGCTCCCACGAATCGGTAATCAGCGATTCCAGTAACGCAGGCGTAATATCATCACCCGGATAGACGGAGATCCAGTGCTTTTTATTCATATGGTATCCCGGTTTGATGCTGGGATAGATAGCCTGGTTGAGCAGCGAGATTTCCGGGTCTGACTTGAGGTTTACGACCGGCAGACCGCGCGTCCACAGGTTGATCATAAAGATTTTCCCGCCGATACAGAACACATCGTACTCCGGGCCAAACGGCCAGGTCAGCTCGGCAAACGGCATCTCCAGCGCCAGGCGTTTTGCGCTGTCGTGTAATGTTTCACTGTCCATAGCTCCTCCGTTTTACAAAACGGGAACGGCGGTACCGTTCCCGTTACGCTTACAGTGATTTTGCCAGGCGATCGACTGCCTCAACTAACCCCTCGTGGGACACGGTGGAGTAGGAGAGACGCAGCGTCGTGACATCTGGCGCATCGTTATAAAACGCTTCGCCCGGTACAAAGACCACGCGATTTTCCAGCGTCTTTTTCAGCCATTCGGTAGCATTGAACGGGTAGCGGAAATGGGCCCACAGGAACATCCCGCCTTTCGGGCGGCTGAAAGCAAGATGATCGCCCAGTTTGGCTTCCAGCGCGCTCGCCAGGGTGTCGCATTTTTTACGATAATCTTCGCGGATCAGCGCAATTTGTGCGGGCAGACGATTAAGCGATAAATACTGTGCGGTGATTTGCTGAGACAGGGTGCTGGTATGCAGGTCAGTCGCCTGCTTCACGATAATGGCTTTGCTCGCCAGCCATTCCGGCATCACCAGCCAGCCCACGCGCATCCCCGGCGCCAGAATTTTGGAGAAGGTGGAGGTATAGATAACCTGGTCGGTACAGCCGAGCGCCATGGCGTGTTGATAAAGCGGCTGCGGGCGTTCATCGGTAAAGCTGATTTCCCCGTACGGGTCGTCCTCAACGATGATAAAACCGTGCTGTTTTGCCAGCTCAACCAGGCGACGGCGGCGCGGTTCGCTGAGCGTTTTGCCGCCAGGGTTGCCAAAAGTAGGCACCAGATACACCACTTTGACCGGGCTGGTTTGCACTAAATCGGCCAGCTGTTCAACCAGCATGCCGTCTTCGTCGGTGTCGACGCTTTGAATGTTAGCCTGCGCCAGCTGGAAGACCTGCAACGCCGCGAGATAGGTTGGACGTTCGACGACGACCACATCGCCAGGGTTAAGCAGCGTTCGAGCGACAATATCCAGCGACTGCTGAGAGCCGGACGTGATGTAAACCTGTGACGCTTCGCAGGCCACGCCGCGCGCGCGACAAATATCGGCAATCGCCTGACGCAGCGGCGGATAACCTTCGCTGAGGCTGTATTGCATCGCTTCCTGGAATTGTGACGCCATAACCTGCTGTACCGCAAGCTGAATACCTTCGTTATCAAACAGTTCTGGCGCAGGAATACCGCCGCCAAGCGAGATGACGCCGGGCAGTTTGCTGTGTTTGAGGAGTTCGCGGACGGCGGAAGGTTTCAGCCCTGTGGCGCGCGATGCCAGCTGATGTTCGAACATAATGACCCTGATTTCATGATGATGAGAAGAGGGTCTACTATAAAACAGTCTGCGGCAAAATGGCCGCAGCTTTTTAATTTTCAGAATATCGTGCTGTCAACGTGGGGGAATCCGCTAGCTGACGGAAGGCGTTAAGGCTTTTCCTCGGCCAGTGCACGCCACATCGCTTCGAAGCCCAGCGCTTTGAGTTTATCTGCGCGCGCGGGCTGCTGGCTGGCAAATTCAATGGTGGCTTCCGCCAGCGAAAGGAACAGCGCATCGCCGAAGGTTTCGAACTCACCGGACAGGTAAACCGGGCGCACCGAGCGCTGGCACAGGCGGTTGAGTTCCGGGAACATCTCTTTCACCTGGTGTTTTGTCTCTTCAGTGATCTTCTCGCTCATCGACATACGACGCATCGCGCGGTTGCCGACCGGATTGCGCACGCCCCAGTCGATGTAACTGTTCCAGATACTGTGAATCACCTCTTTCGGGGCTTCAGACTCGCTAAGCCCGGCGATCATCGCCTGGCAAAGGTCATATTTTAGATGCAGGTAAAGCGCATTAAGCAGATCGTCCTTGGTGGCAAAATAGCGGAACAGGGTGCCTTCAGCGACTCCCGCGTTGCGGGCGATCAGCGCCGTCGAGGCGGCAATGCCGGATTGGGCAAAAGCCACCGTTGCGGCATCCAGTAACGCCTGCTTTTTATCTTCACTCTTGGGACGAGCCACTACACTTTACCTCACTGCGAACAAAAGAAGAGATTGAAACACGCAACCCGGCCTCACTTCAACGAGGCAGGTCAAAATTCGAAAATCGGCTTGACGATTTTTTCTCCCTCTCTCTATAATGAGTGCCTACTCACTCATAATCAAGTTTTTCACGCTGCTTCAGGATGAGGCATCTGTTTGGTCAGGAAATGAAACCTTTCATCATCAGTGTGGTTGTCATCATGCTTATTGCATCTGCAGCGAGTCTGCCTTTTGTTCTGAATGCCGGTTTCGGCCAGACGCCACAGGGGGCGGAGAAAAGCCGGGTAGAGGCGTCGCCAAACTACCGTGACGGGGTATTCAACAATCAGCTGCCGACGCCGGGGTTTACCAGCGACAAAAACATGCTGGTGGCCTGGTGGGAGTTTCTGACGGTCAAACGCGAGAACGCGCGTCCGGCGCAGCCGCTGCCGATGGTCGCCACCGATCTGGCAAATATTCCGTTGCAGGAAGACGTCGCGGTTTGGCTGGGCCATTCATCGTGGTACCTGCAACTGGCCGGGAAACGCATTCTGATTGATCCGGTATTCAGCAGCTACGCCGCACCGTTCTCGTTTCTGAATAAAGCGTTTGCCGGGGACTATCCCTGGCACGCGAAAAACATGCCGGAAATCGACCTGTTGATTATCTCGCACGATCATTACGACCATCTGGATTACGCCACGATTAAGGCGCTGATCCCGAAAGTAAAAAGGGCGGTGGTCCCGCTGGGTGTAGGGTCGCATCTGCGTTACTGGGGGATGAATGACGAGCGCGTGACCGAGGCAGACTGGCAGGAGCAGGTTGAGATCAGCCCGTCGCTCAGCGTGCACGTGCTGCCCGCGCGGCATTTCTCCGGGCGCGGCATTAAGCGCAACCAGACACTGTGGGCCAGCTTTATGTTCGTTACCCCGCAGCGAAAAATTTACTACAGCGGCGACTCCGGCTACGGGCCGCACTTCAAAGCCATTGGTCAGCAGTTTGGTTTTGTCGATGTCGCGATTCTGGAAAATGGTCAGTATGACCAGGACTGGCGCTACATCCACATGCACCCAGAAGAGACCGCCCAAGCCGCCGTCGACCTGCACGCCGCCGCCGTACTGCCGGGCCACTCCGGGCGCTTTGTACTGGCAAAACACACGTGGGATGACCCGTACAAGCGGCTTGCGCAAGCCAGTAAAGGCAAGGCTTATCGCCTGCTCACGCCGATGCAGGGCGAGCCGGTAGCGCTTGCCAACCGTACACAACAATTCCGGGCCTGGTGGGAATAATCACCAGCAGTAATAAAAAAAAGAAGGAGAGGGAAGCATGACTATTTCCGCTCAGGTTATCGACACTATCGTTGAGTGGATCGATGACAACCTGCACCAACCGCTTCGCATTGACGATATCGCACGTCACGCGGGCTACTCAAAATGGCACCTGCAACGGCTCTTTTTGCAGTACAAAGGCGAGAGTCTGGGGCGCTATATTCGCCAGCGCAAACTCAGCCTGGCGGCGCAGGAACTGCGTACGACCAATCAGCGCGTGTATGATATTTGTCTGAAATATGGCTTTGATTCGCAGCAGACATTTACCCGCGTTTTCACTCGCACGTTTAACCAGTCGCCGGGGGCGTATCGTCGGGAGAATTATTGTAGTCAGATGCATTAGGGGTGAGGTGCGGCCTTTTTCCCCTCACCCTAACCCTCTCCCACAGGGAGAGGGGACCGATGGTGCCAGTGGTGAGGTATGTACGGTTTTCACCCTCACCCTGCGGGAGAGGGCCGGGGTGAGGGGAGAGGCAACAGTCACCCAGCCCCATCTCATCTATTGAAAACAATTCCCATTTGCATTAGCGTTGTTAACAAATTTCAACGGGAATGTGTGTTCGATGAAACTGGCGTGGAGTGGATTACTGATTGGGCTGACGGCGCTGCCTGCCTCGGCGATGGAGTGCGAAACCTCGCCCAACCGGGGCGAGCAGAAGGGCAAGTTTGATGCCAGCGGCGAGGTTTGTTTTACTCTGCCGACACTGGGGGAGAATTATGTCTCGGCGCGCTTATCGGGCGTGACCGATGCCCGATTGCTGGATGAGCAAAATCGGGCTATCCGCACGCTGGTTTCCGGTGGCCCGGCAGATGGGCAGCATATGTTGCTGTTTTCTCTGCCTGTTAATCAGGCCTCTTCACTGGTATTACACGGCGAAGCTGGCGCGGCCTGGCATTTCCAGTGGCAAATCAATGAAACTCACGCGCTGGCGGTGGAAGAACAGCAATCACCCGCCAGCCCGCAGCTACAAAAACTCTCACGTGAACTTGCCGCTGGCGGGAATACTGACGCGTTCTGGCTGGCTCGCCAGCAGGAAGGTACGCCGATGGTGGAGCCCGTCGACGCGCAGCATAAACGGGTCACCTTCCTGTGGCGCGGCGCGCGCAGCAATGTTTATCTGCTTGGATCGCCCGGTGGCGATCATGATGCGCTGTTTCGCTTAGGGCAGTCGGACGTCTGGTTTCGCAGTTACATCGTGCCAGCCGATACGCTGATGCAGTACAAACTCGCTCCGGATGTGCCGAAAGTGGCGGGCAGTTTGCGCGAGCAACAGCGCGCCATTCAGGTCAGCGCGCAGGCGGATCCGCTTAATCCGCTGACGCTAAGCCCATTGAACCTCGATCGCTGGAACCGCTTTTCCCTGCTGGCGCTGCCTGCTTCCCGCTATTTTTCCGCGCAACGCATGGCGCAGCCGATCCGCTACGGCAGCCTGACGCGCCATACGCTGAGCAGCCACCATCTTGGTAACAGCCGCGAAATCAAAATCTATCGCCCCCGCGTCGCGCAGCCCGCACGCTGGACGCTGTTTATGTTTGATGGGCAAAACTGGCAGGATGAGTATCGCACCGCCAACGTGCTGGATGGCCTGATTGCCCGCCATCTGCTGCCGCCGATTAATATTGTTTTCATTGATAGCCTGGACCACGCAAGACGCGGAAAAGAGCTGCCGCCTAATCCCCATTTTGCGGATTTTATGGCGCATGAACTGGTGCCGTTCCTGCAACGCCAGGGCATTACGCTTACACGGCAGAAAACGATTCTTGCCGGGGCGAGCTACGGCGGGCTGGCCTCCTCGTGGGTAGCGCTACGCTATCCGCGTCTGTTTGGCAATGTGCTGAGCCTCTCGGGCTCTTACTGGTGGACGCCGAAAGGCGAACCGGTGAACTGGCTCGCCCGGCAATATGCGCAGTCGCCGCGCTATCCATTACGCTTCTGGTTGCAGGCCGGGCAGTTTGAGAGCAGCGGGCCGGGCGGCGGCAACTACCGCCACACGCTGGCCTTTGAGCAGGTGCTGCGTGAGAAAGGATATCCGGTCAGTTTTCACGCCTCCTCCAGCGGCCACGATTACGCCGGATGGAGTGAAGCGCTGGTGCTGGGGTTACGCGATTTAACCGGCTTAGCGCACGGCAAACCAGCGACGCCAGACGTAACGCAGAACAAAGTACTCTACAGCGCCAAGCACTAAGAACCACAGGCAGAACAGTAAGGTATAGAGCTGGTCGAGATCCATCAGGTGGAAGGTGTCGACCAGTTTTTGCGCCAGCGTTAAGCCGAGAGAGGGCGCCGGTAGCAGCAGGCAGGAGAGCAGTGCCATAAGCAGAATACCGGCGGCAGAAATCAGGGTTTCGAGCGGGTGTTTCATTCGATGTTAATCTTAAGTTAAAAACTATATTTTCCGGCAATAGGCGGCATAACGCAATAACTCTGAGTAAACATATTTTAAAATATAAAAAACAGCCACTACGTATTTATTCGTAGATGAATTAATTAAATATTCCTGGGCTTAAATGAACGCTAATTTACGTAAATAATCGTCATGTTTAACCCAGTAATTTTACAAATGTATAAGTGCTATAGCCAATCAACGTTGCAACGATGATTGCAGCGACGATGTACAGCGCCAGGCGGCGTCCGCGGTAGATTCCGAACATAATTCACCTCGTTTAGTTTGAGTTTAAGAACATTCTGTAATATTAATATTATTAAATCAACTGGCATCATCTTTGAATTTTGTTGGAAAGCGAATGTTGCGTGAGATCAATTTTTTCATCCGTAAGGATTAATAATTATTAAACCGTCTTAGCCTTGGCCAGAAATGATTTCAGGCCTTCCGTATACAGGAATTTAGAAGGAAATTTATCGTGTCTAAAATGATGAATCCGCAGAACGTGCCGCCAACGGGGGGGAACACCCACCGGCAGGCTTATCAGCAAACCATTGCTCAAATCCTTGAGCAAAAACAAACCCAGCCGGACGGACTGAGCCAGGCCGAGGCCGCAGAGCGCATGCAGAAGCTTGGCCCTAATGCGCTGCCGCAAAAGAAAGGTAAGCCCGCGTGGCTGCGCTTCCTCGCACATTTCAACGACGTCCTGATCTACATTCTGCTGGCCGCTGCTGTGATGACAGCGGTGATGGGCCACTGGGTGGATACCGCCGTGATTCTCGGCGTGACGGTAATCAACGCGCTGATTGGTTATATCCAGGAGAGCAACGCGGAGAAATCGCTGCAAAGCATTCGCAATATGCTCTCCAGCGACGCACAGGTGATCCGCGACGGCAAACACGCCACGATCCCGACCACCGATCTGGTGCCTGGCGATATCGTGGTGCTGCGTGCGGGCGACCGTATCCCGGCGGATATGCGTCTGATTGAAGCGCATAACCTGCGCGTGGAAGAGGCGATTCTTACCGGTGAGTCGACGGTTGTCGATAAGCACACCGAGGCGCTGACCGGCGACCTGCCGCTGGGCGATCGCACCAATATGCTGTTCTCCGGTACCACTGTGAGTGCGGGTGGCGGTATAGGGATGGTTGTGGCGACCGGACAGGCGACCGAGCTTGGCCGCATCAACCAGATGATGGCTGATGTTCAAACCCTTCGTACTCCGCTGCTGGTGCAGATGGACAAGCTCGGCAAAGCGATTTTCGTCATTATTCTGGCGATGATGGCGGTACTGTTCGTGTTCAGCGTCCTGCTGCGCGATATGCCAATGGGCGAATTGCTGCTGTCGCTGATTAGCCTTGCTGTCGCGGCGGTACCTGAGGGGTTACCGGCGATCATCTCGATTATCCTCTCGTTGGGTGTACAGGTGATGGCGCGTAAGCGGGCGATTATTCGTAAGCTGCCAACCGTTGAGACACTGGGCGCGATGACCGTGGTGTGCTCTGATAAAACCGGCACCCTGACCATGAACGAGATGACCGTTAAAGCGGTGATCACCGCCGATAGCTGCTACCGCGTGGACGGCGACAGCTACGAGCCGGTTGGTAATCTCTATCTTGAGGGCAGCAACGAGCCGGTAAAAGTACAGCCTTACACGGTGCTGGAAAAATACCTGCGCACAATCGATCTCTGTAACGACAGCCAGCTGGTGCGCAATGAGCTGGGCCACTGGGGCATTACCGGCGGGCCGACCGAAGGTGCGCTGAAGGTACTGGCGGCGAAGGCCTCGCTGGAGCCGGTAACTACGCAGCTGGTGGCGAAGATCCCATTCGATTCACAGTACAAATACATGGCAACACACTACAAGCTGGATGCGGAAGAGTGGGTGATGGTCACCGGTGCGCCGGACGTCCTGTTTGCGCTGTGTGAGCAGCAGCAGACCGCGCGTGGACTGGCGACGTTTGACCGCGCGTACTGGGAGTCTGAGATGGAGCGCTTTGCCCGTCAGGGCCTGCGTATGGTGGCGGCGGCGATTAAACCCGCTAACATCGGCGCGACCACGCTGGATCACAGCGATCTCCAGCAGGGCCTTATCTTCCTTGGTATCGCCGGGATGATGGACCCACCGCGCCCGGAAGCGGTAGATGCTATCCACACCTGCCAGACGGCGGGGATCCGCGTGAAAATGATCACCGGCGATCACCCGCAAACGGCGATGAGTATTGGCCAGATGCTGGGGATCCATAACAGCACCGAAGCAATGACTGGCTACCAGCTGGAGCACATGGATGACGACGAGCTGGCAAAAGCAGCGGTGGAGTATGACATCTTTGCCCGTACCAGCCCGGAGCACAAACTGCGCCTGGTGAAAGCGTTGCAGAAAAACGGCGAAGTGGTCGGGATGACCGGCGACGGCGTGAACGACGCGCCAGCGCTGCGCCAGGCTGATGTCGGCATCGCGATGGGGATTAAAGGCACCGAAGTTACCAAAGAGGCGGCGGACATGGTGCTGACCGATGATAACTTCGCAACCATCGCCAGTTCGGTCAAAGAGGGGCGTCGGGTGTACGACAACCTGAAGAAAACCATCCTCTTTATCATGCCAACTAACCTGGCGCAGGGTCTGCTGGTGGTGATTGCCCTGCTGGCAGGGAACATGATCCCGCTGACGCCGGTGCTGATTTTGTGGATGAACATGGCGACCTCCGCGACGCTTTCCTTCGGTCTGGCGTTCGAAGCCGCCGAGCGTAACGTGATGAATCGCCCGCCGCGTAAAACCGGCCAGCACGTGATGGATGCGTTTGCGGTGTGGCGCGTGGCGTTTGTCGGCTCGATGATTGCCATCAGCGCCTTCATTCTTGAGGCCTGGCTGGCGCCGCGCGGCCACAGTGCAGAGTTTGTCCGCACCGTGCTGTTGCAGATGCTGGTGACCGCGCAGTGGATGTACATGATTAACTGCCGTAACACCGACGGTTTCTCTATCAACCGTGGCCTGCTGAAGAACAAAGGTATCTGGATGGTGACGGGCGTTCTGTTGCTGCTGCAGTTGGCGATTATCTATCTGCCGGTGATGCAGATGATGTTCGGCACCGAAGCGCTGCCTGCTCGTTACTGGTTTGTGACGCTGGCGATGGGTGCGGTGATGTTCTTCATCGTCGAGATTGAGAAGCGCCTGACGCGGAGATTCCGCAAGGCTGCTTAATGGAAAAATGCCCGGTGGCGCTTCTGTATGACCGGATACATAGGTGACAGATCAGACCGGGAACATAGGTAACACTTTTAGTCTATCCGGAGCACACTCTGGGTTCTGTGGTCATAGTACGCAAGTGTTATTCCATTAAAGATGATGGCC
>CAJYVI010000006.1 GCA_913778145.1 uncultured Pseudocitrobacter sp.
TGAACCGACGACCTTCGGGTTATGAGCCCGACGAGCTACCAGGCTGCTCCACCCCGCGTCCGTCTGTTACTCTTCCATCGAGTAACCTTTTCTCTTTTGTACAATATGTTGGTTGCGGGGGCCAGATTTGAACTGACGACCTTCGGGTTATGAGCCCGACGAGCTACCAGGCTGCTCCACCCCGCGTCCGTCTGTTACTCTCTTTCAAGTAACTCTTTTCACATTGTAATTGGTTGCGGGGGCCAGATTTGAACTGACGACCTTCGGGTTATGAGCCCGACGAGCTACCAGGCTGCTCCACCCCGCGTCCGTGGATGCGCACTATACTCTGCTCGCTTTCTGATGCAACTATTTTTTGATTTAAATGGTTATTTTTTCCGAAAACGCTTTAAAAATCGTCAGTTTGGTCTGTTTTTTGTACGAAATTTCGCTCAGGGGACGTTATCACGTTTCAATACCCCTGGTGGTTTGTTATCTTCTTCGGGCATTCACGATTTACGTAGAAGACGAGATACCATGAAAGGACGTTGGGCAAAGTATGTGGTGACGGGCGCAATGCTGGCAATGCTGGCTGCCTGTTCTTCCAAACCGACCGATCGCGGTCAACAGTATAAAGACGGGAAATTTACCCAGCCTTTCTCACTGGTCAATCAACCTGAAGCCGTCGGCGCGCCAATCAACGCCGGCGACTTTGCAGAACAGATCAATCAAATTCGCAGCGCGTCGCCGCGCCTTTATGGCAACCAGAGCAGCGTGTATAACGCCGTGCAGCAGTGGCTGCGTGCCGGGGGCGATACGCGCAACATGCGTCAGTTCGGTCTCGACGCCTGGCAAATGGAAGGTGCCGATAACTACGGTAACGTCCAGTTTACCGGTTACTACACGCCGGTGATTCAGGCGCGCCACACCCGTCAGGGCGAGTTCCAGTATCCGATTTACCGCATGCCGCCTAAGCGCGGAAAACTGCCGTCACGCGCCAGCATTTATGCCGGTGGCCTGAGCGACAGCTATATCCTGGCCTACAGCAACTCGTTGATGGATAACTTCATTATGGATGTGCAGGGTAGTGGCTATATCGATTTTGGCGACGGTTCACCGCTCAACTTCTTTAGCTATGCCGGTAAAAACGGCTGGCCGTATCGTAGCATCGGTAAGGTATTGATCGACCGCGGAGAAGTAAAACGCGAAGATATGTCGATGCAGGCGATTCGCGAATGGGGCGAGAAACATAGCGAAGCCGAAGTACGTGAGCTGCTGGAACAGAACCCGTCATTCGTCTTCTTTAAACCTCAATCGTTTGCGCCGGTGAAAGGGGCAAGTGCCGTGCCGCTGATTGGACGTGCTTCTGTGGCATCGGACCGTAGCATTATTCCAGCAGGTACCACGCTGCTGGCGGAAGTGCCGCTGCTGGACAATAACGGCAAGTTTAACGGTCAGTATGAGCTGCGCCTGATGGTCGCGCTGGATGTGGGCGGGGCGATTAAAGGCCAACACTTTGATATCTATCAGGGGATTGGACCAGATGCCGGGCACCGCGCAGGCTGGTATAATCACTATGGTCGCGTATGGGTGCTGAAAACTGCGCCGGGCGCGGGGAATGTGTTTAGCGGCTGATATCTTCACCCTCACCCCGCCCTCTCCCTGAGGGAGAGGGAGAAAGGCGAAGCAGAATAGTCACTCCGCGCTCGATCGGTTCCCTCTCCCTCAGGGAGAGGGTTAGGGTGAGGGTAACCACTCACTCCCACTCTTAATGTTTTTCAACTCTGAGGTTCTATGTCAGTTGTCATCAGTGACGCCTGGCGCCAGCGTTTTGGCGGCACGGCGCGTTTGTACGGTGAAAAAGCGTTGCAGCTCTTTGCGGGCGCGCACGTGTGCGTTGTCGGGATTGGCGGCGTTGGCTGCTGGGCGGCAGAAGCCCTGGCGCGTACCGGAATTGGCGCAATCACGCTTATCGATATGGACGATGTCTGTGTGACCAACACCAACCGTCAGCTTCATGCGCTTACCGGCAACGTCGGGCAGGCTAAAGCGGAAGTGATGGCCGAGCGTATTCGCCAGATCAACCCGGAATGCCGCGTCACGGTGGTAGACGATTTCGTTACCACGGAAAACGTCGCACAGTACATGAGTGCAGGCTATGACTACGTAATTGATGCCATTGATAGCGTGCGGCCGAAAGCGGCGCTGATTGCTTACTGCCGCCGTTATAAGGTGCCGCTGGTGACCACCGGCGGGGCCGGCGGGCAAATCGATCCGACGCAGATTCAGGTGACCGATCTGGCGAAAACGATTCAGGATCCGCTGGCAGCTAAACTGCGTGAACGGCTGAAAAGCGAGTTCAACGTGGTGAAAAACAGTAAAGGCAAGCTGGGTGTGGATTGTGTCTTTTCTACCGAAGCGCTGGTTTACCCGCAATCGGATGGTTCAGTATGTGCGATGAAAAGCACGGCAGAAGGTCCAAAACGGATGGACTGCGCCTCCGGCTTTGGTGCGGCGACCATGGTTACCGCAACCTTTGGCTTTGTTGCGGTATCCCATGCGCTGAAAAAAATGATGGCGAAAGCGGAGCGTCAGGCCAGCGCCTGACGTGCAGCTTGCGTTACCGCCTCACTCAGGGCCGCCAGGCCCTGCGAGCGTGAAGCACTAAGTTGACCGCGTAATCCCAGTTCATCAAATAGCGTCAGTGGGTCGGCAGAGGCCAAATCGCTGGCACTTCGTCCTTCTACCGCTGTCAGCAAAACGGCCAGTAGCCCGCGCACAATTCTGCCTTCACTGTCGCCAAAGAAATGCATTGCACCAGAAGGCGTAACCCGATATCCCAGCCAGACACGGTTTTCGCAGCCGGGGATTTCCCACGCCTGCGCTTTGAGATCGTCGCTGAGCGCCGGAAGCTGCTTGCCCAGCAGAATCACCTGCCGGTATTTCTCTTCCCACTGCTGCAACGATGCAAAAAGCTGGCGCAGCGAATCGGGCGTTACGGTTGTGCCGAACGGATGTCCGGCGAGTAGGGAAGCTGTCATTCATCCACCAGTAATTCGAGCGCCCGATCAACGGCGTTGACCAGCGCGTAAACGTCTTCCTGCGTATTATAGGGCGCAAAGGACGCGCGTAGCGTGCCGCTTACGCCGAGTGCGGCCAGCAAGGGCTGTGCGCAGTGCTGCCCGGCGCGCAGGGCGATACCGTACTCTGCCAGCAGCGTAACCATATCGCTATGGTGAACACCTTTAAAATCGAAGGCCAGCAGGCTGGAATCCTGACAGCGGAAGGAACGGAACCCCGGTCGTTTCGCCAGTTCATCCTCCGCAAGCGTTGCCAGCCCACGGCTCCAGTTTTCAGCCTGCACAATATCGATATCCGCAAGCCACTCCAGCGCGGCGCTCAGGCCAATGACGCCCGCCACGTTCGGCGTGCCCGCCTCCAGACGATAAGGTACCGGTTGCGTGGTAAATCCGTCGAAGGTGATTTCACTGATCATCTTGCCGCCGCCAAGCCATGGCGACATGTCGTTGAGCAGGTCGCTTTTACCGTACAGCGCGCCGATGCCCGTCGGGCCATACAGTTTATGCCCGGAAAAAGCGTAGAAATCGATATCCAGCTGCTGCACATTCGCCGGGCAGTGCACCGCGCCCTGCGCGCCATCGACCATTACCACCATATTTGCCTGATGAGCGAGAGTGATGGCGCGAGCTAAATCCGGGCAGCCGCCGGTCACGTTGGACATTTGTCCCAGCGCCAGAAACTTACTGCGCGGTGTGATAAGTGAAGGCAGAAGGTTGAGATTGGGCAGGCGATCGCTACCCAGCGGGAGCTTCACGATTTTCGCCCCGGTCTGTTGCGCAACCATCAGCCACGGCACCAGATTGGCGTGGTGCTCTGCTTCGCTGACGATTATCTCGTCGCCCGCCTGCAAGCGAGGCCGCGCGTAGCACTGCGCCACCATGTTGATGGCTTCCGTCGTTCCGCGCGTCCAGACAATATTTTTCCCGGAAGGGGCATTCAGGCGTTCTGCAACTTGATCGCGGGCGGCTTCATAGCGGGCGGTGAGCTTTTGCGCCTGTGCAAACTGGCTGCGGTGGACGTTGCCCGCGCTGAGCGAATAGAAGTGTTGCGTGGCTTCGATGACGGCCTGCGGCTTAAGGGCCGTCGCGGCGCTATCGAGATAGACGCCTGCATCGGCCAAAGCAGGGAACTGGGCGCGAAACTGCGCGGGGTTGAAAGCGTTCATGATATTCCTCGGTTCAGTAGTGCGATCGTGGCGCAAAACTGGCCTTATGACAAGGCTTGTGCTAACCATCAGAATAATCTGGATATCCTGGCGAAATCTGACCAGTGACATATGCTAAATAACGTTAGGCAAATGTTTTTGCCTGTTACGGAATATGAACTATCTGGCATAAATCGCTTAAAGGAGTAGAAGATGAAAAAGACTGCCGCAATTATTTCAGCTTGTGTAATGACCTTTGCCCTGGGCGCGTGTTCTTCGCCTAACTACGTCATGCACACGAATGATGGCCGTAGTATCGTCTCTGATGGTAAGCCGAAAACGGATGACGAAACCGGGATGATTTCTTACAAAGATGCCAACGGTAACAAGCAGCAGATTAACCGTACCGATGTGAAAGAGATGGTCGCCCTGGAAAACTAAGTCCGGTTTACAGGCAAAAAAAAGCACCGCAATTTGGCGGTGCTACATTAATCACTATGGACAGACAGGGTAAATGTACAGGAAGTGAAAAAGGGTAGCGTCGCTACCGTGGTCTGAATCGCAGACCAATTGCAAACACAACAACACAACATCACAACCGTAAGCCAAAAGCCCATCAGAACACGCATTCCGAAAAAAAGCTTTTCGTTCCGGCTCAGGAAGTGCCGCCACTATAGGTATTTGCTGGTAGAAGCTCAACGGACAATTTATAATGTCTCAGATAAAAAAAACTAATAGGTTAAACGTTGTTTCCTATTTGTTAAATCCTATTAACATTCGGGTTCTGGGACCATGTCGAAGCGATTGCCACCTCTGAATGCATTACGTGTATTTGATGCAGCAGCCCGCCATTTAAGTTTTACTCGCGCCGCCGATGAGCTTTTTGTGACACAGGCCGCAGTAAGCCACCAAATCAAGTCACTTGAGGATTTTTTGGGTCTGAAGCTGTTCCGACGCCGCAATCGTTCTTTGCTGCTCACGGAAGAGGGGCAGAGCTATTTCCTCGACATCAAAGAGATCTTTTCGCAATTAACCGAGGCAACGCGTAAACTACAGGCACGAAGTGCAAAAGGGGCGTTGACGGTGAGTTTATTGCCCAGTTTTGCCATTCAGTGGTTGGTGCCTCGTCTTACAAGCTTTAACTCAGCTTATCCGGGAATCGACGTCAGAATCCAGGCTGTTGACCGTCAGGAAGACAAGCTGGCTGACGATGTTGACGTGGCTATTTTTTATGGTCGCGGCAACTGGCCGGGTCTGCGTGTCGAAAAATTGTACGCAGAATACCTGCTGCCGGTTTGCTCGCCGCTGCTACTGACGGGCGATAAAGCGCTTAAAACGCCAGCGGATCTGGCGAAGCACACGCTATTGCACGATGCTTCGCGTCGCGACTGGCAAACCTACACCCGTCAGTTGGGGCTTAACCACATCAACGTTCAGCAAGGACCGATCTTCAGCCATAGCGCGATGGTGCTACAGGCTGCCATTCATGGACAAGGCGTTGCGCTGGCGAATAACGTCATGGCGCAGTCGGAAATAGAAGCAGGCCGTCTGGTCTGCCCGTTTAATGATGTCCTGGTCAGTAAAAATGCTTTTTATCTGGTTTGTCATGACAGTCAGGCTGAACTGGGTAAAATAGCTGCCTTCCGGCAATGGATACTGGCGAAAGCGGCCAATGAACAAGAGACATTCCGCTTCCGCTACGAACAATAAATGAATTTAGGGTAATCGCATGACCAGCCGTTTTATGCTGATTTTTGCCGCCATTAGCGGATTTATCTTTGTCGCACTGGGCGCTTTTGGCGCGCACGTGTTAAGCAAATCTCTGGGTGTTGTTGAGATGGGCTGGATCCAAACCGGCCTTGAGTACCAGGCGTTCCATACGCTGGCTATCCTCGGTTTATCCGTCGCGATGCAGCGCCGCATCAGCATCTGGTTTTACTGGAGCAGCGTCTTCCTGGCATTAGGAACCGTGTTATTCAGCGGTAGCCTCTACTGCCTGGCGCTCTCTCATTTACGCCTGTGGGCGTTTGTTACTCCGGTGGGGGGCGTAAGCTTCCTCGCAGGTTGGGCGCTGATGTTGGTCGGCGCTATTCGTCTTAAACGTAAGGGTGTTGTTCATGAATAAGGTTGTGCTCTATTGCCGCCCTGGGTTTGAGAAAGAGTGTGCTGCGGAAATTACAGATAAAGCCGCACGCCGCGAAGTCTTTGGTTTTGCGCGAGTAAAAGATAACTCGGGCTATGTGATTTTCGAGTGTTATCAGGAAGGCGAGGCCGATAAGCTGGCCCGCGAATTGCCGTTTAGCTCGCTGATTTTCGCCCGTCAGATGATAGTCGTGGGTGAACTGCTAAAAGATTTACCGCCGGAAGACCGCATTACGCCGGTTGTTGGCATGCTGCAGGGCGTGGTGGAAAAGGGCGGCGATCTGCGCGTGGAAGTGGCCGATACCAACGAAAGCAAAGAGCTGATGAAGTTCTGCCGCAAGTTCACCGTACCCCTGCGTTCGGCACTGCGTGAGGCTGGCGTATTAGCCAAATACGACACGCCGAAGCGCCCGGTGGTGCATGTGTTCTTTATCGCGCCGGGTTGCTGCTATACCGGTTATTCCTACAGCACCAACAATTCCCCGTTCTATATGGGTATCCCGCGCCTGAAGTTCCCATCCGATGCGCCAAGCCGTTCAACCCTGAAGCTGGAAGAGGCGTTCCACGTCTTTATTCCCGCCGATGAGTGGGATGAGCGCCTGGCGAACGGGATGTATGCGGTTGACCTTGGTGCTTGCCCTGGCGGCTGGACCTATCAGCTGGTGAAACGCAACATGTGGGTTTCATCGGTCGATAACGGCCCGATGGCGCAAAGCCTGATGGATACCGGGCAGGTGACCTGGCTGCGCGAAGATGGTTTCCGCTATCGTCCGAACCGCAACAACATCTCATGGATGGTGTGCGATATGGTCGAGAAGCCGGCGAAAGTCGCCGCGCTGATGGCGCAGTGGCTGGTAAACGGCTGGTGTCGCGAAACGATTTTCAACCTCAAACTGCCGATGAAAAAGCGCTATGAAGAGGTGTCGTCAAACCTGGCGCACATTGAGCAGGCGCTACAGGAGCATGGCATTAATGCTGAGATTCAGGCGCGTCAGTTGTATCACGACCGCGAAGAAGTGACGGTTCACGTTCGTCGCTGGTGGGCGGCGGTAGGTGGACGTCGGGACGAGCGGTAAGGCCTGACCCCCTCACCCTAACCCTCTCCCGCAGGGAGAGGGGACCGATAGTGCATATCTGACAGAACTGAGCAGGTTTTCTCCCTCTCCCTGAGGGAGAGGGCGGGGTGAGGAGGCGTTCTACCGCACTAACCGTAACTGCTGCAAATTCCCATCCAGCTGTAAATTCGTCTCCAACCGCGCAACCTCGCGGCAGATAAACGCCATCTCTTTATGCTCTTCCAGCTTTTTGCGCCACTTCTCCGGCACGTTATCCAGTTTTGCGTAAATGCCTTCCAGGGAGCCAAACTCATTCAGCAACTGCGTGGCACTCTTCGGCCCGATTCCCGCAACGCCCGGTACTTTTGAACTGCTGATCCCCGCCAGTCCCCAGTAGTCCGGAAGCTGTTCTGGCGTAACGCCAAATTCGCTGGCGATAAACGGCGCATCCAGCCAGCGTTTCTGGAAGTAATCACGAATGCGAATGGTGGGTGAAAGTAACTGGCAGTAGCCTTTATCGGTTGAAACAATGGTCGCCTGATGCCCGGCCTGCGCCACTTTTACCGCAAGCGTCGCGGCAAGGTCGTCGGCTTCACTGCCCGGCAGCGCCCAGCACAGGAAGCCACGCTGTTCAAACGCCGCACGTAACGCTGGCATTTCTTCTACCAACGTGTCCGGCATTGGCGCGCGGCCTGCTTTATAGTCGGGCAGACGCTGATGCCGCCAGCCCTGGCCCCGTTCTTCATCATCAAACACGGCCACCACGTGAGTGGGCTGGCTGTGGGCAATCAGTTGCTCCAGCGCCCGCAGGCATGTTTCACCGCAGGGGGAACCCTGTACGGCATGAATGCGGCGAATTAAATTAAGCGCGTCGACGATAAGCAGATGAACGGACACCGGGACCTCCTTGTAACAATTGAGGCTAGGGTAACATTTGCATCAGGGGGAGGCTACGCGGGATAAAAAATCAGGAAGGAGACTCGCAAAAAACTGCCCGGCGCAGCGTGCCACCGGGCAGTTGGGGGGATTAATCGCAGGCAACCACTTTCATCGCCAGGCCGCCGCGAGAGGTTTCGCGGTACTTGGCGTTCATGTCTTTGCCTGTTTCATACATGGTCTCGATAACCTTATCGAGGCACACGCGCGGCTGGCTGGTACGGCGCAGCGCCATACGGGCAGCGTTGACCGCTTTGACAGAGGCAATCGCGTTACGCTCAATACACGGCACCTGAACCTGACCGGCAACCGGGTCACAGGTTAAACCGAGGTTATGCTCCATGCCGATTTCAGCGGCGATGCACACCTGCGCCGGGCTACCGCCCAGCAGTTCCGCCAGGCCAGCGGCGGCCATGGAACAGGCCACGCCCACTTCACCCTGACAGCCCACTTCCGCGCCGGAAATAGAGGCATTCATTTTGTAGAGCGAGCCGATGGCGCTGGCCACCAGCAGGTAGCGAGCGAGAGAGTTGGCGTTCACCTCACGGATAAACTTGTCGTAATACGCCAGCACCGCCGGCACGATCCCACAGGCACCGTTTGTTGGCGCGGTCACCACGCGTCCGCCAGCGGCGTTTTCTTCGTTTACCGCCAGCGCGAACATGTTGATCCAGTCAACGACCGCCATCGGGTCGCTGCTGATTTTATCCTGGCTGACCAGCATACGGCGCAACGCGGAGGCACGGCGCGGCACGCGCAGTTTACCCGGCAGCACGCCTTCTGTGGTGGTGCCATGTTCGATGCCGCCTTTCATGACCGCCCATACGTCAGCAAAGTGCTTTTCCAGCTCTTCTTTGCTGTGCAGCGCCAGTTCGTTCTGCATCATCAGGCCCGAGAGGGAAAGGCCCGTCTCGCTGCAATGACGCTGCAAATCTGCCGCGCTGCTGTACGGATAAGGCACGGCGACCGGCGCTTCAGTCTGCTGACCGAAATGCTCTTCATCGACGATAAAACCACCGCCGATGGAATAATAGGTTTTGCTGTAAACCGCTTTTTCGCCCACCAGAGCGGTGATGCGCATGCCGTTTTCATGCAAAGAGAGGTTGTCGGCATGGAAGTTCATGCACTTATCAACCGGGAACTCAACTTCGTGCTGGCCGTTTGCCAGCAGTAAACGACCGTGGGTATTCACGTCCTGAATAAAGCCAGGAATGCTGTCGATATCGACGGTGTCCGGCAGGTTACCCGCCAGGCCCATGATGATGGCGATATCGGTATGGTGGCCTTTCCCGGTAAGGGAGAGTGAGCCATATACATCGACGACGACGCGGGTGATGTCGGTCAGGATCCCACGCGCAATCAAGTCGTCCGTGAATTGTTTGCCTGCTTTCATTGGCCCGACAGTATGAGAGCTGGAGGGACCAATGCCGATTTTGAAAATATCGAATACGCTGATCATGATGCATCCATTGCTGTAGGAGAAGAAGAGACGCGCCGCCCGAAGGCGGCGCGGGGGATATTAGCTGAACAGAGAGTAGAAGATAGCGGAGATAGCAATCAGGCCCATAATCACAACGAATGCGTTGCTGATGTGACCGCTGTATTTACGCATCGCCGGAACTTTCTGAATCGCATACATCGGCATCAGGAACAGAATCATCGCGATAACCGGGCCGCCCAGGGTTTCAATCATACCCAGGATGCTTGGGTTCAGGGTCGCCACAATCCAGGTGGTAACCAGCATGAACAGCGCAGTGATTTTGTTCAGTTTGTTGATTTCAATGGATTTGCCTTTGCCACGCAGAGACTTAATCACCATCCCGTTAAAGCCTTCACGTGCGCCCAGGTAGTGGCCCAGGAACGATTTAGTGATAGCGATAATCGCGATGATTGGCGCCATCCATTCGATGAAGGAGACGTTAAAGTGGTTCGCCAGGTAAGACAGAATCGAGATGTTCTGTGCTTTCGCTGCCGCCAGGTCTGCCGGCGTCAGGCTCAGTACGCAGCTGAAGACGAAGAACATGACCGTCAGTACCATCATGACGTGTGCGCATGCCAGGATTTTGGAACATTTCTTCTCAGCACCCTGACCGTATTCTTCACGTTTCGCAACGGCGAAAGAGGAGATGATCGGCGAGTGGTTGAAGGAGAAGACCATGACCGGAATAGCCAGCCACAGCGTCATCCACAGACCGTTGCCGGTAGCGTTTGCCGAGCTAAAGGACAGGGTTTCCAGGGCCGCGCCGCTCCACTGAGGGATGAGGTACAGAGCCAGCAGCATCAGGGCTGCAACGAACGGGAACACCAGAATACTCATCGCCTTAACAATCATCTGCTCACCGAAGCGCACGATGGTCATCATACCGACGATCAGAATCAGCGACAGAATCGCACGCGGCGGCGCAGTCATCTGCAGCTGGTGCGTCATGAAGCTTTCTACGGTGTTGGTGATAGCGACGCTGTAAACCAACAGAATCGGGTAGATAGCGAAGAAGTAGAGCAGAGTAATCAGTTTACCTGCGCCTACGCCGAAGTGTTCTTCAACCACTTCCGTAATGTCTTCGCCCGGGTTTTTACCGGACAGCACGAAGCGGGTCAGGCCGCGGTGTGCGAAGAAGGTCATCGGGAAGGCAAGGATTGCCATGATAATCAGCGGGATCATACCGCCGACGCCTGCGTTGATCGGCAGGAACAGAACGCCCGCGCCGATTGCTGTACCGTACAGACCCAGCATCCACATGGTATCTGTTTTGCGCCATCCGCTAGCGGATTGTGTTGACGCGATGGTGCTGGTTTGAGTGCTTTCCATCTGTATCTCCTGGAGGACTAAAATTGCCGGTTTTTAGTTAAATCCAATGGAATTAAGACCGACAGTAATATGAAATCTTTTCAGTGACGGTTTTTTTATGATTTTCCACCCATCACTACGACGGGGCGGAAAGATACATTTAACTGATGAATCTATCAGTGATCATGATCCCAAATGTAATAATTCACTCCTCTTCGCTGTGTTTGCAGTTCATCTGCCTGTGATTGTTATTTGGGCAGAAATTTATGGGCGCGAAACCTAGCATTAGCAGTATGGTTGGTAAATAGGCAGGAGTGTAAATACGTGGTTTGCACTAATAAAAGTGTCAAAAATAGCGTTTTAGACGGTTTATTTCTCTTTGTTGTCAATAATTCACGCTTTAGGTTGTACGCAAACGATTGAAGGAAAGTGATTAACGATAAGGGATTGTTGTGATTTTTTGTTCAGCGCCGTCAGCACATGTGAGGGGATAAACGTAACGGGATGGCGTTTTATGCTAATGGATTCAACGGAGAAGAAGAGATAAGTCGCCCGGCGAGCGGGCGACGGTGTGGCAGGCCTTATCAGGCCATGATTTCGTAGCAAGGGATATAAGCAGAACCCGGCAGCTTCATACGGTGCTGGGCGACAAAACCCTGTAACAGGTCGTCCATACGGCGCATCATCTCTTTATCGCCGTGGATCTTATACGGCCCATGTTCTTCGATGGCGCGGATGCCCACTTCCTTCACGTTACCGGCGACGATACCTGAGAAGGCGCGACGCAGGTCAGCGGCCAGCACTTCGACCGGTTGGTCCGGATAAAGCTTGAGGTTCGCCATGTTTTCGTGGGTCGGCTCGAACGGCATTTGCAGGTCTGGTGCGATTTTAATCGACCAGTTAAAGCTGTAGGCATCGCCCGTATCGCGACGGTTTTCTTTCACCAGCGGCATCGCTTTCTTCATCTGACGGGCCACTTCCGCCGCATCGTCGATGATGATTTTGTAGTGGCGACGCGCGCTCTCACCCAGGGTATGGACGATAAATTCATCCAGCACGCGGAAGTAATCGGCGCTCTCTTTCGGGCCGGTGAGAATCAGCGGCAGTACCTGATTTTTATTCGCCGGGTTCATCAGAATACCGAGCAGATACAGCAGCTCTTCTGCCGTACCGACGCCGCCTGGGAAGATAATAATGCCGTGGGCGATACGGACAAACGCTTCGAGACGTTTTTCGATATCCGGCATAATAATCAGCTCGTTCACCAGCGGGTTAGGCGGCTCAGCGGCGATGATTGACGGTTCTGTCATGCCAATAAAACGGCCTTCTTTGTAACGCTGCTGCGCGTGACCAACCGCCGCGCCTTTCATTGGCGCTTCCATCGCGCCCGGGCCGCAGCCGGTGCAGATATTTAGCTCGCGCAGGCCGAGCTGATTCCCTACGCGACGTGCGTAGAGGTATTCGTTTTCATTGATAGAGTGACCGCCCCAGCAAACGACCATGCTCGGCGCTTCGCCGACGTGCAGCGCACGGGCGTTGCGCAGAATGCTGAAGACCAGGTTGGTAATATGCGTGGAGCTTTCCAAATCAAGATTCGGGAAGCGAACGGCATTATGAATCTGGCCGTAAACGAACAGGATATCGCGCAGCACGGCAAACAGGTTCGCCTGCAGCGAGCGAATAATATGCCCATCAACGAACGCCTCTTCCGGCGGGTTGATGAGTTCCAGCTTCACGCCACGCTCGCGGCGCAGCACGTTAATATCGAAATTCTCAAATCGGGACAGCAGTTCTTTACTGTTATCGGTCAGGCTGCCTGAATTCAGTACCGCCAGCGAGCAGTTACGAAACAGATGGTACAGGTCGCTGCTGGCCGTGCGTTTAAGCATATCGACTTCCAGCTGCGACAACATATCCATTGAGCCAAGCGGGCTAATATGTGTAATCAAGTGAGCTCCTTACGGGACGAGAATCGTCTTCCCTGCTGATTACAATAGCCTTGCCTGTAGGAATACTACAACCATCCTGTGTGGGAGAATGGTTGCAAATTGAGAAATTATTTAGGTTTGTGCGGTGAGGGGCCCTCACCCTTCCCCTCTCCCAAGGGGAGAGGGGACCGATTGTGCACATTGTTATGTTCAGCGCTGTTTTCTCCCTCTCCCTGTGGGAGAGGGCCGGGGTGAGGGGATGCTTACTGCCTGACCAGTCGCCCAATTGCCGGCACAAAGTCCGTATTCGAACGCCACGGGTTAATATCAAGCCCGCCGCGACGGGTATAGCGCGCATAGACGGTCAGGCTTTCCGGCTGACAGAAGCGCAGGATATCGCTGAAAATGCGCTCGACGCACTGCTCGTGGAACTCATTATGATGGCGGAATGACACCAGATAACGCAGCAGCTTTTCGCGGTCGATCTGCGGCCCGCGATACTGGATCTGCACCGAGCCCCAGTCTGGCTGGTGAGTAATCAGACAGTTGGATTTCAGTAGATGGCTAACCAGCGTCTCTTCCACTTTCTTGCTGCCGGTTGAGTTCAGCAGGTAATCGGCGTTGAACTGATAGTTATCAATCTCGATGTCCTGATTATCAATGCAGGTGCCGTGGAAATGGGCGATAGGCTGCCCTTCAATTTCATCCAGACGATAAAGCGAAACGGTGACGTCGCCCTGCGCGCAGGCGCTGAGATCGCGCTCCAGCGTATGGCGGACATCTTCCCATGAGCCAAAACGCGTTTGGTTAAAACTGTTGAGGTACAGCTTGAAGCTTTTGGACTCAACCAGATTGACAGTGGTGTGGCTTAGCTCGACGTGACCCACAGCTACCTGCGGCAGGCCTTTGGCGTTGAGCCAGGAGAGCTCATACAGCGTCCAGATATCGGCACCGTGGAACGGCAGCGCGTCGGCATGCAGGCCCAGCGGATCGCGGTTCAGGCTACGCGGAACGCCCTGTAATAACCCGGCATCGTAAGTGTCGCGGTAATCCGTTGATTTACCGAGCGTCAGGCCCGTCAGCGCCTGATGATTATCGTAAGAAGACATGTTTCACCGTTATAAAGCAGGTAGACTATGCGCCAAGTGTAACCTGACTAACCAGAAGAGAGAAATCGGTGGACCATCAGACCGCAGAAGCGCTTAAAGCCTTTACCCAACGTTATTGCGACGCCTGGCAGCAACAGAATCACTGCTGGCCGCGCAGCGAAGAGCTGTTTGGCGTGGCGTCTCCCTGCATCGTCAACACAACCGACGACGCGGTTTTCTGGCAGCCGTTACCGTTTAGCGGTGAACAAAATGTAAATGCCGTTGAACGCGCGATGGACATTGTGGTACAACCGCCTCTTCATACTTATTATACCACTCAGTATGCTGGCGACATGGAAGCCCGTTTTGCCGGACAACGACTGACGCTGCTACAGGTATGGAGCCCGGACGATTTTCGTCGCGTGCAGGAGAATCTGATTGGTCATTTAGTCACTCAGAAACGCCTGAAGCTTTCGCCGACCCTGTTTATCGCCACGCTCGACAGTGAACTGGACGTGATTTCCGTCTGTAATCTGAGCGGCGAAGTGGTGAAAGAGACGCTCGGCACCCGCAATCGCCAGACGCTCGCCCCCTCGCTTGAGAGCTTCCTCAATCAATTAGACCCCGATTTGTAATCCAGTTTGCCCGAGTGCTTGTGAGAGATCTCTTACATACCTTGTAGGAGATCGCCAGGCTGTAAGTAGGACAGCTACTGAATGATTATTACGTTTTCCTTATAAATCAGCCTATTAAGATTTTTCTTAGGCTCTTTCATATGAAATTGTCCTTACAGGATTGCCTGATGGGCCCTTGTAAGACGGGCCGGAATGCGCGATTCTATGTCCGTCGACAAGGAGTCGCACACTGAAGTGAACATCAGGATGATGACACTTCAACAGGACACACCAGGACGGTGTTTCAGGGATAGGCCTCAGGATGAGGTAAGTGGATACGCCAGGATGGTGTAACAAGGAAAGGCTTCAGGACGAGGCAAAATGGAAAACGCCAGGACGCGTTAAAGGACACCTCCAGGACGGAGAATGAGAGCCAGACAGGATGCCTGGTGGAGCAAGAAGTTCAGGACATACTCAGGGATTGGGTAGATTCGCATCGGGGTGGTGTGAGCAGGACGCAACAGTTTACGGACGAACAGGTCGCAAGGCCGCAGGAAAAGTTGTCACGGACGAGCAGGGAGCACGAAAAGTAGCTGGAATGCTGCGAAACGAACCGGGAGCACTGTTTATACAGTGCTCCCTTTTTTTGTTTTGCGTCCGGCTGGTGTATCCTGCACGCGATTTCGTTTCTATCGAGGTACCCATGACTCTTCACGATAACCTGCGCGAACAACTGCAAGCCATTGAAACGATGCTGCGCCTGCACCAACACTGGCAGGACGAAGCGCCGCATGAAAGCAAATTTGCCAGCGACCAACCTTTTTGCATGGATACGCTGGAGCCGCTTGAGTGGTTACAGTGGGTATTGATTCCGCGCATGCATCAATTGCTGGATAACGGCCAGCCGCTGCCGCAAAGCTTTGCCATCGCGCCTTATTATGAAATGGCGCTGGATGCGCAGCATCCGCAGCGCGAGATTATTCTACTGGAACTGCAAAAGCTGGACGCCTTCTTTGCGGATGACGCTAACTGATGCTGGAAATTATTTACCAGGATGAGTGGCTGGTGGCGGTCAACAAACCCTCCGGCTGGCTGGTTCACCGCAGCTGGCTGGATCGCGACGAAAAAGTGGTGGTGATGCAAACGGTGCGTGACCAGATTGGTCAGCACGTGTTTACTGCTCATCGCCTCGATCGCCCGACCTCCGGCGTTCTGCTGATGGGGCTCTCCAGCGAGGCGGGGCGTTTGTTGTCTCAGCAGTTCGAGCTGCATCACATGCAGAAGCGCTATCATGCGATTGTGCGCGGCTGGCTAATGGACGACGCGGTGCTCGATTATCCGCTGGTGGAAGAACTCGACAAAATCGCCGATAAATTCGCCAAAGAGAATAAAGATCCGCAGCCAGCGGTGACGCATTATCGCGGACTGGCGACGGTCGAAATGCCGGTCGCCACCGGGCGCTACCCAACGACCCGCTATGGGCTGGTTGAGCTGGAACCGAAAACCGGACGCAAGCATCAATTGCGCCGCCATTTGTCCCATTTGCGCCATCCGATTATTGGCGACAGCAAGCACGGTGATTTGCGCCAAAACCGCAGTGCGGCCGCGCATTTTGGCTGTGAACGGTTGATGCTGCATGCCAGTTCCCTTTCGCTGACGCATCCGTTTACCGGCGAACCGCTCACCCTGCGTGCAAGCCTTGACGATACCTGGATGCAGGCCCTGTCACACTTTGGCTGGCGCGGCCTTCTCCCCGATAACGAAAGGGTTGAGTTTGTCGCCAACAGCGGTCAGGATGAGAACATCTGAAAGTAAACAGGGAGTTAAATCATGGCTGAAGTAGGGATTTTTGTTGGCACCATGTATGGTAATTCGCTGTTAGTCGCCGAAGAAGCGCAGGCGATCCTGGGCAATCAGGGCCATACCGCCAAAGTGTTTGAAGACCCGCAGGTTAGCGAGTGGGAAGAGTATGTCGGTAAATACGTGCTGGTGGTGACTTCCACCACCGGGCAGGGGGATTTGCCAGACAGTATCGTGCCGCTGTTTAACGATCTAAAAGATATGTATCAGCCACATCTGCGTTACGGCATTATTGCGCTGGGTGACAGCACCTACGCCAATTTCTGCGGCGGTGGCAAAACGTTCGATGCGTTATTGCAGGAACAGGGCGCGCAGCGTATCGGCGACATGCTGATGATTGACGCCAGCGAAGATCCTGAACCGGAAGGCGTTTCGAACCCGTGGGTTGAGCAGTGGGCCACATTGCTTAAGTAAGGTGTCGCCCTCTCCCTACGCAGAGGGCGCAACCTTAAATCGCCAGTTGGCCGCGCGAGCAGCTTTCACCATCTTATTCCGCATCTTCCCCTTCGGCATCGGGCGAATGCCAATATTTCCGCATTAATTGAGTGGGTAATACCGGGCGTTTTCACGGCGTCAAGAGAGCTGTTTCACACTCTGCCTTCCAGCACGCGTAGAACGCGCACTTCCCGCACATCGTTTTCATTTCCGTGAGGCATCTTCCAGCACTTAGGGCATATGCCATAAATCACTTTTATTTACCCTGTGAATACTGTGAAGATGCACGGTGAGCCGCAGGTAACCTCTTTTTATACTTCCTGAGCCAGTTATAAAACGCAGTGAGCAGGACATAACGATACGCTGCGATAAAAACACAAATACGTCATTCTGATTACCCTACAGGTTGTGCTGTTCAGAGTGAATGTAGCCAAAAGCTATAATTCAGGAGTACAACAATGAGTTCATTAAGTCAGGCTGCGAGCGCCGCTGAAAAGCGCACCAATGCTCGCTACTGGATTGTGGTGATGCTGTTTATCGTCACCTCATTTAACTACGGTGACCGTGCGACGCTGTCGATTGCCGGTTCCGAAATGGCCAAAGATATCGGGCTTGATCCGGTGGGAATGGGGTATGTTTTCTCCGCTTTCTCCTGGGCTTACGTTATCGGGCAGATCCCCGGCGGCTGGTTGCTTGACCGCTTCGGTTCAAAACGGGTCTACTTCTGGTCTATTTTCATCTGGTCGATGTTTACCCTGTTGCAGGGCTTCGTCGATATCTTTAGCGGTTTCGGCATTATCGTCGCGCTTTTCACCTTGCGCTTCCTGGTCGGTCTGGCCGAATCCCCCTCCTTCCCTGGCAACAGTCGTATTGTTGCGGCCTGGTTCCCGGCGCAGGAGAGGGGTACGGCGGTGGCGATTTTTAACTCCGCTCAGTACTTCGCCACGGTGATCTTCGCCCCCGTTATGGGTTGGTTGACCCATGCAGTGGGTTGGTCGCACGTCTTCTTCTTTATGGGCGGGCTGGGGATCGTCATCAGCTTTATCTGGCTGAAAGTGATCCACGAACCGAATCAGCATCCTGGCGTGAACAAAAAAGAGCTGGAGTATATTGCGGAAGGTGGTGCGCTGATCAACATGGATCAGAAAGGCGCAAAAGCGAAAGTGCCGTTCAGCGTCAAGTGGGGGCAGATCAAACAGTTGATCGGTTCACGCATGATGGTCGGAATTTATATTGGTCAGTACTGCATTAACGCTCTGACTTACTTCTTTATCACCTGGTTCCCGGTTTATCTGGTGCAGGCACGCGGCATGTCAATTCTGAAAGCCGGCTTCGTGGCCTCCGTGCCGGCGATTTGTGGCTTTGTTGGCGGCGTGCTGGGCGGGGTTATCTCTGACTGGCTGATGCGCCGTACCGGTTCGCTTAATATCGCGCGTAAAACGCCTATCGTCATGGGTATGCTGCTGTCGATGGTGATGGTGTTCTGCAACTACGTGAACGTTGAGTGGATGATCATCGGCTTTATGGCGCTGGCTTTCTTCGGGAAAGGCATTGGCGCGCTGGGCTGGGCGGTGATGGCAGATACCGCGCCGAAAGAGATTAGCGGTCTTTCCGGCGGCCTGTTCAATATGTTCGGCAATATCTCCGGTATCGTCACGCCGATTGCGATTGGCTACATCGTCGGTACCACCGGCTCTTTCAACGGCGCGCTGATTTACGTCGGTGTACATGCGCTGGTGGCGGTGCTGAGCTACCTGGTGCTGGTGGGCGATATTAAACGTATCGAACTGAAACCTGTTGCGGGGCAATCATCATGACAACGCAATCCAGTCCTGTGATTACGGACATGAAAGTTATTCCGGTCGCCGGGCATGACAGTATGCTGCTCAACATCGGCGGCGCGCATAACGCGTATTTCACCCGTAATATCGTGGTGCTGACTGACAACGCCGGGAATACCGGCGTGGGGGAAGCGCCGGGTGGTGAAGTGATTTACCAGACGCTGGTAGATGCGATACCGATGGTGCTGGGCCAGGAGATAGCCCGGCTGAATAAAGTGGTTCAGCAGGTACATAAGGGCAACCAGGCGGCAGATTTTGACACCTTCGGCAAAGGTGCCTGGACCTTCGAACTGCGGGTTAATGCGGTGGCGGCGCTGGAAGCCGCGCTGCTCGACCTGCTCGGCAAAGCACTTAATGTGCCGGTTTGTGAACTGCTGGGGCCTGGCAAACAGCGTGATGCGGTGACCGTGCTGGGCTATCTCTTCTATGTGGGCGACCGTCGCAAAACGGATTTGCCGTATCTGGAAAGCACGCCGGGCAACCATGACTGGTATCATCTGCGTCATCAGGAGGCGCTCTCCAGCGACGCGGTGGTGCGTCTGGCGGAAGCCTCGCAGGACCGCTACGGCTTTAAAGATTTCAAACTGAAGGGCGGCGTTTTGCCGGGCGAGCAGGAAATTGAATCCGTGAAAGCCCTGAAAAAACGCTTCCCCGACGCCCGTATTACCGTCGATCCTAACGGCGCCTGGCTGCTGGATGAAGCGATTTCCCTGTGTAAAGGCTTGAACGATGTGCTGACCTACGCGGAAGATCCGTGCGGCGCGGAGCAGGGTTTCTCCGGGCGAGAAGTGATGGCTGAATTCCGCCGCGCCACCGGCCTGCCGGTCGCCACAAACATGATCGCCACCAACTGGCGTGAAATGGGCCACGCGGTGATGCTTGACGCGGTAGACATTCCGCTGGCCGACCCGCACTTCTGGACGCTCTCTGGCGCGGTGCGCGTCGCGCAGCTTTGCGACGACTGGGGCCTGACCTGGGGTTGCCACTCTAACAACCATTTCGACATCTCGCTGGCGATGTTTACCCATGTGGGCGCAGCGGCGCCGGGTAACCCGACGGCGATTGATACACACTGGATCTGGCAGGAAGGCGACGCGCGCCTGACCAAAAATCCACTGCAGATTACCGACGGCAAAATCGCCGTTCCCGATGCGCCCGGACTGGGCGTAGAGCTGGACTGGGATCAGGTACAAAAGGCGCATGACGCCTATAAAAGCCTGCCGGGCGGCGCGCGTAATGACGCCGGCCCGATGCAGTATCTGATCCCCGGTTGGACATTTGACCGCAAACGTCCCGTTTTTGGTCGCCATTAATTAAAAAGGATTGAATCATGTCTCACAATTCAACGCCAGTTGTCACTTCCATGCAGGTCATCCCGGTTGCGGGCCACGATAGTATGCTGATGAACCTGAGCGGAGCGCATGCGCCGTTCTTTACCCGCAACATCGTTATCATTAAAGACAATTCCGGCCATACGGGCGTCGGGGAAATCCCCGGGGGCGAGAAGATCCGCACCACGCTTGAAGATGCGATCCCGCTGGTTGTCGGTAAAACGCTGGGCGAATACAAGAACGTGCTGACGCTGGTGCGTAATACCTTTGCCGATCGGGATGCTGGCGGCCGTGGGCTACAAACCTTCGACCTGCGTACCACCATTCACGTGGTCACGGGTATCGAAGCGGCAATGCTGGATTTGCTGGGCCAGCACTTAGGCGTAAACGTGGCTTCTCTGCTGGGCGATGGTCAGCAGCGTAGCGAAGTGGAAATGCTCGGCTACCTGTTCTTCGTCGGTAACCGCAAAGCGACACCGCTGCCGTATCAGAGCCAGCCGGATGAAAAATGTGACTGGTATCGTCTGCGTCACGATGAAGCGATGACCCCGGATTCCGTGGTACGCCTGGCGGAAGCGGCGTATGAAAAATATGGTTTTAACGACTTTAAGCTGAAGGGCGGCGTGCTGGCCGGGGAGGAAGAGGCGGAGTCTATCGTGGCGCTGGCAAAACGCTTCCCACAGGCGCGCGTGACGCTCGACCCGAACGGCGCCTGGTCGCTCAACGAAGCGATTAAAATCGGCAAATATCTGAAGGGCGTGCTGGCGTATGCGGAAGATCCGTGTGGCGCGGAGCAAGGTTTTTCAGGGCGTGAAGTGATGGCGGAGTTCCGTCGCGCGACCGGCCTGCCGACCGCGACCAACATGATTGCCACCGACTGGCGTCAAATGGGCCACACGCTTTCGCTGCAATCCGTTGATATCCCGCTGGCGGACCCGCACTTCTGGACCATGCAGGGTTCCGTGCGCGTGGCGCAGATGTGTCATGAATTCGGCCTGACCTGGGGTTCACACTCCAACAACCACTTTGACGTTTCGCTGGCGATGTTTACGCACGTCGCCGCCGCTGCGCCGGGAAATGTTACCGCGATTGACACTCACTGGATCTGGCAGGAAGGAAATCAGCGTCTTACCAAGCAACCGTTTGAAATTAAAAGCGGAATGGTACAGGTGCCGACCACGCCGGGGCTGGGCATTGAACTGGATATGGACCGCGTTATGCAGGCCAACGAGCTGTATAAGAAACACGGTCTGGGCGCACGTGACGACGCGATGGGCATGCAGTATCTCATCCCCAACTGGACGTTCGATAACAAGCGCCCTTGCATGGTGCGTTAATCAAAATGCCGATCCCTGCCGGGGTCGGCATTTTTTCTGATTCAGATGTAAGATCATGGCACTCCCGACGCATAAGGACAGCCAATGAAGATTGTAATTGCACCGGATTCTTACAAGGAAAGCCTGAGCGCGCTGGAGGTGGCGGGTGCCATCGAGCGGGGTTTTCGCGAAATTTACCCCGACGCGGATTACCATAAACTCCCCGTTGCCGATGGCGGCGAAGGCACCGTTGAAGCGATGGTTGCCGCTACTCAGGGGCGCATTGTCGAGGTAGACGTGACCGGCCCACTGGGCGACACGGTGCAGGGTTTTTACGGCCTGTCGGGCGATGAACAGAGCGCCTTTATCGAAATGGCGGCGGCCAGCGGGCTGGCGCTCGTTCCGACCGATAAACGTTGCCCGCTCACCACAACCTCCTGGGGAACCGGGGAACTGATACGCCACGCCTTAGATGCGGGTGTAAAGCATATTATTATTGGCCTTGGCGGTAGCGCGACCAATGACGGCGGCGCAGGTATGGCGCAGGCGCTGGGCGTAAAGCTGCTGACGGCGGATAACCAGGCGATTCCCCCTGGCGGCGCAGGGCTTGAGACGCTAAAACGTATTGATATCAGCGAGCTGGATGCGCGGCTGGCTGAGTGTCGTATTGAAGTTGCCTGTGATGTCACCAACCCATTGACGGGCGAAGAGGGCGCATCTGCCGTATTTGGCCCGCAGAAAGGCGCAACGCCCGAGATGATTTCCCGGCTTGATGCGGCGCTCGAGCACTATGCGCAATGCGTGAAGCGTTGTCTGGATATTGACGTGCTGGCGCTGGAAGGGGGAGGCGCTGCAGGCGGAATGGGCGCGGCGCTGTACGCATTCTGTGGCGCAGAGCTTCGCCCTGGCATCGAAATTGTGACCGACGCGCTGCATCTCGATAAGCTGGTGGCCGACGCTGACCTGGTGATTACCGGGGAGGGGCGTATCGACAGCCAGACTATCCACGGCAAAGTACCGGTCGGCGTGGCGCGCGTAGCGAAGCGCTATCACGTACCGGTTATCGCGATTGGCGGCAGCCTGACGCCGGATGTCGGCGTAGTGTATGAACATGGGTTAGACGCGGTGTTTAGCGTGCTGTATCGCATTTGTACGCTGGAGGACGCTTTGCGGGATGCCGAAGAGAATCTGTTTATGGCGGCGCGGAATATTGCGGCGGTGTTGAGGATGGGGAAAAGAGTGTAGTTTTTCTGCCCCTCACCCTAGCCCTCTCCCTGTATAGTCCGGGGACATAGTGAACACTTGTTCGGGGACATGGTAGACACTTACAACTAAGGCATAAGAACCCGTTTATGGAGTC
>CAJYVI010000007.1 GCA_913778145.1 uncultured Pseudocitrobacter sp.
TCTCCCTCTCCCTGTGGGAGAGGGCCGGGGTGAGGGCTTAATTCTCACTATAAATATTCAGCGCCCGACGCGTACGCCCGGAGCTGAGGTAATCGGCAATATAATCCTGCGAAATCTCGCCGTTATAGCGCCCGTCTTCATCGACAATCGGCATCCAGCTGGTGTTGCTCTCATAGAGTTTCGACAGCACCACGCGCAGGTTGTCTTCCGCCTTGCCGGTGACGCGGAACGGGTGAATAAGGTCGGAACAGACGCCGCTCGCCTGACGCGCTTCGCGGCGCTTCACAAACCCGAGCGGTTTGCCTTCTTCATCCACCACGGTCAGCGCGCGTATATCGTTCTCATCCATAATGCCAAACGCTTCTGCAAGCGGCGTGGAACTGCGAGCGGTGATCGTCGGTTGCTGGTCGGTGACATCGCCCGCCGAAACTAACAGCAAACGCTTCAGCGTACGGTCCTGGCCGACAAACGAGCCGACGAATTCGTTGGCTGGTTTGGCCAGCAGTTCATCCGGGCTGGCACACTGGACGATACGGCCCTGGCGGAAAACGGCAATACGGTCGCCCAACTTCAGTGCTTCATCAATATCGTGACTCACCAGCATGACGGTTTTCTTCAGAGCTCGTTGCATCTCGAGGAACTGGTTCTGAATCACTTCACGGTTAATCGGGTCGACCGCGCCGAAAGGTTCGTCCATCAGCAGCACCGGCGGATCCGCCGCCAGCGCGCGGATCACGCCAATACGCTGCTGCTGACCACCGGACATCTCTTTGGGATAGCGATGAAGGAATTTTTTCGAATCCAGCGCCACCATTTCCATCAGTTCCTGCGCGCGGGTTTTGCAGCGTGCTTTATCCCATCCCAGCATGCGCGGTACCACGGTAATGTTCTCTTCAATGGTCATATTCGGGAACAGACCGATTTGCTGGATAACATAGCCAATGTTGCGACGCAGCGTCACCGTGTCCATCTCATCCGTATTTTGGCCGTTGATGAGAATGGTCCCGCTGCTCGGTTTAATCAGGCGATTGATCATCTTCAGGGTGGTGGTTTTGCCGCAGCCGGAGGGCCCCAGCAGGACGCACATTTCGCCTTCTGGCACATTCAGGTTGACGTTATCGACGGCCTTCAACGGTTGACCGTTTTTCTGCGAAAATTGTTTAGTCAGGTTTTCCAGTTTTATCATTATCGTACTCCCTTCGGTGTCAGAGCGATTTGCAGGCGATGCAGCAGCCAGTCGAGTACAATCGCCAGTAAGCAAATCATCAGTGCGCCAGCAATCAGCATGCGGATATCACTTCCGCCAATGCCGTTCAGTAAAAGTAATCCCAGACCGCCTGCGCCTATCACGGCAGCAATCGCCATTACGCCAATGTTCATCACCACGGCGGTGCGAATACCGCCGAAAATCACCGGTAATGCCATCGGAATTTCTACCCAGCGCAGACGCTGCCAGAAGGTCATGCCGATTCCGCGTCCAGCCTCACGCAGGCCAGGCGGCAGGGCATCCAGCGCCGTATGCGTGTTGCGCACAATTGGCAGCAGTGAATAGAGGAAAACGGCAGTGACGGCTGGCAGTACGCCAATCCCATGACCGATCAGCGAAAATAACGGAATCATCAAGCCAAACAGGGCGATGGACGGGATGGTTAACAGCAGCGTCGCGACGCTCAGCACCGGCGTTGCCAGCCATTTGTGACGCACGATGAGAATACCAAGCGGCACGCCAATAATAATCGCAAGGCCCACTGCCAGCGCCACCAGCCACAAATGTTGCAGGGTGAGCATGGCAAGGTAGCCAGCGTTGTCCATCATGTAATGCAACGTGTCCATAAGCGCTCCTTACAGCATGCCTTTATCTTGCAGGAATTTACGGGCTACCTGCTGCGGGGTTTGATGGTCGATATCCACCTGCGCATTAAGCGTGGCGATCACGTCGTTATTGAGCAGGCCTGAGAGGGTATCCAGCGCTTCTTCAAGACCTGGATTGGCCTCCAGCACGTCTTTACGTACCACCGGCGTCACGGCGTAGCTCGGGAAGAAACCTTTGTCATCCTCCAGCACTTTCAGGTCGAAGCCTTTCACGCGACCATCGGTGGTGTAGATAAGCCCGGCATCAACAAAACCATCGCGAACCGCGTTATAGACCAGGCCCGGATCCATCTGGCGAATTTGCGGGCGATCGAGCGGCATGTTGTAGGCTTCCTGCAACGGTTTCATACCGTCACTGCGCCCGGCGAATTCAAGGTCCAGCCCCAGACGCCAGTTTTTATCCGGGTCAGTCTGGCGGATGTGCTCAATCTTCTCCACCATCTGCGACATCGTGGTAATGCCTTCCGCTTCCGCGCGCTTACGCTGCATGGCGAAGGCATAGGTATTGTTCATATCCGCTGGCTTAAGCCACACCAGGCCCAGTTTGGCGTCCAGCCGTTTTACCGTGTCGTAAGACTCCTGCGGGCTCATCCGTTTGTTGATGTGGTTAAAGATAATCAGTGAAGTACCGGTGTACTCCCACGTCATATCAATCTGTTTGTTGATCATCGCATTACGCGAGATAACGGTGGCAATGTTGGTTTGTGGCTGGACCTGGAATCCTTTCTTTTGCAGATACTGTACGGTTATCGCCGACAAAATATGCTGCTCAGTAAAGCTCTTGGTGGCCAGGGTAATCGGCGCGGCCTGCACGGTTCCTGCAAACAATAATGTTGCGCTAAACCATCCCAACAGCTGTTTTTTAAAAGTCATGTCACGCTCCTTATGTTCAGGCTGTATGGGGGCTAAGTACGCGGCCAAGCCAGGCAAGCAGGGAATCGAGGATCAGGGCAAACAGCGCGGTGGCCGTGGCGCCTAAAATCAACGTCGGGAAATCGTTAAGGTAGATCCCCGGGAAAATCAGTTCGCCGTAGCTACTGGCGCCAATCAGGAAGGCGAGCGGGGCCGTGCCAACGTTGATGGCGGTGGCGATGCGAATGCCTGACAGCATTACCGGCCAGGCGTTGGGAAGCTCCACCTGCCAGAGTCGCTGCAACTTTGTCATGCCGATACCGTTGGCCGCTTCAATGAGCGAAGGCGGAACCGACTTCAGGCC
>CAJYVI010000008.1 GCA_913778145.1 uncultured Pseudocitrobacter sp.
GTAAAGCTGTTCAGCAGGCCGTCGATAGCAAACAGCGCGCGCCACAATACTGCGATGGCGACAGAGCTGCCGAGAATGGACGGAATGTAGTACGCCGTGCGGAAAAAACCGATACCGCGCAGTTTGAAGTTCAGCACGAAGGCGATGAACAACGAAAACATCAGCTTCAGCGGAATGGTCACGAACACATACACGAACGTAACCGCGAGCGATTTCCAGAAGAGCGGATCCTCCGTCACCATATAGCGGTAGTTTTCGATACCGTTGAACTCAGGCGGGCTCATCAAATCATATTGCGTAAAACTCAACAGAAAAGAAGAGACAAAGGGAAAGGCGGTAAACACTAACAATCCAATAATATAGGGTGAGATCCATGCTAACCCTAACCACTTATTTTCATTCATGACAGCCTCGATGGAAATTAATAATGGCGCATCATCCCTTAAAAACCATTACAACATCGCGATCGATATCACAGTAGAAATAATTCAACAACCTCAACCTGTGATCGCCATCAAAGCCTCGTCACGCCTGAAATCAGACATAATTCAGGTGAATGCATTAAAT
Source organism: uncultured Pseudocitrobacter sp. (assembly GCA_913778145.1). GTDB lineage: Bacteria > Pseudomonadota > Gammaproteobacteria > Enterobacterales > Enterobacteriaceae > Pseudocitrobacter. The sequence goes on from CAJYVI010000008.1 coordinate 568, forward strand.
AAACCACCGAACAAAAACCATCCCAAACCACTATTTGCTAATAAAACTAATAAATACATAAGTTATTTTTACATTAAAGCTAATAATATTAGCAATATGTATAAAAAAAGCCCGACCACTTTCGCGAATCGGGCTATACCTTTTGCAGAATCAATCCAGCATATTACGAATTACATAATGCAGGATGCCGTCGTTCTGGTAGTACGTCAGCTCGGTCTGGGTGTCAATACGGCAGCGGCAGGCCAGCGTTTCCGTAGTGCCATCCGCGCGAGTCACCGTCACCGGAATGGTAGCGCCAGGCTTAAGCTGCTGCAGATTCGGGATATCCAGTGTCTCTTCCCCGGTCAGCCCCAGCGACTGTCGCGTTTCACCCTGCGGGAACTCCAGCGGCAAAATACCCATGCCTATCAGGTTGGAGCGGTGAATACGTTCAAAGGATTCCGCAATCACCACGCGAACGCCCAGCAGACGTGGCCCTTTCGCGGCCCAGTCGCGGCTGGAACCAGAACCATATTCTTTCCCGGCGATCACCGCCAGCGGCGTGCCCTGCTTCTGATACGCCATCGCCGCATCGTAAATCGACATCACTTCCGAACCCGGCAACAGACGCGTCATCCCGCCTTCTACCCCCGGCACCATTTCGTTGCGGATACGAATGTTGGCAAAGGTACCGCGCATCATCACTTCGTGATTGCCGCGACGGGAACCATAGGAGTTAAAGTCCCGACGTTCTACACCACGCGCCTGAAGGAAACGGCCCGCCGGGCTGTCCGGCTTAATGCTGCCCGCCGGGGAAATGTGGTCGGTCGTCACAGAGTCACCCAGCATCGCCAGAATCCGCGCGCCGTGGATGTCTTCCACCGGCTTCGGCTGGGCTTGCATATCGTCAAAGAACGGCGACAGGCGGATATACGTCGAGTCTTCCTGCCAATTATAGGTATCCGATTCCTCAACGGTAATCGCTTTCCACTCCGGCGTGCCTTCGAAAACTTCTGCATACTCTTTGCGGAACATCTCGGTGGAGACCTGCTGGACGGCGTTGGCAATTTCTTTGCTGCTCGGCCAGATATCTTTCAGGTAAACCGGGTCGCCTTTTTGGTCGTGACCGAGCGGGTCGCTTGCCAGGTTAACGTTCATATTTCCCGCCAATGCGTAGGCTACCACCAGCGGCGGCGAAGCCAGCCAGTTGGTTTTCACCAGCGGATGAATACGTCCTTCAAAGTTACGGTTACCGGAAAGCACGGCCCCGACGGTCAGATCGCCCTTTTTAATCGCCGTTTCGATAGGCTCTGGTAGCGGGCCGGAGTTACCGATACAGGTGGTGCAGCCATAACCCACGAGGTTAAATCCAAGCTTATCCAGGTATGGAGTGAGACGTGCGTGGGCGAGATAATCTGAAACCACTTTCGACCCCGGCGCCAGCGAGGCTTTCACCCACGGTTTTGGTTTCAAGCCAAGCTCAGCGGCCTTTTTCGCTAGCAGACCGGCAGCCATCAGCACGCTCGGGTTAGAGGTATTGGTACAGGAGGTAATGGCGGCAATCACCACCGCGCCATCCGGCAGCGGGACGGTTTTACCGTTGAGCGTATATTCCACTGCCTGCTTGTCTTTTTGCGCCGTATTGACTTCCAGCTCGGTGGCAGCGGCAAAAGCGTTAGGCACATCGCCCAGCGCAACGCGATCCTGTGGGCGCTTCGGCCCGGCAAGGCTCGCCTCCACCGTGCCCATATCCAGTTCGAGGCTGCTGGTGAAAATCGGTTCATCGCCGGTGTTGCGCCACATCCCCTGCGCTTTAGCATAGGCTTCCACCAGCGCAACCTGCTCGTCGCTACGCCCGCTCAGGCGCATATAATCAAGCGTGACGCCATCTATCGGGAAGAAACCGCAGGTCGCACCGTACTCCGGCGACATATTGGCAATGGTCGCGCGGTCCGCCAGCGGCAGCGAGTCCAGACCATCGCCATAGAATTCAACAAATTTGCCCACCACGCCGTGTTTACGCAGCATTTGGGTGACAGTCAACACCAGGTCGGTGGCGGTAATGCCTTCGCTGAGTTTCCCGGTTAACTTGAAGCCCACCACATCCGGGATCAGCATGGAAACCGGCTGG
>CAJYVI010000009.1 GCA_913778145.1 uncultured Pseudocitrobacter sp.
AAAGCAAAAAGCCCGCTAAAAAGCGGGCTTTTCTAAATTTGGCTCCTCTGACTGGACTCGAACCAGTGACATACGGATTAACAGTCCGCCGTTCTACCGACTGAACTACAGAGGAATCGTGTGAACGGGGCGAATATTAACGGGGTGCCCCGGGGTTGTCAAAGCCTGTTTTCACTAAAAAATACCGTTTGCTGTTTTATTCCACACTTCGGTTAAAAATCATCGGTTTCTGCCGATTTTCACAGCAGTAACCCTTACTCAGGTTTCAAGCGCGGGTATTTCCACAGCCAGCGGCCACTGACCAGCCGCCAGTAGAACAGCACGCCGCGTACCGTCCAGTCGAGGAACATCCCTAACCACACACCGACAACGCCCATACCGAGCACAATACCTAACGTATAACCCGCCACTACACGACAGCCCCACATCCCCAGCATTGATACCCACATCGCAAAGCGTACGTCACGTGCGCCTTTAAATCCTGAAGGCAGAACCCAGGAAGCGGCCCAGATCGGCATAAATGCTGCGTTCAGCCACAGCAGCACTTTCACCACCTCTTTTACATCCTGCTCCTGGGTATAGAACGACGCGAACAGACCCGCAAACGGCGCGGTACCCCAGGCAATTGCCGTCAGTACGATGGTCGACATCCAGAAGACATGGCGCAGCTGGCGTTCCGCCTGACCAATCTGACCGGTACCCAATCGTTTACCTGTGATAATGGTCGAGGCCGAACCCAGCGCGTTACCAGGCAAGTTAATCAGTGCCGCCACCGAAAAGGCAATAAAGTTACCCGCGATAACGTTAGTTCCCATCCCGGCAACAAACATTTGGGTAAGCAATTTCCCGCCGTTAAACAGCACCGACTCAATGCTCGCCGGAATACCAATTCCCATCACTTCCCAGATAATGGCGAAATTCAGCGGCTTCAAATAGCTTTTCAGCGGAATGCGCAACGCCGGGTTAAAGCCTATCATCAGTACCCAGATAATCGCCGCCGCGCCGATGTAGCGCGAAATGGTTAATCCCAGCCCCGCGCCTGCGAAGCCCATCCCCTGCCAGGAGAACGCCCCGTAAATGAGGATACTACTGATGATAATGTTGAGGATATTCATTCCGCCGTTAATCATCAGCGGGATTTTTGTGTTCCCTGCGCCACGCAGCGCGCCACTACCGATCAACGCAATCGCCGCCGCCGGATAACTCAGCACCGTCAGTTCAAGGTAGGTTAAGGCCAAACCTTTCACTTCGGGTGTCGCTTCGCCCGCGACAATATTAATAATTTCACTGCCGAAATAGTGGATGACCGCTGCCAGCACAATGGCAAACAAGGTCATAATCACCAGCGACTGTCGTGCAGCCGCCCTCGCCCGTCGTCGGTCACGTTTACCGAGGCTAAAGGCCACCACCACCGTTGTCCCGAGATCGATAGCGGCGAAAAAGGCCATGATCACCATGTTGAAACTGTCGGCAAGCCCGACACCCGCCATTGCTTCTTTTCCCAGCCAGCTGACCAGGAAGGTGCTCAATACCCCCATCAGCAGGACGCAGGTATTCTCCAGAAAAATAGGTACAGCAAGGGGGGTGATTTCACGCCAGAAGAGAACTCGATAGCTTTTGCGTTTTTTATACCAGGGCGTGCGTGCGACGGCCTGACGGAGCGCGGTGGTGACGTTCAAAGTGGACCTTAGTGAGAAAGTTGAAACTCCATTTCAAATGATGAGGGAGAAACCCGAATCCTGCAAAACATTTTTCCTTAATATTTGTCGGTAATTACAACAAATTGTTGACGGAATCGGCAATCAGCATGAACAGCCAAAATTCGTGTTTGACAAAATTTTTTTCGCCGCTAATATGTGCCTCCACAACGATTCCTCTGTAGTTCAGTCGGTAGAACGGCGGACTGTTAATCCGTATGTCACTGGTTCGAGTCCAGTCAGAGGAGCCAAATTCGAGAAGCCCGCTTTTTAGCGGGCTTTTTGCTTTTCAACGCCACCATTCAGTCAAAAGCGTGCTTAATCTCAACCAGTTTTTCCAGCGTCTCTTTCATATCTACCACGCCTTTCGCCTCCTGCTCCTTCACCCAGGCTGATTGAACCTGTTGGTATTGGGTCTTATCTTCCCAGGCAAGTACTTCCTGTGGCTTTAGAATACGTACGCTTGCGCCGCTGTGCTTCAGATCGGCGATTTGTTTATCGAAACTGCGGTCCATCACGCTACCCAGCAGCGCATAGGCGTCGTTAGCGGCACGCTGGATTGCCGCGCGATCCTCTTCCGATAACGCGGCCCACCTGGCTTGATTAATGACCAGCAGATAGACATGCCTAAGCCAGAGATCTTTAGACACCAACACGTGAGGAGCATAGCGTTGTGCATTAAGGTCGTAACCGCTATCGACATTAAGCATCAACCCATCAATGCTGCCACTTTGCAATGCCTTATACGTCGCGTCACCCCATGGCATGGTCACCGCCCTGGCGCCGGTATTTTGTAAGAATGCCTGATGCCAGAAACTCGCTGAACGCCAGGTTTGGCCTTGCATATCAGTAAGGTTATTTATTGGTTTGCTGCTGAAGAATGCGAGCGGATAACCGGTCGCAATAAAAACGGGGCTTACATTAGCCCGACTGAGTTCGTCGGAAAAAGCGGGGATGCGCGAAAATACTTCGCGGAAAAACGCAACCTGCTGCGCGCCTGAAGGGCCGACAGGGAAACTTTTAAACAGTTGATGCAGGGGCAATGCTGTTGAAGCGTATTCAGGAACCACAACGGCTATATCGGCTTTTTTACCCTCACCAACCATGGCTAAAGCATCGTAACCGTTGCTGAGTTCACTGCCCCAATGCGCCTCAATGTTAATGCGCCCCTGAGACTCTTTTTCTATCGCCGCAAAGAAGACATCGTTTATAAAGCGAGTGCGCATGTTACCCAAAGGTTCATGGTCACTGTAAACCAGCGTTTGTGCAGCACTAAGCGGGCTGGAAAATAAAAAAGACGTAAAAAGAACGATGGGTAACTTCCACCGGTATTGGGTGAATGACATTTGATACACAGCTCCCTGTGGATTATTTCCGCACGGTATAGCATGTGCGGAAATATCCCCCTGCACTAAAAGTGCGAGTTTTCCACAGAACTGATATTTACCGGCATACCCGAACGACGCTGCATTTCGCTTTGCGCCCGGTTAGCATCCCCCCCTTCCCCGCGCACAAAAGCCTGCATGGCTGGCGTAACCGGGAGCGGGACTTTTTTATCTGATTCATATTCAGTGCGGTTGCGCGATAACGGCTCGTGAACTTCCAGCCAGCGGCTACCGTCTGGCTCGGTGGTGTATTTCACCGGGCGATCGATAATTTGTACTCGCGTACCCACAGGCACCGTATCAAACAAATATTTGATATCGTCGTTACGCAGGCGAATACAGCCCTGGCTTACGCGCAGGCCAATACCAAAATTCGCATTGGTGCCGTGGATGGCATACAGCCTGCCAATATAAATAGCGTACAGCCCCATCGGGTTTTCTGGCCCGGCAGGCACCATTGCCGGCAGCGTTTTGCCCTCTTTGGCGTATTCACGGCGCGTATTAGCCGTCGGCACCCAGGTCGGCCCCTCCTGCTTACGCTCCACTTTCGTTACCCAGTTGCGCGGCGTTTCGCGTCCTGCCTGGCCAATACCAATCGGCAGCACTTCAACGCTATTGCCGTCAGGTGGATAGTAATACAGGCGCATCTCCGCGACGTTAATCACGATACCTTCCCGCGGCGTATCGGGCAGGATGAGCTGCTGCGGGATGGTCAGCGTCGTACCGCGCGCGGGAAGATAAACATCCACGCCAGGGTTGGCCTCCAGCATATTGCTCAGCCCCTGCCCGTAGCGGGCGGCGAAGGCTTCCAGCGGGAAGTTACTGTCGAGCGGGACGATGATTTTTAACGGGCTGCCGACCAGTCGGCTTCCTTCCGGGGGCAGCGGGTAGGTCACCGCCAGGACGCTCTGGCTGGCTAGCAGCAACATAGCGGAGCATAACAGTTTGACACGACGCATAATTTCCCTTCCTAAGCCGTGAAAGATAATTGTTAATTATAGCTTTTTTATCCACCTTCCGCTGATGAAGGCAGTGATTAACGAGGGGAATTTTATTTAGGCTAAGCGACACCGCTCCAGAGCGGAGCGGTGGAAAAAGATTACTTCTCTGGCAGGACGATATTGCTTTCGGCTAACGTCCCCATGTTGTTATAGATGGCGCAGGCGGATTCCACGATATGCATCGCCATTGCCGCCCCGCTGCCTTCACCCAGACGCATCTGCATGTTGAGATACGGCTCAAGCTGCAATGCTTCCAGCGCGATACGTGCGCCTTTCTCCGCTGACAGATGTGAGGGGATCAAATAGGGTTTGACCGCCGGGGCGATTCGACACGCAGCCAGCGCCGAGGCGTAAGAGAGGAAACCGTCCAGTACCACCGGCAGGCCACAGGATGCCGCCCCCAGCATCACACCCGTCATGCCAACTAAATCAAAACCGCCCACTTTTGCCAGCACATCAACGCCATCGGCAGCATTGGGCTGATTAACCGCGATCGCGCGTCGCACCACATCCACTTTATTCGCCAGCTGTGCCTGTGGCAGGTTCGCGCCAATACCGACGGATTCCTGCGGATCGGCGCCCGTTAACACACTGACAATCGCCGCGGCGGGCGTAGTATTCGCCATGCCCAGCTCGCCAACACCGAACAGCGTCACGCCCTGCTGGGCCAGATTTTGCGTATAGCGGATAGTTTCCAGCAGCAATTCCTGCGCCTGTTGATGGCGCATTGCCGGGCCTCGCGCAATGTTGCCGCTGCCGCGCGCCACTTTCATGTTCACCACATCAGGGATAGGATCGGCGTCAATTCCGACATCAATCACATGAACTTTCGCACCCGCTTGTGCCGCCAGCACGCAAACGCCGGTGTTGTGGCGAGTCATATTGACGGTCTGGATAGCGGTGACCACCTGCGGTGAAATCGCCACACCTTCATGCCAGACGCCATGATCGGCGCACATCACCAGAATCGCTTTTTGCGCCACCTGCGGCTTGCCTTTTAGCCCTGGCATGCCCGCCAGCTGTACCGCCAGCGCTTCCAGACGCCCCAGGCTTCCCGGCGGTTTTAGCAAGCCGTCGATATGGTGTTGCGCCTGCGCCATCGCGGCGCTATCTAACGCCGGAATGGCGGCGAGCTGCGTAGAGAGTGTTTGCATCTTTTTCCCCGATGATCCGTTAAGGCTGGCTTAAATCAACGCCAGCAGAAAGACAAGTTCGCCCAGTTCAATGCTTGCGCCCATGGTATCGCCAGTCTGGCCGCCCAGTGTTCGTTTGAGCAACTGGCCAAGAATAAACACGGCGATGAACGTCACCAGCAGCGCGCGTAGCCCATGCGCGCCCAGCAGCGTCACCACCAGCACCGCAGCCAGCACAAGGGTTATCACCGCCTGGCGGAAAGTGACTTTGCCAATAAACAGATTGCCCAGCCCCTCTTCACGCGCGTAGCGATGGCGATACATCAGCAACACCACGCAGCCGCGGCCGGCGATACAGGCGCAGGCCAGCGCCGCCAGCATCGGCGTGTCTCGCAGCGCCACTTCGTTCACCGCCAGCACTTTGCCAAGCAAAACAAAAATGAGCGCTAATCCGCCGTGCGTGCCCAGGCGACTGTCGCGCATGATTTCCAGCATTTTCTCGCGCCGACGCGCAGAGAAGACGCCATCACAGGTATCGGCCAGGCCGTCAAGATGGAAACCGCCGGTCAACAGCGCCAGCGCCAGTACCGCAAAAAAGGCCGCCAGCGGCAAGCCGCACCAGGGCTGTAACAGCATAAAGACCAGCCCGCTTAATACGCCAAGCAGCAAACCAACAAGGGGAAACGTGACAATGCCCCGGACATATTGATCGATATCCAGGCCCTGCGACCAACGCTGAGGCACCGGCAAACGGCTCATAAACGACAGCGTGGCAAAGAAAATCCTGCTCATTTTATTTTGACTCCAATTCCTGACACCACCAGCCAGACGTCATCCGCCGCCTGCGCCAGTTTTTGATTCACTCGCCCGGCAATGTCGCGAAAATGGCGCGCCAGACGGTTTTCCGGCACGATCCCCATTCCCACTTCATTGGTTACCAGCACCACCAATGATGGGCAGCGCTGGCAGGCTATAATAAGCTTCTCAATTTCCAGGTCCACCGCACTTTCCAGCGCCACGAAATCCCAGTTATCGACATCGCCTTCCCCGCCGTTGGCAAACAGCACGTTGGTCACAAGCGTCGTCACGCACTCCAGTAAAATGGCTTCATCGGGATCGTTGGTCGGGGCGATCGCCGCGTCTAAATTCTGCCAGCGTTCGGCGGTCCGCCAGTGCGCCGGACGGCTATCGCGATGATGCTGAATACGTGCGTCCATTTCCGCATCGGTAATGTGCGAGGTGGCGATGTAGAGCACGCGCGGGTAATCGCGCAGCAGGGATTCCGCGTGACGGCTTTTACCGCTGCGCGCGCCACCGGTAACCAGTATCATGATTGCGGCTCCTGATAGTCGTGCATAATCTGATAAATCTTCTCAATATCAATATGTTCGCGCATCGCATTGGCGAGAATATCGAACTGCTGCGCTTTGTAATCGGCATAGCTCACCGTGACGTCCAGCGCGGAAAGCCCTTTGCGCTGACGCAGGGCATTAACGATGCCGCGCGTGAAAGCATCGCTGTCGAATAAACCGTGCAGATAGGTGCCAAATACCAGCCCATCGTTGCTGACCGCGCCGTCGGCAAGCGTGGAGCCGTCCAGGCGATGCAACTCGAGTGCCGCACGGCAGTGCGCGTGGCGAGTGGTGGTACCCATATGAATTTCATACCCGGAGATATCCATCCCGGAGACACTCGCCAACCAGCCGGGAAGCGCGGTTTGCAGGCGCGCACGCGTTTGCTCGGTGGTTTTCTCCGGCGCAAACAGCGTGTCGGTCGCCAGCAGCCCCAGACCCGGTAGCACGCCGAGCCCGGATTCAATCTCGTCGGTAATAGTTTCGCCAAGCATCTGATAACCACCGCAAATGCCCATCACCGGCGTGCCTTCGTGATGCCGCGCCAGCAGCGCCTGCGCCAGGCCGCTTTGCCGCAGCCAGTTGAGATCGCCAAGCGTATTTTTGCTGCCGGGAAGAATGATGAGGTCGGCATCGGCCAGTTCCTCCGGCGTACGCGCGTAGCGTACCCGCACATCCGGCTGCGCCGCCAGCGCGTTCAGGTCCGTGAAGTTAGAAAGATGGGGAAGTTGCGCCACCGCGATGGTGACCGGGCGATCGCTAATATGGCGATAAAGCCCCCGTTGCATAGCGACGCTATCTTCCTCTTCAAGGTCGACGTCCAGCCACGGCATTACGCCGAGCACCGGCACGCCGGTGAGGTCTTCAATCTGTTTAACGCCAGGCATCAGCAGCGATACATCGCCGCGAAACTTATTGATGATCACCCCTTTCACCCGCGCGCGCTCATGCTCAAGCAGCAGCGCCAGCGTGCCGTAAATAGAGGCAAAAACGCCGCCCCGGTCGATGTCAGCCACCAGAATCACCGGGCACTGCGCCAGTTCGGCCATACCCATGTTGACGATATCGCGATCGCGCAGATTGATTTCCGCCGGGCTACCCGCGCCTTCCAGCACCAGCGCATCGTATTCCTGCCCAAGGCTGGTATACACCTCAAGAATTTGCTGACGCAGACGCGGCTTATAGTCGTGATAGCTGACAGCGTCCATATCGGTCATCACTTTGCCCATCAGCACCACCTGCGCCTTGCGGTCGCTGGTCGGCTTGAGCAGTACCGGGTTCATGCGCACATCCGGCGTAATACCGGCGGCTTCCGCCTGAAAAATCTGCGCGCGCCCCATCTCTTTGCCGTTCGGCGTGATCCCGGAATTGAGCGCCATATTCTGCGATTTAAACGGTGCGGTCTTCAGCCCGTCCTGATGAAAAATACGGCACAGCCCCGCCACCAGCACACTTTTGCCGACGTCAGAGGCGGTGCCCTGAATCATAATTGCCTGCGTCATCAAGCTTGCCTCTGATTGTTGTTACGCATATGACTGAAAAATTCATCTTCGGTTTTACACAGCGGCAGGCCAAGTTGGGCATGCAGCTTTACCAGCCACGGCTGCGTCAACCCGGCTTTTGCCATTACATCCGCGCGTGAAAAAACGTCGCCCGGTGCGCCCTCGGCCAGCACTTCGCCCCGGTGCATGACATACACCGCATCGCTCACTTCATAAATCAGGTCAATATCGTGGCTGGAGATCACAACATGATTTCCCTGGTCAACAATGCGCCTGATTATCTCAATCATCTGCGTGCGCCCGGACGGATCCAGACCCGCTGTCGGTTCATCGAGCAACAGATAACGCGCCTTTAGCACCAGCGCGCCGGCAATCGCCACGCGCTTTTTTTGCCCATGACTGAGACACTGAATCGGCTGATGGCGGAAGTGTTGTGCATCCACAAGCGTTAGCGCGTCCTCGACGCGGCGGGCGATTTCCGCCTCATCCACGCCCAGATTGCGCAGTGCAAAAGCGATATCGCTGTCGATATCGGTGTAGAAAATTTGCTGGTCCGGGTCCTGAAAGACGGTCGTAACCTGCTGGCGAAGCGCCAACAGCCCGCGTTTGCTGTATTCCAGCGGTTTACCCTGCCACAGCACCGCCCCCTGCTGCGGGCGTAATATCCCGCTTAAATTCATAGACAGCGTCGATTTTCCGCAGCCGTTGGCCCCTACAAGCCCGGTAACGGCCTGCGCAGAGAAATCAAGATTCAGGCCCGTCAATACCGGGGAATCCTGATAGCGAAAACAGAGATTGTTGGTCGCAAGCATTCGTGCCTCTAAAGGTGAAAATCACCCTGATAAAGTTTGATATCCAGCGTCGTCGCCATCTGTTGATAACGCATAAGCACCCTCGTGAACAGCAACCCCACCAGCATCGCCAGCGATCGATACCCTTTCGGCAGACTACGATACCCAAAACGCAGCGTTTGTGCGCGATGAATGGCAAGTGCTTCATCTAACAGGATAAAAATGAAGCGCCAAGTCAGCAGAATTTGTTCAGTGATAAGCCTGGGCACCCGCGCACGCTGAAGCAAAACGATAAGCTGATCGAACGGCAGATTAAGCACCAGCCAGAACGTCGCCGACAACGCGCACAGGCTGCGCCAGAATGTGTCGTTGGCGGTAATAAGCCCCGAAGACGTGATGCCCAGCCAGTAATGACCAATGGGAACGCCCCACCACAAACTTTGTGGGTCTCGGCTGATACTGAACAGAATCGTCAGCACACCTACCAGCAAAAAACCAAACGGCAGCGCCATCCAGCGGCACCAGCGCCACAGGGAAATGCGCGCCACAAAACAGGTTAACGCGGCGGTAAACATCAGCGTTATCACGCGCCCGAAAACGGGCAGCGTAAATGCCAGCGCCATCAGCAGCAGCCAGAGCAGAAACTTCCACTCTGGCGCGATATGCCGGCAGCGGCTCTGATAGCTGATGCGGTCAAGCCCGGTCATCACGACGCTGGCGTCCTTTGGTGTAGCCGAGAATATAGAAGATCACCGCCGCGCCAATGGAGCCTTGCAGCGTGAACAGTAAACTTTCAATCTCGCCGCTGGCGGGCTCATACAGAGGCTGGAACCACGGCTGATAGTCAGGCGCGACCACCTGAATCTGGTTTTCCGCTTCACCGTCCGACCCGCCGTATTCGCCGCCGTGATTAATGAAAAACGGCAGGATCACCAGCGCAATCACCATCGCCAATAGAATCAACGTCTTTTTCATTTAATGCCCCTGTACGGAAATCAACTGTCGTTTAGTGAGCTGATCGTAAATCAGCACGGTTAATAACCCTTCGGCGATAGCAATCGGGATCTGCGTCAGGCAGAAGATCCCCATAAATTTGACGATGGAGCCTGTCGCACCCGTTTCAGGATCCGGGAAGGCAACGCCCAGCTGTACGGAGGTGACGAAATAGGTCACTAAATCCGCCAGCATGGCGCACAAAAACACGCACACATCGCGACGCAGCCCGGCGCGGCAGGCCATTTTCCACACCAGATACCCTACCACCGGGCCTATCACCGCCATCGACATACCGTTGGCGCCCAGCGTGGTTAACCCGCCGTGGGCCAGCAACAGCGCCTGGAACAGCAGAACGATTGCACCCAAAATCGCCACCACGCCGGGGCCAAACAGAATCACCGCCAGACCGACTCCGGTGGGATGTGAACAGCTTCCGGTGACCGACGGAATTTTCAGCGCAGAGAGCACGAAGATAAACGCCCCACACAGCGCCAGCAGCACCTTCTGATGATTATCTTCCGCCACGATGCGGCGCAGGCGGACTAAGCCGTACCACAGGCACGGCAGAAACAGCAGCCACCAGGCCAGCGCCCACATCGGCGGCAAAAAACCTTCCATGATGTGCATCGCAAATGCCTGTTCGGGCACCACCATCAGCAGCAGCGCGGCGGCCAGGCCGCTCAGGGAAAGCTGTTTGAGCTGTTTTTCCAGCCTCATTGTGCGGTCCTCCACTGTTTATTAACCAGAATGGTTGAGAAGTACGGCAACGGCTGCTCATCGCTGACGTCAGCCAGGTTGTGCCAGCACTGCTCGCCCGGCAGCGTGGCTTCCGCCATCATCAACGCGCACTCCAGCAGCCCCGCCTGCGCCAGCAGCGCTTTAATGCGAGCGAAGCGGCCATATACTTTCATCAGTACCAGGCTGTCGTGCTGCGCCAGCGCCTGGGCAATCTCCGCTTCCGGCGCGGTACAGGCAATCACCGCCATCGACTGCTGCTCCATTGCCAGCGGCGTTTTACTGCGGGCGGCGATGGCGGCAAACGAGGTCACGCCCGGCACAATCTCCAGCCAGTCCGGATTGCCAATACGCGCCAGCAGAAAGACCCAGGTGCTGAACAGCATCGCGTCGCCCAGCGTGATAAATCCAACCTGTTTACCGGCTTCCACTTCCTGCACCAGCGCAGCGGCAACGTCGTTCCAGACAGCCTCTTTTTCCGCGCTGTCGGCGCTCATCGGGAAGTGACAGCAGCGGATTTCCGTCTGCTCGCCGAGATATTCCCGCACAATGGAGAGCGCCAGGCTGTCACCGCCTTTGCGTCCGGCGGGTGCATAAAGAATATCGAGCGAGCCAAGCGTGCGGGCTGCGCGTACGGTAATCAGGTCAGATGCCCCCGGCCCGGTGCTCAACGCATATAATTTCCCCGTCATGCGGCTTCTCCCAGGGTTTCGTTAAGTGCCTGATGAAGATGTTTTACGAACATCGCCCGTACCTGCGGATTTTCGCCCAGTCCGCGCAGCCACGGCGTCGCGGCGATCCCGGCGGCGTTAAACAAGGTTTTCCAGGAATCGTCTTCATCAGAGGCCATGTCGTTAATCGCATGATCGCCCGCGACCAGCATCAGCGGCATCAGGTGAACCGCACTCACGCCTTCGCGTTGCAGGCTGGCAATCAGACCGTCCACTTCCGGGTAACTCTCAACCGCGCCGACGCGTGCAGGGAATTGCTGCGCGGTCATCATATGGTCGAGACAGGCATAGGCGGCAAAGGCATGGTGGCTGGCACCGTGGCCCATAAAGACCACTTTCTCTTTCGCGGTGAGCGCGGGCATTTGCAGGCGCAGCGCTGACATCAGGTCAACGTAGTCATCGTGGGTGCTCAATAAAGGCGCGCCCAGCGTCAGTCGGGTAAATAGCGGGCGTAAAGACTGTACTTCGTTAGCAATCTTTTCGTATTCATCACCGTTGATAATATGCAGCGATTGAATCGCCACATCCTGATACCCCTGCTCCGCCAGTTTTTGCAGCGCCTGCAACGGGGTATCAATCTCGATACCGTCGCGCTGTTTCAGCTTGCGGATAATCATCCCGGAAGTGAAGGCGCGAAACAGGTCGCGATCCGGGCAACTGGCGGCAAGCTCATGCTCACAGGCCACGATATTTTTCTCACAGGTTTCGGGGTAGCTGGTGCCGAAGCTGACGACCAGAAGGGCTTTTTTCATCGATCTTCTCCTTCCGCCGTCGCCAGCCAGCGTGCTAAACGCTGCTGCACATCGGCGCGATTTTCCAGTAGTTCTTCCCCCGACACCAGCGGTGCCGGGCGCGTAATCACAATGCAGGGAATACCCGCATCCAGACAGGGCTGCACTTTTTCCTGATAACCGCCCTCAGCGCCTGAGGATTTGGTAATCACCACATCGGCGTGGCACTGGCGGTAAAACGCGGCGTTAAACTCCGCACTGAACGGGCCGCAGAGAGCGAAAATCTCGCCCACCCCGAAACCCAGTTCGACGCACTGGTTTATCACTTCAGGTACCGGTAATACGCGGGCCAGCAGCGTTTTCTCCGGCAGGCCCGCGCGCCACAGCGCTAAATCTTTACTGCCGGTGGTGAGCAATACGCGCTCGCCAAAACGGCTTGCTACGTCGCACGCCTGGCGGATATCTGGCACAAAATGTAGCAACGGGTGAGTGAGATCGCGTAGCTGTTCCGGGCGTTGATAGCGGCTCAGCACTACGCCCGCCGCTTCACAGGCGCGCAGCACATTGCGGCTCACCACTTCGGCGTAGGGATGCGACGCGTCAATCACCCAGCGCGTGTTATTGTCTTTTAACCACGTCACCATTTGCGCCAGCTCCAGCCGCCCGCAGCGTACCTGCCCGCGAATATCGCCCGCCAACTGCTGCCCGGTTGGCGTGGCAACTGAAAGGGTGTAATGCACATTTGCGGCATCCAGTAACTGGCAAATCATCCGCGCATCGCTGGTGCCGCCGATAACCAGCACATCACCAAAATTCACAGCACGTACCCTCGCGGCGTGATCATCAGGCCATCCTGCACGTAGGTAGTTTTATTGCCGACAATCACCAGGCTTGTCATATCCACCGGCGTGAAATCCATCTCGCCGAGCGTAGTCACCCATTTTTCCTCTTTTTTACGCCCGGCGGATTTCACTACCCCCACCGGCGTGTCGGCACTTTTACTGCCCGCCAGTAGCTCAAACGCACGCGCCAAATGCCCTTCGCGGCCCCGGCTGCGCGGGTTATAGAAGCAGATAACAAAGTCAGCCTCCCCGGCGGCGATAATGCGTTTTTCAATGACCGGCCATGGCGTCAGCAGGTCGCTCAGGCTGATGTGGCAGAAGTCATGCATCAACGGTGCGCCAAGCAACGACGCTGCCGCAATACTGGCGGTCATACCCGGAATCAGGCGCACCTCCACATCAAGCTTCTGTTTGCTGACCAGCTCCAGCACCAGCCCCGCCATACCGTAAATACCGGCATCGCCGCTGCTAATCAGCGCCACATTATGCCCCGCTTGCGCGAGGTCAATGGCGGTCTGGCAACGCTCAATCTCTTTGCACATTCCGGTTTTGATCACTTGCTTTTCACCGGTAAAGGCTTTCACCAGGTGGGTGTAGGTTTTGTAGCCGACGATGATTTCTGCGGCCTGTAACGCTTCCACCGCTTCCATGGTCATCATTGCCTGCGATCCCGGACCAATTCCAATAACGGTTAACATCAGTGTGCTACTCCCAAAGTGATGGTGACGCCCTGTTCACGCAGGGTCTCTCCTGAGATATTCCCCTCGCTCAGCAACCAGGCCGACGGGCCGGAGACGCTGCCGACGCCCACCGTCTGGCGGACAAAATCAGAGGAGGTAAATCGGTGTTCATGTTCGCGCAGCGCATCAGCGCTGAAGGTGTAAAACGGCACGCGGTATGCGGTAGCCAGCGCGTTGAGCGCCGGTTCCTCTTTTTTTAGCGCAATGCTGCCAATCGCTTTTAGCGCCAGTGGGTCAAAATCGTGCGTCGCCATGTGGCGGGCGAAGAGCGTTGCCAACAGCGCCGAATCGGTATCGCGACGACAGCCAATGCCCGCCACAATGCGCTGCGGCACCAGCTTCCAGTGCGCTATGTCGATTGCAGGAAGCTCGCGCGCCAGCGAAATGCAGACCACCCCGTCAAGCGACGGTAATGACTGCAACGACGCCACGGGGATAAACCCACGCACATCGCAACGGCTGAGCGCTTCGCGAAAATCCGGGTCACACCACAACCCCACGCGTTTTCCGCTAACCAGCAGTTGATTGACCATTTTTACCGCCGCGCGGAAATCCTGCATACGCGCATGCAGCGCAAGAGCCAACGTATCGAGGGCGGCCAGTTCGTTGACATCGGTCGCGGTGGTAATGACCGGGTCAGCCCCCAGCAACCCCGCCAGCTTAATCGTCAGGGCGTTCGCCCCACCCATGTGACCGGACAGCAGGCTGATCGCGTGTTGGCCGCGCTCATCAATGACGATCACCGCCGGATCGCTGAATTTGTCTGCGATCGCCGGGGCCAGCACGCGCACGGCAATGCCGGTCGCGCCGATAAAAATCAGTGCAGAATCGCGCGCAAACGCCGTTCGCGCCGCGTGGGCAAAACCACCGTCAAAGGGCAAAAAACCCGGTTCCAGCAATTCGTCACGGGTAAAACAGGTCATCGGCAACAGGGCCGACAGCCGTTTCGCCAGTTCAACGCCGCCGGGCGTCAGGCAAAACAGGGCGATGGATTCAGGCTTTGCGGTATTCATGACTGAATTCCGCGTCATAGAGTTTTGAGTAGTGATACTCCTCGCCGAGGAACGCGCCCACGAGAATGAGCGCCGTTTTGCGAATATCTGCTTCGCGCACTTTGTCTGCGATATCCGCCAGCGTACCGCGCACGGTCTGGCTCTCCGGCCATGTGGCTTTGTAAATCACCGCGACCGGCGTGCTGGCAGGATAGCCGCCCTCTATCAGGCGCTCGGCGACACGATGAATACGCTGAACGGAGAGATAAATCGCCATCGAGGTCTGATGCTGAGCGAAAGATTCGAGCTGCTCACGCGCGGGTACCGGAGTACGGCCTTCCAGGCGCGTGATGATCAAACTCTGCGAGACTTCCGGCACCGTATACTCGACGCCGAGTTCCGCCGCCGCGCCAAGAAATGCGCTGACGCCAGGGACAACCTGCCAGGCGATACCGCGACGGGTGAGTTCTTCGCCCTGTTCGCGCACCGAACCGTAAAGCGAGACATCGCCCGTTTGCAGGCGCACCACGGTTTTGCCCGCTTTTATGCCCGCTTCCATCACATCGAGAATTTGCGTGAGATGCAGTTCCGCGCTGTCGTAGTACTCCGCTTCCAGCGGGCAGTACTCCAGCAGCTCGGTGTTAATTAACGATCCGGCGTAAATCACCACCTGCGCCTGCTGTAACAGACGGTAGCCTTTGAGGGTGATCAGCTCCCGGTCACCAGGACCTGCGCCGACGAACCAGACGCAACGGGAGTCAACTGTTTCAGACATGCGCTTCTTCCTTCTGACAGGCGATGACATAAACGGGGTTGTTGGCTTTGAAATAGTGGCCGCTGCCAAGCGGGCTCAGGGCAGAAACCTGAATCTGTTGGCAATCAAGCGGAGCAATGCCGCGCTGTTGCAGATGTGCCAGCGCGCTATTGAGGTTTTCCTGCAAAATAAAGGTCATCACCAGACGCCCCGCGGGATGCAGCTGTTCAAGCGCCCAGTCAATCAGCGACGCCAGATTCCCACCGCTGCCGCCGATAAAAATAGCGTCAGCTTTTTCGTCCACTGCAACGGGGGCATCGGCCTGAACGCACACAATATTTTCACAAGCAAAATGGCGGCAGTTTTGCGCCATCAGCGCCAGCGCCGCCGGGTTACGCTCAATAGCAGTCACCTTTAGCGCCGAAAAGTGCAACGCGGCTTCAATGGAGACGCTGCCGGTGCCCGCCCCCACATCAATAAAATGGCGGGCGTGATGCAAATCCAGCTTCGACAAGGCCAGCGCTCGCACGGCCTCTTTGGTCATCGGCACCTTATCGCCACGCAGAAACAGTTCATCTTTCATCGAGGATCACCACCGTGTTTATGCCGTAATCGGCATTGACCTCACTGACGCGCAGCCAGTGGATCTGTTCATTTTCCATCGCCAGATTTTCCCCAATCACCATCCAGCGGTGCCCTTTTCCTCTTGCCGTAAGCTGTTGCGCGATGTCGCGCGGGCCACAGCGGCTATCGGTCACCATCGCCACTTTGCTGTGGCGGGCCAGTTCATCAAACGACACATCGCGCCCGTGGCTGCTGGTGAGCCACATCTCGTTCATGTCCACCCCTGCGCGGGCGCACAGGTACTGCACCGCGCTGATCCCCGGTACGATACGCACGTTTTTGCAGCCAAAGTGAGCCACCATCCGCGTGCCGATGCCGTAAAAAAGCGGGTCGCCGGAAGCCAGCACCACGATGTTTTTATGCCGATGCGCGGTTATCCACGCCAGCAGTTGCGGGATATTCGCATCCAGCTGGCGCTGCTCGCCCGTAAACGCAGGAAACTGCGCCAGATGGCGTTTTGCCCCAACCAGCACCTGCGCCCGTGCGATAGCCTCGCTTGCCAGCGGCGTGATAAGCGTTACCCCGGCAGGCCCCATCCCCACGACCGTTAACATTGCAGCGCCTCCACGATCTCATTGACCGGGCGATTGCTCCCCAGCACCTGGTTGTCAAAGGCGAACATAATGGCGTCGCACACGGGCGGCGTTTTGGTAAAGCGCAGTTTTTGCTGCACGCGCAGGCAAATGCGTTCGGCAAGGTGGTTGTAGATGCGCTGATAGCCAAAGGCGTCGATGTGCTCCATCGCCGCCTCGGTGGTGTCGCAATCGCTCACCCGCGTCAGCAGGTCCAGCGGCGCGCCAAGCAGCGCCAGATGCGCCACCAGCGTTTCCATCCGCGCATCGGCAATATGGCTGTGGGTATGAAAAATCCCGGCGGCAATTTTGATCAATTTGCCTGGGTGACCAATCAGCACGATGTGCTGGAAACCAAGGCGCACGGCTTCATCCAGCATATAGCCGACAAAGTTGCTCATGGTGACCACCACTTCGCTATCAATGCCGAGTTGCTCGCGGACAAAACGTTCGCCATGATTGCCCGGCACCAGCACCACGCGGGTTAAGCCTGCAGCGCGCTTGATTTCCAGTTCCAGCGACAGGGAGCGTTTCCAGCTCTCCTCTGACATTGGCGTGACGATACCGGTCGTGCCCAGAATCGAGATGCCGCCCAGAATACCGAGCCGCGCGTTGTAGGTTTTCTGCGCCCGCGCTTCGCCTTCCGGGGCAAAAATCTCAACATCTGCGCCGCGCGCCGGGCCAATCGCCTCGCGAACGGCAGCTTCGATGGTCTGACGCGGCGTGCGGTTAATCGCCGCGCTACCGAGCGGCAGGCCCACGCCTTTGCGGGTCACGGTGCCCACGCCTTCCCCGCCGCGTAAGACAATTTCGCCGCTGTCGTTGAGCGTCACGCGAGCAAAAATCAACATGCCGTGCGTGGCGTCAACATCATCGCCGCCGTCTTTACGGATCGCCGCTACCGCCTGTTGTCCTTCAATCTGCGGCACTTCAACGTTCAGATTGAGCGTCACGCCAGAGGGCGTCACGATCGAGACCTGATGAATAATGTGCTGACGTAGCACCATCAGCGCCGCTACTTTCGCGGCGGCGGTGGCACAGGAACCGGTGGTGTAACCTTTGCGAAGCGGTTTACCGTTGTGCCAGACCGGGGCGTCAAACGCGGCGTCGCTCATTTTGCATCCCGCAAATGGTAGAGAATGGCGTTCACAATCGCCGCCGCCACGTTACTGCCGCCCTTACGCCCCAGCGCGGCAATGGCGGGCAGCGTGCTTTGCGTCAGCGCGTCCTTGGATTCCGCAGCACCGACAAAACCAACCGGCACGCCAACCACACCGCTGACCGGCACGTTCAGCTCCAGCAGGCGGAAGAGCGCGGTCGGCGCGTTACCAAAGACAAAGACTTTCTCCCCCTCTTCGTGCACCGCGATATCCACGGCGGCCATCGAGCGCGTCATACCCTGCGCTTTCGCTTCACGCACCACGCGCGGGTCGCTGATGTAGCAGCGGCATTCGCCGCCAAAGCTTGCCAGTAGCGGTTTGTTAATCCCCGATAGCGCCATGGTGGTGTCGGTGTAGAGCGTGCAAGGGCGACTCAGGGTCGCCGTCAGACGCGCCAGCGCATCCGGGGAAAACCACAGAATATCCAGCCACTCAAAATCAGCGGCGGTGTGAATCACCCGCTTGACGATCGCTTCGTGTAGCGGGCTGGCAAACTGATAGTCAGGCCGCGTTTCGCGAATAATCTCGCCGATAATGTCAAAGCTTTTAGCCTCAATGGCCTGCGGCTGGCGAATGTAATCCATGTGCTACTCCTCAGGCCGCGCCCATCACCAGCCACCGGGCTGCCATAAACAGCACCAGCGCCAGCGTGGAAGCAACCCACATCAGTCGAATCGTTCGGGAAATATCGTCAACGGCAATGTCGCGTTGCTCGTCACCGATCCACGGCTTCTCAACGCGCTCACCAAAATAGTCATTTGGGCCGCCCAGGCGGATACCCAGCGCCCCGGCGACAGTCGCTTCAGACCATGCGCAGTTGGGGCTGCTGTGGTTATGGCGATCGCGCCAGCCAATGCGTAACGCGGCAGCGGCGTTGTTGCGGCAAAGCAGAGCGGCGGCGCTGAGCAGCAGCCAGCTCAGGCGCGCGGGAATGAAGTTAGCGACGTCATCCAGCCGGGCGCTCACCATGCCAATCGCGCGGTATTTTTCATGTTTGTAGCCGACCATGGAATCCAGCGTATTCACCGCTTTGTAGGCCATCGCCAGCGGCGCACCGCCGAGCAGCAGGAAGAAGAGCGGCGCGATGATTCCGTCGACGCTGTTTTCGGCGACGGTTTCAACCACCGCACGGTTGATTTGCGCCGGTTGAAGCTGCGAGGTATCCCGACCCACAATCCACGACAGTTTTATCCGGCTTTGCGCTAAATCACCCGCGCGTAGCGGCTGTTCAACGTCGCGGGCCGCGTTCGCCAGGCAGCGCCCGGCGAGTACCGTGAAAATCATCCAGACCTCCACCGCCCAGCCCAGCCACGGATGTAACGCGTAGGCCAGCGCCAGCACGCCCCAGGCGACAGCCCAGCTCAGGCCAACCACCACCAGCCACATCACGCCGCCGCCAATTCGCAACGCGCGATCGCTGTGACAATAGCGGCGCACTGTTTTTTGTACGCGGTTGATGAGCGCGCCCATCCAGCGCACCGGGTGAGGCCAGCTTTGCGGGTCACCAATAAGCAGGTCGAGTATCCAGGCGATGCTCCAGGCAAGCAGGGTCATTGCACACTCCTTGCCGCATTTAGCCAGTGCGTGAGCATCATCGGGCGCTGGGCGAAATGAATATGCAGATAGCTGGCGAAGGTGTTCCCCACCTGCCAGCCACCAGACCAACTTTGCAGGACTTTCCCGTCGCGCACTTTGCGGCAATCCAGCATTGACGGGGTTTCCGGTGTGAAATCGGAGTAGTGAAATTCGTGCCCGCGAAGCCATTCTCCCGCCGCCGCCAACAGCGTGCTTTCCCGTGCCTGCGCCTCGCAGTAACCAAAGCGCGTCAAGCGTTTGCCCATTTTGCTGTGGCCGGGAATGATATTCGCCATGAGATGAATATCGCCCTGCGCATCCTCCAGCGAGCTACCCAGATACATCAGGCCGCCGCATTCAGCGTAGATAGCCACACAACGCGCATGCGCACGGCGCAACTGTGTGAGCATCGGCTGATTGGCTGCCAGCGCTTTCGCGTGGAGCTCCGGATACCCGCCGCCGAGCCAGATCATTTGGCATTCCGGCAGTGCGTTATCGTGGAGCGGACTGAAGCGAACGATTTCAACGCCAGCCCGTTCAAGCAGCGCAATATTGTCCGGATAGTAAAAATTGAAGGCTTCGTCATCGGCCAGCGCGAGCGTCAG
>CAJYVI010000010.1 GCA_913778145.1 uncultured Pseudocitrobacter sp.
CACAGCGAAATTAGTGAGCTGGTTCAAATTAAATTTGGGCCAGCGGAGGAGGAAATACGATGAATTACAAGCGCGAAACCTGCCTTGCCAGCCGCATTAACGACTCAGCCAGCATTTCCCCGGAAACGGTCTCGGTGTTTGGCCTGCGTACGGTTTTGCGCTGGATGAGAGAAACTGGCAAAAGCTGATTCCCGGACGGGCTGTGACCGGTGGACATCGCTAAAAGTCGATCGACACTTCCGCGCCCAAGCACGGGAAAATCCTGACGAATGGTTGTTAACGGCGGAATGTAGCAAGAACTGTCCTCGGTATCATCATAACCGATGACCGAGATATCCGAGCCCACGCGCAGACCATATTCGCTAATGGCCCGCATAACGCCGAGCGCCATTTGATCGTTGGCGACGAGCATCGCCGTGGGAAGGGTGCCATTCAGCAGCATCTGTTGCGTCTGTTGAAACCCGGATAACGCGCTCCAGTCCCCCTCAAGTATGGCAACAGGTTGTAATTGATGACGCTGCAGGTGTTCATGCCAGCTTGCCAGACGCAGACGCGCTGAAACAGATTTTGACGTAGGGCCGGATAATAAAGCGATACGTTGATGACCATGCTCCAGAAGATGCTCAACCCCCAGACGTGCGCCCTCTTCATGTGAGAACACAATACTGTTAACCGGCGTACGCTCAGAGACATCCAGAAAAAGCACCGGCACATTGCCTGCCGCACGAGCGACCTTCAATGCATCGTCGTTCTCAAGCGGAACGTTGATGATAATACCGGTTACGCGTCGGGCCAGCAGGTTATGGACGGCCTTTTCACAGGCCTCCACCCCACCAGACTCAACCATGGCGATCACCACGCTCGCACCAGACTGATCGGCTCGCGATTTTATCGCCGCAACAATCTGCGACGGCGCATGCAGGGCCAGATTAATCGTTGCGACGCCAATCAGCGGGGACTGTTTACCCGCAAGTTGCTGCGCGGCATGATTAGGAATGTAATTCAGCTCCTTCATGGCGGCTTCAACTTTCGCGCGCGTTTTCGCGGAAACGTGTTCAGCCTGATTCACCACTCTGGAGACCGTTTGATAGGAAACGCCAGCATGAGTTGCCACGTCGTAGAGCGTTACCGCTTTCACATTCAATACCCTGAAGTCATTTGTCCTGGTACTATCATGCCACATCGTTAAGGGTTTTCCTCTGCGATGAAGTCGACCGATGCTTATCTCTGCTTCAGAAAATCGCGATACGCTGCGACCACCTGTAAAAAGTCTTCAACGCCGCACAGGGATAAACTCTCTTCGTCGTAATAGTTCATCCCTTCTTCCATTTCGTCGCCGGTGAACTCCAGCTGGTTTGCGCGGATCATCACCTCTTCGCCGTCCAGCCACAGCGTGTATTCGTGGCCCGCCCGCTGCCAGGAGCGCTCGCTGCCTTTGACTGCGCGCGCCGCCTCTTCGACTTCATCCAACAGCGCCAGATTCTCTTTTACTTCTTCGTTAAACCAGTGACCGACCACTTCGTGGCCCATCGACATACGCACCTTTACCCCTCCGGTAACGTCGCGCAGAAATTCGTAATCCATAATCGTCTTCCTCTGCAAAGGCAATGCGTCAGCGCTGCATTGTACCCATGCTGTAATTATCGCAGTCGACAGGGAGAATAAAAGCGGAGCGGGTTGAAGGAATGGAAATAAAGTGCCTCTCTGTGGCGAAAAGAGAGGCGATGGGTCAACTTCTGAGCATATCGGCGCCGGATGCATCGATTGTTGACCTGTCATAAAGTTACAAGTCTTCACAACACACTCGTTTCTCCGGGTGAAGCCTGATAACTGCGAGTCACTTTCTGTTTACCCGGACACTCCTCCCCCTGTCCAGATAAAGACCTCGTAGCCAAAAGGACTTACTCATATTGTGTTTTCAAAATATTATCTCGTTGATGATTAAAATTATTAAGGAGATTGGATGTATGCATTCATATTTTAAAGGAATACTCATCCTTGTATTCACTACAATTATTTCAACATCGACACTAGCAGAACCCTATGGTCATTATGACCTTAAAAAAATCCTGCCGGTCACAGAGACAAAATCGGGAAAAACATATCAATTCGATGTTGGTTATCTTGACCAGGTATTTTTAGATATCTACAAACATAGCTTTGCACCATTGTTACCACGATTTGATTCTCCGGAGGATCAAAAGCGAGCCCTTCATGACACTCAAGCCCTGATGAAAATGCTAAATGCTTATATCAGCACGACTCCAAACCCGAATTATCAAGTGCTTGGTCGAACCGCGCTCGTTAACCACATGGCCTATACCATGGGCGTTTCTGAGGCCAGAGCCACAGCAGAGAAACAGTATGAACAATTGCTGTCATTGAAACCCAATGACCCCAATATCCATTTTTACTATGGATTGTTGTTATTAAATACATGCCAACTTGATAAAACAATCGAGCATCTGAGTGCATCATTGAAGTCAGGAAATAATGGAGCATCAATTTTATTAGCCACTGTTTACGTTATTGCTGGTGATAATAAAAAAGCGCTCAACACCTTAGATACCCAACTCAAAAAAGTGCCAAATGATTCCAACGCAAAAAAACTACGCGATCTTATTGCATCAGGGAAAGCAAAAGAAGTCGTTGCCGCTATGCAGGAAAAAAGTTGTGTGAAAAAATAAACGGCCTCTGAAATAGCAGGCCATATTGCTGACAAAGTGCGTTATGTTGATGCCGGATGCGGCGTAAACGCCTTATCCGGCCTACAAAATAGTGCAAATTCAATATATTGCAGAAACCTTGTAGGCCTGATAAGCGTAGCGCATCAGACAATTTTGCATTTGTCATCAGTCTCAGCCACTTCCCAAAAGAAGTGGCTTTTTACAGCAGGCTAAAACCTTAAACCGCAGTCTGGAAAATCACCCCGTCCGCCTTCTCGGTGTACTGAGAAAGCTGGTCGAAGTTCAGATAGCGGTAAGTATCGACAGCGGTTTTATCCACCTGCGCAACGTAGGTCTGGTACTCGTCCGGCGTTGGCAGTTTGCCAATCAGCGCCGCAACAGCCGCCAGTTCAGCAGAAGCCAGGAAGACGTTCGCGCCAGTACCCAGACGGTTCGGGAAGTTACGGGTAGAGGTGGAAACCACCGTCGCGCCGTCTGCTACACGCGCCTGGTTACCCATGCACAATGAACAGCCTGGGATCTCGATACGCGCGCCACTCTTACCGAAGACGCTGTAGTAGCCCTCTTCCGTCAGCTGCGCGGCGTCCATACGGGTTGGCGGCGCCACCCACAGGCGCGTCGGCAGTTGGCCTTTGTGCGCATCCAGCAGTTTACCCGCAGCACGGAAGTGACCAATGTTGGTCATGCAGGAGCCGATAAACACTTCGTCGATCTTCTCGCCCTGCACGTCAGAGAGCAGACGCGCGTCGTCCGGATCGTTCGGCGCGCACAGAATCGGCTCTTTGATATCAGCCAGATCGATGTCGATCACTGCGGCGTATTCTGCATCTGCATCACCTTCCAGCAGCTCAGGATTCGCCAGCCATTTTTCCATGCCCTGAACACGACGTTCCAGCGTACGACGGTCGCCATAACCTTCGGCAATCATCCACTTCAGCAGGACAATGTTGGAGTTCAGGTATTCAATAATCGGCTCTTTGTTCAGCTTGATAGTACAACCTGCAGCGGAACGTTCAGCGGACGCATCAGTCAGTTCGAACGCCTGCTCGACTTTCAGATCCGGCAGACCTTCAATTTCGAGGATGCGGCCAGAGAAGATGTTTTTCTTACCTTTCTTCTCAACGGTCAGCAGACCTTGCTTGATGGCATATAGCGGAATGGCGTGAACCAGGTCGCGCAGGGTAATGCCCGGCTGCATTTTGCCTTTGAAGCGCACCAGAACAGATTCCGGCATATCTAGCGGCATGACGCCAGTTGCAGCAGCAAATGCCACCAGACCGGAGCCCGCCGGGAAGGAGATCCCAATCGGGAAACGGGTATGGGAGTCACCACCAGTACCCACGGTGTCCGGCAGCAGCATACGGTTCAGCCAGGAGTGGATGACGCCATCGCCCGGACGCAGCGACACGCCGCCACGGTTCATGATGAAGTCCGGCAGAGTGTGGTGCGTGGTGACGTCAACCGGCTTCGGATACGCCGCGGTATGACAGAAGGACTGCATCACCAGGTCAGCCGAGAAGCCCAGGCACGCCAGGTCTTTCAGCTCATCACGGGTCATTGGACCGGTGGTGTCCTGAGAACCGACAGAGGTCATCTTCGGTTCGCAGTACGCGCCTGGACGAATGCCTTTCACGCCGCAGGCACGACCAACCATTTTCTGCGCCAGCGAGTAGCCACGGTCGCTTTCCGCCACGTCTTTCGCCTGACGGAACACGTCGCTGTGCGGCAGGCCGAGTGATTCACGCGCTTTGGTGGTCAGGCCGCGACCGATGATCAGCGGGATACGGCCACCAGCACGCACTTCGTCAATCAGCACGTCGGTTTTCAGTTCAAAGCTTGCCAGCAGTTCGCCGGTTTCGTGGTTACGGACTTCGCCTTTGAACGGGTAAACGTCGATCACGTCGCCCATGTTCAGGTCATTCACGTCCACTTCTATTGGCAGTGCGCCCGCATCTTCCATGGTGTTAAAGAAGATAGGTGCAATTTTGCCGCCCAGGCACAGACCGCCGCCGCGCTTGTTCGGCACATGCGGGATATCGTCACCCATGAACCACAGCACGGAGTTGGTCGCGGATTTACGCGAAGAACCGGTACCGACAACATCACCCACGTAAGCCAGCGGGAAACCTTTCTGTTGCAGCGCTTCGATCTGTTTAATCGGGCCAACGACGCCCGGTTGATCCGGTTCGATCCCTTCACGGGCGTTTTTCAGCATCGCCAGGGCGTGCAGCGGGATATCCGGGCGCGACCACGCATCCGGTGCCGGAGAGAGGTCATCGGTGTTGGTTTCGCCGGTCACCTTGAAGACGGTAACGGTAATTTTTTCAGCCAGCGGCGGACGGCTCAGGAACCATTCAGCGTCAGCCCAGGACTGAATCACCTGCTTCGCGTAAGCGTTGCCCGCTTTCGCTTTCTCTTCTACATCGTAGAAGTTATCGAACATCAGCAGGGTGTGGGAGAGCGCTTTGGCAGCAATTGGTGCCAGTTTCGCATCGTCCAGCGCGTCGATCAGCGGATGAATGTTGTAGCCGCCCTGCATGGTGCCCAGCAGTTCAATGGCTTTTTCAGGAGTGATCAACGGGGAAGTCGCTTCGCCTTTGGCGACAGCAGCAAGGAATCCGGCTTTGACGTAGGCAGCTTCATCAACGCCCGGCGGTACACGGTTAATCAACAGGTCTAACAGGAATTCTTCTTCGCCAGCAGGCGGGTTCTTCAGCAGCTCAACCAGCGCGGCCATTTGGGTTGCGTCCAGGGGTTTTGCAACAATCCCTTCGGCTGCACGCTCAGCTACGTGCTCACGGTATTCTTTTAGCACGACGGTATCTCCTCGCTCTCATTGTCATATGCGGTCGGCTCTTCTTCACGCTCCTGTGAGACAGCAGTTTGTAGGGGGTATGCCGGGTACCGCAATGGGCAGAATAGCAGGATTTTAGAGAGGTGTTAATCTGTTTACAAAAAAGCAACATAAAATATTGGCTGAATCGTTAAGGATGGTCTATAAACAGTACCCTTCCCTTAAACGGGGAATTTTTAGCTGCAATGTTTGCTCACATAATTCCCTGCCTTGATTATTGCTCCGTGCAATTTATCCCAAGATTAGTCAAAAATTAAACTATCGTCTCTTTATACTCACGCTTCATCGTACCTGCCGACTGCAGGCGCTTCGACCTGACGATTTCTTCCGAAATCGGGAGTATAACTATGAACCTGCCCTTTAAGCCTCACGTGCTCGCGCTGATATGCAGCGCGGGATTGCTTGCCGCTGCCGGTACGCTGTACGTCAAAAGCCGCACGCCAGAAGTATCTGCGCCCGTACCCGCAACCGCCGTTGCCGCACCGGTGACCACGCCTGCGCCGGAAGCCGCGCCTGCGCCCGAGGTGAAAACCACCTACACCCCGGCGCAAATCAACCAGTGGGTCGCGCCAATTGCGCTTTATCCTGATGCCCTGCTGTCGCAGGTATTGATGGCCTCTACCTATCCCGCGAACGTGGTTCAGGCAGTACAGTGGTCGAAGGATCATCCGTCCCTGCAAGGTGATGCCGCCATTCAGAGCGTGTCGGATCAGCCGTGGGATGCCAGCGTTAAATCGCTGGTCGCCTTCCCGTCGCTGATGAATATGATGGGGCAGGATCCGGTGTGGGTAGAGAATCTCGGCAACGCCTTTCTGGCGCAGCCGCAGGATGTCATGAACGCAGTACAGCAGTTGCGTGCGCTGGCGCAGCAAACCGGCTCATTAAAATCGACGCCGCAACAAACGGTCACCAGCGTGCCGAAAACGGCAGTAGCCCCGGCAGCCGCTACCTCATCGTCGACCACGCAAACGACCACCGTAAAAGCCGCCCCGGCGCCATCGACGGTGATAAAAATCGAACCCGCCGACCCGCAGGTAGTGTACGTACCGAGCTACAACCCCTCAACGGTGTACGGTACCTGGCCAACGCCCGCTTATCCGCCCGTTTATATTCCGCCGTCACCCGGCGAGGAGTTTACCAGCAGCCTGGTGAAAGGCTTTGGCTACAGTTTAGGCGTCGCCACCACCTACGCGCTGTTCAGCAATATCGACTGGGACGATGACGACGACCATCATCATCACCATGACGATGATGATTACCACAGGGAGGGTTATAACCATAATGGCGATAACATCAATATTAACGTCAATAATTTCAACCACATCACAGGGCAGAATTTAAACGGGCAAACCCTGCGCTGGCAGCACAACCCGGCGTACCGCAATCAGGTGCCCTACCCTAACAACACCGTGGCAAATCAGTTCCACCAGACCAACGTACCGGGTGGCCTGAGCGCAACCCAAACGCCGGTAACCCGCGACAGTCAGCGCCAGGTGGCCATGGACAAACTGGCGCAGGGCGGCATTAAAACGCCGTCGCAGCCGATCGCCGCCGCACCGAAAGATGCGCAGCGTCAGGCTGCATCAAAGCAGCTACAGCAAATTGCCCAGCGCGATAACTACCGTGGCTACGACACGCCCCGCACGTCCACTCAGCGCGAAGCATCAAAAGCGCAGATGCAGCAGCGACTGAATAACAGCACACCGGAGCAGCGCCAACAACGTCAGGAAGCGGTGCAACAGCGTCGCAGCAGCATCACGCCGGAACAGCGTCAGCAGCGCCAGGAAGCGGTGCAGCAACGTCACAGCACCATCACGCCAGAGCAACGCCAGCAGCGCCAGGAAAACGTCCGTCAGCGGGTTAATTCGCCAAACGCGAATGTTTTTAGCGGCAACGAAAGCCGTGGCCCGTCCTGGCAACAGCAGGCGCAGCGCGGGCAGCAAAGCCGCAACGTTCTGCATAACGCTAACCGGGAACCCCTTCGCGAACGTGCTACCGGGCAGCGTGAATTCCACCGTCGATAAGAGAGCGCACCATGAAAAAGATCCTTCTCAGCACGCTGCTGTTCTCGCTTCCCCTGGTGAGTTTTGCTCAGCAGCAGTTTGCTAACCCACTCGACGCCGCGACGGCCTTTGCCGATGCGGTGACCACCCGTAATGAACCGCAGCTTAACGCGCTGCTGGGCGATGACTGGCGGCACTTCTTACCGCCGGATGGCGCTGACCCGGAAGCCGTTGCCCGCTTTGAGCGAGACTGGAAAATCAGCCACCGTATCGATCAACAAGGCGATACGGCGCATATCAATGTCGGTACCGACAGCTGGCAACTGCCCTTACCGATCGTCAAAACCGAAGCAGGATGGCATTTTGATATGCAGGCAGCGCAGGATGAAATCATTACCCGCACCATCGGGCGCAACGAGCTTTCGGCGATTGGCGCAATGCATGCCTACGTAGATGCGCAGGAAGATTATCACCTGAGAAAACAGCACTACGCCAGCAAGCTTATCAGCAGCGAAGGTCAGCAGGACGGCCTTTACTGGCCGATGCAGCCCGGCGAAGCACCAAGCCCGCTGGGGCCAGCGTTCAGCCCGGTAACGCCGGGTGAAGGCTATCACGGCTACCGCTTTCGCATTATCGACAGTAATCAATCCGACGGCTTTGCCCTGATAGCCTGGCCAGTGGAATATGGTGAAACCGGGGTGATGAGCTTTATGGTCGGCCAGGACGATCGGGTGTATCAGGCAGACTTCGGTGAGGAAACGGCGGAGAAAGTGGCGGCAATAACCCGCTTTGACGCGGCAGCACCGTGGCAGCCGGAAGAGTAGCAGCGTAAAAAAAGCGGCTGGTTAGCCGCTTTTTATTTCCCGGATGGCGGCTGACGCCTTATCCGGCCTACCCAATCGTAGGCCTGATAAGCGAAGCGCCATCAGGCACCGTCGCGCAGAAACTTACTTCTTCTTCGCTTTCGGGTTTGGCAGGTCGGTGATGCTACCTTCGTACACTTCTGCGGCCAGGCCAACAGATTCGTGCAGCGTCGGGTGAGCATGGATGGTCAGCGCGATGTCTTCCGCGTCACAACCCATCTCGATAGCCAGACCGATTTCGCCCAGCAGCTCGCCGCCGTTGGTGCCGACAATCGCACCACCGATAACACGGTGAGATTCTTTGTCGAAAATCAGTTTGGTCATACCGTCTGCGCAGTCGGAAGCGATAGCACGGCCAGAAGCAGCCCACGGGAAGGTGGCGGTTTCATAGCTGATGCCTTTCTCTTTCGCTTCTTTCTCAGTCAGGCCAACCCATGCCACTTCTGGTTCAGTGTAGGCAATGGATGGGATAACTTTCGGATCGAAGTAGTGTTTCTTACCGGCGATAACTTCAGCGGCAACGTGACCTTCGTGAACACCTTTGTGCGCCAGCATCGGCTGACCGACGATATCGCCGATAGCAAAGATGTGCGGTACGTTAGTGCGCAGCTGTTTGTCAACGCGGATGAAGCCACGGTCGTCCACTTCCACGCCTGCTTTGCCTGCGTCGAGGTTTTTACCGTTCGGTACACGGCCGATTGCCACCAGCACGGCATCGTAACGCTGTGCTTCAGAAGGCGCTTTTTTGCCTTCCATGGAAACGTAAATACCGTCTTCTTTCGCTTCAACGGCAGTCACTTTGGTTTCCAGCATCAGGTTGAATTTCTTGCTGATGCGTTTAGTGAAGACTTTTACCACGTCTTTGTCGGCAGCCGGGATAACCTGGTCGAACATTTCAACCACGTCAATCTCTGAACCCAGCGCATGGTACACGGTACCCATTTCCAGACCGATGATACCGCCGCCCATAACCAGCAGACGTTTCGGTACTTCTTTCAGTTCCAGCGCATCGGTGGAATCCCACACGCGCGGATCTTCATGAGGAATAAACGGCAGTTCGATCGGACGGGAACCCGCCGCGATGATCGCGTTGTCGAAGTTGATCACGGTTTTGCCGTTTTCGCCTTCCACTTCCAGGGTGTTGGCCCCGGTAAATTTACCCAGACCGTTTACCACTTTCACTTTACGGCCTTTGGCCATACCGGCCAGACCACCGGTCAGTTGGGTGATAACTTTTTCTTTCCAGGTACGAATCTTGTCGATATCGGTTTTCGGCTCGCCGAAGACGATACCGTGTTCAGCCAGTGCTTTGGCTTCTTCGATAACTTTTGCGACGTGCAGCAGTGCTTTAGAAGGGATACAGCCGACGTTCAGACAAACACCGCCGAGGGTGCTGTAACGTTCTACGATGACGGTCTCCAGACCTAAATCCGCGCAACGGAAAGCAGCTGAGTAGCCTGCCGGGCCCGCCCCAAGTACCACGACCTGAGTTTTAATTTCAGTACTCATCATGACCTCTTAATTATTTCCGGCGGTCCTGGGTACTCTTGTCGCCCATATCCACCGGGACGTTCTATCCGCGTTTATATTACAAAATTGTTAACAATTTTGAAACAACAAACGGCAAACGATTTTGTCCTTTGTTGCTAATAACCCCAAAACTACGAAGAGATTATCAGAAAAAAGCCGGCCGTCAGGCCGGCTTTTTCGATTACATCACCAGGCGACGAATGTCAGACAGTGTGTTGTTGATGATGGTGATAAAGCGCGCACCATCAGCACCGTCGATCACGCGGTGGTCGAAGGAGAGAGAGATAGGCATCATCAGACGCGGTACAAACTCTTTCCCGTTCCATACCGGCTCCATTGCCGATTTGGAGACACCGAGGATAGCCACTTCCGGCGCGTTAACAATCGGTGCGAAGTGGGTCGTACCCAGGCCGCCGATGCTGGAGATAGTGAAGCAACCGCCCTGCATTTCGCCAGCCGTCAGCTTACCATCACGCGCTTTTTTGGAGATGGTGGTCAGTTCGCGAGACAGCTCGGTGATGCTCTTCTTGTTCACGTCTTTAAAGACCGGAACAACCAGACCATTCGGGGTATCAACCGCCACACCGATGTTGATGTATTTCTTCAGCGTCAGTTTCTGGCCATCTTCGGACAGAGAGCTGTTGAAGCGAGGCATCTGCTCAAGTGCCGCGGCAACCGCTTTCATGATGAACACAACTGGGGTGAATTTCACATCCAGTTTGCGCTTCTCAGCTTCGGCGTTCTGCTGTTTACGGAACGCTTCCAGATCGGTGATATCGGTTTTGTCGAAGTGCGTAACGTGCGGGATCATCACCCAGTTACGGCTCAGGTTAGCACCAGAGATTTTCTGGATACGGCCCAGTTCCACTTCTTCGATTTCGCCGAACTTGCTGAAGTCGACTTTCGGCCATGGCAGCATGCCCGGAATACCGCCACCAGCAGCTGCTGCCGGTGCAGATTCCGCGCGTTTCACCGCGTCTTTCACGTAAGCCTGAACGTCTTCGCGCAGGATACGGCCTTTACGACCCGTACCTTTCACTTTCGCCAGGTTCACGCCGAATTCGCGTGCCAGGCGACGAATCACCGGCGTTGCGTGGACGTAAGCGTCATTTTCTGCGAAGTCAGACTTGCCTTCGGCTTTCGCCGCCGGAGCCGGAGCTGCCGCAGGTGCCGGAGCGGCAGCCGCCTGGGCCGGTGCAGCAGCCGGAGCCGCAGCAGGCGCTGCGCCTTCCACTTCGAAGACCATAATCAGGGAGCCGGTTTTTACTTTATCGCCGGTGCTGATTTTGATCTCTTTTACGGTACCCGCGAACGGAGCCGGAACTTCCATAGAGGCTTTGTCGCCTTCTACGGTGATCAGAGACTGTTCGGCTTCGATTTTATCGCCAACTTTCACCATCACTTCGGTAACTTCAACTTCGTCGCCGCCGATATCTGGAACGTTAACGTCTTTCGCGCCGGATGCTGCCGGAGCAGCCGCCGCCGGAGCAGCTTCCGCTTTCGCCGGAGCCGCAGCGCCAGCTTCACCCGCCACTTCGAAGACCATGATCAGCGAGCCGGTAGACACTTTGTCGCCGGTGTTGATTTTGATCTCTTTAACCACGCCCGCGAACGGAGCCGGCACTTCCATAGAGGCTTTGTCGCCTTCTACGGTGATCAAAGACTGTTCAGCCGAGATGGTGTCGCCCACTTTAACCATGATCTCAGTGACTTCAACTTCGTCGCCGCCGATATCCGGTACGTGAACGTCTTTCGCCGCTGCCGCAGCAGGTGCTGCTGCCGGAG
The DNA here is from genome assembly GCA_913778145.1 of uncultured Pseudocitrobacter sp. GTDB lineage: Bacteria > Pseudomonadota > Gammaproteobacteria > Enterobacterales > Enterobacteriaceae > Pseudocitrobacter. The sequence goes on from CAJYVI010000010.1 coordinate 11,723, forward strand.
CTGCTTCTTTCTTCTCTTCTGCCTTGGCAGGTGCAGCGTCAGCTGCACCGTCGGCGGAATCGAAAATCATGATAAGTGCGCCAGTCTCGGTTTTGTCGCCGACAGAGACCTTGATCTCTTTGACAACGCCAGCCTGCGGAGACGGAACTTCCATAGAGGCTTTATCGCCTTCTACGGTGATCAGCGACTGTTCGGCTTCAACTTTGTCGCCAACTTTGACCAGGATTTCGGTGATTTCAACTTCATCAGACCCGATATCCGGTACTTTGATTTCGATAGCCATTATTCTTTTACCTCTTACGCCAGACGCGGGTTAACTTTATCTGCATCGATGTTGAATTTGGTGATTGCGTCAGCAACCACTTTCTTATCGATTTCGCCACGTTTAGCCAGTTCGCCCAGTGCCGCTACAACCACGTAGGAAGCATCAACTTCGAAGTGGTGACGCAGGTTTTCACGGCTGTCGGAGCGACCGAAGCCATCAGTACCCAGCACGCGGTAGTCATCAGCCGGTACATAAGTACGGACCTGCTCGGCGAACAGTTTCATATAGTCGGTGGAAGCCACTGCCGGAGCGTCGTTCATCACCTGAGCGATATACGGAACGCGCGGGGTTTCCAGCGGGTGCAGCATGTTCCAGCGCTCACAATCCTGACCATCACGCGCCAGTTCGGTGAAGGAGGTCACGCTATAAACGTCAGAACCTACGCCGTAATCTTTCGCCAGGATCTGGGCTGCTTCACGGACGTGACGCAGGATAGAACCGGAGCCCAGCAGCTGAACTTTACCTTTGCTACCTTCAACGGTTTCGAGTTTGTAGATACCTTTACGGATACCTTCCTCAGCACCTTCCGGCATTGCCGGCATGTGGTAGTTTTCGTTCAGCGTGGTGATGTAGTAGTAAACGTTCTCTTGTTTCTCACCGTACATACGCTCCAGACCGTCATGCATGATGACCGCAACTTCGTACGCGTAAGACGGATCGTAAGAGATACAGTTCGGGATAGTCAGAGACTGAATATGGCTATGACCATCCTCGTGCTGCAGACCTTCACCGTTCAGAGTCGTACGACCGGAAGTACCACCGATCAGGAAGCCGCGAGCCTGTTGGTCGCCTGCCTGCCAGCACAGGTCGCCGATACGCTGGAACCCGAACATGGAGTAGTAGATATAGAACGGGATCATCGGCAGGTTGTTGGTGCTGTAAGAGGTCGCAGCAGCCAACCAGGATGCGCCGGCACCCAGTTCGTTGATACCTTCCTGCAGGATCTGACCTTTCTCGTCTTCTTTGTAGTAAGCAACCTGCTCACGGTCCTGCGGGGTGTACTGCTGGCCGTTCGGGCTGTAGATACCAATCTGACGGAACAGACCTTCCATACCGAAAGTACGCGCTTCATCGGCGATGATCGGAACCAGACGATCTTTGATCGACTTGTTCTTCAGCATCACGTTCAGAGCACGAACGAAGGCGATAGTGGTAGAGATCTCTTTATTCTGCTCTTCCAGCAGCGGTGCGAAATCTTCCAGGGTCGGCAGTTCCAGCTTCTCAGAGAAGTGGGTCTGACGGCTCGGCAGATAACCGTGCAGTTTCTGACGCTGAGCGTGCAGATAAGTATGCTCTGGAGAACCTTCCGGGAAGGTCAGGTAAGAGAGGTTTTCCACCTGCTCGTCGGTTACCGGAACATTGAAGCGGTCGCGGATATAGCGCACGCCGTCCATGTTCATTTTCTTAACCTGGTGAGCGATGTTTTTACCTTCAGCGGTATCACCCATGCCGTAACCTTTAATGGTATGGGCCAGGATAACAGTCGCTTTACCTTTGGTTTCCTGCGCTTTTTTCAGTGCAGCGTAGACTTTCTTCGGATCGTGACCACCACGGTTCAGTGCCCAGATCTGCTCATCAGTCCAGTCTGCAACCAGGGCTGCGGTTTCCGGATATTTACCGAAGAAGTGCTCACGCACGTACGCACCATCTTTGGATTTGAAGGTCTGGTAATCGCCGTCGACGGTTTCTTCCATCAACTGGATCAGTTTACCGCTGGTGTCTTTACGCAGCAGCTCATCCCAACGGCTACCCCAGATAACTTTGATAACGTTCCAGCCAGCACCACCGAAGATGCCTTCCAGTTCGTTGATGATCTTGCCGTTACCGGTGACCGGGCCATCCAGACGCTGCAGGTTACAGTTGATAACAAAGACCAGGTTATCCAGTTTTTCACGGGTGGCGATAGTGATCGCACCTTTGGATTCCGGTTCGTCCATCTCGCCGTCGCCAAGGAACGCGTAAACGGTTTGTTTAGAGGTATCTTTCAGGCCACGGTGTTCCAGATATTTCAGGAATTTAGCCTGGTAGATTGCACCGATTGGGCCAAGACCCATTGATACGGTCGGGAACTGCCAGAATTCCGGCATCAGTTTCGGGTGCGGGTAAGAAGACAGACCTTTACCGTGAACTTCCTGACGGAAGTTGTTCATCTGTTCTTCGGTCAGACGACCTTCAAGGAACGCACGTGCGTAAACACCCGGAGAGATGTGACCCTGGAAATAAACCAGATCGCCGCCATCCTGCTCGTTGCGCGCACGGAAGAAGTGGTTGAAACACACTTCGTAGAAGGTTGCGGAAGACTGGAAGGATGCCATGTGGCCGCCCAGTTCCAGATCTTTTTTGGACGCACGCAGAACGGTCATGATCGCGTTCCAGCGGATGGCAGAGCGAATACGACGTTCCAGATCCAGATCGCCCGGATATTCCGGTTCGTCTTCAACGGCAATAGTGTTTACATAACCGCTAGCACCTGCACCAGCCGCTACCTGAACGCCGCCTTTGCGGGCTTCAGACAGCACCTGGTCGATCAGATACTGAGCGCGCTCAACACCTTCTTCACGGATAACCGATTCGATCGCCTGTAACCAGTCGCGAGTTTCGATCGGATCCACGTCATTTGGGAAACGTTCTGACATGGGGTTTTCCTTATCTATCTAGTACGTTGATTTATCTGGAACCTGTCCCATTGTGCTTTCAGTGGAAAACACAATAAGACAGGTTCTGTGTTTAGTTGCCGTGCGCCTTAAGGCGCTTTTCTCATCTTTCTGGTAAAACCGCTGCCAGAAAAAATTCAATCCTTGCGCTGTTGCAGGCGACGTAACGAGCGTTCACGACGGCTCTGTTCACGACTCCTGTCCAGCAAAATCTCTTCAATGAAAGCCAGGTGACGATGCGACGCTTCACGCGCCTGCTCCGGTTCACCGGCGACAATCGCCTCGAAAATCCGGGTGCGATGATTGCTGACCTGCGGGAGCATCTCCCGGCGGGCATACAGCAACTCGAAGTTCTGCCGAACGTTTTGTGCCAACATTGGCTCCATACACCTTAGCAAATGGAGCAACACCACATTGTGGGCGGCTTCGGTCACGGCGATTTGATACTGGACGACGGCGCTCGACTCTGCGTCGAGGTCGCCCGATTGTTGAGCCCGTTCGATGGCCTGATGCAGCTCGCGAATACGCTCGCGGTCTTCATCAGTACTGCGCAGTGCCGCGTAATAAGCCGCGATACCTTCAAGCGCGTGACGGGTTTCAAGCAGATCAAACTGGGATTCAGGGTGGTCGGACAGAAGCTCTACCAGCGGATCGCTGAAGCTCTGCCACAGGCTGCTTTGTACAAAAGTCCCGCCGCCCTGGCGACGAAGCAGTAACCCTTTCGCTTCGAGACGTTGAATCGCCTCACGCAGCGAGGGACGGGATACGTCGAACTGTTTCGCCAGTTCGCGTTCAGGTGGAAGTTTTTCGCCGGGGCGTAATGTCCCCTCAAGAATCAAAAACTCCAACTGCTGCTCAATCACATCAGAAAGTTTTGGTTGGCGGATTTTGCTGTAGGCCATAGTTCCCTGTACCTGCCATTAGCCCGGAGTCAATTGGTCTTACCAATTTCAAGTTCGTAGCGCTAAAGTAACAAAGTATTCACCTTCTGTCCATACAGGTTTTGATTGAAATCAGTAAACCACGCACTTTTTAACAACATTACAGAAATGATGTTTCAGAATTGTAACCTTGCACAAAAAATGTCTTTACCCCATTGGAAGTACAATTAACGAAAAATATACGAAAAACAGGCAAACTGAAGCGTTTCACTGCAGTATAAATTGAATATATATGCACTAATTGTCGATAAAACGTACACACTTACCCACTTCCGGAGCAGACTGCTACACTTACAACTGGTTTCTTTTTACTCAATCCGTCATCAACCATTCATAAAGCAGGTGCATTTCGGCGCGCTTACCACTATTCTTCCCTGGACGAAAGAGTTCCTCTCATTTTTATTCACACTCTCTCGTAAACATAAAAATACAGGAAATGGAATTCCCTGATTACAAACGTACAAATAACAACCACACACGAGGTTTCATGATGGAAGGTCAACAGCACAGCGACCAGCTGAAGCGCGGCCTCAAAAACCGCCATATCCAGCTGATTGCGCTGGGTGGAGCTATCGGTACCGGCCTGTTTCTCGGCAGTGCCTCCGTTATTCAGTCAGCCGGTCCGGGCATTATTCTGGGTTATGCCATTGCAGGCTTTATTGCCTTCCTGATCATGCGCCAGCTTGGTGAAATGGTCGTGGAAGAGCCGGTAGCCGGGTCATTCAGCCACTTTGCCTATAAATACTGGGGCAGCTTCGCCGGCTTCGCGTCAGGCTGGAACTATTGGGTACTGTACGTGCTGGTTGCCATGGCGGAACTCACCGCGGTCGGCAAATACATCCAGTTCTGGTATCCGGAAATCCCGACCTGGGCTTCCGCAGCGGCCTTCTTTATTCTGATTAACGCCATTAACCTCACCAACGTAAAAGTGTTTGGGGAAATGGAGTTCTGGTTCGCGATTATTAAAGTGGTTGCGGTCGTCGGCATGATCCTGTTCGGTGGCTGGCTACTGTTCAGCGGCAATGCCGGTCCGCAGGCAACGGTACGCAACTTATGGGAGCAGGGCGGTTTCCTGCCCAACGGTATGCAGGGGCTGGTAATGATGATGGCCATCATCATGTTCTCCTTCGGTGGGCTTGAGCTTGTGGGGATCACCGCCGCAGAAGCCGACAACCCAGAAAAAAGCATTCCCAAAGCCACCAACCAGGTGATTTACCGTATTCTGATTTTCTATGTGGGTTCGCTGGCGGTCCTGCTTTCTCTGCTGCCGTGGACGCGCGTTACCGCAGATGTCAGCCCGTTTGTGCTTATCTTCCACGAACTGGGCGATACTCTGGTGGCTAACGCCCTGAACGTTGTGGTTCTGACCGCAGCGCTCTCCGTTTATAACAGCTGCGTCTACTGTAACAGCCGCATGTTGTTCGGCCTCGCCCAGCAGGGCAACGCGCCGAAAGCCCTGCTCTCCGTCGATAAGCGCGGCGTACCGGTTAACACCATTCTGGTTTCCGCCGTGGTGACCGCGCTGTGCGTGCTGATCAACTACATGGCACCGGAATCCGCATTTGGCCTGCTGATGGCGCTGGTGGTCTCTGCGCTGGTGATCAACTGGGCGATGATTAGCCTGGCACACATGAAGTTCCGCAAAGCGAAACAGCAACAGGGCGTTACGCCGCGCTTCCCGGCGCTGCTCTACCCGCTCGGCAACTGGGTCTGCCTGCTGTTTATGGCGGCGGTGCTGGTTATCATGCTGATGACACCGGGCATGGCGATCTCCGTGTACCTGATCCCGGTATGGCTCTGCATTCTTGGCGTCGGCTACATGGTTAAACAGAAGGGTGCGAAAACGGCCGTGAAGGCACATTAATCTCTCCCCCGGCCCCTTCCCTCTGGAAGGGGCTGACTCTGTTACCCGCTTCACACTTTCCTCTGCTCAGCTATTTCGTCCATATCCTCGCCGTTATACTGCAACGCATTTCGCGGGCCGTCAGCCAATAATTCTCTCCATACCGTCAGAGGGAGTTTCGGCAATGAATAACAATAAGTTATCCGTCAGAGAAAAAATTGGTTATGGCATGGGCGACGCCGGATGCAACATCATCTTCGGCGCTATCATGCTGTTCGTTAACTACTTTTATACCGATATTTTTGGCCTCGCCCCGGCGCTGGTCGGCGTTCTACTGCTTTCCGTTCGCGTAATAGACGCCGTTACCGATCCCATCATGGGTGCGCTGGCCGACCGTACCCGCAGTAAATATGGGCGATTTCGTCCATGGCTGCTGTGGATAGCGTTCCCTTACGCGTTATTCAGCGTACTGATGTTTACTACCCCGGACTGGACCTACAGCAGCAAAGTTATCTATGCGTTTGTCACCTATTTCCTGCTGTCGATTACCTACACCGCCATCAATATTCCTTACTGCTCACTGGGTAGCGTCATCACCAATGACCCCAAAGAGCGCGTCGCCTGTCAGTCTTATCGCTTTGTGCTGGTGGGTATCGCCACGCTGCTGCTCTCATTGACGCTACTGCCGATGGTTGACTGGTTTGGCGGTGGGGATAAAGCCAAAGGCTACCAGATAGCGATGACCGTGCTGGCCTTTATCGGCATGTGTATGTTCCTGTTCTGCTTCGCAAGCGTGCGCGAGCGCGTTAAACCTGCCGTGCAAACTAACGATGAACTGAAGCAAGACCTGAAAGATGTGTGGAAAAATGACCAGTGGGTACGCATCCTGCTGCTGACGCTGTGTAACGTCTGCCCCGGCTTTATCCGCATGGCGGCGACCATGTATTACGTCACCTGGGTGATGGGCCAGAGCACGCATTTCGCCACGCTGTTTATCAGCCTTGGCGTGGTCGGGATGATGTTCGGCAGTATGCTGGCGAAGGTGCTCACCGACCGCTGGTGTAAACTCAAGGTCTTCTTCTGGACTAACATCGCGCTGGCGATTTTCTCTATCGCTTTCTACTTCTTCGACCCGCACGCAACGGTGATGATTGTGGTGCTCTACTTCCTGCTCAACATCCTGCATCAAATCCCTTCCCCGTTGCACTGGTCGCTGATGGCGGACGTTGATGACTACGGCGAGTGGAAAACCGGTAAACGTATCACCGGGATTAGCTTCTCCGGCAACCTCTTTTTCCTCAAAGTCGGGCTGGCGATTGCAGGCGCGATGGTGGGCTTCCTGCTCTCATGGTATGGCTACGATGCGGGCGCGAAGCAACAAAGCGAAACCACGCTCAACGGTATCATGCTGCTGTTTACCGTTATTCCAGGCGTCGGCTATCTGCTTACCGCAGGCATTGTGCGAATGCTGAAAGTAGACCGCGATCTCATGAAACAGATTCAGTCCGACCTGGAAAAACGTCGCGCGAACTATCGCGAGCTGAATGAATACCAGACCGGTAAAATCACCGAACACGTAAGGAAAGCATAATGGACCGCTGGCCCAACCCTTTTATCGAACAACGCGCCGACCCTTTCATTTTGCAGCATCAGGGAGCGTACTACTTTATCGCGTCAGTACCGGAATACGATCGGCTGGAGATCCGCCGCGCCAGCACGCTTGAAGGGCTGCGCAACGCCGAGGCCGTCGTGGTTTGGCGCAAACCGTCACGCGGGCCGATGTGTGAACTTATCTGGGCGCCGGAGCTGCATCATATTGACGGTCAATGGGTGATTTACTACGCTGCCGCGCATACGCAGGCGCTGGATAAGCTCGGTATGTTCCAGCACCGCATGTATGCGCTGACCTGCGATGATACCGATCCACGCAGTGGAAACTGGGTTGAGCGCGGCCAGGTGAAAACGCCGTTCGATACCTTCTGCCTGGATGCCACGACGTTTCATCATCAGGGAAAACAGTGGTATCTGTGGGCGCAAAAATCGCCAGATATTGCCGGAAACTCCAATATCTATCTGGCGGAGCTGGAAAACCCGTGGACGATTAAAGGCGAGCCGGTGATGCTCAGCAAACCAGAATTCGACTGGGAGTGCCGTGGGTTTCTGGTCAACGAAGGGCCCGCGGTGCTGGTGCATGGCGATAAGATTTTTATCAGCTACTCCGCCAGCGCCACCGATGAGAACTACTGCATGGGCCTGCTGTGGATTGACCGGAACGCCGACATAACGAAGCCGGAGAACTGGCATAAATCACCGCAGCCGGTGTTCACCACCAGCTATGAAAACCGCCAGTACGGGCCGGGGCACAACAGCTTTACCCAAACGCCGGACGGGGAAGATGTGTTGGTGTATCACGCGAGGAATTACACGGAGATTGAAGGCGACCCGTTGTACGACCCGAATCGCCATACGCGATTGAAACTGGTGTGCTGGCAAGAAGATGGCATGCCGGATTTCGGCGTGCCGCCTGCGGATACGATTTGAGCCGTTGCCCGGTGGCGCTTACCGGGCCTACAAAACAATACCCGAGTCCCCGTAGGCCGGATAAGCGTCAGCCATCCGGCAATACCCGCACCACCCGGCAAATCCCTTACACCAGCGTCCCATAAATGGTCAGCAGCGCCATAATCACCACCACCACAAATGAGGTTTTCTTCGCCATTGATACCGCCGCTTTTGGCGTCTCAACGCGGTCGACGTGCGGCTCGCGCGCCAGCGAATACTGCGCCAGCTGCGTCAGGACCTGGTACTGCGAAGTATGGCGATCGCCCAGCGAAGCAAACCAGGCTGGCAGCGCTTTCTCACCGTGGCCAAGCAGGGCGTAAACCACCCCCACCAGCCGCACCGGAAGCCAGTCCACTATATGCAAAATGGCATCAATGCCAGACTGCAAACGGTGGTGCGGCGTCTGGTAACGCGCCAGCCAGGACTGCCACGCGCGCAGGAAGGAATAGCCTATTAACAGCACCGGCCCCCACGGGCCGCCGACCACAAACCAGAACAGCGGGGCAAGGTAGAAGCGGAAGTTAATCCACATCAGCGCATTTTGCAGCTCGCGCAGAAACTCGCGCTCATCGCATCCCGAGGGCACACCGTGGATCATCGTCAGCTCGCAGGCCATCGCATCACGCGCGTGACTATCATTGAGCGATGCCGCCTTCAGGTAAGCGTGATAGTGCAGCCGCACGCGCCCTGCCCCGATACACAGCAGACCGAGCAAAATCCAGAATATCAACAGCGGTACGTTAAACAGCAGCCCGTCGAGCGCGCGCTGAATCAAAAACACCACCACCATCGCCACCACGGTCATCGCAAGCGTAGCGACAAAAGAAAACCGTTTGATGCGACGGAACAGCACTTCCAGCCGGTGGTCGAGCTGCCAGTGCTCACCCAGTTTAAATAACCGCTCGGCAATCAGTACCAGCAGTGTGGTAAACAGCGTCATGTCATCTCCTTATCTGACGAAGGGGTGACCAGTGCGCGAAAGCGAGCCCAGTCAAACGCCGGGCCCGGATCGGTTTTGCGCACGGGCGCGATATCACAGTGTCCTGTCATATTATCGGCGATAGCCGGGTAAACCGTTATCAGCGTCTGGGTTAACGCCGCCAGTTGCTGATACTGCGCATCGGTGTAAGCCAGCGTATCGGTGCCTTCCAGTTCGATGCCTATCGAGAAATCATTGCAGCGCTCACGCCCCTGATATTCGGAGACGCCCGCATGCCAGGCGCGCTTATCGAAAGGAACATACTGCACAATTTCCCCATCGCGGCGAATCAGACAATGAGCAGAAACGCGCAGATGAGAAATCTCGGCGAAAAAAGGATGCGCGTTCGGGTCGAGCGTGCCGGTAAACAGCGCATCTATCCATGGGCCACCAAATTCGCCAGGGGGTAAACTGATATTGTGAACAACCAGCAATGACGGGGTTTCATCGTCCGGGCGGCAGTCAAAGTGTGGCGACGGTACATGGCGCGCGCCCACCAGCCAACCCTCATCTAACAACATGCTGGATCTCCTTATGTGTGGTGCTGATACTCGGTTCAGAGTAGCATGTTTAAACCTTTCGAATCGTTACCAATTTGGAGTTTTATCATGCCGCCTCGCCGCTACAACCCAGACCACCGACGTGACGCGCTTCTGGAACGTATCAATCTCGACATTCCCAACGCCGTGGCACAGGCGCTCCGTGAAGATCTGGGCGGAGAAGTGGATGCCAATAACGACATTACCGCACAACTTCTGCCAGCGGAAACGCGCTCTCACGCGGTGGTTATCACCCGCGAAGACGGTGTGTTCTGCGGTAAACGCTGGGTTGAAGAGGTGTTTATTCAACTGGCTGGCGACGACGTCACCCTGACGTGGCACGTGGAGGATGGCGACCTGCTGAAAGCAAACCAGTCGCTGTTTGAAATCGATGGCCCTTCCCGCGTTCTGTTGACCGGCGAGCGTACCGCGCTGAATTTCGTGCAAACTCTCTCAGGCGTGGCAAGCGAAGTTCGCCGCTATGTCGACCTGCTGGAAGGCACCCAAACGCAGCTTCTGGATACCCGTAAAACGCTGCCCGGCCTGCGTACCGCGCTGAAATATGCCGTGCTGTGCGGCGGCGGCGCAAATCACCGCCTGGGTCTTTCCGACGCATTCCTGATTAAAGAAAACCACATCATCGCTTCCGGCTCCGTGCGTCAGGCGGTAGAAAAAGCCTTCTGGTTACACCCGGATGTGCCGGTGGAAGTGGAAGTGGAAAACCTGGAAGAGCTGGAAGACGCGCTGAAAGCCGGGGCCGACATCATCATGCTTGATAACTTTGACACTGACCTGATGCGCAAAGCTGTCGCCATCACCAAAGGCCAGGCGCGGCTGGAAGTTTCCGGCAACGTCACCTTTGACACCATTCGTGAATTCGCCGAAACCGGCGTGGATTACATCTCCGTTGGCGCACTAACCAAACACGTGCGCGCGTTAGACCTCTCAATGCGTTTCCGTTAATTTCGTAATCCGGCCTGCCCGCTGTGCAGGCCGGATAAGTCCCACGCATCTAAAAATTTTCCGTACCCGCTTCCATTTTTAATGTTGTTTTCTGCAACGCAAAAAACTCTCTGGAAGGCGCTTTCCTGAATTCCTTTTTGCCTCTCGCGCCCGCTCCGCCTGCCTGACACACTCCCGCTATCTCAACCAGGAGTGCATTATGGAAAAGCAAAAAGGATTTACCCTTATCGAGCTCATGGTGGTGATTGGCATCATTGCCATCTTAAGCGCCATTGGAATCCCGGCGTATCAAAACTATCTGCGCAAAGCCGCGCTCACCGACATGCTGCAAACCTTCGTCCCCTACCGCACGGCGATAGAACTGTGCGCCCTCGACCATGGCGGGTTAAATAGCTGCGATGGCGGCAGCAACGGCATTCCCTCGCCCACTACAACGCGTTATGTCTCTGGCATGAGTATCGCCAAAGGCGTGGTCGTTCTTACCGGCCAGGAGAGCCTCAACGGGCTGGCGGTCACTATGACGCCGGGCTGGGATAACGCCAACGGCGTGACCGGCTGGACGCGCGTTTGTGCTATCCAAAGCGACAGCGCCCTGCAACAGGCCTGCGAAGATGTCTTCCGCTTCGATGCGCAGTAAACCGGAGGCCACGATGAATCAGGATCAGCTACTTGCGCTGTGTAAAAAACATCACGCCCAGTTGATCGGCAACGATCAGAGCGTGTTAAGCATCGCCGTTGTCGGCGCGCCATCGGATGAACTGATGGACGCCCTGCGTTTTGCAACACAAAAGCGCGTCGATATTGAGTGCTGGAGTCAGGAGCGGATGGATAAACATTTACAGCTCGCGGCAACCGCCAGCCAGCCCGCCGCCAATGACGATTCCCGCAGCGTGGTCGATCTACTGAATCGCACGCTTGAGCAGGCATTGCTTCAGCGTGCGTCGGATATTCACATTGAACCCGGCGAACATCACCTGCGTCTCAGGTTACGCGTCGATGGCGTGCTGCATCCGTTTTCTACGCTACCGCTCTCGCTGGCGGCAACGCTCACCGCACGTTTAAAGGTGCTGGGCAATCTTGATATTGCCGAACGTCGCATTCCGCAGGACGGGCAATTTACCGTGGAGATTGCCGGTAAATCCATCTCGTTTCGTATTGCGACGCTGCCGTGCCGCTACGGTGAAAAAGTGGTTTTACGTCTGCTGCACAACGTTGAACAGGCGCTGGATATCCATCAACTCGGCATGAGCGGCGAGCAACTCACTCTGTTCGGCGATGCGCTCAATCAGCCGCAGGGGCTGATCCTGGTGACCGGGCCGACAGGGAGCGGCAAAACCGTGACGCTTTACAGCGCCCTGCAACAGCGTAATCACAGCGACGTCAATATTTGCAGCGTGGAAGACCCGATTGAAATTCCCATTGAAGGGCTGAATCAAACGCAAATCAATCCTCGCGCCGGGCTGACGTTTCAGAGCGTACTGCGCGCCCTGCTACGGCAGGACCCGGATATCGTGATGGTCGGCGAAATTCGCGATGGTGAAACGGCAGAAATTGCCATCAAAGCCGCGCAAACCGGACATCTGGTGCTCTCTACGCTGCACACCAACTCGACTGTTGAAACGCTGGTACGGCTGGAGCAAATGGGCGTGGCGCGCTGGATGATCTCCTCAGCACTTCAGCTTGTGTTGGCTCAGCGGCTGGTGCGTAAACTGTGCCCGCACTGCCGGGAGAAAAACGGTGTAGAAGCACCGCTGCCGCACACGCTTTGGCCCCGCGCTTTACCTCACTGGCAGGCGGCGGGTTGCCAGCATTGCTATCACGGCTATCTTGGTCGGGCGGCGATCTTTGAGATCCTGCCACTTAACAACGATCTACGCCACGCCATTGCCGCAGGCCGTGGGACCCAGGAACTGATGCAGAAAGCGCGCCTGGCGGGAATGACAACACTGTTTGAGAACGGCTGTATGGCCGTCGAGCGCGGGCTCACCACGCAGGAAGAGTTACTGCGCGTGATGGGGCTTCCGCATGGCGGCTAATCAACTCTGGCGCTGGCGCGGCCTGACCCTTCAGGCCGAGGAAAAGCAGGGTACGCTGTGGGCTCGTAATCGCCCGGAAGCGCTGGTTTCATTGCAGCAGCGGGGCATCACCGTGCTGGCGTTACGCCGCTGTGCCGTCAGGGCCGCATACTGGCACACAAACTGGCGCTGCGAAATGATTGAACAGCTGGCGACGCTGCTGCATGCCGGGCTCACGCTCTCTGACGGGCTGGAGATGCTGGCTCGTCAGCATCCTGTTCCACAGTGGCAGGCCCTGCTCAGCACGCTCTCACTGCGCCTGGCGGAAGGGGTTTCGCTCTCGGAAGGATTACGGCAGTGGCCGGAAGCCTTTCCGCCGCTCTATCTGGCGATGATCCGCACCGGTGAGGTGACGGGCAAGCTGGATATCTGCTGTCGCGCGCTGGCTCAACAGCAAAAAGCGCAGCAGGCCATTACGCAGAAGGTGAAAAAAGCGCTGCGCTATCCGTGCATCATCTTGCTGCTGGCTATTGCCGTGGTGGTGGCAATGCTGGGGTTCGTGCTGCCGGAATTCACGGCCATTTACCACACCTTTAATACACCGCTGCCTATGCTCACGCAAATCGTGATGAACATGGCGGATGCCGTAAAGATGCATTACGGGCTAATTACGCTGTTCCTGGCGATGCCTTTTCTTCCTGGAATAGTGCTGAAAAAAAATCCACGCTGGCAGCGTTTTCAGGCGCAGGTCGCGCTTTCACTGCCGGTGATGGGCAATCTTGTGCGCGGGCAGATGCTGAGCCACATTTTTACCGTGCTATCACTCACGCAAAGCGCGGGCATTGCCTTCTTACAGGGGCTGGAAACCGTCCAGGAAACGGTCACGCAACCGCTCTGGCGGGAAGTCATTAGCAGACTTCATCATGACATTTCACAGGGAAGCCCTATCTGGCAGGCGATGGAAAACGGCCAGGTTTTCACGCCGCTGTGTATTCAACTGGTACAAACCGGGGAAGCGTCCGGCGCGCTGGATCAGATGCTGCAAAATCTGGCGGACTACCACAGTGAGAAGACGCATCAACTGGCGGAGAATCTGACGTCGCTGCTGGAACCGATGCTACTGGTAGTGACAGGTGCCATCATCGGTACGCTGGTCGTGGCAATGTATCTGCCAATATTTCATTTGGGGGATGCGATTAGCGGAGCGGGATAAGCGCTGGCGCGGGAAGCGCCAGCGCAAAGCATTACAGGCTGTTGAACACGCGGTTCTCTTGTTCCTGCACGCGGATAAATGTCGTGCGTTTGGTCAGCTCTTTCAGGCGAGAAGCACCAACGTAAGTGCACGCTGAACGCAGGCCGCCAAGGATATCGCGCGCGGTGTTATCTACCGGCCCGCGCAGCGGCAACTTAACGGTTTTGCCTTCCGCAGCGCGGTACTGAGCAACGCCGCCAACGTGGCGATTCATCGCAGATTCCGAGCTCATGCCGTAGAAGAGCATGAATTTTTCACCGTTCTCTTCAACGATAGAGCCACCGCTTTCTTCGTGACCTGCCAGCATGCCGCCAAGCATCACGAAATCTGCGCCGCCGCCAAAGGCTTTCGCCACGTCGCCCGGAACCGTACAACCGCCATCGCTGACGATTTGACCACCCAGGCCGTGCGCTGCATCCGCGCACTCAATGACGGCGGAAAGCTGCGGATAGCCGACGCCGGTTTTTACACGCGTGGTGCAAACGGAACCTGGGCCGATGCCTACTTTTACGATATCCGCACCGGAGAGGATCAGCTCTTCGCACATTTCGCCGGTGACAACGTTACCCGCGCAGATGGTTTTGGTCGGCCAGGCCTGACGCGCTTTCGCCACAAACTGAACGAAGTGCTCGGAGTAGCCGTTTGCGACGTCAATACACACGAAGTTCAGCATCGGGTGCAGCGCCAGAATCTGTTTGGTTTTCTCGAAATCGGCGTCAGAGGTGCCCGTAGACACCATCACGTGTTTCAGAACCTCATCAGATTCGTTCTGAGCGAAAACTTTCCAGTCTTCAACGGAATAGTGCTTATGCACGGCCGTCAGAATATCGAAAGAGGCCAGCGCTTTTGCCATTGCGAAGGTACCCACGGAATCCATATTCGCGGCGATAACCGGCACACCGGACCAGCGTTGGCCAGAATGTTTAAAGGTGAATTCGCGTTCCAGTTCAACATCGGAACGGCTTTTAAGAGTAGAGCGTTTAGGGCGGATAAGAACGTCTTTGAAACCTAACTTCAGATCTTCTTCGATACGCATGTGCGGATTCCTGGGGTTAATGGCATTAATTATAAGAGCACAACTCCAGTAACGTTATCATACGCACTAATCAGGGCTTCGCAAGACTGCGATTTTCACTTTTTTTACGCTACAATCCTATAAATTTACCATTAGTTCGGTGAACATGAGCGCGGATAAACAGGCGCTGAAGTGTTTTGTTTTTAACCAATTGATTTATCTAATCAATTCTCATCAGGATTCACAGGAATGGCGTATACCGTAGCGTTAACGGGTGGCATTGGCAGTGGCAAAAGTACCGTCGCTGATGCATTTTCTCACCTGGGAATTAACGTTATTGATGCCGATATCCTCGCCCGTCAGGTGGTCGAACCGGGAACCCCGGCTTTGCGTGCCATTATGGAACACTTTGGCCCTCAAACCCTGACGCCGGATGGCGCCCTTAATCGCCGCGTCTTACGCGAGCGCATTTTCGCTAATCCTGATGAAAAAGCCTGGCTTAACGCCCTGCTTCATCCGCTTATTCAGCGGGAAACCCAGCAGCAAATGCAGAAGGCCACCTCGCCGTACGTTCTGTGGGTGGTGCCATTGCTGGTGGAAAATAATCTTGCTTCCCGCGCCGATCGCGTGCTGGTGGTGGATGTTACACGCGATACGCAAATTCTTCGTACCATGCAGCGCGACCGGGTGTCGCGCGAGCATGCTGAGCACATACTTGCCGCCCAGGCGACGCGCGAACAGCGGCTTGCGGCAGCTGATGACGTCATTGATAACAACGGTACACCAGAAGCGATTGCTTCGGATGTTGCCCGCCTTCACGCACGCTATCTTGAGCTCGCGGCGCAGGCTGTATCACAGGAAAAACCTTAATGCACACCCACATCCTTTTTGAGCACCCCCTGAACGAAAAAATGCGTACCTGGCTGCGTATTGAGTTTCTCAACCAGCAGTTACGCACCCAGTTACCCATCACGGATCACGCCAGCGCATTACACTTTTTTCGTAATTTAGGGGATTTACTGGATGTGTTTGAGCGCGGCGACGTGCGCACGGAAATGCTCAAAGAGCTGGAGCGCCAGCAACGTAAATTGCAGGCCTGGAATGAAGTGCCGGGCGTTGACCAGAGCCGCATTGATGCGGTGCGTCAGCAGCTGAAAAACAGCGGCAGCATTCTGATGGCCGCGCCGCGTATCGGCCAGTTCCTGCGCGAAGATCGCCTGATTGCTCTTGTGCGTCAGCGTTTAAGCATTCCCGGCGGCTGTTGCAGTTTCGATCTGCCAACGCTGCACATGTGGCTGCATGCGCCACAGCAGCAGCGCGATGCGCAGGTAGAAATCTGGCTTGCCAGCCTCGAGCCGCTGAATCAGGCGCTGGATCTTATCCTTGATTTGGTGCGTAACTCCGCGCCTTTTCGTAAGCAGACCAGCCTTAACGGCTTTTACCAGGATAACGGCGAAGATGCCGACCTGCTGCGCTTACAGTTGGATTTGTCCTCACAGCTTTACCCGCAAATTTCCGGGCATAAAAGCCGCTTTGCCATCCGCTTTGTGCCGCTGGACAGCGAGAATGGCGTTATTCCTGAACGTCTGGATTTCGAACTGGCTTGTTGCTAAGGAGACACTATGTCTGAAGAAACTATTGTTAACTGCCCCACCTGCCAGAAGCCGGTTGTCTGGGGCGAGCAAAGCCCGTACCGTCCGTTTTGCTCTAAACGCTGCCAGCTGATTGATTTAGGTGAATGGGCGGCAGAAGAGAAGCGCATCCCAAGCGCGGGTGATTTGTCTGATAGCGACGACTGGAGTGAAACCCCGCAGTAATCCTTTCGTTGTAGGTCGGATAAGGCGAAGCCGCATCCGACACTTAACGCGCACTATGCCTGATGACGCTTCGCTTATCAGGCCTACGGGGTTTGCACTAATTTTTCGATAACCGGTGCATTCGCTGGCGGAAATTCTTCGGCAACCAACGCATTCTGCGCGACCCATCGTCCCGGTTGCCCCTCTTTACCCCATGGCTCACCCTGCCAGTTTTCCACCAGCCAGAACCACAGCGTGATATGGCGATCGGGGAACGCGTACTCCAGCTTATCAAACAGTTGCGGTGCGCTGGCGGTAATACCCACTTCTTCCTCGAGCTCGCGGATCATCGCCTCTTCGGCTGTTTCACCCGCTTCAATTTTCCCACCCGGGAATTCCCATTTATTTGCCATGTGAGCATCAGCGGCGCGTTGGGTAATATAAATCTCCCCCGCGTCGTTGCGAATAATGCCGACGGCGATTTGCAGTATTTTCATAGTGTCTCATCCAAAAAAAAGGCGCAGATCTCTGCGCCTTTTGCTTTTTTATCAGACCTTAGCTCAAACGGCCATGGCACTGTTTGTATTTTTTACCGGAACCACACGGGCACGGATCGTTGCGGCCAATTTTACGCTCGCCTGTTTGCGCTGCCAGTTCCTGCGCGGCAGCGGTATTTTCGTCCTGGTGGCTAAGCTGCTGCATCTGTGCCAGGCGCTCAGCCTCTTCACGACGCTGCTGTTCCATCTCTTCCACTTCTTCCGGCATGCGAACCTGTACTTTGCTCAGGGTGCTGATCACTTCATATTTCAGTGATTCCAGCATTGCCGCGAACATGGAGAAGGATTCGCGTTTGTACTCCTGCTTCGGATCCTTCTGCGCATAGCCACGCAGGTGGATACCCTGACGCAGATAGTCCATCGCCGCCAGGTGCTCTTTCCACAGGGAGTCGAGGGTTTGCAGCATGACGCCTTTTTCGAAGTGACGCATCATTTCAGCGCCGACCACTTCTTCTTTACGCTGATAAACTTCGATAGCGCTCTGCAGAATACGCTCACGCAGGGTTTCTTCATGCAGTTCCGGCTCTTTATCCAGCCATTCGGAGATCGGCAGGTCGAGGTCGAAGTCGTTTTTCAGGCGTTCCTGCAACCCTGGAACATCCCACATCTCTTCCAGAGACTGCGGTGGAATATGCCCATCGATGGTCGCTTTGAAAACGTCTTCACGGATGCTGTTGATAGTTTCGCTCACATCGCTCACATCCAACAGTTCGTTACGCTGGGTGTAGATAGCGCGACGCTGGTCGTTAGCAACATCATCATATTCCAGCAGTTGCTTACGAATATCGAAGTTACGGCTTTCCACTTTACGCTGCGCGTTGGCAATGGCCTTGGTCACCCACGGGTGCTCAATGGCTTCGCCTTCTTTCATCCCCAGTTTACGCATCATGCCGGACACACGGTCAGAGGCAAAAATACGCATCAGTGCATCTTCCATGGACAGATAGAAGCGGGAAGAACCGGCATCACCCTGACGGCCTGAACGACCGCGCAGCTGGTTATCGATACGACGAGATTCATGACGTTCGGTACCGATAATGTGCAGACCACCCGCCGCCAGCACCGCATCGTGTCGAACCTGCCAGTCTGCTTTGATCTGTGCGATTTGTTCCTCGGTAGGATTTTCCAGCGCGGCAACTTCTGCCTGCCAGCTACCGCCGAGCATAATATCGGTACCACGCCCTGCCATGTTGGTCGCGATGGTCACTGCCGCCGGATAACCCGCCTGAGCAACGATAGCTGCTTCGTTGGCGTGGAATTTGGCGTTCAGCACGTTATGTTTGATGCCCGCTTTCACCAGTTCATTAGAAACCACTTCGGATTTCTCGATGGAGATTGTCCCCACCAGCACCGGCTGCCCATTGGCTGTACGTTCTTTAATATCGGCGATGATCGCCTGAATTTTTTCTGCTTCGGTCATGTAGACCAGGTCCGGCATGTCTTTACGAATCATCGGACGGTTGGTCGGTACTACTACGGTATCCAGCTTGTAGATGGAGCTGAATTCGAACGCTTCGGTATCTGCGGTACCGGTCATACCGGCCAGTTTTTCATACAGACGGAAGTAGTTCTGGAAGGTGATGGACGCCAGCGTCTGGTTCTCGTTCTGAATTTCGACGCCTTCTTTCGCTTCCACGGCCTGGTGCAGGCCATCAGACCAGCGACGACCCTGCATGGTACGGCCAGTGTGTTCATCGACAATAATGACTTCGCCATCTTTTACAATATAGTCAACATCACGAGTGAACAGCACGTGCGCACGCAGCGCAGCGGTAACGTGGTGCATCAACATAATGTTACCCGGAGAGTACAGCGACTCGCCTTCGTCCATGATGCCTTCTTTCACCAGCAGTTCTTCAATCAGCACCAGACCACGTTCAGTCAGGTTCACCTGACGCGCTTTCTCATCTACGGAGAAGTGGCCTTCACCCTGGAAGGTGTCAGAGTCTTCTTTTTCCTGACGTACCAGATGCGGAATGATTTTGTTCATTTTCTTATACATTTCCGAGCTGTCTTCAGCCGGGCCGGAAATGATAAGCGGGGTACGCGCTTCATCGATAAGAATGGAGTCGACCTCATCCACCAGCGCATAGTGCAGTTTACGCTGAACACGCTCTTCAGGGCTGAACGCCATGTTGTCGCGCAGGTAATCAAAGCCGTATTCGTTGTTGGTGCCGTAAGTGATGTCGGCGGCATACGCTTCACGTTTCGCCGGCGCTGGCAGGCCAGACATGTTGATACCCACGGTCATACCGAGGAATTCGAACAGCGGACGGTTATTTTCGGCGTCACGTTGCGCCAGATAGTCGTTGACGGTCACCACGTGTACGCCTTTGCCGGTCAGCGCATTCAGATAGGCCGGCAGGGTCGCGGTCAGGGTTTTACCTTCACCTGTACGCATTTCCGCGATGCAGCGATCGTTAAGCACCATACCGCCGAGCAGCTGTACGTCGAAGTGACGCATACCGAACACACGTTTACTGGCTTCACGGACGACGGCGAAAGCTTCCGGGAGCAGGCTTTCCAGGCTGGCACCTTTTTCCAGGCGCGCGCGGAATTCCGCGGTTTTGCCTTTCAGCTCGTCATCGGAGAGTTTTTCCATCTCCGGTTCCATCGCGTTAATGGCTGTTACCGCTTTGCGCATACGGCGCAGGGTACGGTCGTTACGACTACCAAATACTTTCGTTAATAAATTGATTAGCATAATAAAATCTCAAACGCCCCGCTTCGCGGAGTCAGGAAAATAAAAGAAAAACGACTATTTTCAGACGAGGCGCTGCGGCCCGGCGCGAATGCCCTGAACCTGGCTCACCCACGCAGGGATGCTAAATACGGAAGGTGCAACTGACGGTGCATAGGTCGCCTGTCGCACAATGGCCGGCGGCTTGCTTTCAACCGTGAGTAATGCATTAAGGGTGTCCAGCAAGGCAAGGTGCTGGGCGGCCTGCAATGGCGTGGCAGCCGTTGCTTCGGCAACGGGCAGCGCTTGTGGCGCCATGGCAAAAGAAAGGTGGCGAATCACCGTGCGAATAGCATGCTGATGCCAGTAATCCACGGTAAACGATGGTCGACGATTCGCTTCCAGCAGGGCCAGCTGCGTGAAATTGACTTTCGTCGCAGGGTTATGATTGCTGGTTGTTTCGCGGGCAGGCGAAGCAGGTTCGGCGTTATTTGCGAGCACAGGCAGGCCGAAACTGGCAGCAACCATCCCCAACAGGAGATGCGGCCAGAAATAGCGTCTACCTAACTGTCGCCAACGCGTCAGTAACCCACTCACGTAATGTCTACCCCAGAGATTATTATTTTTCGCGCACAGATATTACCATTAATGCTGGATATCGACAGCATCAATGAAGAGAACGTCGCTGAAAAGTGCGCAAGAAAACAGCAATCGCACAAAAACAGGAATTTTCGAGGGGAAATAAAAAACGACTGGTTCCCTGACCGGAGAGAGTGCCAGGTTGCCAGTCGAATTTATGAAATGGTCAGGCTTATGCCAGAACCATTGTCGGTGCTTTGAACGCCAGTGGCAGTTCGGCGTCGTCTTCGAAGGTCACATATTCCCAAGCTTCCTGTTTTGCCAGGACCGCCTGCAGAAGTTTGTTATTCAGCGCATGACCGGATTTGAACGCGGTAAATGCACCAATAATGTTGTGACCACACATGAACAAGTCACCGATCGCATCCAGCATTTTGTGACGAACGAATTCATCTTCAAAACGCAGACCGTCTTCGTTCAGTACGCGATAATCGTCAACAACGATGGCACAATCGAAGCTACCGCCCAGGCACAGGCCACGGGACTGCAGATATTCGATATCACGCATGAAACCGAAGGTACGTGCACGACTAATCTGGCGCATAAACGCGTCGGCAGAGAAGTTCATAGCATAGCGCTGGGTGCTGGCATCAATCGCCGGATGGTTAAAGTCGATGGTAAAGTCCAACGAAAAACCATTGTACGGTTTGAATTCAGCCCATTTGTCGCCATCTTCGACACGTACGGTCTCTTTAATGCGAACAAATTTCTTCGCACAGTTCAGTTCATCGATGCCGGCATCCAGCAGCAGATAAACGAACGGTGCAGCACTGCCGTCCATAATTGGGATTTCTGGCGCATCGACTTCAACAATAATGTTGTCGATACCCAGCCCCGCCAATGCGGCGTTGAGGTGCTCAACGGTAGAAATCCGCACGTCATGCTCGTTCACCAGACAAGTACAGAGCATTGTATCACGCACAGATTTGGCATCGGCCGGAAAATCTACCGGTGGATTCAAGTCGGTGCGACGATAGATGACCCCGGTATTGGCCGGCGCAGGGCGTAAGGTCAGTGTGACTTTTTTGCCGGTGTGTAAACCGACGCCAGTCGCCTGAACGATACGTTTAAGTGTCCTTTGTTTGATCATCGTATAATCTCGCCAAATTAACTATCCAACCGAAGTGTACTATACATTCGGACGGCCAGTTTAGCACAAAGAGCGGGGATTCCCAACTTTGAGCTAATTCTTAATCAGCCTGTTTACGTAAAAACGCTGGAATATCCAGATAATCCGGTTCTTTGGTGGTCTGCGGCGTATTGTCGTTAACCACTTTAGCGGCTGGTTTTTGCTCCTGCGTCAGCGGCGTCATGCCGTGCTGCTGGTAGCGATCCATTACCGGCTGCTGAGTCTGCTTGTTGGTCACCAGGGTGATTTCCGGACGTTTGTCCATGCCAATACCGGTTGCAACAACCGTCACGCGCAGTTCGTCGTTCATATCCGGGTCAAGGGACGTACCGATAACCACGGTCGCGTTATCCGATGCAAATGCACGGATGGTGTTACCCACGGTTTCGAACTCATCAAGACGCAGGTCGAAGCCCGCGGTAATGTTGACCAGAACGCCGCGTGCGCCAGACAGATCGATATCTTCCAGCAGCGGAGAAGAGATAGCCATTTCAGCGGCTTCTTCCGCACGGTCTTCACCGTTAGCCACGCCAGAACCCATCATCGCATAGCCCATTTCGGACATCACAGTGCGCACGTCAGCAAAGTCGACGTTCATCAGGCCCGGGCGAGTAATCAGCTCGGCGATACCCTGAACCGCACCCTTCAGTACGTCGTTTGCCGCACCGAAAGCGTCGAGCAAAGAGATACCGCGACCCAGCACTTTCAGCAGTTTGTCGTTCGGGATGGTGATGAGGGAGTCCACGTGTTTGGACAGCTCAGTGATACCCTGCTCCGCGAATGCCATGCGCTTCTTGCCTTCAAAGTTGAAAGGCTTAGTCACGACAGCAACGGTCAGAATACCTAAATCTTTAGCCACTTCAGCCACAACCGGCGCGGCACCCGTACCGGTACCACCGCCCATGCCCGCAGCGATGAAGACCATGTCTGCGCCTTCTAATGCAGCACGCAGCGCTTCGCGGTCTTCATCAGCAGCATTACGGCCCACTTCCGGGTTAGCACCCGCGCCCAGACCTTTGGTAATACCGCTACCGATCTGGATAGTCTGGCCAACCGCAGTTTTACGCAACGCCTGAGCGTCGGTGTTCACTGCGAAGAATTCAACACCTTCGATGCGCTCGCGCACCATGTGCTCTACAGCGTTACCGCCGCCGCCACCGACGCCGATGACTTTAATCACCGCGTCGTTGGTCAGTTCCATAGGTTCAAACATAGTCTCTCTCCGTTTTATACACTTTTTCAGTCAAGCCGCTCTACCACAGCCTGAAGGACATCGTGTATGTGCCTGTCGCCTGAGAGCGCTAATTTTCTGCGCTCTCTTAAAAAATTAAAACTCTTTTCGCAGCCAGCTGTTCAATCGCTTAATCCATGAACCCACCGATGCGGTTACACGCTTGTCTACTTCTGCTTCACCACTCAGGTGTGACTCTTTCCCGTAGTGCAGCAGGCCCACCGCCGTTGAGTAATACGGCTCCTGGGCGTAATCCGTTAAACCAGTGATATTCAGCGGCGCGCCGATACGGACCTGCGTATGGAAAACGCGCTGGGCGCAGGCCGCCAGGCCTTCAATTTGCGCCGCACCACCGGTGAGAACAATTCCCGCCGCGAGGTGATGTTTGACCCCTTGCTGGCGAAGCTGTTCCTGTAACTGCAAAATTTCTTCGTTGACGAGGTTGAGCAGCTCGGTGTAGCGCGGCTCAATAACCTCTGCCAACGTCTGGCGTTGCAGGCTACGCGGCGGACGACCGCCGACGCTCGGCACCTCAACGCTCTCATCTTTGCCCACGATAGAGCCCAGTGCACAACCATGGCGCACTTTAATCGCTTCGGCATCGCTCGGCGGCGTACCGAAAGCGTATGCGATATCGCTGGTGACCACGTTCCCTGCATAAGGGATCACTTTGGTGTGGCGCAGCGCACCGCCAGTATATACGGCGATGTCCATTGTACCACCACCGATATCCACTACGCAGACACCCAGTTCACGTTCATCTTCCGTCAGGACCGAATAACTGGCTGCCAGCCCGGCAAATATCAGTTGGTCAACTTTCAGGCCACAACGTTCCACGGCTTTAACAATGTTTTTCGCCATATCGTTGTGACAGGTAATAAGATGCACTTTGGCCTGCATACGCACGCC
Organism: uncultured Pseudocitrobacter sp.; assembly: GCA_913778145.1. Taxonomy (GTDB): domain Bacteria; phylum Pseudomonadota; class Gammaproteobacteria; order Enterobacterales; family Enterobacteriaceae; genus Pseudocitrobacter. Next base: position 35,752 of record CAJYVI010000010.1, read on the forward strand.
CGACAAGCCGACCGGGTTTTTGATCCCTTCCTGGTAATCAATCGCGTATTCCTGCGGAATAACGTGCAAAACACGGTGCTCATCGCGGACGCGAACGGATTTCGCCGTATGCACCACGTTTTCGACATCTTCCTGCGTCACTTCTTCTTCTGAGATAGGCACCATGCCAATCTCATTTTGACAGCTTATGTGTTTGCCGGAAAGCGCCAGATATACAGAGGAGATCTGGCAATCCGCCATCAATTCAGCCTGGTCAATAGCGCGCTGTACGCATTTCACTACTGACTCGAGGTCATTTACCCCGCCTTTGTCCATACCTCGCGATGGGCAACTGCCCACGCCAATGATATTGACCATGCCGTCGGGCAGAACTTCCCCTACTAAAGCGGCGACCTTCGCGGTGCCAATCTCCAGTCCAACTACCAGTTTTCTGTCCGTCGCCTTGATCATTGTTGTTCTGCCTGTGCCTGATTCTGTTGTTGACTGGTTTCTTCGACAGGGGCAGGCTCCCAACCTACTGACGCCCCTGAGTCATAGCGCAAATCAACGTAGCTAATCCGATTACCTTCTGTTTGCGCCTGCTGCTGAAGAACCGGATACAGTTCTAAAAAGCGCTCAAGCCGCTTCATGGTGTCGCCCCGCCCCAGGTTGAGCTTGATACCATCGCCCAACGTTAACTGCCAGGAACGGCGCGCCGTCATTGCCGCCACTTTTAATGTGAACTTCCCTTTCGCCAGCACGGCCCCCATGTCGCGGTATCCCTGCAAGACTTCGCTTTCGCTGCCTTCAGGGCCATACAACATGGGCAAACTCTGCTTGTTGGCGCGATCGGCGGGCACGCTGAAGGAGTTGCCTTCGGCATCCACCATATGCTGATCATTCCAACGTGCAATCGGCACATATTCAACCAGATGAATCTTCAATTCGTCTGGCCACTGCTTTCTTACGCTTGCCTGCTTAATCCACGGCAGGCGTTCAATTTGCCCCTGAACGATGTTCACGTCCTGGGTCATAAAGGTTCCCGGCGACCCGAGCGCCAGAATAGACTGGCGGATGTCGTCGTTACGCGTGTAGTGCCGCTCGCCGGTGACCACCAGTTTCGAGATAGGCAAACGCTGCGCGTCTTCCATCCAACCCAGCACGACCCAGCCGCTAATCAACACGGTCAACAACACCGCCAGCAGGAAGATAATTCCTGCAAGACGCGTTCCATTATTGCGCCGCGAAGAATTGTACTCTTCTTCTTCACGGTTCCGCGTATTCAGCGCAGCCTGCGACATATCACCCCGCCAGGTCCAGAATTCGTACTACCAGTTGCGAGAAGCTCATTCCCGCCTGACGCGCCGCCATCGGCACCAGACTGTGGCTGGTCATCCCCGGAGAGGTATTCGCCTCAAGGAGATAAAGTTGACCATCACGATCCTGCATCACGTCAATTCGACCCCAGCCACGACAGCCAAGAACAGTCCAGGCTTTTAACACCAGAGACTGCATTGCCGCTTCCTGGTCGTTATCTTCGCAACCAGGACAGAAATACTTCGTCTCATCAGAGAGATACTTCGCATCATAATCATAGAAGGTTCCGGCAGGTTGGATGCGAATTGACGGTAAAATTTCTTCACCAAGCACCGCAACGGTGAATTCTGGCCCACTGAGCCATTTCTCCACCAGAACTTCTTCATCATGTTGAAACGCCAACGTTAACGCCTGGGTCAATTCACCACTCTCGTTAACTTTTGACATCCCAACGCTTGAACCTTCACGGCTCGGCTTGACGATAAGCGGCAAACCCAGATCGGTAAGCTGCTGTTTTACTTCGTCATTCAGCCCTGATTCAAATTCTTTTCGCGTGATAGCCACCCAAGGGGCGACCGGTAAACCCGCGCCCTGCCACAGCAATTTGCTACGCAATTTGTCCATAGAAATGGCCGATGCCATCACGCCGCTGCCGGTATAGGGCAGTTTTAGCAGTTCCAATAATCCCTGCAACGTGCCATCTTCCCCGCCTCGGCCGTGAAGTGCAATAAACGCTTTCTGAAAACCCATATTTTTCAGCTGGGTAACATCGACCTCTTTCGGGTCGACAGGATGTGCATCGACACCCGCCTCACGCAGGCCAGCCAGCACGGCGGCCCCGGAGTTCAGCGAAACTTCGCGCTCTGCGGAGGTGCCGCCCAGAAGGACAGCGATTTTATCAGCCATGGCGCTCTTCCTCCTGTGTTTGCGGCTTGAGTTTGATTTCAGCTAAGTTACGCGCGATTTTGCCGATATTTCCCGCGCCCTGAATCAGCACCAGGTCGTTACCGGTCAGTACCGGCGCCAGCATTTCAGCGACCTGAGCCGGATCGGAGACCAGAATCGGGTCAACTTTACCGCGACCGCGGATGGTGCGGCACAGCGAGCGGCTGTCTGCACCCGGAATCGGTGCTTCGCCAGCCGGGTATACGTCCAGCATCAGCAGCGCATCAACCTGCGTCAGCACGTTGGCAAAATCATCGTACAGGTCGCGCGTACGGGTATAACGGTGCGGCTGGAATACCATCACCAGATTTTTATCAGGCCAGCCCGCGCGTGCGGCTTTAATGGTGGCGTCCACTTCCGTTGGGTGATGACCGTAGTCATCAACCAGCATCGCGCTCCCCGCTTTGCCATTCACCTCATCCAGCGGATATTCACCGAGGAAATCGAAGCGACGCCCTGTGCCCTGGAAGCTTTCCAGCGCGCGCAGAATGGCGTCGTCTTCAATGCCCTCTTCCGTGGCGACCGCGACGGCGGCGGCGGCGTTCAGGGCATTATGACGACCCGGCGCATTCAGCGTGACGCGCAAATCGTCTTTATCCTGACGCACCAGCGTGAAGTGCCCCTGCGGACCTACCTGCTGATAGTCTTCGACGCGTACATCCGCGTCATCGCTAAAACCGTAAGTGGTGGTTTGACGGCCTACGCGCGGCAGCAGCTCGCGGATAACCGGATCGTCCACACACATCACCGCACGACCGTAAAACGGCAGGTTGTGCAGGAAGTTGATAAACGTCTGCTTCAAATTCTCGAAGTCGCCCTGGTAGGTATCCATATGGTCGGCTTCAATGTTGGTGACAATCGCCACCATCGGTTGCAGATGCAGGAACGATGCATCGCTCTCATCCGCTTCCGCAATCAGGTAACGGCTGTGGCCCAGACGCGCGTGCACGCCTGCGGCTTTTACCAGGCCGCCGTTAACGAAAGTCGGGTCCAGCCCGGCTTCGGCGTAAATACTGGAGACCATCGCAGTGGTGGTCGTTTTACCGTGCGTCCCGGCGATGGCGATACCGTAACGAAAACGCATCAGTTCAGCCAGCATTTCGGCGCGGCGAATCACCGGAATTCGCGCTTCATGCGCAGCAACGATTTCCGGGTTATCGGCGGCAATCGCCGTCGATACCACCACCACGCTCGCATCGCGGACGTTTTCCGGGCGATGGTTGAAATAGATAGTGGCGCCCAGCTGTGACAATTGCTGCGTGACCGGGTTCGGCGCCAAATCGGAACCGCTTATCTGATACCCTTCGTTGGCCAGAACTTCGGCGATACCGCCCATACCGGCACCGCCGATACCCACAAAGTGAATGTGCCGGACGCGACGCATCTCGGGCACAATGGAACGCAGTTTCGCCAGTTGTTGTGTATTCATTCTCTCAACGCCATCGACTTCTAAAATTCGTGCAGCGCAACGCGCGCCGCGAGGGTTAAGCCTGAGCTGCCAGGCTTACTGCTTTTGCTACTCGCTCTGTTGCATCCGGGATCGCCGCTGCGCGTGCGCGCTCTGCCATTTCCAGCAGGGTTTTGCGGTCCCATAGTTCGAGCGTGGTGGCAACCGCTTCAGCGGTAAACTGCGGTTGCTCATAAATCTTCGCCGCGCCAGCTTGTTCCAGCGGCAGCGCATTCCAGTACTGCTGGCGGTCTTTATGCTGGAACGGCACAAAGATAGCGGGCAGACCCGCCGCGGCGATTTCGCTGACGGTCAGCGCGCCGGAGCGGCACACCACCACGTCAGCCCAGGCATACGCGGCAGCCATATCATCGATAAACTCGGTGACTTTATGCTGCGGCTCGCCCGCGTCTTCATACGCCTGCTCGACGGTTTGCTGCGCGCCTTTACCGCTCTGATGCCAGATGGTAATGGTTTCGCCCAGTTTCGACGCCACCTGCGGCATGGTCTGGTTCAGGATACGCGCCCCCTGCGAACCGCCAACCACCAGAACGCGTACCGGGCCTTCGCGGCCTACCAGACGCTGTTCCGGTAGCGGTAGCGCCAGCACATCGACGCGAACCGGGTTACCCACCACTTCCGCATTCGGAAATGCGCCAGGAAACGCCTGCATCACGGTTTTCGCAATCTTTGCCAGCCATTTGTTGGTCAGGCCGGCAATGCCGTTCTGTTCGTGCAGCACGACGGGAATACCCAGCGACCACGCCGCCAGACCGCCAGGGCCAGAAACATAGCCGCCCATGCCCAGCACGACGTCTGGCTTAAAGCGCTTCATGATCGCGCGCGCCTGACGCCAGGCATTAAAGATGCGCAGCGGCGCGAGCAGTAATGCTTTTACACCTTTACCACGCAAGCCAGAAATACGAATAAAGTCGATTTCGATACCGTGTTTCGGCACGAGATCCGCTTCCATACGATCGGCGGTACCCAGCCAGCGTACTTGCCAGCCCTGGTCCATTAAATGGTGCGCAACCGCCAGCCCGGGGAACACATGCCCGCCGGTACCGCCTGCCATCACCATTAACCGCTTCGTTTCACCGCTCATCTGGAACCTCGGGTAAACGCCTGGGCTTTTTCCAGACGTGTTTCATAATCTATACGTAACAAAAACATAATCGCCGTCGACATAATCAGCAGGCTGGAACCACCGTAACTGATAAGCGGCAGCGTCAGACCTTTGGTCGGCAGCATACCAGCCGCCGCGCCGACGTTAACCAGCGCCTGAAAACTGAACCACACGCCAATGGCGCAGGCCAGGAAACCAGCGAAACGCTGGTTGAGTTCCAGCGCTTTGCGACCAATGGACATCGCGCGGAAAGCGACGAAGAATACCATTAAAAGCGCCAGTACCACACCGATATAACCGAGTTCCTCGCCGATAATGGCGAAGATGAAGTCGGTATGCGCTTCCGGCAGATACTCCAGTTTTTGCACCGAATTCCCCAGCCCTTGCCCCCACATTTCACCGCGACCAAAAGCCATCAGTGATTGGGTAAGCTGGTAACCGCTACCGAAGGGATCTTCCCACGGGTTCCAGAACGAGGTCACACGACGAATACGGTACGGCTCAGCAAGGATCAACAGGATGACCGCAGAAATCCCCATACCAATGATGGCGATGAACTGCCACAATTTCGCACCGGCCAGGAACAGCATCGCAAGCGTCGTGACGAACAGCACAACAACCGTACCGAGGTCAGGCTGCGCCAGCAGTAAAATCGCCAGCACAAAAATGACCCCCATCGGCTTTAAGAAGCCGCGCAGGTTGTTACGCACTTCGTCGGCTTTACGTACCAGGTAGTTGGCGATGTAGCAGAACAGCGACAGCTTGGTGAACTCCGCTGGCTGAATACGCAGCGGGCCTAAAGCAATCCAGCGGGATGCCCCGTTAACCGAGCTGCCGACGACCAGAACAATCAGCAGCATGACGATAGAAGCGATCAGCATCGATGTGCTGTAGCGCTGCCAGAACTCCATCGGCAGACGTAACGTGATCATTGCCAGCGCAAACGCCAGCACGATATAGAGACCATCACGTTTGGCGAACAGGAAGGGATCGTTCGCCAGACGCTGACCGACCGGCATGGATGCCGAGGTCACCATGATGAAACCGATCGCCGCCAGGCCGAAGGTCAGCCACAGCAGGGTGCGATCGTACATCACCAGGCTGTCGTTATCCTGTGCCCTGGAGCCCATCACCCAGCCTTTCAGCGCGGCAAATACCCATGCCAGGATGGCAAACCCTGGCAGGCGAGGCATTTTCAGGCGCGGGAGGGATAAACGCATCAACCTAACTCCTTCGCCAGTCGTGCAAACACGTCGCCGCGCTGCTCAAAGCTTTTAAACTGATCGAGGCTGGCGCAGGCCGGTGACAGCAGCACCATATCGCCCGCTTTCAGCTGCGGCGCAATGGCGCGCATCGCCTGTTCCATCGTCTCCGTTTCAGTGGCGATTTCCGGGCGTAAGGCGGCAAGCTCGCTGCCGTCGCGACCAAAGCAGTAAAGACGAATGTTATCGCCGGTCAGATAGCGTGCCAGCGGGCTGAAATCGGCGGATTTCCCGTCGCCACCCAGCAGCAGCCAGAGCGTACCGTCAACGTGTAAACCGTTGAGTGCCGCTTCCGTACTGCCAACGTTGGTCGCTTTTGAGTCGTTGATCCAGCGAACGCCATTGTGATTGAGCACAATCTGGAAACGATGCGCCAGCCCGGCGAAGGTGGTCAGTGCCTTCAGGCTGCTGGCACGCGGCAGGCCGACGGCATCCGCCAGCGCCAGCGCCGCCAGCGCATTGCTGTAGTTGTGCTGGCCGGTGAGGGTCATCTCTTTAACGTTGAGAACCTTTTCACCTTTCACGCGCAGCCAGGTTTCACCCTGCTGGCGGTTAAGGTGGTAATCACCGACATCGACACCAAAGCTCACACAGCGCTCATCGGCACCGCGAATCGGCATGGTCAACGCATCATCAGCGTTCACCACACAGGTTTTGGCATTTTCATAGACGCGCAGTTTGGCGGCGCGATACTGCTGCAGGCCAAACGGATAGCGGTCCATATGATCTTCAGTAACGTTCAGAATGGTAGCCGCCGCAGCCTGCAAGCTGGAGGTGGTTTCCAGCTGGAAGCTGGAGAGTTCCAGAACATAGAGTTCGCGCGTCGGGTCGAGCAGCATCAACGCAGGCAAGCCAATATTGCCGCCAACGCCGACGTTCACGCCCGCCGCTTTGGCCATTTCACCAACCAGCGTGGTCACGGTGCTTTTTCCGTTGGAACCCGTGATTGCCACAATCGGTGCCTGCGCTTCGCGGCAGAAGAGTTCGATATCGCCGACAATCTCAACGCCCGCATCGGCCGCAGCGCTCAGAGACGGGTGCGCCAGCGCGATGCCGGGGCTGGCGACAATCAAATCGGCGGCCAGCAGCCAGTCATCGTTCAGACTTCCAACGTAACGCTCAACCTCTTCCGGCAGTTTATCCAGCCCAGGGGGAGTGGCTCGCGTATCCATCACGCGCGGCGTTACGCCACGCGCCAGGAAGAAATCGACGCAGGAGAGCCCGGTCAAACCAAGACCGATAATGACAACATTTTTACCCTGGTAATCTGCCATGATTAACGTACCTTCAGCGTAGCCAGGCCAATCAGCACCAGCATCAGCGAAATAATCCAGAAGCGCACAATTACGCGCGGTTCCGGCCAGCCTTTCAGTTCATAGTGGTGGTGAATCGGCGCCATACGGAAGATGCGCTGACCGCGCAGCTTGAAGGAGCCGACCTGCAAAATCACCGACAGCGTTTCAACCACGAACACGCCGCCCATAATCACCAGCAGGAACTCCTGGCGCAGCAGCACGGCGATGATGCCCAGTGCGCCGCCCAGCGCCAGCGAACCGACATCGCCCATAAAAACTTGTGCCGGATAGGTGTTAAACCACAGGAAGCCCAGCCCTGCCCCGACAATCGCGGTGCAGACGATCACCAGCTCCCCCGCATGCCGCAGATACGGAATATGCAGATAGTTAGCGAAGTTCATGTTACCGGTCGCCCAGGCGACCAGCGCAAAACCACCGGCAACGAAGACGGTTGGCATAATCGCTAAGCCATCCAGACCATCGGTCAGGTTCACCGCGTTACCGGTGCCCACCACCACAAAATAGGCCAGCAGAATGTAGAACAGCCCCAACTGCGGCATCACATCTTTAAAGAACGGCACCACCAGCTGCGTGGCTGGGGTATCTTTACCGGCCAGATACAGCGCGAACGCCACGCCCAGCGCAATCACCGACATCCAGAAATATTTCCAGCGAGCAATCAGGCCCTTGGTGTCCTTACGGACAACTTTGCGATAGTCATCGACAAAACCAATAATGCCGTAGCCGACCAGCACCACCAGCACGCACCAGACGTACGGGTTGGACGGATAGGCCCACAGCAGCACAGATACCACTATGGCGGTGAGGATCATGATCCCGCCCATTGTCGGCGTACCGCGTTTGCTGAAGTGCGATTCCGGACCATCGTTACGCACAACCTGACCGAAGGAGAGTTTCTGTAAGTGGGCGATCATGCGCGGGCCCATCCACAAAGAGATGAACAGCGCGGTCAGCAGGCTGACGATGGCGCGAAACGTCAGATAGGAAAAGACGTTAAAGCCGGAATAATATTTGACCAAATGTTCGGCCAGCCAAACTAACATGTCCCGTTCTCCTGTAATGCGCGTACTACCTCTTCCATGGCGGCACTACGTGATCCTTTCACCAGAATGGTGAGGGTTTGCTGTTCATTAATGAGCGTTTTAAGACGCGCAATGGCTGCTGCTTTGTCGGTGAAATGCTCGCCGACGCCGCTGGCAGAACTGATTGCCTGACTTAATTTACCTACGCTTAAGACTTTATCGATGCCTGCGGTTTTCGCAGCTTCGCCAACCTGAATGTGGCAGGCTTCACTTTCTGCGCCCAGTTCGGCCATATCGCCAACCACCAGCACGCGATAACCCGGCATCTCTTCAAGCACCTGCACCGCGGCGGTCATCGAACCGACGTTGGCGTTATAGGAGTCGTCGAGCAGCAGTTGGGTGTCGCTCAGGTGAATGGGGAACAGACGCCCCGGAACGGAGGTCAGCTTCGCCAGCCCGGCTTTCACCGCGTTTAAATCCGCACCTACTGCCATCGCCAGTGCCGTCGCAGCCAGCGCGTTAGCAATGTTGTGGCGCCCCGGCAGCGGCAGCAGTACGTCGACGTCGCCGGTTGGCGTTTGCAGCGTAAATTCGGTGCCATGGCTAGTAACGTGAATATTGGTCGCGGTGAAATCGCTGTTCGCCGCATTCGGCGAGAAACGCCACACTTTGCGCGCGCCAATAATCGCCTGCCAGTTCAGCCAGTCGTTGTTGTCGGCATTGAGGATAGCGATGCCGTTAACCGGAAGGCCGGTGAAAATCTCACCTTTCGCTTTCGCTACGCCCGCAAGCGATCCAAACCCTTCCAGGTGTGCCGCCGCCAGATTGTTCACCAGCGCCGCTTCCGGGCGGGTCAGGCTCACCGTCCAGGCGATTTCGCCCTGATGGTTGGCGCCCAGTTCAATTACCGCGAATTCGTGTTCTTTCGTCAGGCGCAGTAATGTCATCGGCACGCCGATGTCATTATTAAGATTACCTGCGGTATAAAGCGTGTTGCCGCACTGGCCGAGAATGGCGGCGGTCATCTCTTTTACCGAGGTTTTACCGGAGGAGCCGGTCAGAGCAACCACGCGGGTAGGCACCTGCTGGCGAACCCATGCCGCCAGTTCACCGAACGCCAGACGGGTATCTTTCACCACCAGTTGCGGTAGGTCGATATCCAGTTTGCGGCTGACTAACAGCGCGCCCGCCCCACCCTCTTTCGCTTTTTCAACGAAATCGTGGGCATCAAAACGCTCGCCTTTCAGGGCCACAAACAGGCAGCCCGGCGTTAATTTTCGCGTATCGGTGGTGACATCATCGATACGCAGGTCAGCACCGTCCAGTTCACCGTGCAGGATGCCAGCCAGTTCGCTCAGCGTTACGCTAATCATGCGATCACTCCCAGCAGACGCGCTGCGGTTACTCGGTCGGAATAGTCGAGACGCTGGGTGCCGACAATTTGATAATCTTCATGGCCTTTACCGGCCAGCAGCACCAGGTCATCAGGCTGCGCCTGCATGATGGCGTTAGTGACCGCTTGCGCACGTCCTTCCACCACTTTGGCGCGGCCGGCGTCAAGCATGCCCGCCAGAATATCGTTGATGATGGCACGCGGCTCTTCGGTACGCGGGTTGTCATCGGTAACCACGGCGATATCCGCAAACTGCTCGGCAATCGCGCCCATCAGCGGACGTTTACCTTTATCGCGGTCACCACCGCAGCCGAAGACGCACCACAGTTTGCCCGCGCAGTGCAGACGCGCCGCTTCGAGCGCTTTTTCCAGCGCATCCGGCGTGTGCGCGTAATCGACAACCACCGTCGGTTTACCCGGCGCGCTGAACACTTCCATACGGCCGCAAACAGGTTGCAGGCTGGAAGCGGTTTTCAGCAGATCCGCCAGCGGATAACCCAGCGCCAGCAGCGTGGCCAGTGCCAGCAGCAGGTTGCTGACGTTGAACGCGCCCATCAGGCGGCTTTCGATTTCACCGTCGCCCCAGGTTGAGCTGAAGCGAATGGTTGCGCCGCTGTCGTGATAGTTCACTTCAGTGGCCTTTAACCAGCGCCCGTGACAGTTTGGATTGATGTGATCTTCCATCGACACCGCAACCGCGTCCGGCAATCTTGCCAGCCAGCGGCGGCCCACTTCATCGTCGGCGTTAACAATCGCCTGGCCGCAGTGGTGCGTGGAGTAAAGCAGCCATTTCGCCGCTTCGTAATGTTCCATATCACCATGATAATCAAGGTGATCGCGGCTCAGGTTGGTAAATACAGAAGCCACAAATTTCAGCGCCGCCACGCGGTGCTGTACCAGCCCGTGGGAAGAGACTTCCATTGCCGCCAGCGTCGCGCCCTGGTCTGCCAGGCCGGACAGCACATGCTGAACATCAACCGCAGAACCGGTGGTATTTTCTGTTGGGATCACCTTACCCAGCAGGCCGTTACCGACCGTGCCCATCACCGCGCTGGTTTCGCCCAGCAGTTGCCCCCACTGCGCGAGCAGTTGGGTGGTGGTGGTTTTACCGTTAGTACCGGTCACGCCGACGAGGCGCAAACGGTCAGACGGTTCATGGTAAAAGCGCCCGGCCAGTGCCGATAAACGCTCCGTTAACTGGCTGAGGTAAATCACCGGGACGCCGTGCATTTCACGGATTTCGCCATCGGTCGCTTCATCTTTTGCCTCGGCTATAATGGCAGCTACACCTTGCGCAATTGCCTGCGGGATATAACGACGCCCGTCCGCCTGATGACCAACCACCGCTACGAAGAGATCGCCCGACGCAGCCACACGGCTGTCGAGTGTCATCTCTCGCAGTGCTCGCTCCGGCGCATTTGGCACCCACGGAGCGAGAAGGTCGCGCAAATTACGATCTGCCACCTGTTCCCTCGCCTTGATTAATCACAAATTCACTTTTTTCGCCCGTTGCCAGCGCATCCGGTTCGATGTTCATGGTGCGCAGAACGCCGCCCATGATGGCACCGAAGACCGGCGCGGACACGGCGCCGCCGTAGTATTTACCTGCCTGCGGGTCGTTGATGACAACCACCAGCGCAAAACGCGGCTGGCTGGCTGGCGCAACGCCCGCGGTGTAAGCAATATATTTGTTGATGTAACGCCCGTCTGGCCCCACTTTTTTCGCCGTACCGGTTTTGATGGCGATGCGATAGCCTTTGATCGCCGCTTTCACGCCGCCGCCGCCAGGCAGCGCCACGCTTTCCATCATGTGAACCACGGTACGTACAATGGATTCCGGGAAGATACGTTCGCCAGGAACCGGAGGGTCAACTTTGGTTATCGACAGCGGACGGTAAACCCCGTAGCTGCCTATCGTTGCGTAGACTCGCGCTAACTGTAACGGCGTTACCATTAGCCCGTAGCCGAAAGAGAAGGTGGCCCTCTCTATGTCAGACCACCGTTGTTTTTGAGGATATAAGCCACTGCGTTCTCCGACCAACCCCAAATTGGTCGCTTTTCCCAATCCAAAACGTGAGTAAGTCTCTACTAACGCTGAGGACGGCATCGCTAACGCCAGCTTGGAAACACCGACGTTACTCGACTTCTGTAGTACCCCGGTCAGGGTCAATTCGCTGTAGCGCGCCACGTCTTTAATTTCGTGGCCGTTAATACGGTAAGGAATGGTATTCAGCACGGTATTTTCGCGCACTACACCACGTTGCAACGCGGTCATCACCACCATCGGTTTAACCGTCGAACCCGGTTCAAACACGTCGGTGATAGCGCGGTTACGCATGGTGTCTTTGGCCGTGCCGGAGAAGTTGTTCGGGTTATAGGATGGGCTGTTCGCCATCGCCAGTACTTCGCCGGTGTTGACATCG
>CAJYVI010000011.1 GCA_913778145.1 uncultured Pseudocitrobacter sp.
TGCAGATTCTCTGGTGGATAGGATCCGCCGCCATCACGTCGATCAACGCTTCTTCCAGCAAACCGACCGGGTTATGTTCACTCGGCGTCAGATACTGACCACGGCCAATACGGGAGCGCGTGGCACACGGCGTTTGCAGGATCTTCGCCACCTGATGGTCCAGCTTATCCGACGGCGCAAGATAGTGGCGACCGGTCGGGAAAATAACCACGCTCAGCGCACCGGCGACAAAGCGATTAGGGAAGTTTTTCAGCAAATCATCAATCGCCTGTTCCGCTTTATACAATGCGTCCTGAACGCCCCAGTGAACCAGCGGTAAATCGGCTTCATTACGCCCTTCGTCGTCATAGCGTTTCAGTACCGCAGAGGCGAGATAGAGCTGGCTCAGCACATCACCCAGACGTGCGGAAATACGTTCGCGGCGTTTCAGGCTGCCGCCCAGTACCGCCATCGACACGTCAGAGAGCAGCGCGAGGTTGGCGCTCAAACGGTTCAGATGCTGATAGTAGCGGCGCGTCTGGTCATGCGTCGGCGTGGCGCTGGTCAAACCGCGCGTCAGGCCAAGCCAGAAGCTGCGTACCTTGTTACTGCCCACGTGGCCGATGTGTTTAAACAGCAGGTTATCAAACGCTTTCACGTCTTTATTCTGCGCGGCGGCCATTTCGTCCAGCACATACGGATGGCAGCGAATCGCGCCCTGGCCGAAGATCATCATGCTACGGGTCAGGATGTTCGCGCCCTCAACGGTGATGGCAATGGGCGCGCCCTGGTAAGCACGGGCGAGGAAGTTGCCTTCGCCGAGCATAATGCCTTTACCGCCTGCGATATCCATTGCATCAATAATTGACTGCTGGCCACGGTGGGTACAGTGATATTTCACAATCGCCGACAGCACTGCCGGTTTTTCGCCAAGCATAATGCCGTAGGTAATTAACGATGCAGCCGCGTCCATCACGTAGGCGTTACCACCGATGCGCGCCAGCGGCTCTTCAATGCCTTCCATTTTACCAATGGAAACTTTGAACTGACGGCGGATATGCGCATATGCCCCGGTCGCCAGCGCCACGGATTTCACGCCGCCCGTTGAGTTCGACGGCAGGGTGATGCCACGGCCAACCGACAGACACTCAACCAGCATACGCCAGCCTTGTCCGGCCATTTTCGGGCCGCCGATAATGTAGTCGATAGGCACGAAGATATCCTGACCACGGGTCGGGCCGTTCTGGAACGGCACGTTCAGCGGGAAGTGGCGACGGCCAATTTCCACGCCCGGCGTGCTGGTCGGAATCAACGCACAGGTAATGCCCAGATTCTCTTCGCCACCCAGCAGTTTATCCGGGTCGGTGAGTTTAAAGGCCAGCCCCAGCACGGTGGCGATAGGTGCCAGCGTAATGTAGCGTTTGTTCCAGGTCAGGCGCATCCCCAGCACCTGCTCGCCCTGCCATTCACCCATGCAAACGACGCCGGTATCCGGAATGGCGCCCGCATCGGAACCCGCTTCCGGGCTGGTCAGCGCAAAGCAAGGGATCTCCTGCCCACGTGCCAGGCGCGGCAGATAGTGGTTTTTCTGCTCTTCAGTACCGTAATGCTGCAACAGCTCACCCGGACCTAATGAGTTCGGTACGCCAACTGTAATCGCCAGAATCCCCGACACGCCGGAAAGTTTTTGCAGCACACGCGCCTGAGCATAGGCAGAGAACTCCAGCCCGCCGTACTCTTTCTTAATGATCATCGCAAAGAAGCGATGCTCTTTCAGATACGCCCACAGTTCCGGCGGCAGATCCGCCATTTCATGGGTAATTTCGAAGTCGTTTGCCATACGGCAGGCTTCTTCTACCGGGCCGTCGATAAACGCTTGTTCTTCCGCCGTCAGGCGCGGCTGCGGATAGTTATGCAGCTTTTTCCAGTCCGGGTTACCGCGGAAGAGGTCGCCTTCCCACCAGGTGGTACCGGCATCAATCGCTTCTTTCTCCGTGCGCGACATCGGCGGCATCACCTTACAGAAGGTACGGAACACCGGGGCAGAGATCATCGCGCGGCGCATGGAAGGTACGTTGAACGGCACCAGAATAATTGCCAGCGGCACCAGCAGCCAGATGTTCCACAGCCCTGCCGCGCCAAGTGCGGCGGTCCAGGCCAGTAAAATCAGGCTGCTCAGCGTTAAGCTGACGCGGTGATAGAAGAGCACACCGAGTAAAGCAATGGTTGCAACAATACTCAAAATCATCATAGAGAAATGCTCCCTGTCTTGTAGGAGGTCTGACCACTTGTGATAGTATTGTTCTAGTTGATGTCATTTCTTTTATCAATGTGATTACAAAATAATTACAACTCAGCTCACATTGTTGCCGCTTTCATAGGCACCAAAAATCAAAAGCCATCGGGAAGTGGTGGGCTTTAGCTTCTCGCTGCTGATGCTATCCGGTACACTGTGAAAAAGTTATTTCACCCATACTGAAGGATTATCCTCATGTACCAGGATCTTATTCGTAACGAACTGAACGAAGCGGCAGAAACGCTGGCTAACTTCCTGAAAGATGAAGCCAATATCCACGCGATTCAGCGTGCAGCGGTGCTGCTGGCCGACAGCTTCAAAGCGGGTGGTAAAGTGTTATCTTGCGGTAACGGTGGTTCCCACTGTGACGCGATGCACTTTGCTGAAGAGTTAACGGGCCGCTATCGCGAGAACCGTCCGGGCTATCCGGCGATTGCGATTTCCGATGTCAGCCACCTCTCTTGCGTGAGCAATGATTTCGGCTATGAATATGTCTTCTCTCGTTACGTCGAATCCGTAGGTCGCGCAGGCGACGTGCTGCTGGGGATCTCCACGTCGGGTAACTCCGGCAACGTGATCAAAGCGATTGAAGCGGCGCGCGCGCAGGGGATGAAAGTGATCACCCTGACCGGTAAAGACGGTGGCAAAATGGCGGGCTCTGCGGATATCGAAATTCGCGTGCCGCACTTTGGCTATGCCGATCGCGTTCAGGAAATTCACATCAAAGTGATCCATATCCTGATTATGCTGATCGAAAAAGAGATGGTTAAAGCGTAAGAACGACGGGGCTTCGGCCCCGATTAGCGGTGGGGGTGTAGAATGTGTGAACTGCTCGGGATGAGCGCCAATGTGCCAACCGATATCTGCTTCAGTTTTACCGGACTTGTTCAGCGCGGTGGCGGCACCGGCCCGCATAAAGATGGCTGGGGAATCACCTTTTACGAAGGCAAAGGGTGTCGCACATTCAAAGATCCCCACCCAAGCTACCAGTCACCGATTGCCAAACTGGTGCAGGAATATCCGATAAAATCCTGCTCGGTGGTGGCGCATATCCGTCAGGCCAACCGTGGCAACGTGGCGCTGGAAAACACCCATCCGTTTACCCGCGAACTGTGGGGACGCAACTGGACCTACGCCCACAACGGTCAACTCGACGGTTATAAATCGCTGGAAACCGGCAACTTCCGCCCGGTCGGCGAAACCGACAGCGAAAAAGCCTTTTGCTGGCTACTGCACAAGCTTACTGAACGTTATCCGCGCACGCCGGGCAATATGCCTGCGGTATTTAAATACATTGCGACGCTTGCCGCACAATTGCGCGAAAAAGGCGTGTTCAACATGCTGTTATCCGACGGGCGCTACGTGATGGCGTTCTGCTCCACCAACCTGTTCTGGATCACCCGTCGGGCGCCGTTTGGCGTAGCGACGCTGTTGGATCAGGACGTGGAAATTGATTTTCAGCAGGAGACGACCGCCAACGACGTGGTCACAGTGATTGCGACCCAGCCGCTGACGGGCAATGAAACCTGGCAAAAGATTATGCCAGGCGAATGGCGATTATTTTGCCTCGGGGAGCGTGTAATTTGACACCAGCTGCGGCTGCACCACTTCGTGGCTCAGCGGCTTGCTGACGACATAGCGCCCGTCAACCACAGAAACGATAGGCGGCTTATGCGTCTGCTGGAAGTAGTCATACCCCGGCTTCAACTGCTGCCAGAAATCTTTATAGGTTGAGTATTTGTGGCGTTCCATATTGGCATCGCTCATGCGGAATGGATAAATGCTCACCTGCACGCTCTGCTGGCCAAAGACTAACGCCCCGGTCACAAACTGGAAGATTTCATCGATACCGGAATCGGTCATCGCGTAGCAACCCACCGACACACACGCGCCGTGGATCATCAAATATTTCCCTTCATAACCGTGTGCGCGGTCATAAGCATTGGGAAAACCGATGTTAATCGCTTTATAGAAGCGGCTGTCAGGCTTGAGCTGGCTGCGCTGTACGGAGTAAAACCCTTCCGGGCTTTTGAAGTCACCCTGGCGACGTTTCGGGCCCAGGCCGCCGGAGTAATTACAGATGCGGTAGCTATCAAGGAGCTGATACGTCTCGCCCATCTTAACGTACAGGTCCAGGGCGCGTTCTTCTTTGAAGATCTGAACGTAAACCGGTGAACCCATTAACTGTTGCTTATATTCTTTACTGACCGGCGTCATCGGGCTGTTGCTGCTCAGCAACCCGGCAAATGACATGCACGGCATGAGAAGCATCGCAATGAAAAATGCGATTTTGCGCATACTACGTGTTCCTTGATAAACAAAAACCACATGCCAGGAAGGCAAGAGAGAGACAAAATCAGAGTTATCTGTCTTTAGAGCGCTCACATTAGCATCACAGCATTTTTTCGCAAGAGGGTGATTATTGTGTTTACAATTAAGTTTTCACCCGCCAGTAAAAATCCCCCCATAACACGCCTCAATATCAATAAATTGCGCACCGAAGCCACGCCTGATAAGCAACTCGCCATCCGGCAAAAATGTCGATGCTTTGCGTAATAGCTCGCATTTTAACGCCGAAATCAGCGGAACTGCTGCGAGGCGCGGAAATATAGTGTTAAGATTCATTAACGTTATCATTCTGGGGAAAGTATGCCTTTTCTATATGGCTGTCCTGTCTGATTCGTTCCTCAACGTCTGACAGACACCCTCAGGTGGTGGAAGTGTAAGAAAGGATGCGTTTCTCTCCTCATCGCCCATCATGGAATGATTCGGGGTTAATACCGCCAATCCTTTCTTTTGTATCGTTAATCACAACGCTGGCCTTAACGGATACCTGCTAACAGTATGATTAAAATAACAAAGGGTCTCGATATCCCCCTTGCGGGCGTGCCCGAACAACAACGCATCGATAATGTCACGGTGACACGCGTCGCGGTTAAAGGCGACGATTATGTCGGCCTGCGTCCGTCAATGGCCGTGCAGGAAGGCGATCGCGTACTGAAAGGGCAACTGCTGTTCGAAGATAAAAAAATTCCCGGCGTGCGCATTACTGCGCCAGCCAGCGGCATCGTCAGCGCCATTCATCGCGGTGAGCGCCGCGTACTTCAGTCCGTCGTCATTGATATCGATGGCGATGAGGCGGTCAAATTTCCCCATTTTGCCGCCGATGAGCTGGCAACGCTGCCGCGCGAAAAAGTGGAAGCACAACTGCTTGAGTCCGGTCTATGGACTGCAATGCGCACCCGTCCTTTCAGCAAATCGCCAGCGCCGGGCACGCAGCCAGCGGCGATTTTTGTCACCGCAATGGACACCAATCCGCTGGCCGCCGATCCGCAGCCGATTATTCTCGCTCAGCGCGAAGCCTTTGACGCGGGCCTGACGGTGCTCACGCGCCTCACCGACGGAAAAGTGCACGTGTGC
Organism: uncultured Pseudocitrobacter sp.; assembly: GCA_913778145.1. Lineage (GTDB taxonomy): Bacteria > Pseudomonadota > Gammaproteobacteria > Enterobacterales > Enterobacteriaceae > Pseudocitrobacter. The sequence goes on from CAJYVI010000011.1 coordinate 5,696, forward strand.
CAGGCAAGCGGCGGCAAGCTCGGCGGTCATCCGTGCGGGCAGGTGACGTTTAATCAGTTCACCGGGCCGCATCCGGCGGGGTTAGTGGGCACGCACATTCATTTCCTTGAGCCGGTCAGCCTCGAAAAACAGGTATGGCACCTGAATTATCAGGACGTGATGGCCATCGGCAAACTGTTCCTCGACGGTGAATTGTGGGTAGAGCGGGTGATTGCGCTCGGCGGGCCACAGGTGAAACAGCCGCGCCTGCTGCGCACGCGTTTGGGCGCTTCGCTGGAGGAGCTCACGCAAGGTGAATTGCTGGAAGGCGAGAACCGTGTGTTGTCCGGTTCCGTCCTCAACGGCAGCCAGGCGGTTGGCCCGCAGGCGTTCCTGGGGCGTTTTCATTTACAGGTGAGCGTGTTGAAAGAAGGGCGCGAAAAAGAGCTGCTCGGCTGGGTTGCGCCGGGGCGCGACAAATTCTCCATCACCCGCACCACGATTGGTCACTTCCTGAAGCGCAAGCTCTTTAATCTCTCTACCGATACCCACGGTGGCGCGCGCGCGATGGTGCCGATTGGCAGCTACGAGCGCGTCATGCCGCTGGATATTCTGCCGACGATGCTGCTGCGTGACCTGCTGGCGGGCGATACCGACAGCGCGCAGGCGCTGGGTTGCCTGGAGCTGGATGAAGAAGACCTGGCGCTTTGTACCTACGTCTGCCCCGGGAAATATGAGTACGGCCCGGTGCTGCGCAGCGTGTTAACCCAAATTGAGCAGGAAGGATAAGTGATGGGCTTAAAGCATCTGGTCGAAAAACTCGAGCCGCACTTTACCCACGGCGGCAAGCTGGAAAAATATTATCCCCTGTATGAGGCGGCAGCGACGCTGCTGTATACGCCGGGGCAGGTAACGAAGGGCGCGGCGCACGTGCGTGACGCCATCGATCTCAAACGCATGATGATTCTGGTCTGGTTTGCGGTCTTCCCGGCGATGTTCTGGGGAATGTACAGCGTCGGTCTGCAAACCATCCCGGCGCTGCATAAACTGTACGGCGCGGAACAGCTTCAGCAGGTGATTGCTGCAAACTGGCATTACAGCCTGGCGCAGGCGTTGGGCGTGAGTTTCTCCCCTGACGCCGGCTGGCTCAGCATGATGACGCTGGGCGCAGTGTTCTTCGTGCCGATTTACGCCACCGTATTCCTGGTGGGTGGATTCTGGGAAGTGCTGTTCGCGATTATCCGCAAGCATGAAGTCAACGAAGGCTTCTTCGTTACCTCCATTCTGTTCGCGCTGATTGTCCCGCCCACCCTGCCACTCTGGCAGGCGGCGCTGGGCATCTCTTTCGGCGTAGTGATCGCCAAAGAGATCTTCGGCGGCACCGGGCGCAACTTCCTCAACCCGGCGCTGGCCGGACGCGCATTCCTGTTCTTTGCTTATCCGGCGCAAATCTCCGGTGACCTGGTATGGACGGCGGCGGACGGTTTCTCCGGCGCGACACCGCTTTCCCAGTGGGCAAGCCACGGCGGTGAAACGCTGGTCAACGTCGCGACCGGGCAGCCGGTAACGTGGATGGACGCCTTCCTCGGCAACATTCCCGGTTCAATTGGTGAAGTCTCGACGCTGATGATTTTGCTCGGCGGAGCCATCATCATCTACGGGCGAGTGGCCTCCTGGCGCATTGTCGCCGGAGTGATGCTCGGCATGATCGCCAGCGCCACGCTGTTCAACGTTGTGGGTTCCGACACCAACCCGATGTTCGCCATGCCGTGGTACTGGCATCTGGTGCTCGGTGGTTTCGCGTTTGGCATGATGTTTATGGCGACCGACCCCGTCTCGGCGTCGTTCACCGATAAAGGGAAGTGGTGCTACGGCGCGTTAATTGGCGTGATGTGCGTGCTTATTCGCGTGGTAAACCCGGCCTATCCGGAAGGGATGATGCTGGCGATTCTGTTCGCCAACCTCTTTGCGCCGCTGTTTGACTACCTGGTGGTGCAGGCCAACATTAAGCGGAGGAAGTCGCGTGGCTGAAGTTAAAAGTAACGATAGCATCGGCAAAACGCTGCTGGTGGTGCTGGTGCTCTGCCTGGTGTGCTCCATCGTGGTAGCCGGTTCTGCGGTAGGGCTGAAATCCCGCCAGCAGGAACAGCGCGCGCTCGATAAACAGCGCAATATTCTTGCCGTCGCCGGGCTGATGCAGCAGGGCATGTCCACCGACGATGTGGCCGATATCTTCCGTGAACGCATCACCCCGCGCCTGCTGGATTTGAAAACCGGCAACCTGCTTGATAGCGACCCGGCGTCCTTTAACCAGGCGCTGGCGCTGAAAGACCCGGAGCAAAGCGTCCAGCTCGACGCCCATGACGATCCGGCGGGCATTAAACGTCGCAGCAACGTGGTGGAAATCTATCTGGTCAAGGACGCCCGGCAAAAGATACATGAAATCGTATTGCCGGTTTACGGTAACGGCCTGTGGTCGATGATGTACGCCTTTGTGGCGCTGGATACGGATGGCCGCACGGTGAAAGGCATCACCTATTACGACCAGGGCGAAACCCCAGGGCTGGGCGGTGAAATTGAAAACCCGAACTGGCGCGCACAGTTTATCGGCAAAAAAGTGCTTGATGATAATGGCCGACCGGCGTTGAGAGTGGTGAAAGGTGGGGCGCGTCAAGGGGATGAATATGCGGTGGATGGCCTCTCCGGCGCCACGTTAACCGCTAATGGCGTACAGCATAGTTTTGATTTCTGGATGGGCGACCTCGGTTTTGGTCCGTTCCTGAAACAGGTTCGTGAAGGAGTGCTGAATAATGGCTGAACAGGGCGATATGAAAGAAGTGAAGCGCGTGCTGGTGGGGCCGTTGATTGCCAACAACCCGATTGCGCTTCAGGTCCTCGGCGTCTGCTCGGCGCTGGCGGTGACCACTAAACTGGAAACGGCGTTCGTGATGACCATCGCGGTAACGCTGGTAACCGCGTTTTCCAGCATGTTTATCTCGATGATCCGCCACCATATTCCTAACAGCGTGCGCATCATCGTGCAGATGGCGATCATCGCTTCGCTGGTGATCGTCGTCGATCAGCTGCTGCGCGCCTTCGCTTATGAGATCTCAAAGCAGCTCTCGGTCTTCGTCGGCCTGATCATCACCAACTGCATCGTGATGGGGCGCGCGGAAGCCTACGCCATGAAAGCGCCGCCGCTGGCGAGCTTTATGGACGGCATCGGCAACGGCCTGGGCTACGGTGCGATTCTGATGATTGTCGGCTTCCTGCGCGAGCTTATCGGTAGCGGTAAACTGTTTGGCATTACAATTCTGCAAACGGTGCAAAACGGCGGCTGGTACCAGCCAAACGGCCTGTTCCTGTTAGCACCGAGCGCCTTTTTCATCATCGGCCTGCTGATCTGGGCGCTTCGCACCTGGAAGCCAGAACAGCAGGAGAAGGAGTAACCGATGGCTCACTATATCAGCCTCTTTGTCCGTGCCGTCTTTATTGAAAACATGGCGCTGGCGTTCTTCCTGGGGATGTGTACGTTCCTTGCGGTATCGAAAAAAGTCTCAACCGCGTTTGGCCTTGGCGTGGCCGTTACGCTGGTGCTGGGCATTTCTGTTCCAGCGAACAACCTCGTCTACAACCTGGTGCTGCGCGACGGCGCGTTGATGGACGGTGTGGATCTCAGCTTCCTGAGTTTTATCACCTTTATCGGCGTGATAGCCGCGCTGGTGCAAATCCTGGAGATGATCCTCGATAAATACTTCCCGGCGCTGTACACCGCGTTGGGGATCTTCCTGCCCCTTATCACCGTGAACTGCGCCATCTTCGGCGGCGTGTCGTTTATGGTGCAGCGCGACTATAACTTTGGCGAATCTATCGTCTACGGTTTTGGCTCCGGTATCGGCTGGATGCTGGCGATTGTCGCCATGGCTGGTCTTCGCGAAAAAATGAAATACTCAAACGTGCCTGCGGGGCTACAGGGCTTAGGGATCACCTTTATCACCACCGGTTTGATGGCGCTTGGTTTTATGTCGTTCTCCGGCGTGCAGCTATAAGGGGCGAAGAAAATGGAAATTATACTTGGCGTGGCCATGTTCACCCTCATCGTACTGGCGCTGTCGGTGCTGATCCTGTTTGCCAAATCGAAGCTGGTGAATTCGGGCGATGTGGTGATTGAAATCAACAACGAAGCCGACCGACAGATCCGCACGCCGGCGGGCGACAAGCTGCTGAATACGCTCTCCAGCAACGGGATTTTCGTCTCGTCCGCCTGCGGCGGCGGCGGTTCCTGCGGCCAGTGCCGCGTGAAAATTAAAGAAGGCGGCGGTGACATCCTGCCGACCGAACTGGCGCATATCACCAAACGCGAAGCCAAAGAGGGCTGCCGTCTGGCGTGTCAGGTTGCGGTGAAGCAGGACATGAAAATTGAACTGCCGGAAGAGATCTTTGGCGTCAAAAAATGGGAATGCGAGGTTATCTCTAACGATAACAAAGCGACGTTTATCAAAGAGCTGAAGCTGGCGATCCCGGAAGGCGAGGTCGTACCGTTCCGCGCGGGTGGCTATATTCAGATTGAATGCCCGTCGCATAAAGTGGCTTACGCTGACTTTGACGTGCCTGATGAGTACCGTTCCGACTGGGATAAATTCAATCTTTTCCGCTACGTTTCTGAGGTAAAAGAACCGACGGTGCGCGCCTACTCAATGGCGAACTATCCGGAAGAGAAGGGCATTATCATGCTCAACGTGCGTATTGCCACGCCGCCGCCGAGCGTACCGGATGCGCCGCCGGGGATTATGTCCTCCTACATCTGGTCGCTGAAAGCGGGCGATAAAGTGACGATTTCCGGGCCGTTTGGTGAGTTCTTTGCCAAAGAGACGGACGCCGAAATGGTCTTTATCGGCGGCGGCGCGGGGATGGCACCGATGCGCTCGCATATTTTTGACCAGCTTAAACGCCTGCACAGCAAGCGGAAAATCAGCTTCTGGTACGGCGCGCGTTCGCTGCGCGAAATGTTCTATCAGGACGAATTCGAACAGCTGGCGCGTGACAACCCGAACTTCACCTTCCACATCGCCCTTTCGGACGCGCTACCGGAAGACAACTGGACGGGTTACACGGGCTTTATCCATAATGTTCTGTACGAAAACTACCTACGCGACCATCCGGCCCCGGAAGATTGTGAGTTCTATATGTGCGGGCCGCCAATGATGAACGCCGCTGTCATCAAAATGCTCAAAGACCTGGGCGTGGAAGATGAAAACATCATGCTTGATGACTTTGGAGGCTGATGATGCTCACGGTATTTCTGGCGACGTTTGCGATTTTTGCGCTGGTGATCCTCGGCATGTCGCTGGGGTACATCATTAAGCGCAAAAGCATCCAGGGCAGCTGCGGCGGCATTACCTCGCTGGGGCTGGAAAAAGTCTGTGACTGCCCGGAGCCTTGTGATGCGCGCAAAAAGCGCATGGCGCGCGAGGCGTTGCAACAGCAGAAGAGGATTCTGTAAACCCTCGCAAGTTACGTGCATTAATGCCCGGTGGCGCTTCGCTTACCGGGCCTACCGTCACGCGAACTATTGGCCGGATAAAGCGTAGCCGCCATCCGGCAATGCGGACCATTTTCCCTCTTCTCACGCCCTCTAATTATACTGTATACTTGTCCAGTAACATCCGGGGGCTACGTATGCGCAAAATTATCCACGTCGATATGGACTGCTTCTTCGCAGCGGTAGAGATGCGCGATAATCCTGCGCTGCGCGACATCCCGATAGCCATTGGCGGCAGCCGTGAACGACGCGGCGTCATCAGCACCGCTAACTATCCGGCGCGCAAATTTGGCGTACGCAGCGCAATGCCCACCGGCATGGCGCTTAAGCTTTGCCCACACCTCACGCTTTTACCCGGCCGTTTTGACGCCTACAAAGAAGCTTCTGAACACATCCGTGAAATCTTCTCTCGCTACACTTCGCTTATCGAACCCTTGTCGCTGGATGAAGCCTATCTCGACGTCAGCGACAGCGTGCACTGCCACGGTTCTGCCACGCTTATTGCCCAAGAAATTCGGCAAACTATCTTCAACGAATTACAGCTTACGGCTTCCGCAGGCGTCGCACCGGTAAAGTTTCTCGCTAAAATTGCCTCCGATCTCAACAAACCCAACGGCCAGTTTGTTCTCACGCCCGCCGATGTTCCCGCGTTCCTGAAAACATTGCCGCTGGAAAAAATTCCCGGCGTCGGCAAAGTTTCTGCCGCGAAGCTCGAAAGTATGGGGCTGAAAACCTGCGAAGACGTGCAGAAAAGTGACCTCGCCATGCTGCTGAAACGCTTTGGTAAATTTGGCCGCGTACTGTGGGAACGCAGCCAGGGCATTGATGAGCGCGCCATCAATAACGAACGGCTGCGAAAATCGATCGGCGTGGAACGCACGCTGGCGGAAGATATTCACGACTGGTCTGCGTGTGAAGCGATTATCGAACGTCTCTATCCGGAGCTGGAGCGGCGGCTGGCAAAGGTCAAACCCGACCTGCTGATCGCCCGCCAGGGCGTGAAACTCAAATTCAATGACTTCCAGCTTACGACTCAGGAACACGTCTGGCCCCGTCTGAACAAAGAAGATTTGATCGCCACCGCCTACAAAACCTGGCACGAACGCCGCGCCGGGCGCGGCGTTCGGCTGGTGGGGCTACACGTTACGCTGCTTGATCCACAACTTGAAAGACAACTGGTGTTAGGACTCTAATCATGAACATTCGTCCCTGGCTGCCGCATGAACTACCGCAACTGAGTCACATCTTCCTTCGCGCAGTCCACGAAACTGCCAGCCAGCACTATTCGCCTGCGCAAATTGCCGCCTGGGGTCAGGTGGATGACGCCCAGTGGCGGCAGAAATTAGCCTCTTCCGTGGTGCTGGTAGCGGACGTTGATGGCAAGGTTGTCGGTTTTATCACCGCCGTTGGCCACTACATCGACCTGCTTTTTGTCTCGCCAGATTATGCGCGGCAGGGGATTGCCGGGGCGCTGTTACGAGCATTGCTGGCGAAAATGTTGCCGGGAAAAGTGACCGTCGCGGCGAGCATCACGGCAAAACCGTTCTTTGAAGGTCAGGGATTTGTGCTGGTGCGCGAACAAAACGTCGAGGCGAGGGGAGAGCGGTTTATTAATTACCTGATGGCGCGAGAGGTATAAAAAAGCCGGGCAGTGATTGCCGCCCGGCTTAACGGATATTACTTCGCCGGAATCGCTTTCAATAGTTCAGTCAGAAGCGTCCAGTAATGACCCACGCTTTCGATATGAACCTGCTCATCCGGGGAGTGCGGGCCAGTAATGGTTGGCCCGATGGATACCATGTCCATTTCCGGATACGGTTTTTTGAACAGACCGCACTCCAGGCCTGCGTGAATCACCTGAATGTTCGGCGTCTTGTTGAACAGACGCTGATAGGTTTCACGCACCAGATGCATTACCGGAGAGTTTGCGTCCGGCTGCCAGCCAGGGTAGCTGCCTTTGGCTTCGGTTTTCGCGCCAGCCAGTTTACCCAGTGAATCCAGCATGCTGACCACGTACTCTTTACCGGTGTCGATAAGCGAACGAATCAGGCAGTGGATTTCCACGTTGTCGTCAGTCATGGTCACGACGCCGACGTTCAGGGAGGTTTCAACCACGCCTTTTGCCACGTCAGAGTTGCGGATCACACCGTTCGGCGTGGCGTTCAGCAGGCGAACGAAAGCATCGCGAGACTGCGCGGTCAGCGCGGCTTTATCGTTGCTGACGGACTCCAGCAGCACGGTCAGGTTCTTCTCTTTCTCAGCCAGTTCGTTTTTCAGGATATCCTGATACTGGCCTACCAGCGCCTTCAGCGATTCCACTTTATCCGCCGCCACAGCAACGGTAGAGAACGCTTCACGCGGAATGGCGTTACGCAGCGTACCGCCGTTGAAGTCTACCAGTCGCAGATCCAGTTCCGCTGCGTGGCCCGCCAGGAAACGCACCAGCAGTTTGTTAGCGTTGCCGAGGCCGACGTGGATTTCGCCGCCGGAGTGGCCGCCTTTCAGGCCTTTCAGCGTCAGCTTAAGGCTCTGGAAGCCTGCCGGAATGGCTTCACGATCGAGATGCAGGTTGGAGGTAAAATCGATACCGCCCGCGCAACCCATATAGATTTCACCCTCTTCTTCAGAGTCGGTGTTAATCAGGATATCCGCCTGTAACCAGTTGGCTTTCAGGCCGAACGCGCCGTCCATACCGGCTTCTTCGGTCATGGTCAGCAGCACTTCCAGCGGGCCGTGCTCAACGCTATCGTCAGCCAGTACCGCCAGTGCGGAAGCCATGCCGATACCGTTGTCCGCACCCAGCGTGGTGCCGCGTGCTTTTACCCACTCGCCATCGATATACGGCTGGATAGGATCTTTAGTGAAGTCATGAACGGTATCGTTATTTTTCTGCGGTACCATATCGAGGTGCGCCTGCAGAACGACCGGTTTGCGGTTTTCCATTCCGGCGGTTGCGCCTTTACGAATCAGAATGTTACCGACTTCGTCGCGTTCCGTATGGAAACCTTTTTCTTTCGCCCAGCCAATGATGTGTTCAGCCAGTTGTTCTTCGTGATAAGACGGGTGAGGAATAGAACAAATTTTGGCAAAAATATCCCACAGCGGTTGCGGGGAGAGTTGAGACAGTTCCGACACGATGAGTCTCCTTACGGCGTTATGCATCTGGAATTAGAGTAATAAATAGCGAAACAGACACCACAAGCAGCGCTTGCGAGATAAGGTCGAGAATACCACTTTCTGCCTTCTCTGGTAGAACAAACCACGGAAAAAGAGGGGCAGAGTGCCCTTAAGGCTGGTTTTTAGTGCGTCAGATCTCTATAATCTCGCGCAACCTATTTCCCCCTTGAACACTTTTTAAGCCGTATAACACAGGCTGGGATATTTTCACATGAGCGAAAAATACGTCGTCACCTGGGACATGTTGCAGATTCACGCCCGCAAACTGGCAAGCCGTCTGTTACCTGTTGAACAGTGGAAAGGCATCATTGCCGTTAGCCGTGGGGGTCTGGTACCGGGCGCTCTGCTGGCACGTGAACTGGGCATTCGTCATGTTGATACCGTTTGCATCTCCAGCTACGACCACGACAACCAGCGCGAGCTGACCGTCCTGAAACGCGCCGAAGGCGACGGTGAAGGCTTTATCGTGATCGACGACCTGGTTGATACCGGCGGCACCGCAGTGGCTATCCGCGAAATGTACCCTAAGGCACACTTCGTTACTATCTTCGCTAAACCGGCTGGTCGTCCGCTGGTTGACGATTATGTGATTGATATCCCGCAGGATACCTGGATTGAACAGCCGTGGGATATGGGCGTGGTCTTCGTACCGCCTATCGCTGGCCGTTAATTCCCACAATAAATGCGATTCCAGCGCCCGGCAATGCCGGGCGTTGTTTTTTTTGCTGTCCGGCGCGTTACAATAGTCTAAAGCTCGTATTCATGGAGAACATGCGATGTCAGAGGCGAATCTTAGCGAAACCCTGTTCAAACCGCGTTTCAAACACCCTGAAACCTCCACGCTGGTGCGTCGATTCAACCCCGGGAGCGATCCTGCGGTGCAGTCTGCGCTTGACGGTAAAACCGTCCCGCACTGGTATCGCATGATTAACCGTCTGATGTGGATCTGGCGCGGTATCTCGCCGCAAGAAATTCTGGATGTGCAGGCGCGCATTGTGATGAGCCAGGCCGAGCGCACCGACGAAGGCATGCTTGATACGGTAGTCGGCTATCGCGGCGGCAACTGGATCTACGAGTGGTCAACCCAGGCGATGCAGTGGCAGCAAAAAGCGACGCAGGAAGATGATCCGCTGCTCAGCGGCCGCCACTGGCTACATGCGTCCAATCTCTACAGCATTGCGGCTTATCCGCATCTGAAAGGCGACGATCTCGCTGAACAGGCGCAGGTGCTGGCCAATCGCGCTTACGCCGAAGCGGCTAAACGTCTGCCGGGTGAAATGCGTGAGCTGGAAATTCCCATTCCGGGCGGATCGCCGGTCAGCGCATTCCTGCACATGCCAAAAGGCGACGGTCCGTTCCCGACGGTGCTGATGTGCGGCGGGCTCGACGGCCTGCAAATTGATTACTACAGCTTATATGAACACTACTTCGCGCCGCTGGGTATTGCGATGCTCACGCTGGATATGCCGTCGATTGGCGGTTCATCGAAGTGGAAACTCACCCAGGACTCCAGCTATCTGCATCAGCACTTGCTGCGTGAACTGCCGAACATTCCGTGGGTCGATCATACCCGCGTTGCGGCGTTTGGTTTCCGTTTCGGCGCGAACGTGGCCGTACGCCTGGCGTATCTGGAATCTCAGCGCCTGCGCGGCGTGGCCTGCCTTGGACCCATCGTTCACTGCCTGTTGAACGACCCGCTGCGTCAGGGCCGCGTGCCGGAAATGTATCTTGATGTGCTGGCCTCGCGTCTGGGCATGCACGATGCCTCCGATGAAGCGCTGCGTATTGAACTCAACCGTTACTCACTGAAAACGCAGGGTTTGCTGGGCCGCCGTTGCCCCACGCCGATGCTCTCAGGTTACTGGAGCAGCGATCCGTTCAGCCCGGAAGAGGAGTCGCGCCTTATCGTTTCCTCCTCGTCAGAGGGTAAACTTCTGAACGTGCCGTTCAACCCGGTGTACCGTAATTTCGACAAAGCACTGAAAGAAATTGCAGGGTGGATCAATAATAGATTTAGTTAATAGATTGCTAAATTTTATTGATTTGGTAAAACAGTTGCATCACCAAAGGAGATCGCAATGACGTTACCGAGTGGACACCCGAAGAGCAGACTGATTAAAAAACTCACTGCGTTAGGCCCTTACATCCGTGAGGAGCAGTGTGAAGAGAACCGCTTCTTTTTCGATTGCCTTGCTGTATGTGTGAACGTTAAGCCAGCGCCTGAAAGCCGAGAATTCTGGGGATGGTGGATGGAAATGGAAGCGGAAGAAGACCGTTTCACCTACAGCTATCAGTTTGGTCTGTTCAATAAAGATGGCAAATGGCAGGAAACGCCGATTAACGATCCTGAAATTAATGAGCGCGTAGAGCAAACGTTACGCGGTTTTCACGAACGCGCCCGTGAGTTACTGGCAACATTAGACCTGAAGCTGGAACCGGCAGAGGGGTTTGACGACGAGCCGATGCGTTTATCTGCTTAACGTGATTTGATTTTGCCTGATGCGCTACGCTTATCAGGCCTACGGATCGGTAGGCCGGATAAGGCGTTTGCGCCGCATCCGGCAACGGCGCTGAACTGTGCCTGATGCGCTTCGCTTATCAGGCCTACGGATCGGGTAGGCCGGATAAGGCGTTTACGCCGCATCCGGCAACGGCGCGAGGTTAATTATAATTCGTCAAAGACGTTTAGCGCATCAGCGAGTTTTTTCACGCCGAATACCTGCATGCCTTCGGGCGGTTTTTTCGGTACGTTTGCGGATGGCACAATTGCGCGGCGGAAACCGTGTTTGGCGGCTTCAGAAATACGCTCCTGGCCACTCGGTACCGGGCGAATTTCCCCGGCAAGGCCCACTTCACCAAACACCACGAGATCCTGCGGCAGCGGCCTGTCGCGCAGGCTGGAGACCATCGCCAGCAGCAGCGCCAGGTCGGCGCTGGTTTCGGTGACTTTAACGCCGCCGACCACGTTCACAAATACGTCCTGATCCGCCATCTGCAAACCACCGTGACGATGCAGCACCGCCAGCAGAATCGCCAGACGATTCTGTTCAAGCCCAACTGCCACGCGGCGCGGGTTCGACATCATCGAGTGATCCACCAGCGCCTGAATCTCAACCAGCAGCGGGCGCGTACCTTCCCACACCACCATCACCGAGCTGCCGGATGTCACTTCATCCCCACGGCTCAGGAAGATAGCGGACGGGTTGCTGACTTCGCGCAGCCCCTGTTCGGTCATGGCGAAGACGCCCAGTTCATTCACTGCGCCGAAACGGTTTTTATGGCTGCGCAGGGTGCGAAAGCGCGAATCAGCGTCGCCATCCAGCAGCACCGAGCAGTCTATACAGTGTTCCAGCACTTTCGGGCCTGCCAGCGAGCCATCTTTGGTCACGTGGCCAACCATTACAATCGCCACGCCGCGCGTTTTCGCAAAACGCGTCAGGTAAGCGGCCGTTTCGCGCACCTGCGCCACGCTACCTGGCGACGACTGAATATCCGCCATGTGCATCACCTGGATGGAGTCAATAACCATCAGCTTCGGCTGCTCTTCCTCGGCGATCATGCAAATCTGTTCGATGCTGGTTTCCGACAGCATATTGAGATTGGCCGTTGGCAGGCCAAGACGGTGCGCGCGCATCGCCACCTGCTGTAATGATTCTTCGCCCGTGACGTACAGGGTTTTCATCTGCTCGGCGAGCTTACACAGCGTTTGCAGCAGCAGCGTTGATTTCCCGGCCCCTGGGTTACCGCCGATAAGAATCGCGCTGCCTGGCACCACGCCGCCGCCCAGTACGCGGTCAAACTCTTTAAAACCGGTTGAGAAACGCGGCAGCGCTTCCAGGCTAATATCCGACAGCTTCTGCACTTTCGACACGCCCGCGCTGCCCGCATAACCGCTCAGACGTTCATTACGCGCAACGGTTGGGGAAGCCGCCACACCACGCACTTCGGTGATGGTATTCCAGGCATGGCAGGCGCTGCACTGCCCCTGCCAGCGCGGATAATCCGCACCACATTCATTACAAACAAATGCGCGTTTTGGAGCTTTCGCCACGTTTTACCTCTTATTCCTGATTCAGGCTGCCCGTCAGAATGCACAGCACCCCAATCAGGTCAGCGTGACGGATGGTGACTTCCGTCTGTTCGTTTACTTTCGGTTTGGCATGATAGGCGATGCCCAGCCCCGCCGCTTTGATCATCGGCAGATCGTTCGCGCCATCGCCGATGGCGACGGTCTGCTCTTTCGGAATTTCATACTGCTCGGCAAGGCGCTGTAGCGTATTGGCTTTATATTTCGCATCCACGATATCGCCCACTACTTCGCCCGTCAGTACGCCGTCCATGATGCCCAGTTCGTTGGCGACCACGGCGGTTAGGCGCAGCTTATCGCGCAGATATTCCGCGAAGAAGGTGAAGCCGCCGGAGGCAATCGCCACTTTCCAGCCCAGCGATTCCAGCTTCAATACCAGTTGGGTTAAGCCCGGCATTAACGGCAGGTCGTCGCGGACCTGGCGCAGAATATTGGCGTCCGCGCCCTTCAGCGTTGCCACACGCTGACGCAGGCTGGCGGCAAAATCGAGCTCACCGCGCATCGCGCGTTCGGTCACTTCAGAGACCAGCTCGCCGGTACCGGCCAGTTTGGCGATTTCATCAATGCATTCAATCTGGATAGCGGTGGAATCCATATCCATCACCAATAATCCAGGCGTACGCAGGTGTGGGATTTTCCCCAGCGGCGCAACATCCAGCCCGGCGTCGTGCGCCAGTTTGGTCGCGCGCGGCGTTAATGACCCGGCCAGGCGAATAACCTGATAATCTTCCACACACCAGGCCGCAACAATCACCATTGCCGCGCCCAGCTTGCACTGATAAGAGGTTAACTGGGGTTTATCCAGCCCGCGTCCGTAGAGCAGCCAGCCGCTGCGTCCGGCGTGATAATCCAGTGGCATCACTTCATCGCCACTTAAAGAAAGCGGCAACCCAGGCCACAAGGAGACATCTTCAGGCAGGTCGCACCAGGTCAAACTGTTCGGCATTACAGCTCCACTCCACTTCATTAAGGCCAGGAAAATAACGCATGAGGCTACCTTGTAACCAGCGCTTCTGGCAACATTAAGCTGCAAATTTTCAAAGGTGGAATATGGTACGCGCAAAACTGAAATTTAGACTGCATCGCGCCGTGATTGTCCTGATATGCCTCGCACTTCTGGTGGCATTGATGCAAGGGGCGTCATGGTTCAGTCAACAACACCAGCAGCAGCGTAATCCGCAGCTTGAAGAACTGGCCCGCACGCTTGCCCGACAGGTGGCGCTGAACCTTGCGCCGCTGGTGCGCAGCGAGACGCCGGATGAGAAAAAAATCCGCCAGTTGCTGACGCAACTCACCGCAGAAAGCCGCATCCTTGACGCCGGGGTGTATGATGAGAAAGGCGACATGATTGCCCGCGCGGGCGAAAGCGTCGAACTGCGCGACCGTCTGGCGCTGGATGGCAAAAAAGCGGGCGGCTATTTTAACCAGCAAATCGTTGAACCCATTCAGGGGAAAAATGGTCCGCTGGGCTATTTACGCCTGACGCTCGATACCCACACATTGCCGACGGAAGCCAAACAGGTCGATAACACCACCAATATTTTGCGCCTGATGCTGTTGCTGTCGCTTGCCATTGGCGTGGTGCTCACGCGCACGCTGCTACAGGGCAAACGCACCCGCTGGCAACAATCACCCTTCCTTCTCACCGCCAATAAACCGGTACAGGAAGAGGAAGAAGAGAAAAAAGAGTAGAAAGGAAACTCAATATGGCCACTTTACGCCTGCTCCTCTCAGACTCATACGACCCCTGGTTTAACCTGGCGGTTGAAGAGTGTATTTTCCGTCAGATGCCCGCCACTCAGCGCGTGCTGTTCCTCTGGCGCAACGCCGATACCGTAGTCATTGGCCGCGCGCAAAACCCGTGGAAAGAGTGTAATACCCGGCGCATGGAAGAAGACAACGTGCGCCTGGCGCGTCGCAGCAGCGGCGGCGGTGCGGTGTTCCATGACCTCGGCAATACCTGTTTCACCTTTATGGCAGGTAAGCCAGAGTACGACAAAACCGTCTCAACCCGCATTGTGCTGAACGCGCTGAATTCGCTGGGCGCAGTGGCGGAAGCCTCAGGGCGCAACGACCTCATCGTAAAAACGCCGGAAGGCGATCGCAAGGTGTCCGGCTCGGCCTATCGCGAGACCAAAGATCGCGGGTTCCATCACGGCACGCTGCTGCTCAACGCCGACCTCAGTCGTCTGGCGAACTACCTGAATCCGGATAAGAAGAAACTTCAGGCGAAGGGTATCACCTCCGTGCGTGGGCGCGTGGCAAACCTCGTTGAACTGCTGCCAGGCATCACGCATGAACAAATTTGTACGGCGATTACGGAGGCGTTTTTCGCCCATTACGGCGAGCGCGTCGAGGCCGAAATTATCTCGCCGGACAAAACGCCAGACCTGCCGAATTTCGCCGAGACGTTTGCGCGCCAGAGCAGCTGGGAGTGGAATTTCGGTCAGGCCCCGGCCTTTAGCCATCTTCTGGACGAACGCTTCACCTGGGGCGGCGTAGAGCTGCATTTCGACGTCGAGAAGGGGCACATCACTCGCACGCAGGTATTTACCGACAGTTTGAATCCTGCGCCGCTAGAAGCGCTGGCCGCGCGTTTGCAGGGATGTTTGTACCGGGCGGATGTGTTGCAGCAGGAGTGCGAAGCGCTGTTGGGTGATTTCCCGGAACAAGAGAAAGAGTTGCGGGAGTTGTCAGCGTGGATTGCGGGGGCGGTGCGGTAATTTTCCCCTCACCCCGGCCCTCTCCCGAAGGGAGAGGGAGAAAACCGCACATACCTGACCATTGGCACAATCGGTTCCCTCTCCCTGAGGGAGAGGGTTAGGGTGAGGGGTTGCCACCCTACTCCCCCATCCGCCCAATTTTCTCTGCCAGTTGCGCTATTTTCGCCGGCATTTCCGCCGCAATCTGCCGGAAATCCGCGCTTATTCGTTCATCCTGATAAACCGTTTCCCAGAATGCCTGCGCCAGCGGAATGGCAAAAAGCCAGGCCTCTCTACTGACGGTGATATCGAAAGTTAAATCCGCCGCCGTTTCTCGCATCATTCCCGCACTGTTGGGCGCGTACGCCATGGGAAGCATGTCATACACCGGCGTAAGGATGAACGGAGGCTCTGACCAATAAAACGATAAATTTCCCCCGTGCATATCGCTGTTAGCAATTAATCGACCAAACGCCCAGATGCTTTCCGTCCGGCGCAAGGTTTCAGGAGAGATCAATTTCTTTTCAAGCAGTTGACGCATTACGCCAGGCCAGGTGCCAGGGGATGAAACAAACTCACTTTGTACGGCTTCAAGCGACACAATCGCACTTCGCCCACTCTCGCCAATGCAGTCAAATCGTATTGCCTCAAGAAACACCTGTCCGTCAGGAGCAGCCATTGTCGATGCCTCGCACGCCGGTATTCCGGCATCACGTAGCAGTTGTAAAGCAACAGACTCGGCAAATAACAAATCCCCCCAGCGCTGCGAAATGGCATTTTGCTGCGCCACGGTAAATTTCACCAGGACATGCGCATCACGCTGAGACGTTTGTGTATAACAGGTAAACTTAGGCTGTTCGCCGCCTGCGGAAGATCCCACAATTTCCCCTGACAGTGCATTACGCGCCAGACGCACATATTCTGTCAGTTTCTCGCGATGGTAGATAACCGGCGTCGTTTGAGCATTAATCCACCGTTGATAATTCTCCTCGCCCACAAGCCAGCCACCCGCACACTCGCCATGAAAAACCGTCAAGGCGAACAGGATATCGTCTTCCTGACAAAGTCGAATATCTTCCGGCAAATTCAACTGCATCGCGACTTTTCTTCCCCATGCCCGCCCCAAAAAACCTTGCGGACGCAAATCAGTCAGGTACCAGGGAATACCGTCATACCAGCATTCGTTGCCAGAAGGCGTCACAACCAGACAACTCCCCTGTGGCCAGCATGGGAAGAGATCGGCAAACTTATTGGCCTGCCCTCGCTCATCCACGCGCCAAATCGGAATGCTACAGAGACCGCGTATTGGGCGAATCAGGGCGTAGCGCGTGGCGCGCGCTTTGCCAAAACGAAGGATCTGTTCTTCTCTGGCGACAAGACGCGAAAAAGTCGCCTGACTGATCGCCAGACGTTGGCTGAGTTCCGGAGCAGAACGCGGCCCTTGCAGAAGAAGATCGGTGATATCAGTCATGCATGAATAGATCTGTGAATAGATACTTAAAGAGATCTAATAGAGCATTTTTATGAAAAGTAAAGAAAAAACTTTACTGACAGAGATAAGATGAATAGATAGTAAAGGATAAGGGGCGAGAATCGCCCCTACAGAACTTACTCTTTATCGCCCAGCAGTACAGATTCCAGCGCGATTTTGATCATGTCGTTGAACGTGGTCTGACGTTCAGCAGCAGTGGTCTGCTCGTGGGTGCGGATATGGTCAGACACGGTGCAGATGGTCAGCGCTTTTGCGCCAAATTCTGCTGCCACGCCGTAGATACCTGCCGCTTCCATTTCAATACCCAGAATGCCGTATTTTTCCATCACGTCGAACATTTGCGGGTCCGGCGTGTAAAACAGGTCTGCGGAGAAGATGTTACCGACGCGCGCATCAACGCCCAGCGCTTTCGCAGCGTCTACTGCGTTACGCACCATATCGAAGTCAGCAATCGCCGCAAAGTCGTGATCTTTGAAGCGCAGGCGGTTTACTTTAGAGTCGGTGCACGCGCCCATGCCGATAACCACGTCACGCAGTTTTACGTCCGGGCGAACCGCGCCGCAGGAACCCACGCGAATGATTTTCTTCACGCCGAAATCGGTGATCAGCTCTTTGGTGTAGATGGAGCAGGACGGGATACCCATACCGTGACCCATTACGGAGATTTTGCGGCCTTTATAGGTACCGGTGAAACCCAGCATGCCGCGAACGTTGTTCACTTCACGCACGTCTTCGAGGAAAGTTTCAGCAATGTGCTTCGCACGCAGCGGGTCGCCAGGCATCAAAACTACGTCAGCGAAATCGCCCATTTCTGCGTTAATGTGTGGGGTAGCCATCGTTTTATCCTTTTATAAATTGTTAATGCCCGATGGCGGCTACGCCTTATCGGGCCTACAAAAACAGAATCGTAGGCCCGGTAAGCGAAGCGCCACCGGGCAAGCAATTACAGCATGTTTTTACCGTATTCCATCGGTGACGTACCGAAGTACGTCGCCAGCGTCTGGCCGATGTCCGCGAACGTCTCGCGGTGGCCGAGCGAACCCGGTTTTACTTTCGGGCCATAAACCAGTACCGGGATGTGCTCACGGGTATGGTCGGTGCCCTGCCAGCTTGGGTCGCAGCCGTGGTCAGCGGTCAGGATCAGAATGTCATCTTCCCCTACCAGTTCCATCAGCTCCGGCAGACGGCGATCGAACAACTCAAGGCCCGCAGCATAACCCGCGATATCACGACGGTGACCCCAGGAAGAGTCGAAATCAACGAAGTTGGTGAAGACAATGGTCTTATCGCCCGCTTCTTTCATCTCTTTGATGGTCGCGTCAAACAGCGCATCCAGCCCGGTGGCTTTCACTTTTTTGGTGATGCCGCAGTTGGCGTAGATATCCGCGATTTTACCTACAGACACCACGTGACCGTCTTTCTCATCAACCAGTTTCTGCAACACGGTCGGCGCTGGCGGTTCGACAGCCAGGTCGTGACGGTTACCGGTACGCTGGAAGTTACCGGCTTTATCGCCGATAAACGGACGCGCAATCACGCGGCCAATGTTGTAGCCGCCTTCGGTCAGCTCTTCACGGGCGATTTCACACAGCTCGTAAAGTTTCTCCAGGCCAAACGTCTCTTCGTGGCAGGCAATCTGGAACACGGAGTCGGCGGAGGTGTAGAAAATCGGCATGCCGGTTTTCATGTGCTCTTCGCCCAGTTCGTCCAGAATCACAGTACCGGAAGAGTGGCAGTTGCCCAGGTAACCCGGCAGATTCGCACGTTTTACCAGTTTATCCAGCAGTTCCTGCGGGAAGCTATTTTCGTGGTCGCTGAAGTAGCCCCAGTCGAACAGAACCGGCACACCGGCGATTTCCCAGTGACCCGACGGGGTGTCTTTACCGGAAGAGAGTTCATGCGCCCACGCGTACGCGCCAACGACTTCAGCATTGCCGTCCATACCTGCGGCAATTTTACCGGTAGAACCTTCATGCGCTTTCACCAGGCCCAGTCGGGTCAGGTTGGGTAAGTTCAGCGGGCCTTTACGGCCATTGTCCGCTTCACCTTTGGCGCACGCTTCTGCGATGTGGCCCATTGTGTCCGCACCGACGTCGCCAAAGCGATCGGCGTCTTCAGTCGCGCCGATACCAAAGGAGTCCAGCACCATGATAAATGCACGTTTCATCTATTTGTTCTCCGTACTTAGTGCTTAAAAATAAGTGATCAGATCAGTATACCGCTATTCGGTGATACGGCGATAGACAGTCGGTGTAGTTTCTGGCGCTTTATCGTCAAGCTTAATTGCCGCTTTGACCGCTTTCGCCGCGTCCTGCCAGCTGTTTTCATCTTTCGCATGAATGACCGCCAGCGGACGCTGCCCGTCAACGCTGTCGCCCAGGCGAATCATATCGGTCAGGCCGACGCTGTAATCGAGTGTATCGGAAGCTTGACGGCGTCCGCCGCCCATCGCCACCACCGCCATGCCGAGCGCACGGGTATCCATCGCGCTGACAAAGCCTTCGGTATCTGCATATACCGCTTTGCTGAGCATCGCGGTCGGCAGGTATTTCGCATAATTTTCCACGAAATCGGTCGGGCCTTTTTGCGCAGCCACCATGCGGCCAAAGACCTCTGCCGCTTTGCCGTTATCCAGCACCGCCTGCAATTTGGCACGTGCTTCTGCGTCATCTTTGGCGAGCTTGCCGGAAATCAGCATTTCCACGCACAGCGCCATAGTGACGTCAAACAGACGCGGGTTGCGATATTCGCCGGTCAGGAACTGCACCGCTTCGCGTACTTCGACGGCGTTACCCGCGCTGGAGGCCAGCACCTGGTTCATGTCGGTCAGCAGCGCGGTCGTGCGCACGCCGGCACCGTTGGCGACGCCAACGATCGCTTCGGCCAGCGCCTGAGAAAGTTCGTAGGTCGGCATAAATGCGCCGCTGCCTACTTTCACATCCATCACCAGCGCATCGATACCCTCAGCCAGCTTTTTGGCGAGGATAGACGCGGTGATAAGCGGGATGGAGTCCACCGTCGCGGTAATGTCGCGCGTGGCATAAAAACGTTTATCCGCCGGTGCGAGCGAGCTGGTCTGCCCAATAATCGCCACACCCACGTCTTTAATAATTTCACGGAAACGGTCATCGCTTGGGAAGATATCGAACCCAGGGATTGCTTCCAGTTTGTCCAGCGTACCGCCGGTATGCCCCAGGCCGCGCCCGGAGATCATCGGAATGTAGCCGCCGCATGCGGCAACCATCGGCCCCAGCATCAGCGAAGTAACATCACCCACGCCGCCGGTAGAGTGTTTGTCGACAATCGGGCCATTAAGGTTAAGGCTTTTCCAGTCCAGAACGGTTCCTGAATCACGCATGGCCATGGTCAGCGAGACACGCTCTTCAATCGCCATATCATGGAAGAAAATGGTCATCGCCAGAGCGGCAATTTGCCCTTCTGAAATGGTGTTATCGCGAATGCCGTTGATAAAGAAACGAATCTCTTCGTCGCTTAATGCGTGACCGTCGCGTTTTTTACGAATGATTTCTTGTGCGAGAAACAAGGTAACCTCCCTGAGGAAAAGAGTATGAAGGCGGTTTTTGCCGGGGCCGTGCCCGTCAGCATTGCCAGATGGCGGCTGTCGCCTTATCCGGCCTACAATCGCTGTAGGCCTGATAAGCGCAGCGCCATCAGGCACTTAACGCCTTAGTAGCTGCTTGCGCTTTTACCGTCGCCGTGGCCGAGTGCTTTCAGCAGGCTCGCCAGCAGGCTGGATGCGCCGAAACGGTAGTGGCGGGAATCCGCCCAGTCTGCGCCGAACAGTTCGTCGGCAATCGCCAGGAACTGCTGTGCGTCTTCTGCACTGCGTACGCCGCCCGCCGGTTTGAAGCCAACGGTTTTAGACACGCCCATATCACGGATCACTTCCATCATGATGCGTGCGCTTTCCGGGGTGGCGTTAACCGGTACTTTACCGGTAGACGTTTTGATGAAGTCCGCACCCGCTTTAATCGCAATTTCAGAGGCTTTGCGAATCAGCGCTTCTTCTTTCAACTCGCCAGTTTCAATGATCACTTTCAGCAGCACGTTTGCTGCGGCGCAAGCGTCTTTACAGGCTTTCACCAGGTCAAAACCAACCTGCTCATTACCGGCGATCAGCGCGCGGTACGGGAACACCACGTCAACTTCGTCAGCGCCGTAGGCGATTGCCGCACGGGTTTCCGCCAGCGCGATATCGATGTCATCGTTACCGTGCGGGAAGTTAGTGACGGTGGCGATGCGGATATCCGGCGTGCCCTGTTCGTTCAGAGTTTTACGCGCAATCGGGATAAAACGCGGATAGATGCAGACCGCTGCCGTGTTGCCGACCGGAGTTTTCGCCTGGTGACACAGCGCAATCACTTTCGCGTCGGTGTCGTCTTCGTTCAGGGTGGTCAGGTCCATCAGTTTTAATGCACGCAGGCTGCTTGCCGTTAAATCAGTCATTTTGTTCTCCGACTTTAAAATTTCACCTTGCGGGTATGTGACTATTGTAACACCGACCCGCACTCACACTTCGACACTCATCACAGTTAATGAAACAAAGCGAAAAGTTTGCATTCCCATAATGAGAGCTTAATCAAATTTCTTACCCTTCCGACAGAAGAAAACGCGTGGAGAGCCGTCTGGGATCAAAAGACTGCTGCGCGCTTTTTCCTACACTTCGCCCATCGCTCGCCTGAGGAAATTATGATGCCAACATCGACCGCTTCACCGGTGCTGCAACAGTGCCAGAAAATTGTGACAAGCCCTGTACTAAGCCCGGAACAGAAACGCCATTTTCTGGCGCTGGAGGCGGAAAACGCGCTGCCTTATCCTGCGCTTCCTGCCGCTGCGCAGGCCGCGCTGACGGAGGGCGTTATCTGCGATATGTTCGAAGGCCATGCGCCCTACAAGCCGCGCTACGTGCTGCCGGACTACGCGCGATTTCTGGCAAACGGTTCAGAATGGCTGGAGCTGGAAGGCGCTCAGGATCTGGATGATGCGCTCTCTTTGCTCACCATTCTGTATCACCATGTGCCTTCCGTGACCGCCATGCCGGTATTCCTCGGTCATCTTGATGCGCTATTGATGCCGTATGTTAGAATTCTAACACAAGAAGAAATCGATAGCCGAATAAAACGTTTCTGGCGCTATCTCGATCGCACGCTCCCGGATGCCTTCACACATGTGAATATTGGCCCCGCCGATACGCCGATCACGCGCGCTATTCTGCGTGCAGATGCAGAATTGAAGCAGGTTGCACCCAATCTCACCTTTATCTACGACCCTGCAGTCACCCCGGATGACCTGCTGCTGGAAGTCAGCAAAAATATCTGCGAGTGCAGTAAACCCCACATCGCCAACGGCCCAATGAATGATAATATTTTCACAAAAGGCCACTATGGTATTGTGAGCTGTTACAACAGCCTGCCGATGGCGGGCGGCGGCAGTACGCTGGTGCGCCTTAATTTGCAGGAAGTTGCGAAACGCAGTCACTCCACGGACGATTTCTTCACCCGCGTGTTGCCGCACTACTGTCAGCAGCAAATCGAGATCATCGACGCCCGTTGTGCTTTCCTCTATGAGCAATCACACTTCTTTGATCATAGCTTCCTGGTGGCAGAAGGTCTGATCGACCCTGACCGTTTTGTGCCGATGTTTGGCATCTATTCTCTCGCCGAGGCGGTCAATATCCTGTGTGAGAAAGACGGTCTTAGCGCCCGCTATGGCAAGGATCCGCAGGCCAATGCGCTGGGCTATCGCATCAGTGAACAGCTCGCAGAATTTGTCGCGAACACGCCCGTACGCTATGGCTGGCAGCAGCGTGCAATGCTGCATGCGCAATCGGGGATCAGTTCCGATATCGGCACCACGCCGGGCGCGCGTCTTCCCTACGGCGATGAACCCGATCCGGTGAGTCATCTGCTGGCGGTTGCGCCGCATCACGCGCATTATCCCGCTGGGATTAGCGACATTCTGACGCTCGATGAAACGGTGAAACGTAACCCGCAGGCGGTGATGCAGCTTTGCCTTGGGGCGTTCAGGGTCGGCATGCGCGAGTTTAGCGCCAACGTCAGCGGTAACGATCTGGTGCGCGTCACGGGCTACATGGTGCGTTTGTCGGATCTGGAAAAGTACCGCGCCGACGGTTCACGCACCAACACAACCTGGCTGGGTGAAGAAGCCGCGCGCAATACGCGCATTCTGGAACGCCAACCGCGAGTGGTCAGCCATGAACAGCAGATGCGCTTTAGTCAGTAAAATCATCCCCTTCTCGTGCGTGGATGGGCCGGGCAGCCGCCTGGCCCTGTTCCTGCAAGGGTGTAATCTGCGCTGTAAAAACTGCCATAACCCATGGACGATGGGCCGTTGTAACGACTGTGGCGAATGCGTGCTGCATTGTCCGCACGAGGCGCTTTCCATCCAGGGTGGACGCGTTTACTGGCAGGAGGACGCCTGCGAGCAATGCGACACCTGCCTGCAAATGTGCCCGCAGCAGGCGACACCGATGGCCCAGCTCTGGAGCATAGAGCAGATCCTCCAGCAGATTACCCGCGCCGCACCGTTTATCGAAGGGATCACCGTCAGCGGCGGTGAGGCCACCACACAGTTACCGTTCGTCTGCGCGCTGTTTGAACAGATTCGCCAGTCGCCCGCCCTGCGCCATCTCACCTGCCTGGTCGACAGCAACGGCGAGCTGTCTACCGCAGGCTGGGAAAAATTGCGCCCGCTGTGCGACGGCGTGATGGTCGATTTAAAAGCCTGGCGTGAAACCACGCATCAGGCGCTGACCGGGCGAAGCAATCAGCGCATCAAGGCGAGTATTCACTGGCTGGCGGAGCGTGGCTTACTGGCGGAATTGCGTTTGTTGGTGATCCCGCAGCAAAGCGATTATCTGCAAGAGATAGAGGCGTTAAGCGCGTTTATTCTTAAGCTGGGAGAGGTGCCGGTGCGGCTGAATGCGTTTCATGCGTATGGCGTGTACGGCGAGGCAAAAACGTGGCGTAGCGCCGGGCCAGACGACATTGAAGCGCTGGCACAGGCGCTGCGGGCCAGAGGGATAACGCAGATTATCCCTCCGGCGCTTTACTTATAGCGCGAGGAATACCCCGGCGATAGTGGCGCTCATCAGGTTAGAGAGCGTCCCCGCCGCCACCGCGCGCAGGCCAAGCTGGGCGATATCCTGACGACGATTCGGCGCCATGCCGCCCAATCCGCCAATCAGAATGGCGATCGACGACAGGTTGGCAAAGCCACACAAGGCAAACGAAATAATCGCCTTCGAATGCGCGGAAATCACCTGCAGCCCGGCGGCCGCGACTTCAGCATCGGGCTTGAGGTACGCACCAAAGTTCATGTAAGCCACGAATTCGTTGATGATCAGTTTCTGGCCGATAAACGACCCCGCCACCGTTGCTTCGCTCCACGGTACGCCAATCACCCACGCCAGCGGCGAGAAGACCCAGCCGAGGATCATTTGCAGCGACAGTTCAGGATGGTTAAACCAGCCGCCAATCCCGGAGAGCATACCGTTCAGCAGCGCGATCAGCGCGATAAACGCCAGCAGCATCGCGCCCACGTTTAACGCCAGTTGCATACCCGATGCGGCACCAGACGCCGCGGCATCCAGCACGTTTGCCGGGGCATCCGGGTTATCCGCTTCGGCTTCCAGGTTCGGCGAGTCGTGCGGTTTTTCCGTTTCCGGCACGATGATTTTCGCGAACAACAGGCCGCCCGGCGCCGCCATAAACGATGCGGCGATCAGATACTCCAGCGGCACGCCCATCTGCGCGTAACCCGCCAGAACCGAACCGGCCACCGATGCCAGGCCGCCGCACATTACCGCGAACAGCTCAGAACGCGTCATGGTGGCGATGTACGGGCGCACCACCAGCGGCGCTTCGGTTTGCCCAACAAAAATATTTGCCGTCGCGGAGAGCGATTCCGTACGCGACGTTTTTAGCACCGCACGTAGCGCACCGCCCAGAATACGAATCACAAACTGCATAATGCCGAGGTAGTAGAGCACGGCAATCAGCGAGGAGAAGAAGACGATAACCGGCAGTACGCGCAGCGCGAAAACAAAACCGCCGCCGCCGAAGACTTCAAACATCTTGTCGGATACCAGCCCGCCAAACAGGAAGCCGATACCTTCGTTACCGTAAGCAATGACGTTCGCCACGCCTTCGGACATCGCCAGCAGCACCTTGCGACCAGCGGGAACATAAAGAATAAGCGCACCAATTCCGACCTGAATCAGCCAGGCACCCAGCACAGTTCGGAGATTGATCGCTCGACGATTATTGGAGAGAAGTAAGGCAATGGCCAGCAGCACCACCATGCCGATGAGTCCCATGAGGATTTGCATACAGAGTCCCTGTGTATTGAAACGTTGAAAATGACGCAACTTAACGCGCCACGATTATAACGTTCCGTCACTATCCTTCTCGCGTGACATCACATATTTTACGCAAGACTCAGCGAGTAAAAGTTAATAATGAGACTCAAATCACACCAGTTGTTAACAAATCAGAAAAAGAGCTGGTGGCTGTTGCACCACAACGCTTCCGCGATGTCTGCCGGAGATTCATCGCGTAGCGTGCACAGTTCATGAAAGACCTGCGCCACGCGTTCCGGACGGTTGGGCTGCCCCTGATAGCCGTTTAACGGCATATCCGGCGCGTCTGTTTCCAGCACTAATGCGCTGAGCGGAAGTTGCGCCATGACAGCACGCGTTTTGCTGGCGCGCGGATAGGTGATGGTGCCGCCGACGCCAATCTTATAACCCAGTTCAACAAACCGCACCGCCTGTTGCAGGCTACCGGAAAAACCATGCACCACGCCGGTTCGCGGTAGCGCATGACGTTTCAGGTGCATCGCCAGTTTATCGTGGGTGCGGCGGGAATGAAGGATCACGGGGAGATCGTACTGTTTCGCGAGTTGCAGTTGGGCATCCAGCAGACGTTGCTGGCGTTCAAATTGCGGATCTTCGCGATAGAGATCGAGGCCAATCTCACCGACGGCAATCAGTTTTTCCGGCTTTGATGCCAGCGCCGACGCCAGTGCTTCCAGGCTTCTGTCATCATGTTTTTCAATAACGCCAGGATGCAGGCCCAGCGCGGCATACAGCGGCGCATGTTGGGAGGCAAGCGATAACACCGTATCAAACCGCGACGCCTCAGTTGCCGGAACAATGATTTTTTCGACGCCTGCCTGCGCGGCCAGAGTAAGGCTTGCTGTTTCATCACCGGTAAACGGTGGGAAATCAAAGTGACAATGGGTGTCGATAAAACGAAAGGTCATGCGGTTTCTCCGGCAACATGCTGCGGTCCAGTGTACCCCAATTTATTTACGTTTTTGTAGGCCGGATAAGGCGGTACGCCGGCATCCGGCAGCTGCGCCGAACTGCGCCTGATGGCGCTGCGCTTATCAGGCCTACCGATCCTTAGGCAGTCCGATAAAGGCGCTAAACGACAAAAGCCAGTCCGAAGACTGGCTTTGTAAATTGTCTGTATCAGACGCTACGGACGTCTGCGGCCCATAAACAGGCTGACCAGGAACAGGATGATACCGACGATAAACACAATTTTCGCCGCACCTGCTGCGGTACCTGCTAACCCACCAAAGCCCAGTGCAGCGGCAATTAACGCGATAACCAGAAAGATAATGCCCCAACGAAACATACGATTCTCCTTTACCATAGTTAATGTCACCGCTTCTCAACGCACTCAGGCGACACCAGCGATATTAAAAATTAAAAATGCATCAATATTTTCCTGAGCGGCCGTTACGGCGTTTTCAGGTCGTTTTCTACGCTTTTCACGCCGTCTACGGCTTTAGCGATACTCTCTGCGCGTTCTACCTGCGCTTTAGATTCAACCGTGCCGGTCAGCGTTACTACGCCGTCGGTGGTTTCAACTTTCACTTTGCGTGACGGTACGATGTCATCGGCCAGCAGCTTAGCCTTCACTTCACTGGTGGTTGCCGCATCGCCCGCGTAACCTTTCATGCTATCGGCTTTGCCTTCACGAATGGTCAGTTTGTTCTCGACGCTGCTCACGCCCTCAACCCCTTTCGCCAGAGACGTGGCCTGATCGGACTGAGACTGGTTATCGACGGTACCGCTTAAGATCACCACTTTATTCTCGGTTTTTACCGAAATATCGGTGCTCTTAATTGCATCATGGTCAACCAGCGCCGCTTTTACTTTCGCCGTAATGGCGCTGTCATCCATAAAGTTGCCGACTTTATTCATCGAGCTATCAACTTTCTGTCCAGCGTCAGAGGCGGTATTACTTTCTGCCAGCGCAGAACCGCTCATCACCGCAGAGCCCAGAATGACGGCCAGCAACGTTTTTCCCATTTTCATCTTAGTCATCATCATATCTCCTTGTATTGCCCGGTTTTTGCGCACCCGGCTCCATGGCCGTTATGCTGCTGAGGACGACACCCGTCCTCCTGGTGAGTCGGTTATCCCCGACCGGTTTATGGTTTTTCATACTGCGATGAGAATATTTGATGGGTTAATGCGCTAATATTCATAAATAACAAAGTGCATTAAACCAGCAACTTGCTCATCACTCTGTTAAATATAGAACACTCTCGGCAACTTGCAGGCGTAATCGTTTAAAAAACCAGCAAAATGGGTGAGATAGGGGTGCAATTAAGAACTTTCCGCAGTCGGGAAAAGTGAGGGGAAAAACGCGGAAGCACGGCGCAGGCCGTGCTTCCGGAGGGATTAGTGCTCGCGTGTTTTGCGGAACTCGACGTCAGGATAACGTTCCTGCGTCAGGTTGAGGTTAACCATGGTTGGGGCAATGTAAGTCAGGTTATCGCCGCCATCCAGCGCCAGCTGAACTTCGTTCTTACGTTTAAACTCTTCGAATTTCTTCACGTCTTTGCCTTCCACCCAACGGGCGGTCGCGACGTTTACCGATTCGTAAATCGCTTCAACGTTGTATTCACTCTTCAGTCGCGCCACAACCACGTCAAACTGCAGTACACCGACCGCGCCAACGATCAAATCGTTATTGGCGATAGGACGGAATACCTGCACCGCGCCCTCTTCGGAAAGCTGAACCAGCCCTTTAAGCAGCTGTTTCTGTTTAAGCGGATCGCGCAGACGAATACGACGGAACAGTTCCGGCGCGAAGTTCGGAATACCGGTGAACTTCATCATCTCGCCCTGGGTAAAAGTATCGCCAATCTGAATGGTGCCGTGGTTATGCAGGCCGATAATGTCGCCCGGATACGCTTCTTCTACGTGAGAACGGTCGCCCGCCATAAAGGTCAGCGCATCAGAAATGACCACGTCTTTACCAATTCGCACCTGGCGCAGCTTCATGCCTTTCTCATACTTACCAGAAACGACGCGCATAAACGCCACGCGGTCACGGTGTTTCGGGTCCATGTTGGCCTGAATTTTGAAGACGAAGCCAGAGAATTTCTCTTCCGCTGCAACCACTTCGCGGGTGTCGGTTTTACGCGGCATCGGCGCGGGCGCCCACTCCACCAGACCGTCCAGCATGTGATCCACACCGAAGTTACCCAACGCGGTACCGAAGAAGACCGGGGTGATTTCGCCAGCGAGGAACAGCTCTTTATCGAATTCGTTCGACGCGCCCTGCACCAGTTCCAGCTCATCACGCAGCTGCTGCGCCAGATCCTCACCGACGGCGGCATCCAGTTCCGGGTTATTCAGCCCTTTAACGATGCGCACTTCCTGAATGGTGTGGCCTTTACCGGTCTGATAAAGATAGGTTTCGTCTTTATAGAGATGGTAAACACCTTTGAAGAGCTTGCCGCAGCCAATCGGCCAGGTAATCGGCGCACAGCCGATTTTCAGCTCGTTTTCCACTTCATCCAGCAGCTCCATCGGGTCGCGGATGTCACGGTCGAGTTTGTTCATAAAGGTGAGGATCGGCGTATCGCGCAGACGGGTAACTTCCATCAGCTTACGAGTACGATCTTCGACACCTTTCGCGGCATCGATAACCATCAGGCAGCAGTCGACCGCCGTCAGGGTACGGTAGGTATCTTCCGAGAAGTCTTCGTGCCCAGGGGTGTCAAGCAGGTTCACCAGGCAGTCGTGATACGGGAACTGCATCACCGACGTGGTGATAGAAATACCACGCTGTTTTTCCATCTCCATCCAGTCAGATTTCGCGTGCTGGCTGGAGCCACGGCCTTTTACCGTACCCGCAGTCTGAATCGCCTGTCCGAACAGGAGAACCTTTTCGGTAATCGTCGTTTTACCGGCATCCGGGTGGGAAATAATGGCAAAAGTGCGGCGCTTCGCCACCTCTTGCAAATAAGGAGACAACGTCATAGTGGGATCTTCTTTCCAGGCGCAGCAAAGGGCTGCGCACGTTAAATACGAAAAATTGCGGCTATTTTACCCATCAAAGGGGGACAGGCAATCACTGTTTACACAGGAGTAACTCCAGTTCACTTAATGACGAAACGGTATAGTCGGGTTTGATGCCTTCCGGCAGCGGCTGCTGGTGCGCATTCAGCCAGCAGGTCGACCAGCCCGCGTTCATGCCGCCAAGGATATCCGACGCGGCGGTATCTCCGACCATTAACAGACGCGAAGGGTCCGGGTTACCGGCTAGTTCTCGCGCGTAATCGAAAATGCGGCGGTCAGGTTTAGCGACGCCGACCTCTTCAGAAATAATCAGTAAATCAAAGTGATCGCGAAAACCGGTGCGCTCAAGGCGAATCTGCTGTAGGGAAGTGAAACCGTTGGTGATGATCCCCATTTTCACTTTGCCTTTCAGCGCGTTGATAAGCGAAGCCGCGCCCGGCAGCGGTGCGCAGATTTCTGCCATCGCATTCATAAACGCGTCGTTCAGCTCTTCCGGCGGTACGTTAAGCTGTTCGCCCCAGCCAACAAAACGCTGACGCTGAAGCTGTAGCGACGTAATCGCCCCGTTCTGGTAATCCACCCACAACGGTTTATTCACAGACTGGTAGTCCTGAAAATCTTCGGCGGTAAAGGTCACGCTATAGTCGAGAAACATCCGCTGTAAGCCGCTGAAAGAGTCAAACGTAAACAACGTTTCGTCGGCGTCAAAGAAAATCCAGTCCCACTTCATCGTATCACCTTGTTTTGCTTACATACTGAGCGGCAAAGCCATCACAATCGCATCTTCATGCCCGTCTACCGTCGGGTAGTAATTGCGGCGAATCGTCGCTTCGTTAAAACCTAAACTCTCATAGAGCGCAATCGCGGGCGCGTTCGAGGCCCGCACTTCCAGCCATAACGTGGCGACACCGCGCTTCTCGACTTCGTCAATCACGTACTCCAGCAGCTCACGTCCGAGGCCGCGACGCTGAAACGCCGGGTCAACCGCGATATTGAACAACGTTGCTTCATCCAGCACTATCTGGGTGATGGCGAATGCGGCCAGTTCATCGCCAACGGTCAACTTCAGGTTCAGGTAACGCTCGCCCTGATTGCTGGCGAACGTTTTTTCGCTCCACGGAAAGGCGTGGGCGCGTTTTTCAATCTGCCAGGCTGCGGGTAAATCAGTCGTGCTGAGGATAGAAATCGTGTTCATGTGCGCAAATTTGTTGCCAAAGCGCGGCGCGTGCTGGCGCGCTGGCTTTTAATTCAGTAAAGGCGGGCGTAGACACCTGAGCCCCTTCCAGCGATACGGGCTCATCGTTACCAAGACGCCAGCAGTTGCAGCGTTTTCCCTGCGGCAGCATCGCCACTTTTTCAGGGGTGAGTTGCAGGACACGATCGGGCGTAAGCTGCAGTGCGCGCAGCACATCGCTAATCAACGGTTCATTTAGCGACGGTAACGCATCGGCGACCATCACCAGTTGAATGTGTTCCGGCAGCGAAATCGCAATCTCTCCCTGCAACGCCGTGGGGCGCCTGAGTGACCACTGGGTGATGCCCAACTGTTGTAATTGCCAGTCTCGCCGGGATGTCATGTGAAACGCTCCTGTCTATCAAGGGCGCAAATATAGCAAACTCAGCGAAACTGCGCCAATTACGCGCTCGCGCGCAAACAACAGTGTATAATCGCCGCCACGTTTAACGAAGGAGCTTTTCATGTCTGCTTTTACCCCGGCAAGTGAAGTCTTGCTGCGCCACAGTGATGATTTCGAACAAAGCCGTATTCTGTTTGCCGGAGATTTGCAGGATGACCTGCCTGCCCGCCTCGACACGGCATTCAGCCGCGCACATACTCAGCAATTCCACCACTGGCAGGCGCTGGCCCCGCAGATGGGCGAGAACGTGCGTTACAGCCTGGTGGCCGAGGCGGCGGACGTCGCTGACTGCGATACGCTGGTCTATTACTGGCCGAAGAACAAGCCGGAAGCGCAGTTCCAGCTAATGAATATTCTGTCGCTGCTGCCGCTGGGCACCGATATTTTTGTGGTCGGTGAAAACCGCAGCGGCGTGCGCAGCGCCGAACAAATGCTGGCGGATTACGCACCGCTGAACAAAGTCGACAGCGCCCGTCGCTGTGGCCTGTATCATGGTCGTCTGGAAAAACAGACCACCTTTGATGTGGAAAAACAGTGGGGCGAATATCAGCTCGACGGCCTGACCATCAAAACGCTGCCGGGCGTGTTTAGCCGCGATGGGCTGGATGTGGGCAGCCAGTTGCTGCTTTCCACCCTGACGCCGCACACTAAAGGTAAAGTGCTGGATGTCGGCTGTGGCGCGGGTGTATTAGCCGCGATGCTTGCCAGTCATTCACCAAAAGTACGCTTAACCCTGTGCGACGTCAGTGCGCCAGCGGTAGAAGCCAGCCGCGCCACGCTTGCGGCCAACGGTTTTGAAGGCGAGGTTTTTGCCAGCAACGTCTTCTCCGAAGTGAAAGGTCGCTTCGATATGATTATCTCCAACCCGCCGTTCCACGATGGCCTGCAAACCAGCCTCGATGCCGCGCAAACGCTGATTCGTACCGCCGTGCGTCACCTGAACAGCGGCGGCGAGTTGCGCATTGTGGCGAACGCCTTCCTGCCTTACCCGGCGATCCTCGACGACACCTTCGGTTTCCACGAAGTTATCGCACAGACCGGCCGCTTCAAGGTGTACCGCGTTATCATGACGCGTCAGGCGAAGAAAGCCTAAGCAGCACCGTCTTATCAGGCCTACCGATCCCGTAGGCCTGATAAGCGAAGCGCATCAGGCGCAGCACAATCGCCGTTTTTTGCAGCAATCGCGCCACATCCAATAATTAACTATTGACGTCAAGCCGAAAATCTCTAGAATGCGCCTCCGTGGTAACGATACTTTTTACGGTATCGATGGTATGCGAAGGTGGCGGAATTGGTAGACGCGCTAGCTTCAGGTGTTAGTGTCCTTACGGACGTGGGGGTTCAAGTCCCCCCCCTCGCACCATAAACCACGTTATATCGCTCGCACTGTGCGAAGGTGGCGGAATTGGTAGACGCGCTAGCTTCAGGTGTTAGTGTTCTTACGGACGTGGGGGTTCAAGTCCCCCCCCTCGCACCACGAGGGCGATATAAACAACGAGATATCTGTGCGAAGGTGGCGGAATTGGTAGACGCGCTAGCTTCAGGTGTTAGTGTCCTTACGGACGTGGGGGTTCAAGTCCCCCCCCTCGCACCAGTCCTCGTTCTCCCCTCTGAGTAACTTCCCTGTTTTTCCTCATTATTTAATATTCATCACAATCAGCATCAAACCGCTTATCAGCGCAACGCACGACGGCAGCAAGACGTAATGTCGCCATTGTCGATGCCAGATCATCACGCAGGTTAGTAGCATTCCAGCGGCGATAATCACGCGCCAGGCATCCATCGACAGCCCAATCTGGCCAAGAGCAAAAATCGCCATTCCCGAGATCAGTACGCCCCAACCACTGCCTAACGTTCTCATCAACATGGTTTCATCTCTCAAATCGATAATGATAACCAATATCATATGATAATTTTTATCATTTGAGAACTGCACGAATTGATAACTTTCGCTTACCAATAATGACATGCGGTGTATAAGGTGATAAATTGTGCGACCGTAAACTTCCCCCTCTCAATTCCAGGGGTTTGCGTGCACTTATTGCATGCTCTACTTTGTCTTGTTCACAGCTGGCGACCTTCTCTTAATAACCAGAAGATTAATAACGATCTCTTATGACAGTACAATCCTGGCGGTCTCTGCACAGCAAAAAGTATCAGCTCACGCTGAGGCTCTTCCTTTTTCTCAATCTGGTGTCATCGCTATTTTCGTTATTGAACCCTATCTATAAAGTTCATGCGTTTACGCTGCCCATCGCGTTTATTTTGGGTATAAGTAGCGTCCTGCTGCTCTGGCACTGGCTGAATGCAGAGCGAAAAATTTATCTTCCCGCAATTTCAGTTATTTTTGGCTGTTTATGGGCCTGGCATATCGTCATAAAAATACCGGGCACGCAGCCGTCTGAAGTTAATTTCTTAATTGTCGTTCTGCTCAATGTCTTGTTTATTGGCACTATCGCTTTTTCGAATAACATTGTGGCGTTTCTGCTGCACTCGCTCCCGGTGTTTATTATCTGCCTGCTGTTCAGTGACAGCGCGCAGTGGGCGAGGATGTCATTCTGTCTTGCGCTACCCATCGTTGGCATAAGCATTCAGCATCTGATTGAAAAGCGTAACGACGCCTTTGCCCAAAGCCTGATGCACAAATTACTGGCAGAGCGCGAAACGCTGAACGATTTAAGCATGCTCGACCCGCTAACCGGGCTGTACAATCGCCGCGGTTTCCAGCATCGCTTCGCCACGTTGATGTCGCTTGCGCCAGAAAGTCATTATGTCCTGCTGCTGGATATCGACCATTTCAAAGCCTATAACGATCACTATGGTCATATGATGGGCGATCAGGCGCTGATTCGGGTTTCCACCGCGGTGCGCGATGCCGTGCGCTCGCGTGATATCGTCACCCGCTTCGGTGGCGAAGAGTTTGTGGTATTGCTGGCAAACAGTAATGCAGATAGCGCCCAACGTGCCGCAGAGCGCATCCGCCAGAAGGTGTACGATCTTAAAATTCCGCACATTCTCAACGCCAGTGTCGCAACGAACGTGACCATCAGTATTGGCATTGCTCCACTTGAGGGCGAAGAGATTGATAAAGCGCTGGAAAATGCCGATAAAGCCCTCTACGAAGCCAAACGCCTGGGTCGAAATAACATTCTCACCAGCGACGCCCTTCCGCAGTACTAACCTCACAACCTGAGCGTAGGGAACACAAAATACCTTGCGCTCGGTTTTATCTATAGCTAGGATTGGCAATCATTATCATTTAGATTTGTATCCAGCGAATTCTATGGCCTACCGTTCCGCACCGATTGCAGAGGGTATTATCTGGCGCGCCCCGCTTCACAAACGTGAGCGCTCGCTGGCTGACTCCGTGCGCGACAAAATCGCCGAGCAGCGTCCGCACATGCTGGAGTGCTTCAAACTTGATGAGCCTCACCCCGCACAGGCCAAAACCCTGGCGGAGTGGATGCGCCCCACGGAGCTCAGTTCGCTGCTGGCACTCTATTCCGATCACATCTACCGTAACCAGCCGACCATGACGCGGGAGAATAAGCCGCTGATCTCTTTATGGGCGCAATGGTATATCGGCCTGATGGTGCCGCCACTGATGCTGGCGCTGTTAACGGAAGATGCCGCGCTTGACCTTTCGCCGGAACATTTTCACGTTGAGTTCCATGAGACGGGCCGTGCAGCGTGCTTCTGGGTCGATGTGCAGGAAGATGCGCACTCCAGCCAGGTTTTGCCAGCGCAACGCATGGAAACATTGATTAAACAGGCGTTGATCCCGGTGGTAGAAGCACTGGAAGCCACGGGTGACATCAACGGGAAACTTATCTGGAGCAATACCGGCTATCTGATTAACTGGTATCTGGGTGAGATGAAAACCGTGCTGGGCGAACAGCAGGTTAATAGCCTACGCCAACAATTCTTCTTTGCGAAAACCCTTTCCTGCGGCCAGGATAACCCGCTCTGGCGCACCGTCGTGCCGCGTGAGGGATTGCTGGTCCGTCGTACCTGCTGTCAGCGTTACCGCCTGCCGGATGTGCAGCAATGCGGTGACTGCACGCTGAAATAGTGAGATCGAGCCATGCCTGATGGCGCTACGCTTATCAGGCCTACGGGATATTAAGCCGTAGGCCGGGCAAGCGCAGCGCCACCCGGCAACAATCCCAACTCAATCGTTACGCAACCTGCTGGCTCTCTTCAGCCGCGCGCTGCGCTTCTTCCTCTTCCTGTGCCAGTAGCTGTTTCTCATACACCTTGAAGAACGGGTAGTAGATGATGGCGGATACGCAGGCCAGCAGCACCACCAGAATCGCCGCGCGGAAATCCCAGCCTAACGCCCATGCGCCGCCAATCGGTGCGGGAGCCGTCCACGGAACAACCGAGATAACGCGACCAATGAGATCCAATTTCATTGCCGCCCAGGCCAGTACGGCATTAACCATCGGTGCCAGCAGGAACGGAATGAAGAACACCGGGTTCATAACAATAGGCGTACCGAAAATCACCGGTTCGTTAATGTTGAACATGCTTGGCACGACGCTCAAACGACCAATCGAGCGCAGATGCGCGGAACGACTACGCAGATAACAAATAACCAGCCCCATCGTCGCACCCGAACCGCCAATAACGATAAAGAAGGTCCAGAAGGCTTCCATAAAGATATGTGGCAACGGCGCGCCTTGTGCCAGCGCAGTTTGGTTCAGACCAAGGTTGGTCAGCCAGAACATCTGCAGCATCCCGGAGACAATCGCCGCCCCGTGAATGCCCGCAAACCACAGCAGATGGCCAATCAATACCGCCAGCAGAATCGCCGGTAAGGAGTCAGCGGCCGACACCAGCGGTTTAAACAGCGACATAATCGCTTGTGGGATCAGCATACCAAACTGGCTCTGAATCAGCAGGCTCAGCGGATAGAGCGTCAGCACCACCACCAGCACCGGAATCAGCAGGTCGAACGAGTTTTTGATCATCGGCGGCACCTGATCTGGCAGGCGGATACCGATGTTGTGCGCTTTCAAGAAACGCATCAGTTCAACGCAGTAAATCGCCACCAGAATGGCGGTGAAAATTCCGGTGCCGCCAAGGCTGTCGACTGGCAACGTACCGTTGGTTTTCGGCGCAGCGACCAGCAAAAACGCCATAATCGACAACATGGCGCACATAAATGGATCAAGCTGGTGGGATTTTTCGTAATGTTTGCCAAGGTTATAGGAAATCGCCGCGCAGATGTAGATAGACATAATGCCCATCGTCATATCGAACGGCGTCAGAATACGGCCTTCAAACTCTTTTGCTAAATCTAACCATCCACGGGCAAAACCCCAGGTGGTGTCGGGCGAAAATGGCGGGTAAGCAAACACCAGTAAGAACGAGCCGACAATCATAAACGGCATCGCCGAGATAAAGCCGTCACGAATTGCCATCACGTGACGTTGCGAGGAAATACGCCCGGCGACGGGGCTGACGTAGTTTTCCACGAACCGGAAAATTAAATTAAACGCAGTGTGACCAGCAGACATAGCAGCCCTCCTGACAGGCTTGAGACGTAAGCACAGCAACAACGATTTTGCCGCTCTACAAACGCGTGTTACGCGACGCGTCGTACAGGGCTGTTATTATTTGGATACACCTAAGTGACACCCACAGTTTTAATCTCCTCTCAACAGAACTGCAACCGGTTACTGTAACCGGTTGCAGTGATTGTGAAGGAGATCCAGAAAACGCGGTTTTATCCGATTCCCATCAGGCAAATATTTACAGGATTCGAGGCTTGTGACAGATTTAACGCCACAATTTTTCAGGAGATGCCAATGAGCCTGCAATCTGTGCGGCAATTCTTCGCCGAACACGCCCCCGATATTGAAATCATTGAATTAGGGCAGAGCACAGCTACCGTCGCTCTTGCCGCCGCAGCCCACCATGTTGAGCCGGGGCAAATCGCCAAAACGCTGTCGCTGAAAGTTAAAGACCAGGTCATTCTGATCGTGGCGAAAGGCGATGCCAGACTGGATAATAAAAAACTCAAAGCCACCTTCGGCGCCAAAGCTCGCATGCTAAGCAGCGATGAAGTGGTAACGTTAACCGGCCACCCGGTCGGCGGCGTATGCCCGTTTGGCCTGGAAAACCCGCTCGCCGTTTATTGCGATGTGTCTTTGCAGCACTATTCTGAAGTTTTACCTGCCGCCGGCGCGACGCACAGCGCGGTGCGGATATCCCCCGAACGCATGGCGCAGCTGACGGAAGCGACCTGGGTCGATGTATGTCTTTAATCATCCGGCACCGGAGCGGCCGCGCGCCGGAATGGTACTACTGAAAAAAGGACAGATCGCTGGATAACCCTTCCCGATCGGGCAGCGACATCAGTAAATCGGCGGCGCTCAGTAAGCCAATATCGGAATTGACGCCCAGTTTCGCCATCGCATTAAATTTATGCGCGCGAATGGTTTTAATATTGCGTTCAAGCCGCGCGGCGATATCCGTCAGGGAGTAGCCGCAGGTCATATACCGTAATATGGCTAGCTCGGTTGGGCTGAGAAAGCGGTGATGAACGGTAATATCGCCCTCATCCTGCGCGGGCTGCTGCGTGCCGCCGTTGCGCAAAAGTTCAAGGATCGTGCTCTTTAGCCTGGAGAGTGATTCTGCCTTGCTTACCACGCCGTTCAGCAACGTCGGAGAGAGTTGCTTGATCAGTTCGACCTCCTGGCGATCGCTCGCCAGAATAATGCGTAGAATATCTGGCCTGCTGTTCGCTATTTCGTCCTGAATAAGCAGGCTTTCCAGGCGCAGTTCACGCGTGCCTGACAGGCAACAAATAACCGCAAAATAGTTATCGCTCAGCAGAGATTCTCGTAACGCCTCTGCCGAGCGGAAAAAATGAAATACATAGGGGCTTCTGGAAGACGCGGCGAGCAGATGGCGCAGGCCGACTTCCGCCATCACGCAGGGTTCGACTATAGCGACATGCTGCTTTCCGTGATGTTTTTCCATTCTGCCGGTTCTCCATATGCTGAGTAGAGATTGAGTTCCTTCATTCCCTGAGTGCTGTTGATCCAGGCATACATTTCCGCGTTGCTGCGTAATGACAAACGACGCATCGCGCTATTCTTCTGCGCGCTGATCGTTTTATTGCTCTTTTTCAACAAGGTGGCGATTTGATTAATGCCCCATCCCTTCGCCAGCAGACGTAAAACCTTACGTTCTGACAGCGTCAGCATCACCATTTTTTCATTTTCAGCATGAATAGCATCGTATTCCGGCACCAGCAGCGTTTGGCTGATACGCTCGGCGGAAGCTCCGCCCTGGCGAATCGCCATGACCACCCGTTCAACGGGTTCAGAATCAGACAGCAGGGTGCTTTCCGGACGCATCAGAAATTCAACAGCAAGGGGATAAAGCGGGCGGCTTACCAGAAAAACCCAATGAATATCACGATATTGCGTTAATAAAGAGTAATATTGCTCGCACACGTTGCGCGGTTGATGAATATCGCCAGAGAGATCGACCAGCACCAGGTCAGCCCGACGAAGCTGGAGCAGCGTAAGCTCTTCCAGTGAGTGGCAAGCATTCAGCTCATAATCAGGGAAATGCGCGCTCATGATCGCATTTAACCCCGACTGCATTACCGGTATCTTACTGATAATGACGCCAAACTTGCAGTATCCTTGTAACATAAAACCTCCGCATCCAATCGAAGATCCTTTTTTATACTCAATCACGAGGGTGTTTTGTTAAAAAATGGACCTGTTCTTCCTTGTTCCTGAAATACCCTTCTTTACCCTGATGAATTAAATGCAATCAATATATTTAAATAAATACCACCACGGCGAAAGGTTAACCGACATAATATGTCATATTGTTTATAAAATGGTAATATAAATGCAGTTAGAAAAAATGAATAAACGCGTAAGTTATAATTAAAACATTTATTAATTATATGTTTTGCTTGATGTGTATTTATTATTTGAATTAATATGGAAGTATATCCCCTCACGCTTAAATGATAACAGTGAGGGGAATAAAGTTACAACGACTCTACCGCCTCGTAGGGCAGACCAACATAGTTCTCTGCGATCGTTGTCAGGCCGGCGCGCGACCCCAGATAATACAGACGATCGGCTTCCTGCATCTTTTTATCGAATTCACTTTTATCCTGAAAATCATGCAGCAGATGGGTCATAAACCAGCTAAAGCGCTCCCCTTTCCAGACGCGATTTAGCGCCAGCTGCGAGTACCGGTCGAGCAGGTCGGCCCGCCCGTGCTGATAATATTGGCACAGAATGCGCCAAAGATAATTGACGTCCGACGCCGCCAGATTCAGGCCTTTTGCGCCCGTTGGCGGTACGATGTGCGCGGCATCGCCCACCAGGAACAGGCGGCCATACTGCATCGGTTCTACCACGTAACTGCGCAGTGGGGCGATGCTCTTTTCAAGTGAGTGACCAGTCACTAACTTTTGGCTCAGATCCTCTGGCAGGCGGCGCTTCAGCTCTTGCCAGAAGCGTTCGTCAGACCACTGTTCGACTTTTTCCGTTAACGGAACCTGTAAGTAGTAGCGACTACGAGTTAGTGAGCGCTGACTACAAAGAACAAATCCACGTTCATGATGCGCGTAAATCAGTTCGGAATTCACCGGCGGCGTATCGGCCAGCATCCCCAACCAGCCAAACGGCCAGACGCTTTCGTATTCCCGCAAAATTTCGCGCGGAATGGTTTGGCGTGAAACGCCGTGGAAGCCATCGCATCCGGCGACAAAATCGCAGGAAACGCGGCAGGTTTCGCCGCCTTTGGTAAAGGTGACCGTTGGCCTGTCACTTTTGATGTCATCGATACACACATCGCTTACGCCATAAATAGCGGGCGCCCCGCTGGCATGCCGGGCCTCCATCAGGTCACGGGTCACTTCGGTCTGCCCGTACACCATTACGCTCTTGCCGCCGGTCAGTTCACTCAGCGGCACCGGAATGCGCTTGCCGTTAAACAGAAACTCCACCCCATGATGCACAAGCCCTTCCGCATCCATCCGTTTCGCCATGCCCGCTTCGCGCAGCAGGCCAACCGTGCCGCTTTCCAGAATACCGGCGCGTATGCGCCCCAGCACGTAGTCCGGTGTCTGACGCTCCAGAATGAGCGTCTGAATACCTGCGTTATGCAGCAACTGCCCCAACAGCAGCCCGGAAGGCCCCGCGCCAATAATTACTACTTGTGTCTTCATAGGGTTGCCTCACGTCGAATAAGTTAATTATTTGTTTGTTTTATGTTTGCATAAAGTTTATTCATGCATTTTTGATAAGGGCGTGGGGGAAAAGAAGGGCAAAATCTGTTCAAAAGCTGCACTTTTCGACAATTTTCAGAAAGTGTGGCGGGCGTCAAATTATCGCCAGATATAAAACACAGGCGCCTTTTTGCACATTTTTTGATCCGACACGGACTCCTGCCAACAGCGCTTCGGGTAAAAGTAAGCCATCAGGTAGATGTACCGAGGATGCAGGATGACCACGGAAGTAGATCACAATACCCAGCGCGGCATTACGCGGCTCTGTATTCAGTGCGGCCTTTTTCTGCTGCAGCACGGCGCGGAAAGCGCGCTGGTTGATGAGCTGTCGTCACGTTTAG
Organism: uncultured Pseudocitrobacter sp.; assembly: GCA_913778145.1. Classification (GTDB taxonomy): domain Bacteria; phylum Pseudomonadota; class Gammaproteobacteria; order Enterobacterales; family Enterobacteriaceae; genus Pseudocitrobacter. The sequence goes on from CAJYVI010000011.1 coordinate 46,297, forward strand.
GCCGCGCGTTGGGAATGGACAGCGTCGAAATAGCCATTTCACCGAATGCCATTGTTTTATCGACCATTAAAGACGGGCAATGTATTACGTCGACGCGTAAAAATGCCGATCGCGGCATCAACATGCACGTCGTTACCGAAATCCAGCACATCGTCATCATGGCAGAGCATAAACTGCTGGATGCGCGCGATGTCGCCAAACGCTTCACGCAAATCAAGCCGCTGCGCTATCCGCGCTGGTTAGTGGTGATGATGGTCGGCCTTTCCTGCGCCTGCTTCTGCAAACTCAACAACGGCGGCTGGGATGGCGCGTTCGTCACGCTCTGCGCCAGCACCATCGCAATGTACATTCGCCAGGTTCTCACGCACCGCGCGATGCACCCGCAAATCAATTTCTGTATCACCGCCTTTGCCGCTACTACCGTCTCCGGCCTGCTGCTGCGCGTGCCTGCATTCAGCCAAACCTCCACCGTGGCGATGGCAGCCAGCGTACTGCTGCTGGTGCCGGGCTTCCCGCTCATTAACGCCGTGGCCGACATGTTTAAGGGCCATATCAATACCGGGCTGGCGCGCTGGGCCATTGCCAGCCTGCTGACTCTTGCAACCTGCGTGGGCGTGGTGATGGCAATGACCGTTTGGGGGCTGCGCGGATGGGTATAATCGACTTTATGCTGGCGCTGGTTCAGGACATCATTCTCTCATCCATTCCCGCGGTTGGTTTTGCGATGGTATTCAACGTGCCGCACCGGGCGCTGCCGTGGTGTGCGCTGCTGGGCGCGATCGGCCACAGCTCGCGTTTTGTGATGATGACCGCCGGGTTCAATATTGAGTGGGCAACATTTCTCGCTGCGATCCTGGTCGGCAGCATCGGTATCCGCTGGTCGCGCTGGTACCTGGCGCATCCGAAGATCTTTACCGTGGCCGCCGTCATCCCCATGTTTCCCGGTATCTCGGCCTATACCGCGATGATTTCCGCCGTGAAAATCAGTCATTTCGGTTACACGGAAGAATTGATGATTGCCCTCCTCAGCAACTTCCTGAAAGCCTCGTCGATTGTCGGCGCGCTCTCTATCGGCCTGTCGATTCCAGGCCTGTGGCTATATCGCAAACGCCCACGCGTGTAACTTTCTACACGACGGCAGCGCGGGATTAAGGCTGCCGTCACCTTCATGCTCTGTGCTACTATATGCACATTAACCTGCGGGAAAACCGCAGCCTTCCTGTTGTTTTTCTGTATTGAGATAGTGTTATGTCTTCTCGTATTTTGACGCCGAACGTGATTGGTATTGACGCCTTTGTCGCCGATCCTGCTGCCATTCTTGCTAAAACGGAAGGTGGCGCACTGGCCGTGTTTGCGAACAATGCGCCCGCGTTCTACGCCATCACGCCGGAACGGCTGGCACAATTGTTAGCGCTGGAAGAAAAGCTCGCCCGTCCGGGCAGCGACGTGGCGCTGGATGCGCAGTTCTTTGAAGAGCCTGCGCCCGTCCCTGTTGCCGTGCCGATGGGTAAGTTTGCCATGTACGCAGGCTGGCAACCAGATGCCGAATTTTTGCGGCTTTCTGCCCTGTGGGGTATTGCCCTCAGCGAGCCGGTCACCCCGGAAGAGCTGGCTTCTTTTGTCGCTTACTGGCAGGCGGAAGGGAAAGTGTTCCATCATGTACAGTGGCAGCAAAAACTGGCGCGTAGCGTACAAATGGGCCGCGCGAGTAACAACGGCCAGCCGAAGCGCGATCTGAATAGCGTATCCGAACCCGATAGCCATATTCCCCCTGGTTTCAGAGGATGAGCATGAAAAACGTTGGCGATTTAATGCAACGCCTGCAAAAGATGATGCCGGCGAACGTCAAGCCCGCCTTCACCACCGGTGAAGAGCTGCTGGCCTGGCAAAAAGAGCAGGGAAAAATCCGCGCCGCTGCGCTGGAGCGGGAAAACCGCGCCATGAAGATGCAGCGCACGTTTAACCGCTCGGGCATTCGCCCGCTGCACCAGAACTGCTCGTTCGACAATTATCGCGTGGAAAACGAAGGCCAGATGAACGCGCTGTCCAAAGCGCGTCAGTACGTGGAAGAGTTCGATGGCAACATTGCCAGCTTTATCTTCTCCGGCAAGCCTGGCACCGGGAAAAACCACCTGGCGGCAGCCATTTGTAACGAACTGCTCCTTCGCGGGAAATCGGTGCTGATTATCACCGTTGCCGACATTATGTCGGCCATGAAGGATACTTTCAGCAATCGGGAAACCAGCGAAGAACAACTGCTTAACGATCTCAGCCAGGTTGACTTGCTGGTAATTGACGAAATCGGCGTACAAACAGAGTCACGCTACGAGAAAGTGATCATCAACCAGATTGTCGATCGTCGCTCTTCTTCCAAGCGCCCTACCGGCATGCTCACCAACAGCAATATGGATGAGATGAACAAGTTGCTGGGAGAGCGCGTGATGGACCGTATGCGTCTTGGTAATAGTCTGTGGGTGATTTTTAACTGGGACAGCTATCGCAGCCGGGTAACGGGCAAAGAGTATTGAGATAAATCTTAGTGGCTACCGGGAGTATACTGGCGGCCTAACACATTCATTGTATGATTAGAGCACTTCTCATGAAAACAACCAAATCCCTGTTTTGCAGCGCGATCCTTGCAGGCGCCTTCTTCGCTACGGCGGCTAACGCCAGTTCCCTGACCGACACGCTGAGCAGCGCCGCCAGCCAGTTGGGCGGCCAGAGCAGCAGCCAGCAGAGCGGTACATCCCTCTCCTCATTAACCAGCCTGCTCAATGGCGGCTCGCAATCTTTGAGCTCCAGCACCATGAACAACGCGGCGGGCATTATGGGTTACTGTGCAAAAGAGAAAATCACCTCGGTTGCCAACGTCGATAACATCAAATCTCAGGTGCTGGATAAACTGGGTCTGGACACTGCCGCCGAGCAGAAAAAAGACACCAGCTATATGGACGGCATCCAGGGCCTGCTGAATGCAAAAGATGGCCAGCAGCTGAATCTTGAAAGCCTGGGCAATACCGAGCTGGGTAAAAAAGTAAAAGCCAAAGCCTGCGATCTGGTGCTGAAACAGGGTGTAAACTTCCTCTCCTGATCCCGCTAAGCGTGCGGATGAGCGCCCATTCGCTTATCCGCACACTACGACGTTCCTCTTACCCCTCACGCGCAAAAGTTCCCTTCTTCCGCGATAAGACCGGCTATTTATAAACCAATTCTGAACAACAGCACACTTTGATGACGCTAGAATTGCAGCAATACGACGGCATGATTACATTATGCGGTTAAATAAATGTCTGGCCAGAAAACTGGCGCTGTTGAGGATACGTAGTGTCAGAGTTGCTCTCCCTTGCTCTTTTTCTTGCCTCCGTGGCGATTTACGCCCTGAAGGCAGGCCGCAATACGTGGTGGTTCGCCGCTACGCTGATCGTTTTGGGATTTTTTGTCGTACTCAACATTACGCTCTACGCCAGCGACTATTTCACCGGCGACGGCATCAATGACGCCGTACTTTACACGCTCACCAACAGCCTGACCGGTGCGGGCGTCAGCAAGTACATCCTGCCCGGTATCGGCCTGGTGTTAGGGCTGATTGCCGTATTCGGCACGCTCGGCTGGCTGCTGCGCCGCCGCCGTCATCATCCGCATCATTTTGGGTATAGCCTGCTGGCGCTAGTGCTGGCAGTGGGTTCCGTCGATGCCAGCCCGGCCTTTCGCCAGATTAGCGAGTTGGTTAAATCCCAGTCGCGCGATGGCGATCCTGATTTCTCTATCTATTACAAAGAGCCCGCCAAAAGTATTCCGCAGCCAAAGCTGAACCTCGTCTACATCTACGGGGAAAGCCTTGAGCGCACCTATTTTGATAATGAGGCGTTTCCGGATCTTACGCCGGAACTGGGCGCACTGAAAAACGACAGTATCGATTTCAGCCACACCATGCAGCTACCGGGCACTGACTACACTATCGCCGGAATGGTCGCCTCCCAGTGCGGCATTCCGTTGTTCGCACCGTTTGAAGGCAACGCTTCCGCCTCGCTCTCCAGCTTCTTCCCACAGAATATCTGCCTTGGCGATATCCTGAAAAACTCCGGCTATGAGAACTATTTCGTGCAGGGCGCTAACCTGCGTTTCGCCGGGAAGGATGTGTTCCTGAAGTCGCACGGTTTCGACAACCTCTACGGATCCGAAGAGCTGAAAGCCACCGTCGACGACCCGCACTACCGTAACGACTGGGGCTTCTACGACGACACGGTGCTGGACGAAGCGTGGAAAAAATTCGAAACGCTTTCAAAAGAGGGTAAGCGTTTCTCGCTGTTTACCCTGACCGTCGACACCCATCATCCGGATGGTTTTATCTCACGCAGTTGCTCGCGTAAAAGCTATGAAATTGGCGGCAAGTCCAACCAGTCCTTCAGCGCTGTCAGCTGTAGCCAGCAGAATATTGCGGAATTCATCAATAAAATCAAAGCGTCCCCGTACTTTAAAAACACGGTAATTGTGGTCTCCTCCGATCATCTGGCAATGAAAAATACCGCCTGGGATTACCTTAATAAGCAGGATCGCAACAATCTGTTCTTCGTCCTGCGCGGCGACCAGCCCCAGCAGGAAGTGATGGCGCAAAAGCGTAATACCATGGATAACGGCGCGACGGTGCTTGATATTCTGGGCGGCGATAACTTTATCGGCCTTGGGCGCAGCAGCCTCTCGGGCGAATCGCTGTCGACCATTTTCCTCAACATGAAAGAGAAAGTGCTGGCGTGGAAACCGGATATCATCCGCCTGTGGAATTTCCCTAAAGAGATGAAAGATTTCACCATCGACTCGCAGAAAAACATGATTGCCTTCTCCGGCAGCCATTTCCGTCTGCCGCTGCTGCTGCGCGTGTCGGAAAAACGCGTCGAGCCGTTGCCGGAAAGTGAATACTCCGCGCCGCTGCGCTATCAGTTAGCTGATTTTGCCCCGCGCGATAACTTCGTCTGGGTCGACCGCTGCTACAAGATGGGCCAGCTTTGGGCGCCGGAATTCGCGCTTTCCACCGACTGGTGCGTCTCGCAGGGGCAACTAGGCGGCGAACAAAAAGTACAGCACGTCGATAAAGCGCAGTGGAAAGGCAAAACGGCGTTTAAAGACACGGTGATCGACATGACCCGCTACAACGGTAACGTCGACACGTTGAAAGTGGTGGATAATGATATTCGCTACAAAGCCGACAGCTTCATTTTCAACGTCGCTGGTGCGCCGGAAGAGGTGAAGCAGTTTAGCGGCATTTCGCGCCCGGAAACCTGGGGGCGCTGGTCTAACGCGCAGTTGGGCAATGAAGTGAAGATTGAGTATCAGCATCCGCTGCCGAAGAAATTTGACCTGGTGATCACCGCGAAAGCGTTTGGTCAGAATGCCGATAAACCGATTCCCGTGCGCGTCGGCAATAGCGAGCAAACACTGACGCTTGGGCACGACGTGACCACTACCACGCTGCACTTCGATAACCCGGCGCAGGCCAACACGCTGGTGATTGTTCCGCCTGCACCGGAGTCTACAAACGAAGGGAATATCCTCGGCCATTCCCCGCGTCAGCTGGGGATTGGGATGGTGGAGATTAAAGTGGTTGAGGCGCAGGGGTAAGGGACCCCTCACCCTAACCCTCTCCCCAAAGGGGAGAGGGAACCGATTGTGCCAATAGCGAGATAGGTGCGGTTTTCTCCCTCTCCCCTTTGGGGAGAGGGCGGGGTGAGGGGTGAGGGCCCTAAAACGTCTCCCAGTTCTCCCCGGAATCCGTCGCCGCAGCTTTGCGTTGCACCGGCTTGACCGCCACCACGCGCTCTTCCGCTTTCTCCTGAAGCGCTTTTTCCTGCTGGATATGGAACACCGCCACCGCCTGGGTCAGCCTGCTGGCCTGTTCTTCCAGCGCCGCAGCCGCAGCGGCGGATTCTTCCACCAGCGAGGCGTTCTGCTGGGTAACGCGGTCCATCTCCGACACCGCCAGCCCGACCTGGTCGATACCGCGGCTCTGCTCATCCGACGCCGAGGCAATCTCACCCATGATATCGGTCACGCGGGTCACCGCATTCACAATCTCATCCATGGTTTCCCCGGCGCTCTCCACCAGCGTCGAACCTAAATCAACACGGCTTACCGAGTCTTCAATCAGGCTCTTAATTTCGCGAGCGGCCTGCGCGCTGCGCTGGGCCAGATTACGCACTTCTCCTGCCACAACAGCAAAACCACGCCCCTGCTCGCCCGCGCGCGCCGCTTCGACCGCCGCATTCAGTGCCAGAATGTTGGTCTGGAAGGCAATACCGTCAATCACGCTAATAATGTCGGCGATTTTCTGCGAACTGGCGGTGATGTCACGCATAGTTTGCACCACGTTATCCACCACTTTTCCGCCCTTCTGCGCCGTTTCCGAAGCGCTCAGCGCAAGGTTGCTCGCCTGACGGGCGTTCTCGGCGTTCTGCTTCACGGTCGCGGTCAGCTCTTCCATGCTGGCAGCGGTTTCTTCCAGCGAAGCGGCCTGCTGTTCAGTACGTGAAGAGAGATCGTTATTGCCCATCGCAATCTCGCTCGCCCCGCTATAAATCGCATCCGCGCCGTTGCGCACTTCACCGACGGTGCGTGCCAGTTCGCCCTGCATATGACGTAGCGTGCTGGCCAGTTGCCCCATTTCGTTGCGCCCTTCCACATCGATGCGACGAACAAGATCGCCCCCGGCAATATGACGAATGCTTTCAATCAGGCTTTGCAGCGGCAGGATCAGGGTCTTACGGATACCGAACCAGACAATCGCGATCGCCAGCAGCACGGCAATCATGACACCAGCCAAAATCCACATCGCCTGATCGTATGAACGGTTGTTATCGGCGACGGCGAGATCGTATAAACGATCGTTCTGTTGCAGATAATCGACATACGCTTGCTCAAATCGGTCCTGGTAACCTTGAGTTGGCTGGTCGAAGAAGTCGTTGATTTTGCCCGCGCCCAACAGTTGAATCAGCTCGGCCAGCGCACCGTGGTAGATGTCGTAGTTACGTTTAATTTCCAGCGCCGCCGACTCGCTCTGACGCGGGTCACGCGGCATCGCTTCGTACTCGGCCCAACGCTTTTCCGCATCGCTCAGCGATTTCTGTGCAACCTGCATCAGCTCCGCCACCGTCGCACCGCTGCCGATATTGTTCTGATCCATCATGTAGCGGATCCCGGCGCGGTTCAGGGTATTACGGGTTTGCAGCAAAGCGACCCAGCTGCCGTTAAGGCCAGACTGCTGCTGGCGTATAGTTTGTAGAACGGTGAAGTTTTCCTTGTCGTTTTTGAGCGAGTTGAAGAACAGCCCGCCCGACGTGAGTTGTAATAGTCCAAATAACACCAAAACCAGCACTAAGCTGGTTACGATCTTGATACGGTTTAACATGTTTTCTCTTCCTCCTGGCGAATAACGGTTTTCGGCCTGGAAAGAGAAAACTTTAAGAAAAGGTGCAACCGTGAATTGCCGGATGGCGGCTACGCCTTATCCGGCCTACGGTATGGTGCTGTTTTTTGCCGGATGGCGGCTGCGCCTTATCCGGCCTAGGGTATGGCAATGTTTAATCAGGCGCTTAACGCACGGATATCATCGTACAGCGACTGGGTGATCGCCACGCCCTGCTTTTCACTGTTCAGGCGCGATTGATAACGACGCTCGCCCGGCAGCCGCGCCCCCTGCGCCTGCATGCCGCTGAATAGGGTTTCTGCCCGCGCCAGATGCGCGCTCGCGTCCTCACCAAGGAAGCGCGTCGGGTCGAGCGCCAGAATCAATTCGCCGCCGTACGGCAAGCCGCCCGCGCCATCATCCCACGCCAGTGATTCTGCGCTGGTCATATCGCCAATCAGCGGCCCGGCCAGCAGCTCAACCATCGCCGCCAGCGCTGAACCTTTATGCCCGCCAAAGGTGAGCATTGCCCCCTCCAGCACCGCCTGTGGGTCGGTGGTGGCATTCCCGTCGCTGTCGATGCCCCAGCCTTCAGGAATGGCTTTCCCCGCTCGGTGGTGCAGCTGAATTTCACCGCGCGCTGCGGCACTGGTTGCCATATCAAAAATAAACGGATGTTTGTCGCCGCGCGGCCAGCCAAAAGCTATCGGGTTGGTGCCAAACAGCGGCTGCGTGCCACCCGCCGGTGCAACCCAGGCGTGGCTCGGCGTGGTCGCCAGCGCCACCAGCCCGGCATCGGTCAGCGGTTCAACGTCGGCAGACAGGGCGGAGAAATGCACGCAGCGGTTAATCGCCAACGCCGCAATCCCACACTGGCGCGTTTTCTCTATCAACAGCGGCAGCGCCTGCTCAAAGGCCAGCAGCGAATACGCGCCATGCGCATCCGCTTTGACAATCGCCGGCGCCTGAGACACCACCGTGGGCAGCGCATCCGCTGACACTTTTCCTTTGCGCAACGTCTCGACAATGCCCAATAACCGCCACAGGCCGTGCGATGCACAGCCGTCACGCTCACCTGCGGTGACATTTTGCGCAATCACCGCCGCATGTTGTTTACTAAATCCATTGCTGCTGAGCGCATGAAACGCCAGCGCGTAAGCCTCATCCAGAGAGAGGTTTACTGTTTCCATTAAAAAACTCCTTTATGATTTTCATCTCCGATAACGTTGACCAGAGACGGTAGAGGTACTTAACCGTATCTTAATTTTCATTTAACAACAATGGCACAACTGGCACGACCAAACAGATAAAAAACATATATAAGACTTATAAATCAGAGCAAACAACCATATAAACACTAAATGTGTTTATAAATATCTTTAAGCACCCTCTGCGGGATAAGCTTTTTCTCATTCTTCTCGAGCCGGCGATAATGTCATCGCGGGCCAGAATGGGTGTGAAAATGATGATGACCGCATTAACTCTGGCAGACCCCCGCTATCAGATCCGGGTTCTGAGTAACAATTATTTCTTCTGGCTGGGCGTAAAAAACCTGGTGCGTCAGCAGGGCAAACCGGCTGTCGATGTGCAGTGGGTAAAAGCGACCAACGACGGCCAGCAACGTTTGCTGTGTCAGGAAATCTACGCTACGCCGGTGGCGCAAAAATGGCTGGTCTTTACGGAAAGCGAACAGGTAGACAACCTGAGCGTGATGCTGCCGGATGACCGGGTAAACATTCTCTCCGATCGTCTGACAATGGCGGAATTGCAAGAACAGTTGAAAAACCCGACCTTCAGCCGCCGCCGTCGCGATAAGCAGCTTACTCGCTCCGAAGCACGCGTCTGCTCGCTGATTCGCCAGGGCTTTACCCTGGTGCGTATTGCGCAAATTCTTAATAAGTCGCCGAAAACGATTTATACCCACAAGCGCAACGCGATGGACAAATTCCACTGCAATACGCTAGTTGAATTCAACCGTAAAATGAACCTGATGGAACAGCAGGCTCTTTATCACTAACCTCTGCGCGGCAATCATCGCTGGGATCAATGTTATAGGAAACGTAACAACCTATAATTTAAGCTAATATAAAGGCACTTTGCCTGTGGCTTTCTCGATTCCGGACGCGCTTACCGCTCATGAAATATCTGCTCGCTGATGCGATCATCTATGACAACGAAGATGGCTCGCTCTCCCTGAAGGGCGTGGAGAGCGAAGAGCATCAGATGCTGACCAGCACCGCAAACCATATCTTCAATCTGTTGATTGCCCATCATGGCATGGTGGTGGATCGCGAGAAATTCCTGCAGGACGTGTGGGATGAGCGGGGCCTGACAGGCTCAAATAACTCACTTAATCAGTACATTAGCATCCTGCGTAAACTGCTGGACGGCATGGTGCCCGGCATCACGTTTATTATTACCGTCCCGAAAACAGGTTTTATGCTGAATGCCGAGATAAGTGTGCAACCGCTCAGCCGTGAAAGCGCACCGATGCTGCCCACGCCGGTACGTACGTCGCGTTCCCGTCCGATGTTAGCCATTTGGTTAGCGATTATCACCATGATTGTCGCAGCCATTTGCGGCAGTTATATCTCACAAAAACAGTCGCCGTCAGTGGCTGGCCGCTATTTACTGACTCAGATTGATGGCTGCCCGGTTTATACCTTCACGCCCATAGCCGATGTTTTTCAAAAGCAGGCCATTGCGTTAACCCGGCAAATCAAAGAAAACAGTGGCTTATCCTGCCTGGAAAACTCCGTATTCTATGTGCATATTCAGAACACGCTGTTTTATGGGGATAAGGGCCGACTGGTGCTGTCACAGTGCTCACGCTCAAGCCAAAACACCAGTACCTGTAGCACCAATTATTTTTATGAGTGGTGACAGATGAAGCCCCGTATCCTGCTGATCATTGTCTTTATTTTCATAAACATCACGCTGATTGCCGCGACAATGTGGTGGCTGAACAAGCCAGAGCCGCTGGCCTTCAACTGTCAGGGGCAGCTTAACTTTAAGGAAAGCCGCGACAATAATCCGTTTAATTTCGACGGCCAGGTGGTGATGCATTTTAATCCTGACGGCAGTGGTTATTTCATTATGACCGGCAGCCTGATGGCGGACGAGATGACGCATACCGTCTCGCGGCAGGAGAACTTTAGCTGGCGCAATCTGCACGATAGTCTGTATGAAATTCACATCCTGAGCATCGATCGCTTCAGCCACGATCGTGTACCGGATAAAATCTTCGAAGCCTACACCGCCGGTATTCTGCTGGGCCAGAAGCGCCTGCTCAACATTCAGCGCACGCCAGAACACGCGACCATTATCGGCAATTTCTATTCGCCGCTTTTACTGTGTGCTAACTAGTTTTTATCGTCCGCGTTTTCCCCCTGTCGCAAACTGCCCAGCGCAATAAACTCGCCCAGCAGTGCGGTCAACTGCTGCATTTTCTCCGGGGTAAACTCATTTTCAATCAACCGATAAGCTTCTTCCACCTGCGTTTGCGCGCGCGCGTAAAGCGCCTGCCCCTCTTTGGTGAGCGACACAAACAGCTTGCGCTGGTCGTTAACCGGCTTTAAGCGCAGCACCAGACCATCGCGTTCCATGCGCGTCAAAATACCGGTCAGGCTTGGGCGCAAAATGCAGGCGCGAAACGCCAGATCGTGAAAATCCATCGACGGGTTCTCCGCCAGAATGCGCACGATACGCCACTGCTGCTCGGTCAAATTATGCTGCTTAACGATGGGACGAAAATAGCTCATCGCCGCTTCACGCGCCTGCAACAGTGCGATAGTCAAAGATTCGTGCATCGTGCTTCCTCAGAATACTTAAAAATTCATTAATAACGAAACAATTAGCAAACGCGGCGCCGTTCGGCAACCGGTTTCTTGGTTACGTTTACTCAAAAAAAACTCATCAAAATTCATATTATTGATTTATAAAGGTTAATTAAGATTAACTGTAAATATATTGTTAAAGGCATCACAAATATTTCACTTATTTTTGCCAAGCGTCGCGATCAGGAATACAAAGATCATTAACATATTAATGAAATCAAAATCACCGAATAAACCCTGAGGAGAGGTCAATGAAAGGCACCGTCTTCGCCGTCGCCCTGAATCATCAAAGCCAGATTACCGCCTGGCACAACGCGTTCCAGCAAGCCCCCTATAAAACACCGCCGAAAACCGCGGTCTGGTTTATTAAACCGCGTAACACGCTTATCGGTAACGGCGAGGCGATTCCTTTCCCGCAGGGCGAAACGGTGCAAAGCGGCGCAACCGTGGCGCTGATTGTCGGCAAAACGGCCACCAAAGTACGCGTTGAGGACGCCGCAGAGTACATCGCAGGCTATGCGCTGGCGAACGACGTCAGCCTACCGGAAGAGAGCTTCTACCGCCCGGCGATCAAAGCCAAATGCCGCGATGGTTTCTGCCCGATGGGCGAAACGGTGGCGCTGAAAGACGTTGATAATCTGACGATTGTTACCGAAATCAACGGTCGCGAAGCGGATCACTGGAATACCGCCGATTTACAGCGCAATGCCGCACAGCTGCTGAGCGCTCTGAGCGAATTCGCCACGCTGAACCCTGGCGACGCCATTTTGCTTGGCACACCACAAACCCGCGTGGACATTCAACCCGGCGATCGCGTTCGTGTTCTCGCAGAAGGATTCCCGCCGCTGGAAAACCCGGTGGTAGACGAACGTGAAGTGACCTCGCCTAAAACCTTCCCAACGCTTCCACACCCGCACGGCACGCTGTTTGCCCTCGGCCTGAACTACGCCGACCACGCCAGCGAACTGGAATTTAAGCCACCGGAAGAACCGCTGGTGTTCCTGAAAGCGCCGAATACCCTCACGGGCGATAACCAGACCTCCGTGCGCCCGAACAACATCGATTACATGCACTACGAAGCGGAACTGGTGGTGGTGATTGGCAAGCAGGCGCGTAACGTCAGCGAAGCCGATGCTATGGATTATGTCGCGGGCTACACCGTGTGTAACGACTACGCCATCCGCGACTACCTGGAAAACTACTACCGCCCTAACCTGCGGGTAAAAAGCCGCGACGGGCTGACGCCGATGCTTTCAACCATCGTGCCGAAAGAGGCGATCCCGGATCCACATAATCTGACCCTTCGCACCTTCGTCAACGGAGAATTACGCCAGCAAGGCACTACCGCCGATCTGATCTTCAGCGTGCCCGTCCTGATCGCCTACTTAAGCGAATTTATGACCCTGAATCCGGGCGACATGATCGCCACCGGCACGCCGAAAGGCTTATCTGACGTGGTGCCTGGCGATGAAGTCGTGGTGGAAGTGGAAGGCGTGGGCCACCTGGTGAACCGCATTGTGAGTGAGGATACAGCGAAATGAAAAAAGTAAATCATTGGATCAACGGCAAAAATGTTGCAGGTAACGACTACTTCCAGACCACCAACCCGGCAACGGGTGAAGTGCTGGCGGATGTGGCCTCCGGCGGTGAAGCGGAGATCAATCAGGCGGTAGCGGCAGCGAAAGAGGCGTTCCCGAAATGGGCCAATCTGCCGATGAAAGAACGCGCGCGCCTGATGCGCCGTCTGGGCGATCTGATCGACCAGAACGTGCCGGAGATCGCCGCGATGGAAACCGCTGACACGGGCCTACCGATCCATCAGACCAAAAACGTGTTGATTCCACGCGCTTCCCACAACTTTGAATTTTTCGCGGAAGTCTGCCAGCAGATGAACGGCAAGACCTATCCGGTTGACGACAAGATGCTCAACTACACGCTGGTGCAACCGGTAGGCGTTTGTGCGCTGGTATCGCCGTGGAACGTGCCGTTTATGACCGCCACATGGAAGGTCGCGCCGTGTCTGGCGCTGGGCAATACCGCGGTGCTGAAGATGTCGGAACTCTCCCCGCTGACCGCCGACCGCCTGGGTGAGCTGGCGCTGGAAGCTGGTATTCCGGCGGGCGTGCTGAACGTGGTACAGGGCTACGGCGCAACCGCAGGCGATGCGCTGGTCCGTCATCATGACGTGCGTGCCGTGTCGTTCACCGGCGGTACGGCGACCGGGCGCAATATCATGAAAAATGCCGGACTGAAAAAATACTCTATGGAGCTTGGCGGTAAATCGCCGGTGCTGATTTTTGAAGATGCCGATATTGAACGCGCGCTGGACGCCGCCCTGTTCACCATCTTCTCAATCAACGGCGAACGCTGCACCGCCGGTTCGCGCATTTTTATTCAACAGAGCATCTATCCAGAATTCGTTAAACGCTTTGCCGAACGCGCCAACCGTCTGCGCGTGGGCGATCCGACCGATCCGAATACCCAGGTTGGGGCGCTTATCAGCCAGCAACACTGGGAAAAAGTCTCCGGCTATATCCGTCTGGGCATTGAAGAAGGCGCCACCCTGCTGGCGGGCGGCCCGGATAAACCGTCTGGCCTGCCTGCGCACCTGAAAGGCGGCAACTTCCTGCGCCCAACGGTGCTGGCGGACGTTGATAACCGTATGCGCGTGGCACAGGAAGAGATTTTCGGGCCGGTCGCCTGTCTGCTGCCGTTTAAAGACGAAGCCGAAGGCTTACGCCTGGCAAACGACGTGGAGTACGGCCTCGCGTCGTACATCTGGACACAGGATGTCAGCAAAGTGTTACGCCTGGCGCGTGGCATCGAAGCGGGCATGGTGTTCGTCAACACCCAGAACGTGCGCGACCTGCGCCAGCCGTTTGGCGGCGTGAAGGCCTCCGGCACCGGGCGTGAAGGCGGTGAGTACAGCTTTGAGGTGTTCGCGGAAATGAAGAACGTCTGCATTTCCATGGGCGACCATCCCATTCCGAAATGGGGAGTTTGATATGGGTAAGTTAGCGTTAGCCGCAAAAATCACGCACGTGCCGTCGATGTATCTCTCTGAACTGCCGGGGAAAAACCACGGCTGCCGCCAGGGCGCGATCGACGGGCATAAAGAGATCAGCAAGCGTTGCCGGGAAATGGGCGTCGATACCATTATCGTTTTCGATACCCACTGGCTGGTCAACAGTGCTTATCACATCAACTGTGCAGACCATTTTGAAGGCGTCTACACCAGCAACGAGCTGCCGCATTTTATTCGTGACATGACCTACAACTACGAGGGCAACCCGGAGTTGGGGCAGCTTATTGCCGATGAAGCCTTAAAGCTCGGCGTGCGGGCAAAAGCGCACAATATTCCCAGCCTGAAACTGGAATACGGCACGCTGGTACCGATGCGCTACATGAATGAAGACAAGCGCTTCAAAGTGGTCTCCATTTCGGCTTTCTGCACGGTTCACGATTTTGCCGACAGCCGCAAGCTGGGCGAAGCGATTGTGAAAGCAATCGACCAGTACGACGGCACCGTGGCGGTCCTTGCCAGCGGTTCGTTATCGCACCGCTTTATTGACGATCAGCGTGCGGAAGAAGGGATGAACAGCTACACCCGCGAGTTCGACCGCCAGATGGACGAGCGTGTGGTGAAGCTGTGGCGCGAAGGCCAGTTCAAAGAGTTCTGCAATATGCTGCCGGAGTACGCCGACTACTGCTACGGCGAAGGCAATATGCACGACACGGTGATGCTGCTGGGGATGCTCGGCTGGGATAAATACGACGGCAAGGTGGAGTTTATCACCGAGCTATTCCCAAGCTCTGGCACCGGCCAGGTTAACGCAGTTTTCCCGCTTCCCGCGTAAGGACGTTTTATGCCGCACTTTATTGTTGAATGCAGTGACAACATCCGTGAAGAAGCCGACCTGCCGGGGCTGTTCGCCAAAGTGAATCCGGCGCTGGCCGCCACGGGGATTTTTCCGCTGGCGGGTATTCGCAGCCGCGTGCATTGGGTCGATACCTGGCAGATGGCCGACGGGCAGCGTGATTATGCCTTCGTGCATATGACGTTGAAAATCGGCGCAGGTCGCAGCCTGGAAAGCCGTCAGCAGGCGGGTGAAATGCTGTTTGAACTGATTAAAACGCACTTCGCCGCCCTGATGGAGAGCCGCCTGCTGGCGTTGTCGTTTGAGATTGAAGAGCTGCACCCGACGCTGAATTTTAAACAAAACAACGTGCACGCGTTGTTTAAGTAGGGTGCAGGTTGCCCGGTGGCGCTGCGCTTACCGGGCCTACAAGCCCCCAAACCGTACACCGTAGGCCGGATGAGGCGAAGCCGCCATCCGGCAAAAAACAGCACCGAACCGTAGGCCGGATAAGGCGAAGCCGCCATCCGGCAAAAAACAGCACCGAACCGTAGGCCGGATAAGGCGCAGCCGCCATCCGGCAAAAAAACAGCACCGAACCGTAGGCCGGATAAGGCGCAGCCGCCATCCGGCAAAAAAACAGCACCGAACCGTAGGCCGGATAAGGCGCAG
>CAJYVI010000012.1 GCA_913778145.1 uncultured Pseudocitrobacter sp.
CGTGCGATTAAGCTCGGCCACCGTTGACGGCTTGGTGTTGGTCGTCACACGGTACGGGTTAAACCAGGCATGCACTTTCATGCCGCGTTTATGGGCTTCATCCAGCATAAACTGCAAAGGATCGTAACCGGGGTTCTCGCCAATTTTGCCGGTTAAGGTATCGGACCACGGCAGAATTTTCGAATCCCACAGCGCGGTGCCATCGGGTTTTACCTGGAAGAATACGGTATTAATGCCAAGCTGTTTCAGGTTGTCGAGCTTTGCCGTCAGCGCGTCTTTCTGTTTATTGATGCGAATGGCGGGGCTGCTGATATTGACCGAGTTAACCGGCGGCCAGTCGAGCCGCGAGACCGTCGCCAGCCAGATACCTCGCATCGGTTCATTACTCTGCTGCGTTTTACCGGCGGGCTTTGATGTGTTGCCCGGCGATGTAACAAGTGAACTCGGTGGCTTAGACGAACAACTGACAACAAGTAATGCCGCGGCAACCAGCGTGCCTAGTTTTTTAACCTGAGTGACCGGGGAGACGCCCCGCAAAGAGATGATCATAAACGCCCGTTTTCTGCTAGTCCCTTGAGAGGCGATATTCTCTTACGATTTACGGGGGAAGGGAATCAGATCTTATCGTCACGCCCCTGCAACCACGGGTTAAATCCGCCGTTTTCAGGTTCATCTTCTTCGAGGGAATCAAGATAGAGCGCTTCCACTTCTGCTCGCGCCCACGGCGTGCGGCGTAAAAACTTGAGGCTGGATTTCACGCTGGGGTCATTTTTGAAGCAATTAATGTTCACCAGTTTGCCCAGTTTATCCCAACCGTAGCGGGCCACCAGGGCATTAATTTGCATCTCCAGCGTAACGCCGTGCAAAGGATCCTTCGAATGTTGAGCGGTCATGAATATCCGATAAAGTGTGCGCAAAGAAGCGGGAAGGGTACAAGAAAGCGGGCACTGCGGCAATGAAATGAAAAGGGGCGCTGGGCGCCCCTGAATATGCTTACTCAAACAACCTGCGGTGCAGGGCAACCACAGCGCTATCGGCAGCGTCGCCCGGCAGCAGGAAGCTGAGATTATTATTAGATGCACCGTGACAAATCATGCGCACCGCATGCTCGTCCAGTTCAGCAAAGGCATCACGGCACACGCCCGTTCCCTGATGAAGCTCATTGCCAATCAATGTGACCAGCGCCAGCCCGGTTTCAATCTCAACCCGGCAGTGGGAAGAGAGTGCGGTCAGCAGTGAAGTGGTTAAAGTGTGATCTTCCCCGGAGGTCGCGCAGGTGGGATCCAGCGCCAGCGCAATGCTGCTTTCAGAGGTCGTCACCAGGTCAATATCCACCTGATGCTGCGCCAGAATGGCGAACATCTCAGCAAAGAAGGCATAGGCTGGCTGCGCATGCAAACTGTGCAGTCGTAACAAGGTTTGCTTGCGACGAACGGCAATGGCGCGATACAGCGGCGGATTTTCGGTTTCACGACGCACCAGCGTACCGCCGGCAGCGGTATTTTTACTGCAACCGACAAACACCGGAATATTCTTGCGCATCGCGGGCAACAAGGTTGCAGGATGCAGCACTTTCGCTCCAAAAGCGGCCATATCGCTCGCTTCAGCAAACGAGATATGATCGATACGCTGGGCCTGCGGTACAACGCGTGGGTCGGTAGTATAGATACCGGCAACATCCGTCCAGATATCGACGCGTGTTGCCTGTAACGCTTCGCCCAACAGAGACGCGGTGTAGTCGCTGCCGCCGCGCCCCAGCGTCGTGGTGTGTCCGTCGCTATCGCTGCCGATAAAGCCTTGCGTGATGACGATGGCCTGCTCGATACGTGGACGCAGGTGCATTTCAACCTGTTCAGCCACCAGGGGCAGACTCGGTTCCGCACAACCGTAAACATCATTGGTGCGAATCACTTTGCGCGCATCAAACCATTCAGCCTGAGCTTCGCGTTCACGAAGCACTTCGGCAAACAGCAGGCTCGACATCAGCTCGCCGTGGCTCACCAATTCATCGCTTAATGCAGCCGATGGCGTTGCCTGCGCGGTCTGCGCAAGACGAGCAATATTTTCAAGCAGTTGGTCTATTTCTTTACTGATAACCGTCGGCTGTTTCAGGCGGGAAATAATGTTGTACTGGATGGTGCGAAGGGTATCGAGTTTATCCATACGGTCGGCGCTTTCCAGCCCTTCAGAAAGCTCGACTAACAGATTAGTGACACCGGCGGAGGCAGATAATACGACCAGGCGTACCTGTTCATCTGCAAGAACAATACTGGCACTGCGATTCATCGCGTCAAAGTCAGCAACGCTGGTACCGCCAAATTTGGCAACGACGAATTGTGGGTAAATGCGTGTCATAACAATCTCATATCAGGGCGCCATTAAAGATGGCTAGAAAATTTTCATTCTCGGCATAAGGGAAGTGACTTCGCCTTACGAAATGTCCGCCCGCGAACATTTCTGGTGACAACCCAGGATTAACATCCCGTTGTCGATAACGTGTATGCCTCTTACGCGTTACCGGTGTGATGCGCATTAGTTCTTTTATTAGCGTGTAGTGCAAATAAGCGCGCCATAGTAAGTGATTTATCTTTTAGGGTCGACGTTTTTATTATATTTATCGATAAACTAGCCAAAAAGAATGCCTTATCAACAATTCACCGGCGTTAATAAGAGTAAAAGTGTGTAAAGAAAGCATAAATCCATGACAATTTGATGGTTTACAGGACGTTGTGCGAATTTTGTCCTTCAGTTACATTTTGCCTGAAATGGTAACGAATTTTAAAGTATGTGAACCAAAGAACCTTACTTTACATGCTGATATGAAAGGGAAAAATCCTAAGTAAAACCTCGCTAAAATAAATGATTGAGTCCTACGCTAAAACCACTTATATTAGCCGCGTTTTTTTACAGGCAGACCCTTTAACCTTAATTCAACCCGGCGTTATTAATACCCGAGGTTGTGGGAGTGATATGATGACGGATAAAGTCCGTATTGATACTTTAAGTGCTAATTCATTACCACAAAGCAATGATACCTTTTTAGCAAGACAAGCTGAGTTTGAATCCAACGTTCGAAGTTATCCGCGTAAACTGCCGCTGGCGATTGCCAAAGCGCAGGGCGTGTGGATCACCGACGTTGAAAATAATCAGTATCTTGATTGTCTGGCAGGCGCTGGCACCCTGGCGCTGGGTCATAATCATCCTGACGTGCTTCAAAGCATTCAAAGTGTCATCAGCAGCGGCTTACCGTTACATACGCTTGACCTTACCACGCCTTTAAAAGATGAATTTTCATCTTACTTACTCTCTTTATTGCCGGGTCAGGGCAAAGAGTACTGCCTGCAATTTACCGGCCCGTCCGGCGCCGACGCCGTAGAAGCTGCGCTGAAACTGGCGAAAAAAGTGACCGGTCGTTCCAGCATTATTAGCTTCTCTGGTGGTTATCACGGGATGACGCATGGCGCGCTTTCCGTCACCGGTAACCTGTCACCGAAAGAAGCCGTATCCAATATGATGGCGGAAGTGCAGTTCATGCCGTATCCGCATCAGTACCGCTGCCCGCTGGGCATTGGCGGTGACGCGGGTGTTAAAGCGTTAACGTATTACTTCGAAAACCTGATCAACGACGTGGAAAGCGGCGTGCGTAAACCGGCAGCCGTGATCCTCGAAGCGGTACAGGGCGAGGGCGGTGTTAACCCGGCTCCGGTCGAGTGGCTGCAACGCATTCGTAAAGTCACCCAGGAACACGGCATTCTGCTGATTATCGATGAAGTGCAGGCTGGTTTTGCACGTACCGGTAAACTGTTCGCTTTCGAACATGCAGGTATTGAGCCGGACATCATCGTGATGTCTAAAGCTGTCGGTGGCGGTCTGCCGCTGGCGGTGCTGGGTATTAAGAAACAGTTCGACGCCTGGGCGCCGGGTCACCACACGGGTACTTTCCGTGGTAACCAGTTGGCAATGGCCACGGGTCTGACGACGCTGAAAATCCTTAAAGACGACAAGATTGCCGACAAAGTTGCCGCCCAGGGCGAGTGGCTTAAAGGCAAACTGGCTGAGCTGCAAAAACGTTATCCGGTAATCGGTCACGTTCGTGGTCTGGGTCTGATGATCGGTATTGAAATCGTCAAACCGAACGAAGCGCAGGATCACATGGGTTGCTACCCGGCGGATGGCGAGCTTTCTGCACTGTTGCAGAAAAAATGCTTCGAGTCCGGTTTGATTCTGGAGCGTGGCGGCCGTAACGGTTGCGTACTGCGTCTGCTGCCGTCTCTGCTGATCACCAATGCTGAGCTGGAAATTTTCCTCGATAAATTTGAGAACGCCTTGCTGGGCGCTGGCGTGAAGCCGGTTTAATCGGAGTTAATGAACGTGTCAGAGAATAACCCGATTCTGTCCGGTTCGGCGCAAAGTATTGCCGCCTACCAGGATGCCATCGAGCAAAGCAGCAAAGCGGTCGTTGAATGGTTAAAACAGCCTGAGATGTATCAGGGTAAAACCGTTGACCAGCTGCGCGAGCGTATTCATCTGAACTTCACCGCAGAGGGCCTGGGTAACCAGGCCACTATTGCGCGTGCAGTTGAGTACTTCCTCAAAGACAGCCTTTCTGTGCACCACGCCCAGTGTGTAGCGCATCTGCACTGCCCGAGTCTGGTGATTAGCCAGGCCGCAGAAGTGCTGATCAACGCGACTAACCAGAGCATGGACTCCTGGGATCAAAGCCCATCAGCCACCATCATCGAGATGAAGCTGATCGAATGGCTGCGTGAGCAGGTAGGTTATCCCGCTGGCGATGCTGGCGTCTTCACCAGCGGCGGCACCCAGAGCAACCTGATGGGGCTGATGCTGGCGCGCGATGCTTTCTTTGCTCGTCAGGGGCACTCCATTCAGCAGAATGGTTTGACCGGCGATCTCAGCAAAATCAAAGTGTTCTGCTCTGAAAGCGCACACTTTTCTGTGCAGAAGAACATGGCGTTGATGGGGCTGGGCTATCGCTCCGTGACTCAGGTGAAAACCGACGCATTTTCCCGCATGGATATGGCCGACCTGAAAGCCAAACTGGCGCAGGCGAAGGCCAACGGCGAGCAGGTGATGGCGATTGTCGCCACGGCGGGAACCACCGACGCCGGTGCTATCGATCCGCTGGTCGAGATCACCGAACTGGCCGCTGCCGAGAATATCTGGGTCCACGTAGATGCCGCATGGGGCGGGGCGCTGCTGCTTTCCGAGAAGTATCGTCACTACCTGAACGGCCTGGAATCAGCAGACTCCGTTACGCTTGATTTCCACAAGCAGTTCTTCCAGACCATCAGCTGCGGCGCGTTCCTGCTGAAGGATGCGCGTCATTATGAACTGATGCGTTACCAGGCGGCGTACCTGAACTCTGATTTCGATGAAGAGCATGGCGTGCCGAACCTGGTGTCTAAATCACTGCAAACCACCCGTCGTTTCGATGCGCTGAAACTGTGGATGGGCCTTGAAGCGCTGGGTAAAAAGCAGTACGCCGAAATCATTGATAACGGTGTAACTCTGGCGCAGCAGGTCGCAGAATTTGTATCCGCGCAGCCGCACCTGGAACTGGTAATGCAGCCGCAGCTGGCAAGCGTATTGTTCCGATTCCGTCCGGAAACGGGTGATACTGCGTTTGTGGCATTGCTCAACCAGCGTATCGGCGACGTGTTGCTGGCATCCGGGGCAGCTAACGTTGGGGTTACGGAAGCTGACGGTGTGACGTGTCTCAAACTGACCCTGCTGAACCCGACCGTTTGTCTGGAGGATGTAAAAGTTCTGCTGGCGAGCGTGAAAGAAACGGCTGAGACGCTTTTAACGCGTTGATATTCCTTATAAAAGACAAAGCCTCTGTTTCCACAGAGGCTTTTTTTTATGCGACGCCTGTACCACCATCCGAACACCACACCTGCCCGGAGGCATATGAACAGCTGTCGGATGCCAGCAGAACATATAACGGCGCAATTTCAACAGGCTGACCGGGTCTGCCTAAAGGCGTATCCTCACCAAAGTGCTGGACCTTTTCTTGGGGTTGGCCACCGCTGGACTGCAACGGTGTCCAGTAAGGGCCAG
>CAJYVI010000013.1 GCA_913778145.1 uncultured Pseudocitrobacter sp.
ATAGGTCGGGTCTCAGTCCAGGGCATAGTGAGTCTCCTCTTCTATGCCAGTTATAACTGTTACCCATGTATCCGGTCTAAAGTGTTACCCATGTTTCCGGTTCATACCCTTCGCTTACCGGGCCTACTCATTTGTAGGCCGGATAAGGTGTAGCCGCCATCCGGCAATACTCAGGACGACGTTTTCCTCTCCACCGTAATCATCGTGACAAACGGATGATACTGCCACGGCACTGAACTTCCCTTTTGATACATCTTCGAAATCGTGCCATCAAGGTACAGCATCTGCTTGATATCCAGCTTTGACTGCGCGTAGCAGGCGAAATCATAAAAATTGGTTTCTTTAGCACTCAGCATAAACACCATGCGGCCCTGACGGTTAATACCCACCGCATTACGTAGTTTTCGCGAACTGGCCGACGGTTTCAGACGCCAGTTTATCGTGCCGTTTTCAATCAGCATCGGCCCGGACTGCACCGCGTAATCCATGCCTTTGGTGCTTTTCAGCGCATCAAGGGTCACAATGCCCGCTTTTTGATCCTTGAGATAAAACACGCCGCCCGGACGAATAAAGAAATTGCCGCCACCAGATGCGCGATTAATCGGCGCGAGTTTTTTTCCCTTCTCGATATAAAGCCCCAGCGGCGCATAATCTTTGCCGTAAATCCCGCCGTTCATCGCCATCAGCACCTGCCCATTGCCGTTAATATCCGCCAGCAGCGAATAGAGCGAGCCCCAGGCTTTGCCGTCCGGTTTCTTCCAGCGCAGAGTGATATTTTCCTGCTGGCGATCGACCTCATAGCTTTGCACCTCAAGCGACGGGTCAGTTAGCGTGCAGGCGGCGTGGGTGACAGAGGCTAACGGTAGCAGCAGGGTAGGCAACAGCCAAAGACGCGTCATATCTTCGTTCCTTGTGCGATGAGCGGGAGGGCAAAATAGCGCTTAATCCCGCTCATGCAAAGGTTTTCTGTGCTTACGCCGCCCAGGTGTCGCAGTGTAGTTGCACCAGGCTAATCAGCGAGCCGCCGCCGGCGATAAACTCGCGCATGCGTTGGGCTTCACTTTTTCCGTGTTTCACCATCAACGCCAGTTCTTCAAGTGCGCTGCCGGCGCGGTGTTGATCCGCGTACGGTTGCAGTTGTTCCAGCAGCGTCTCCAGTTCATGGGCGATGGTGTGTTGTTCGCCGCTGGCCACGTCGGTGACCACGCCCTGTAGGCCATAGCGGCAGGCCTGGAAGCGATTAAATTTATACAGCAGGTAATCCTGCGGGCCGGGTTTATGTGGCCGCTTTTCAAGCAACCAGTGCGCCAGCGCCTGAATAAGCCCGGCCATATTGACCGCGTGGCCGAGGGTGAGCGGCGTGTCCATGACGCGTACCTCCACCGTGCCAAAATGCGGGCTGGGGCGAATATCCCAGTGCAAATCTTTAATGCTGTCGACCATGCTGGTGTAACTGAGCTGGCGAAACAGTCGGGTAAATTCCTGCCAGTTCGCCGCCCAGGGCATGGGGCCGTTATCAGGAAAAGCCGAAAAAATATTGAGCCGCGCGCAGGCGAAGCTGCTGTCAGCCCCCTGGAGATAGGGCGACGCGGCGCTAAGCGCAATCAGGTGCGGAACATACCGCGAAAGACCATGTAGCAGATACAGCGCATCGTCGCCGTTGGTACAGCCAACATGCACGTGTTGACCGAACACCGTCGCCTGGCGGGCAAGATAACCGTAAGCCTCCAGCGTGTGCTGGTAACGCGGGTTATCGCCCACTTCCTGACTTTGCCAGCGCTGGAACGGATGCGTGCCGCCGCCGCAAATTTTGACATGTTGCTCTGACGCCGCACGCAGCACGGCGCGTTGAATGGCAGCAAGCTGGGTAGCGGCCTGGTGGATATCGTCACACACGCCTGTCGCCACTTCCAGCATGCTGTTGGTGATGTCATGCTTGATTTCCCCCTGCGTCACACCGCGGCTGGCGGCGGCTATCAGGGCGGATGAGTCCTGGCAAAGATCGTAACCTGGCGGGTTAATGACCTGAAGCTCCAGCTCAATGCCGAGCGTAAAAGGCGCAGAAACATGAAAGTCAGGTAAAGGCATAGTCGTCTCACGGTGGTGACTGGTGCCTTTAGTATAGGTGGGAGAAAAAAAGAGAGTGGACGGCACGACGAGTACCGTCCGTTACGTTAGCGTTTAACCGGCGCTCCAGGTATACGGCGCTGCGACGCCGAGCGGTATTCCCAGCCCCCACCAGGCCAGCAGGAACAGGCTCCAGCTAATAAAGAAGGCGATGGAGTACGGCATCATCATTGACACCAGCGTGCCGACGCCCGCGCCTTTCACATAGCGCTGGCAATAGACCACCACCAGCGGGAAGAAGACCATCAGCGGGGTGATAATATTAGTGCTGGAATCCCCGATACGGAACGCCGCCTGGGTCAGTTCCGGGGAGATCCCCACGGCCATCAGCATCGGCACCATAATCGGCGATAACAGGCCCCACTTCGCGGAGGCGGAACCAATCAGCAGGTTCACGGCGGCGGTCAGCAGGATCATGCCGATAATCGTCGCTTCGCCCGGCAGTTCCATCGCTTTCAGGCCATCCGCGCCGACCAGCGCCAGCAGTGTACCAATGTTTGAGTCGCTGAAGGCTTTAATGAACATGGCGCAGAAGAACGCCATCACCATGTATGAGCCCATTTTACTCATCGAGTCATTCATCGAAGCGATGACATCTTTGCCGGTTTTAAACGTGCCGGATGCAAAGCCGTACACAATCCCTGGCAGAATGAAGATCAGGAAAATCAGCGGCACGATGGATTTCATTATGGGCGCACTATAAGAGGTGAGCGAGCCATCGGTTCCGCGCAGCATGGAGCTTTCCGGCCAGGCCGCTGCCGCCAGTGCCGCGAGGCCCAGCAGCATCACCAGCGACGCGCGATTAAAGGCGCGGCTTTCCTGCGGGGTGACGCTCGACATATCTTCTTCATGCTGATAATCACCGTCGATGGTCATTTTGCTGACGCGCGGTTCAACGATGCGCTCGGTGACCCACCAGCCGACCAGGGTAATCAGAATCGAAGACGCGATCCCGAAGAAGAGGTTACACAGGGTGTTGACGGTGTAGGTGCTGTCGAGCAGTTGTGCTGCGGCCTGGGTAAAGCCCTGCAACAGCGCATCGTTCCCGGTGGGCACCATGTTAGCGGCAAACCCGCCGGAGACGCCCGAGAACGCTGCGGCGATCCCGACCAGCGGGTGACGCCCGGCGGACATAAAGATAATTGCGCCCAGCGGGATCACCAGCACATAGCCCGCATCCGCCGCCACGTGGCTGAACATCGCGACAAAAATCAGCATCGGCGTTAGCAGTTTCTTCGGCGTCACGCGCAGCATCTTTTTCAGGCCGACGTTAATAAAGCCGGAGCTTTCGGCTACACCGACGCCGAGCATCGCCACCAGCACTATCCCCAGCGGGGCAAAGGTGGTGAACGTCGTCACCATATTGGCCAGCGTGTTGGTGAGCGCTTCGGCGGAGAGCAGATTGTTGACCTGAACGGTCTCCTGCGTCATGGGATTAACAACATCAAAGGTCATCAACGACAGGACCGCAGACAGCCCCATCACGACCAGCAAAAAATAGAAAAAGATCAGCGCCGGTTCAGGGAGTTTATTCCCGGCGCGTTCAATTGCATTGAGAAAACCGCTCATCAGGCGGCTTTCACCGGACCCGTTCCCTGGTGTTGATATGTTTGTACTCATTCGCTTCCCTTAACACTGACAAAGTGTTTCATAATTTGTCTGAATGTATCATCGGGATGATATGGGTAATTGCGCGGCTAAACTATCTTTTTTGCCCGCAAAAACTCGACGAATGTCTGATTTATTTACTCACTATGCTGATTATTCGGTAATTGTTGGTGGTTTGCTCGGCGTGGTCGAGCAATTTATTCCTTTACCGCCTCTGGAAACGCGTCATTCAGCCACTCGACAAACACGCGCAGCCGATGAGAAAGGTGTCGGTTTTGCGCATAGACCAGATAAAACGGATAGGGAGACGGCCGCCAGGGACGGAGGATCTCCACCACTTCACCGCTGGCGAGCTGATTTCTCAGTGAATAGGTGAAGGTCTGGATAATGCCTAACCCGGCTTCGACGGCGGCAATATGCGCGTTGCTTTCGTTAATGCCCAAGTGATGCTCCGCTTTCATCTCGGTAAGGATATCGTTGTGCTTAAAGCGAAACGGAAATGCGCGCCCGCTTGCAGGGGAAAGGTAGCTAATCAGGCGATGCCCGTTTTTGAGTTCATCAGGATAGGCAGGCGTGCCGTAGCACCGAAGGTAATCGGGCGTGGCGCAGGTGATCAACGTCGCTTCACCTATTTTACGGGCGATGAGCGTTGAGTCTTCCAGCACGCCGCCCCGTATGGCGCAGTCGATATTACCGCTAATAAGGTCTGAAGGTTTATCCGCCACGACCAGGTCAATACGAATATCCGGATAGGTCGCCATAAAATCGGCCAGCAGCGGAATCAGGACATCCCGGGCGGTGGAGCCGCCAATAGCAATTCGCAGGTGACCCTTAATATTCTTTGACGACGTCTTAAATGAGGCATCGACTTCTTCCAGCGCATTCAGGATTTCCCGCGCTTTTTCATAGTACGCCTCACCTTCAGGCGTAACCGTAATACGTCGCGTCGTCCGTTGCAGCAGGCGAATGCCCAGGTGAGATTCCAGCTGTTGAATTGTTTTGCTAATCGTTGCGTTAGGCATATTTAGCGAGTCGGCGGCACGCGTAAAACTGTTGGCTTCAACCACGCGGATAAAAACGTTAAGCGCTAAAAATCGGTCCATTATTATTCCTGACTCTGCTTCGCGATTATTCACCCCTGTGAAGAGTGTTTTCTTATTTGCCCTGTTTTTCCGCCTGAGTGAGTGCGATTACAGTACTCACGAGCTTAGCAGCCGGGTCGTTGCGCTAAGTCGATGACTCAACTGGCATATTCAAACTTTAGTTAAGGAAGTGCACCATGAGTAAAAAACTGGCGGATAAAATTGCGTTAGTCACCGGGGGAAGCACCGGTATTGGCCTCGCCGCAGCACAGGCGCTGGCTGAGCAGGGCGCAACCGTTTATATCACCGGCAGACGCCGTGAAGAACTTGATGCGGCGGTGGCGTTAATTGGCCCTTCCGCAAAAGGCATTCGCGCTGACGCGTCTAATTTAAACGATCTGGATACCGTATTCTCGACGATTGCCAGCGAATCAGGACGGCTGGATGTGCTGTTTGCCAATGCCGGGGGCGGCGACATGCTGCCGCTGGGGCAGATAACCGAAGCGCATTTTGACCGCATCTTCGGTACCAATGTGCGCGGCGTGCTGTTTACCGTGCAAAAAGCGCTGCCGCTGCTGCGTAAGGGCGCTTCCGTTATCCTTACGGGCTCGACGGCGGCGGTGAAAGGTACCGCGAATTTTAGCGTGTACAGCGCGAGTAAAGCCGCGTTACGCAGCCTGGTCCGCTCGTGGGCGCTCGACCTGAAAGACCGCGGCATCCGAATCAATGTGGTCAGCCCTGGCCCTATTCGCACGCCGGGTCTTGGCGGCCTGGTGCCCGAAGAGCATCGGCAGGGGCTGTTTGACGCGCTGGCGGCAGAGGTGCCGCTAGGCCGACTGGGTGAACCGGAAGAGGTCGGCAAAGCGGTGGTTTTCCTGGCCTCCGACGATGCGAGCTTCATCAATGCCGCAGAGATTTATGTTGATGGCGGGTTGGCGCAGATATAGCTAATGGACGTCGCCGGGAAGATTATTGCCCTTTATAAGGCGTAAAGTGGGCTTCCCGGCTTTTTCTGGCGTACAGTGGATGACATACATAATTGTATTGAAATCCCACAGTCATCCCCTGGAGAAAAAGGTATGTCGCAACCCAAGCTGTTTACCCCTTTCCGCATTCGAAATCTTGAACTTGATAATCGTATCGTGATTGCCCCTATGTGCCAGTACTCGGCAACGGATGGCTGCATGAATGACTGGCATGTACAGCATTTAGGACAGCTGGCGCAGTCGGGCGCAGGGTTACTGACCATTGAAGCGACGGCGGTTTCTCCCGAAGGGCGCATTACGTTCGCGGATGTGGGTCTGTACGACGATCGTTGCGAAGAAGCCATGGGCCGGGTGATTGCTTCCATTCGTCAGTGGTCAGATATGCCTATCGCAATCCAGTTAGCCCATGCGGGCAGGAAAGCGTCCACGTCCAAACCGTGGGAGCAAAAAGGGCCACTCGCGCCTGATGAAGAGGGCGGTTGGCAAACCGTCGCACCTTCCGCCATTCCCTACAATGAGTGGCATTCCACGCCTGCGGCACTGGATAGCGAAGGCTTAGAAACCGTGCGTCAGCAATTTGCGGAAGCTGCGAAACGCGCGGCCCGGCTGAATGTGGATCTTATCCAGATCCACGCCGCACATGGCTATCTGCTGCATCAATTTTTATCGCCGCTGTCGAACAACCGCACGGACAATTACGGCGGCTCTTTTGAGAATAGAGCCCGATTCCCGCTGGAGATTTTTGACGTCGTTCGCGCCGCATTCCCGGCGGATAAAGCAATCAGCGTGCGCATCTCGGCAACCGACTGGGTTGAGGGCGGGTTCAATATTGAGGAAGCGGTCGAATTTTCCAGACTGCTGGAGGAACGCGGAGTGGATGCAATACATGTTTCCAGCGGCGGCTTGCATCCCGATCAGCAGATTGATGTTTTCCCTGGCTACCAGGTGCCACTGGCCAGGGCGGTGAAATCAGCCGTTAACATCCCGGTCGTTGCGGTGGGGTTAATTACCGAACCAGAACACGCCGAGTCGATCGTGGCGGGCGGCGATGCTGATTTTATCGGGCTCGCGCGCGGCGTACTTTATAACCCAAGATGGCCATGGCATGCCGCGGCGGCGCTGGGGGCGCAGGTTCATGCGTCGAATCAATACCTGCGATGCCAGCCACACAGCCTGAAGCATTTATTTAAATAGTCATAGTGCGCGAGGCGAGAATAAGCTTCGCGCTTTCATTAAAGGTGAGTAACCGTGCAGGTCACTACCTCATCGCCCTCTACCTCATAGGCTACGCTGATTTCCTTTCCGGCAAGCTGGACTGAAAACGCCGGCGTTAAGCGCAGGCAAAGCGCATTCTCATCAATCGCGGTCATCTCTGCCACCGCAAAACCTGGGCAGGGTTCCGCCTGTGAAGAATACGCTTTATAGACGCTCTCTTTGGCGGAAAACGCCAGCGTCAGGGCGATCGCAAAAGGCAGGCCGCTGGTTTGCAGGCGAAAAATTTCCGCAGGCGAGGCAATCTGCGTCGCCACTTCGGCGGCCAGCTGCGAGCTGAAAATATGCTCGATATCGATGCCCACGGGCGTTGGGGAAACGGTGGCTATCGCCCGTTTTCCGCTGTGGCTGATGCTGCCAAAAATGCCTTCCGGCCACAGCGGTTGGCGCTGTTCACCTATGCCAGGAATGGCTTTCAGGCCCAAAGGTTGTAGCGCGTAAGCGGCGGCAATCCGCCCGGCAAGATGTTCAATCCGGCGTTTTTTGCCAAAATGCGCCAGGTCGGCGTGATGCGGTAACCACAGCAAATCGCCGTCGGTGAAGGTTTCTGGTTGAAAATCAATACGGTGCAGAAGATGGTGGGCGAGGGTAAATGTAGAATAGTTGGTGTGCATCTTTTCCCCATCATCCTCTCCCCAGGCGGGGAGAGGATCCGGAACAACATTACGATTAGAAGTGGGTGTTCACGCTCATAAACCAAGTACGGCCAGATTCGTTATAGGTATTCGCGCCTGCGCCATACATATAACCGGTTGTGCCGCCGGTGGTCTGGGCATTACCTTCACGCCAGTGGCGTTTATCGAAGACGTTATCCACGCCGCTGGTGAGGCTGACGTTTTTGGTCACATCCCAGGTCGCGCTCAGGCCAACGATGCTATAAGGGCTGACTTCTTCGGTTTCCGGGCCAGTGGCCGGTTGCCCTTTATAGTTGTATTTCTTCGGCTGCTGTTTGCCGTACCAGGTGAAGGTCGACTGCAAGGAGACATCCTGATGTACCTGCCAGCTCAGAGTTGAGTTCAGCGTGTACTCTGGAATGATCGACAGGCGATCGCCGGTCTCTTTGTTCTTACTTTGCAGCATGTAGGTAATGTTGTTGGTCCAGTTAACGGTTTCGCTGACCGGAATATTCAACGTTCCTTCCAGGCCTTCAACCACGGCTTTTGGCACGTTTTCCCATTTGTAGATATCGGTACCGCTGGCGTTGCTGGATACCGCTGAGTAGCCCGCTTCGATTTTGTCGCGGTAATCGTTGCGGAACCAGGTCACACCGGCCAGCCAGCCATCGCGTTTGAACTCCAGACCAATCTCTTTGTTAATGCTGGTTTCTGCTTTCAGGTCGTCGTTACCCTGCAGATAGCACGCACCGCCGCTAGCGTAGCAACCCTGACCTTTACTGTAGAGAATATAGTTCGGGTTAGTTTGATACAGGCTTGGCGCTTTATAAGCACGCGCGATACCCATTTTCAGGGTGAAATCATCGCCCAGACCCTGAGAAAGGTTCAGCGACGGGCTCCAGTTGTTGCCGACGATGGTATGGTGGTCAAAACGCAGCGCTGGCGTCAGCATGGTGCTGTCGGTCAGCTCAATGTTGTCTTCGGCAAACAGAGAGAAAATCTCAGCCTGCGAATAAGGGCTGCGGTTAGTGCTGGTTGCGCCCGGAACGTCGCCGCCCATAAAGGTTTGGGTGTTAGAACCTAAATCTTTCATGCGCTGCTGGTTCCATTCGGTGCCCAGCGTCAGGTTCTGATTCACCAGCAGGTCGAGCGGAATGCTCACTTCGCTGTGCAACATCAGATCGGCAAGATCGATATTCACATAGTCGTTAGTGGAGAAGATCCCTTCCGTACCGCCCGCCAGGCCTTCACCTTTACGGGAGTTACGCGTGTGCTCGTACTGGACCCAGTTGCTGGTGGTCACGCCATTATCCCAGCCGCCGTTCCAGGTGACAGAGTAGTTCTGACGATAAAGACGGTTAGTCTCTTTGCCGTAGTTATCTTTCACCAGTTGGTTACTGTTGGTGTTCTGGGTATCACCCGCATACAGGTTGCCCTGGCGGCTGTAGCCCGCTTCGAACTCCAGAGACTGCATCGGCGCAAAGTCCCAACGCACCTGGCCGTTGATATCTTTGTTGATAACGCCTTCCCGGCCGGCGGGCAGCGTATCGGAGTAAATGCCGGTACGTTCAGACTGATGCCCTTTGTTGATATCCCACGCATCCGCCTGGGTTTTATCCAGGTTACCGTACAGACGGAAGCTAAAATCGCCGCCCATCGGGCCGCTCAGGCTAAAGTTGGTACGCTTGGTGGAGCCTTCGTCTTTGTGCTCCGGCACGTTGAAGTAGGTATCCCACGACCCGTGCCACTCGTTACCGCCTTTCTTAGTGATGATGTTCACCACGCCGCCCGCAGTGCCGTTACCATAACGGGCTGCCGCCGGGCCGCGAATGACTTCAATTCGTTCGATCATCTCCGGCGGTACCCAGCTGGTATCGCCACGGGTATCACGCTCACCGCGCCAGCCCTGACGCACAGAGTTACGGCTGCTCACCGGTTTACCGTCAATCAGGATCAGGGTGTTTTCCGGGCCCATCCCGCGAATATCAATCTGGCGGTTATTGCCGCGCTGGCCGCTGGTGGAGTTACCGGTCAGGTTGACGCCCGGCATGGTACGGATGATTTCCGACACGTCGCGCGCCACAGGATTTTTACGGATTTCGTCAGCGGTAATGGTGGACACACCCGGAGCCTGCAGGTTCTGCTGCGCGGCGGTGACGACCATCGTCTCGCCAGTGGATTCGGTTTCGCTGGTGGAGGCGGTCTCTGCGGCGTTGAGGGGGAAGGCGACGCCATAGATACCCAAATTGACCAGTAAGGCCAGGGATTTGATCTTGTTATTCATCACTAATCCTGCTTTTCTTCGCCGTTCTCTCCACTTGCTCCATTCCCACGGGGAGGAGAGGCGGCATGAGTCGTGTCAGGGAACTGCGAAAGCTGCCGTCCATGGGGAAGAAAGCGGTTCCTGACGTATCTTTTATTTTGAAAGACATCTCTTGCGCGCCAATACGTTATTGCAAATGAAAATAGTTATCAATAATATTATCAATAGATTTTCACATGTAACAAAAAATTCCACACTAAACATGGGGTTAACGTGACGGAGAAGTTAACAGCAGGAAGCGATGCCTGGTGGGCGACGATAAAAGGCCCGCAATATGAACGCGTTGGCGATCGCTATCAGGTGACATTCTGGTGGCGCGACCCCGCCGGAACGGCGCAAACGTCTCCTGTCCGTCGGGTGTGGATTTACATCACCGGCGTCACCGATCATCACCACAACTCTGCGCCGCAGACGCTGGAACGCCTGCCTCATACCGATGCCTGGTTCTGGAAAACGACGCTGCCTGCTACCTGGCGGGGAAGCTACTGCTTTGCCCCTTCTGAACGCGAAGATGATTTTCCGGCAGCGATCTTTAGCCAAAGCGTGCCGGATCGCGCGCTGCTGCGCGAAGGCTGGCGCAAGCTCCTGCCGCGTGCAGTGGCGGACCCGTTGAATCCGCAAAGCTGGAAGGGCGGGCGCGGTCATGCGGTGTCGGCGCTGGAAATGCCCGAGGCCCCCGAACAGCCCGGATGGGCGACGCCTGCCACGCACTGGAACGCGCCGAAGTGTATTAAGTGGCACAGCACGAAGCTGAATAACACGCGGCGGGTATGGATTTTTACGACAGGCGAAGCCGATGCCAGCGACAGACCGCTGGCGGTACTGCTGGATGGTCAGTTCTGGGCGGAAAGCATGCCCGTTTGGCCGGCGCTGACGGCGTTAACTCAGGCCGGAAAACTGCCGCCTGCGGTCTATCTGCTGATAGACGTTATCGACAATGCGCATCGCAGCGTCGAACTGCCCTGCAATCCGGCGTTCTGGCAGGCGCTACAGCAGGAACTTTTGCCACAGGTACAGGTCATTGCACCGTTTAGCGATCGCGCCGACCGCACCGTGGTGGCCGGGCAAAGCTTTGGCGGCCTCGCGTCGCTTTACGCCGGGCTTTATTGGCCAGAGCGCTTTGGCTGCGTATTAAGCCAGTCGGGATCGTACTGGTGGCCACATCGCGGCGGGCATGAAGAAGGGCTGATTTTGCAGCGCCTCAAAAGCGGCGAGATACAGCCAACAGGATTGCGCATCGTGCTGGAAGCAGGCGTGCGCGAGCCGATTATCTTTCGCGCTAATCAGGCGCTTTTATCACAACTACAGCAAACACAGCAGTCGATTTTCTGGCGTCAGGTTGACGGCGGGCATGATGCGCTTTGCTGGCGTGGCGGGTTAACCGCGGGGCTGATAACGCTCTGGGAACCTTTGGTTCACGCCGACTAGCAAAGCACGATTAACGACAGGAGTTTGGTATGCAAGTTAGTAACCCCTTCGACGATGTGCAAGGGCAGTTTTATCTTCTGCAAAATGAACAGCAGCAGTTTAGCCTGTGGCCTGCCCAGTGCGCGCTGCCTGCGGGCTGGCAGGTGATTAGCCAGCCGCAATCTATTGATGCCTGCAATGCCTGGCTCACGGATAACTGGTCGACACTGATTCCGTCGCACTATGCGTCTGAGAAGGGGGCTGCATGAGCCCGCGTTTACCGTTAGTCGCCGCCCAACCGGGGATCTGGATGGCGGAAAAACTTTCAACGTTACCCAACGCCTGGAGCGTAGCGCATTACGTTGAGCTGGAAGGTGAAGTGGATGGCGAACTGCTGGCGCGCGCGATTGTCGCCGGGGTGAATCAGGCCGATACGCTGCGTACGCGTTTTGGCGAGGACAACGGCGAGCCATGGCAGCAGGTTGACGACAGCCTGACGTTCCCGACCCCGGACGTACACGATCTTCGCGCTGATGCCGATCCACACCAGGCCGCCATGAGCCTGATGCAGGCCGACCTGGCGCAGAATCTGCGTCTGGAAAGCGGTAATCCGCTGCTGTGTCATCAGCTCTATCGCGTTGGCGATCGCCGCTGGTACTGGTATCAACGTTATCATCATTTACTGGTTGATGGCTTCAGTTTCCCGGCTATAACCCGCCAAATCAGCGAAATTTATCGTGCCTGGCAGCAGGGCGAACCGACGCCGGAATCGCCATTTACTCCGTTTACTGAGGTGGTGGAGGAATACCAGCGCTATCGGGAAAGCGAGGCATATCAGCGTGACGGCGCATTCTGGCGCGAGCAGCGTCAAGCGTTGCCGTCACCGGTCTCTCTCTCGCCCGTTCCGCTGCCGGGGCGCGCGGAAACCACCGATATCTGGCGGCTGAAACTGACCGCCGACCGCCACGCGTTTTCTCGTCTGGCGGCCTCGGCGCCGCAGTGCCAGCGTGCCGATCTGGCGCTGGCATTGAGCGCGCTGTGGCTTGGGCGTTTATGCGGGCGTAGCGACTTTGCCGCCGGATTTATCTTTATGCGTCGCATGGGGTCAGCGGCGTTAACCGCCACCGGGCCGGTGCTGAATGTGTTGCCACTCTCCGTCAGCCTGAATGGCAAAGAAACGCTGGCAGAGCTGGCGGTGCGCCTATCCGGGCAACTGAAGAAAATGCGTCGTCATCAGCGTTACGATGCCGAGCAGATTGTGCGCGACAGCGGTCGCGCGGCGGGCGATGAACCGCTGTTTGGCCCGGTCTTTAACGTCAAAGTGTTTGATTACCATCTGGCATTCACCGATGTCCAGGCCACGACGCACACGCTGGCGACCGGCCCGGTGAACGATCTGGAGCTGGCGCTGTTCCCGGATGAATCGGGCGGCCTGACGCTGGAAGTTCTGGCAAATCAGCAGCGCTACGACGCGCCGACGCTGAAGCGCCATATCGCTCGCCTCAGTGCTTTATTGCAGCAGTTTGCGGATAACCCGGCGTTGGCCTGCGGCGATGCGGATCTGCTCTCCGATGACGAATACGCGCAGTTAGAAAAAATTAACGCCACCGCGCGCGAAATCCCGGCAGCCACGCTGAATTCGCTGGTGGCAGATCAAGCGGCCAAAACGCCAGACGCCCCGGCGCTGGCGGATGCGCGCTACCAGCTGACCTATCGCGAACTGCGCGAACAGACGCTGGCGCTGGCGCGTCTGCTGCGTGCGCATGGCGTACAGCCGGGCGATAGCGTCGCCGTGGCGCTGCCGCGCTCGGTATTTTTAACGCTGGCGCTGCACGGCATCGTGGAAGCCGGGGCCGCATGGCTGCCGCTCGATACGGGCTACCCGGACGATCGCCTGCACATGATGCTGGAAGATGCGAAGCCGAAACTGCTGATCACCTCAGCCGATCAGCGTCATCGTTTCCCACAGATCGAAAGCCTTTGCTACAACGAACCGCTGCCGGTCGATGGCGATGAGCCGCTGGCGCTCACCACGCCGCAGCAGACGGCTTATATCATTTTTACCTCCGGTTCGACAGGCAGACCAAAAGGCGTGATGGTGGGCCATGAGGCCATCGTTAACCGCCTGCTGTGGATGCAGAACCACTATCCGCTTGGCGCGGATGACGTGGTGGCGCAGAAAACGCCGTGCAGTTTTGATGTCTCGGTCTGGGAGTTCTGGTGGCCGTTTATCGCTGGCGCGAAACTGGTGATGGCAGAACCGGAAGCGCACCGCGACCCGCAGGCGATGCAGCAATTCTTCGCGGAATATGGCGTCACCACCACCCACTTTGTGCCGTCGATGCTGGCGGCGTTTGTCGCCTCGCTGACCCCAGAAACGGCACGTTGTTGCCGTACGCTCAAGCGCGTGTTCTGTAGCGGCGAAGCGCTGCCTGCGCAGCTTTGCCGCGAGTGGGAACAGCTTACGCACGCTCCACTGCATAATCTTTATGGCCCAACGGAAGCCGCCGTGGACGTCAGCTGGTATCCGGCGTTTGGCGAAGAACTGGCGAACACCACCGGCAACAGCGTGCCGATTGGTTATCCGGTGTGGAATACCGGGTTACGCATTCTCGATGCCATGATGCGTCCGGTACCGATGGGGATCGCGGGCGATCTGTATCTGACCGGCATTCAGCTGGCGCAAGGCTATCTGGGGCGACCCGATCTCACCGCCAGCCGCTTTATCGCCGATCCGTTTGCGCCGGGCGAGCGCATGTACCGCACCGGGGATGTCGCACGCTGGCTGGAAAACGGCGCGGTGGAGTATCTGGGGCGTAGTGACGATCAGCTGAAAATTCGCGGCCAGCGCATTGAGTTAGGTGAAATCGACCGCGTGATGCAAAGCCTGCCGGATGTGGCGCAGGCGGTCACTCATGCCTGTGTGATCAACCAGGCGGCGGCAACCGGCGGCGACGCGCGTCAGCTGGTCGGCTATCTGGTGTCAGAATCGGGTTTACCGCTGGATCGTGATGTGTTACTGGCGCAGCTGCGTGAACAACTGCCGCCGCATATGGTGCCGGTCGTGCTGCTACAGCTCGATTCTCTGCCACTGAGTGCCAACGGGAAACTCGATCGCAAAGCGCTACCGCTGCCACAGCTCACGGTGAGCACGCAAAGCCGCGCGCCATTGCCGGGCACGGAAACCCTGGTGGCACAGGCATTCAGCACGCTGCTCGGTTGCGAGATTAATGATGTAGAAGCAGATTTCTTCGCGCTGGGCGGACATTCGCTGCTGGCGATGCGGCTTGCCGCGCAGCTGAGTCAGCAAACTGAGCGTCAGGTAACGCCGGGGCAGGTGATGGTGGCTTCTACGGTGAGCAAACTGAGTGCGCTGCTGGATGCTGAAAACGACGAACGGGCGCAGCGTCTGGGTTATGAGACATTGCTTGCACTGCGAGAAAGCCACGGCCCAACGCTGTTCTGTTTCCATCCGGCTTCCGGCTTTGCCTGGCAATTCAGCGTGCTGGCGCGCTATCTGCCAGCAAATTGGTCGATTACCGGTATTCAGTCGCCGCGCCCGGAAGGGCCGATGCAGCATGCGGCGACGCTGGACGAGGTTTGCGACCATCATCTTGCCACGCTGCTGGCGCAGCAACCGCATGGGCCCTACTATTTGTTCGGTTATTCGCTGGGCGGCACGCTGGCGCAGGGCATTGCCGCGCGGCTGCGTGCACGCGGTGAAGCGGTGGCATTCCTGGGATTACTCGATACCTGGCCGCCGGAAACGCAAAACTGGTCGGAGAAAGAAGCCAACGGTCTGGATCCCGAAGTGCTGGCGGAAATCGCCCGCGAGCGCGAGGCGTTTCTCGCTGCCCAGCAGGGGCAAGCCTCTGGCGAGCTGTTTAACGCCATCGAAGGCAACTATGCCGATGCGGTGAGATTGCTTACCACTGCGCACAGCGCCAGATTCGATGGCAAGGCGACGCTGTTTGTGGCTGAACGCACGTTACCGGAAGGAATGGATCCGCAGCAGGCCTGGGCGCCGTGGGTCGGTGAGCTGGAGGTCTATCGTCAGGATTGCGCCCACGTCGATATCATTTCGCCGCAGGCGTTCGTAACGATTGGGCCGATTCTGAAAGATATTCTCGGCAAACTGTAGTCAGTTGCCCTCCCTTTCGGGGGAGGGCGTTAATTGAACGCGGTCGTGAGTGGCGCAGGTTTTTTCTTGCTTTCGTCATATGAGAGCGAAGAGTGTGGCGCATGCGAATACAAAATATCATGCAACCGGCGGAAGTAATTTTCCGCATAGAACGGTTCGATAGATGCGGGGATGGTGGCATGGTCGAGAGTTTTCTCGCCGTTTATCATCGCTGAAATCAGCGCCGACAATTTGCCCAGCTCGCCAGGTGGATAGAGATAACCGTTGACGCCCGGGATGATAATATCGCCCGGCCCGGAAACGCAGTCTGCACTGATGCAGGGAATGCCGCGTGCCATGGCTTCCAGTAGCGTCATCGGGAAGCCTTCAAACGAGGAGGTCAGCAGCAGCGCGGTAACCTGGCCTATCTCCTCCTGCACCACCTTCCACGGTTGCGCCTGCCAACCATGCCAGCGAATTCGGTTCGAAATACATAAGTCTTGTGCATATGTTTTGCAACGTTCACTGTCTGAACCGTCCCCGATGATGTGTAATTTCCAGCGCCCCGGTACGCGAGAGAAACCGTCGAGTAAATCTTTAACCCGTTTCTGTCCTTCGAATTTTAATCTGCCAACATAGATAAAGGTTGGAATATCGTCCTTATCTTGCGCGGGAATAACCACCGAGGTTTTATCTGTTGGGTTATAGATAACATGAATATTCTTTTCCGCCACGCCACGCTTTATCATCTGCTGGCGGATACCGCTGCTGATCGCCAGATGATAATCGGCGCAGGTGATATATTCTGCGTGCTTTTTATGGTCCAGTGAAAAATGCGGCCACGAGAAGATCGTGAATTGGCCATTCATTTTCTTACGCGCTTTACTGGCGTAGAGACACGATAGCGGATCGATAGCGATGACCACATCCGGCTGCTCGTGCGCCAGCCACGCGCTCAAGGCACGGATGTGTCTGGCCCGACGCAGGGAGGGGAGTTTGATATTAGAAATGGAGTAATGCGCATCAATACTTTCAAGCCATTTCTCATCCATGTCATTCTTGCGACAGGAGAAAAATATCTTACATTGTGCTGAAAAAGGTTCAGCGCGCAATGTTTGAATAACATTGCGAATCACCGTTTCCATTCCGCCAAAACCAGAAATAGCTTCACCAATAAAGACTATTTTCATTATATTTTATCCACTTAAACCTTTTGTGATGATACTGTTAATGAAATAGCTGAAAGGAGCCGCCAATATTTGTTTGATTTTATCTTCCCGGAGAATAGGGCTCAATTTTAATTGGTGATCTTGCCCTATGGAATCAATGAATTTGTGAATGAGATCACAGAGATTTTTGCTTAAAAGTATTGGGGTGAAGTATTCATTTTTAATGAATTATTGTTCCGGTGAATTATTTGGATGCGTGCTATTGATGGGCTAGCCTGTTTGTTACATTATTTTAACATGAGGAAGGTGCTATCCTGCCATTATTGGTAGCGTGATGACAATATAGACAATTTAGAGTAGGAATAATCTTAAGTTCTGGTATTATGTTGTCGGGATGTTATCTATTAGAAACGCTGCAGGACATACAGCATGTCATCACTCAATATCAAGCCGAACAAAGATTCAGATTTCGCTACCTATCCAGTTATCTCATCAAACAGTAAAGAAATTGATTTGATCCATCTGCTGGATATTCTGTGGCGCGCGAAAACACGCATTATTGCTATTGCGTTCGTATTTGCCGTCGTGGGGCTATTAGCATCGTTCCTGATGCCGCAAAAATGGACCAGTCAGGCGGTGATTACTACCGCCGAACCGAACCAGTGGCAGGAGCTCGAGAAGACGCTGGTGGCGTTACGCGTGCTGGACGTTGATGTTAGCGTCAAAAAATCAGATGTGTTCACCCAGTTTATTAAGAAATTTAATTCGCTGTCGTTGCTCGAAGAGTACCTGCGCACGTCGCCGGTGATTATGGACCAGTTGAAAGGGGCCGATATTGACCCGTTGGACCTGCACCGCGCCATTGTTGGCCTGAGCGATAAAATGAAA
Organism: uncultured Pseudocitrobacter sp.; assembly: GCA_913778145.1. GTDB lineage: Bacteria > Pseudomonadota > Gammaproteobacteria > Enterobacterales > Enterobacteriaceae > Pseudocitrobacter. The sequence continues at coordinate 17,597 of CAJYVI010000013.1, forward strand.
GCGGTGGATAACAACTTCGGTAAGAAGAATGAGCCAGCGTTATTCACTTCATGGACGCTGAGCTTTACCGGCCCGAATCCGGAAGAAGCGCAGAAGGTCCTCAACGGCTATATCGATTTTGTCTCCGCAATTGTGGTGAAAGAGACGCTGGATGATATGCGTAACCGTCTCGATATTAAAACGCACTACGAGAAAGAAAAACTGGCACTGGAGCTGATAAAATTAAAGAATCAGCTCGATGCGAAGATTAATCGACTGCACTATTCGCTGGAGATAGCCACCGCCGCGGGCATTGCTAAACCGGTATACAGTAATGGTCAGGCGGTTAAAGACGATCCTGATTTCTCTATTGCATTGGGTGCCGATGGTATTGCGAAGAAATTGCAGATTGAGAAGGGCGTGACGGATCTCGCGGATATTAACGGCGACCTGCGTAACCTGCAATATCATGTACAGCAGCTGACGGCGTTGAATATCTCTGACGTATCGTTTGAGCCATTTAAATATCAGCTCTCTCCGTCCTTACCGGTCAAGAAAGATGGCCCGGGGAAAGCGTTGATCGTTCTGCTGGCCGGGCTGGTTGGCGGCATGGTGGGTTGCGGTGCCGTGTTGCTGCAAAACGCGCTGCTTTCCCGTAAGCTCGAAGAAGTTTCGCCGCTGGAAGAGCAGTTAGCCTAATTCGCATTTGCCGGATGCGCCGCATCCGGCCTGGCAAACATCAGGCACGCCCGGTTCGCCCAAGCGGCACCACCAACGGTGTTCCGGCGACCGGGTCTTCAATGATCATGCATTTTAGACCGTAAACCTGCTCAATAAGCTCTGCGCTGACGATCTCGCCCGGCGCGCCTTCCGCTACAATCTTTCCTTCCTTTAATGCAATCAAATGCGTGGCGTAACGGCAGGCCTGGTTGAGGTCGTGTAGTACTGCCGCCAGCGTGTAACCCTGTTGGCGATTGAGTTCGCTCAGCAGTTCCAGCAGGTCGATCTGATGGCTGATATCAAGCCATGTCGTCGGCTCATCCAGCAGCATAATCGCCGTTTCCTGCGCCAGTACCATAGCAATCCACACGCGCTGACGCTGGCCGCCGGAGAGTGTGTCGACGCTTTGGCTGGCGAGATTTGTCACGCCCGTGGCCTGCATCGCCTTCGCGACTGCGCGTTCATCTTCTTCGCGCCAGCGGGTAAACAGCGGCTGATGCGGATAACGCCCGCGTGCAACCAGTTCCTGCACGGTGATATCGCCCGGCGTGGTGGCGTTTTGCGCCAGTAAACCTATGCGCCGTGCAACTTCCTTGCTGGCATATTGCTGGATGTGTTCACCATCGAGAAAAACGTGCCCCTGCGTGGGCGTCATCAAACGGCTGAGCGTGCGCAGCAGCGTTGATTTTCCGCAGCCGTTGGGGCCAATAATGGCGGTGAAATGGCCGTCGGGAATGGTGACGTTAAGGTTTTCCGCAATGGTTTTTTTGCCATAGGCCAGCGTTAACTGCTCACCGCGCAGGCGGGGCTGAGAAACGGTCATTTTTTGCGGGACTCCTGAATAAGCAACACAATAAGGTAAATACCGCCCAGGCTTACGGTGACCACGCCGACCGGAAGCTGATAGGGCAGGAACAGCTGCTGTGCACAGAAATCAGCAGCGGCTAACAGCAGCGCGCCGCACAGCGCCGCCTGAGTCAGGCCCCAGCGCGCGGTACCGCTGAGACGACGGGCGATGTGTGGCGCAACCAGCGCGATAAACGAAATCGGCCCCGCCAGCGCGGTGGAGGCGGCAGTCAGGATGACGGCGACCAGCATCATCAGCAGACGTGAATACTCTACGCGCACACCGAGTGCGCAGGCGGTGTCATCACCCATCTCCAGTAACCGCAGGCGGCGCACCAGCAGAGCGGCGCAGGCCAGCATCACGATGATAATCGGCACCGATGGCCAGGCTTTTGCCCAGGTCAGGCCGTTGAGCGAGCCCGCATACCACAGCCCGGCAGAGATAGCGGTTTCCAGCGAGGCGCGTAACAGCAACCAGGTGTTGAACGCCACTAACATTGCCCGCACGCCGATGCCGATGATGATAAGCCTGAAGGTATCAATGCCGTCGCGCCAGGCCAGCAGCCAGACAATCAGCGCGGTCAGAATCCCGCCCACCATCGCCGCAATCGCAACGGCGGTAAGGTGCTGATCGAAGAACACCATGGCGACCAGCACGCCGCTCCATGCGCCGGTATTAAAGCCCATCACATCGGGGCTGCCGAGTGGGTTGCGCATCAATGACTGGAAAATAGCGCCGCTGACGCCGAGCGCTGCGCCAATCACCAGCGCCATGACCACGCGTGGCAGACGCCATTCGGTCACCACCATGGTGATAGCGCGCGGTGCATCACCCAACAGGGCGGAAAGTACCTGGCTAAACTCGAGCGTGACCGCGCCGCTGCGCAGGCTCCAGAACATCACGAACAGACAGGCGGCTGCCAGCAGCAGGCAGGTTGCGACTAAACGACGCGATGGGGTCATCATCGGCCACCTCCCGCACGCTGGCGGCGAACCA
>CAJYVI010000014.1 GCA_913778145.1 uncultured Pseudocitrobacter sp.
ACCCGGCCACGGCGGTTCTGCCGATTGCCGGGTAACCCATTTCGCCGACGTTTGTGCGGCGCTACAGGCTACGCTACTTAGTTACAACATCCTCAATTACTGGCTGGTGGGTTACTCGCTGGGCGGACGCATTGCGATGACGTTTGCCTGCCAGCATAAGCCGCAAGGGTTGCTTGGCGTGGTCGTCGAAGGCGGACATCCGGGGCTGAAAAGCGCGCCCGAACGTGCGCAGCGCTGGCAATCGGATAGTCGCTGGGCGCAGCGTTTTGCCCGTGAACCGCTGAACCAGGTGTTTGACGCCTGGTATAGGCAGCCGGTCTTTGCCAGCCTGACGCCTGCCCAGCGTGACGCGTTGGTGGCGCTACGACAAAACAATGACGGCAGCGCGCTGGCGGCTATGCTTTTAGCAACGTCGTTAAGCGTGCAGGACGATTTGCGCGATGCCCTGCGCGATCGTACCTTCCCATTCTGGTATCTCTGCGGCGAGCGCGACAGTAAATTCAGGGCGATTGCCGATGAACTTGCCGCGCCCTGCCATGTAATTCATAACGCCGGACACAACGCGCATCGGGAAAACCCCGAGGGCGTGGTGGCGTGTCTGGCGCAGATTGTGCATCTCTGACTATAGGACACACTATGATCTATCCTGATGAAGCTATGCTTTACGCGCCGATCGAATGGCAAGACTGTTCTGAAGGCTACACCGATATTCGTTACCAGAAATCGGCTGACGGCATCGCCAAAATCACCATCAACCGCCCACAGGTACGCAATGCGTTCCGCCCGCTGACGGTTAAAGAGATGATCCAGGCGTTGGCGGATGCGCGCTATGACGACAACGTTGGCGTGATCATTCTGACCGGCGAAGGCGACAAAGCGTTCTGCTCCGGCGGCGATCAGAAAGTGCGCGGCGACTACGGCGGATATCAGGATGATGCGGGTACGCACCACCTGAACGTGCTCGATTTCCAGCGCCAGATCCGCACCTGTCCAAAACCGGTAGTGGCGATGGTGGCAGGCTATTCCATCGGCGGCGGTCACGTGCTGCATATGATGTGCGACCTGACGATTGCAGCGGAAAACGCTATTTTCGGTCAAACAGGCCCGAAAGTCGGCTCTTTCGACGGCGGCTGGGGTGCATCCTACATGGCGCGTATCGTGGGGCAGAAAAAAGCGCGTGAAATCTGGTTCCTGTGCCGTCAGTACAATGCTCAGGAAGCGCTGGATATGGGCCTGGTGAACACCGTGGTACCGCTGGCAGACCTTGAAAAAGAGACCGTTCGCTGGTGTCGCGAAATGCTGCAAAACAGCCCGATGGCGCTGCGCTGCCTGAAAGCCGCGCTGAACGCCGACTGTGATGGTCAGGCGGGCCTGCAGGAACTGGCGGGTAACGCCACAATGCTGTTCTACATGACCGAAGAAGGTCAGGAAGGGCGTAACGCGTTTAACCAGAAACGTCAGCCTGATTTCAGCAAATTCAAACGGAACCCATAATGCGATACGCGCAGGTTTACCGCTGGCAGGTCCCGATGGATGCGGGTGTGGTCCTGCGCGAACGGCGGCTAAAAACCCGCGACGGATTGTTTGTCTGGCTACGAGACGGCGAGCGCGAAGGGTGGGGCGAAATATCCCCGCTGCCGGGCTTCAGCCGTGAAACGCTGGATGAAGCGCAATCCGCCTTACTGGGCTGGGTGCAAAACTGGCGGCAGGGCGCTGAGGCTCCAATACCGGAGCTGCCCTCGGCGGCGTTTGGCATCAGCTGTGCGCTGGCGGAACTCGACGATACCCTGCCAATAACGGCGGATTATCGTGCCGCTCCGCTGTGCACCGGCGACCCGGATGAACTTGTGCTGGCGCTGGCCGATATGCCCGGTGAAAAAGTAGCGAAGGTGAAAGTCGGATTGTACGAGGCGGTACGCGACGGCATGGTGGTCAATCTGCTGCTGGAAGCGATTCCCGATTTACATCTGCGTCTGGACGCCAATCGCGCCTGGACGCCGCTGAAAGCGCAGCAGTTTGCCAAATACGTCCACCCGGCATTCCGCGATCGCATCGCGTTTCTCGAAGAACCGTGTAAAACACGCGACGATTCGCGCGCGTTTGCTGCGGAAACGGGTATTGCTATCGCGTGGGATGAGAGTCTGCGCGATGACGATTTCCGCTTCGAAGCCGAGCCTGGCGTGCGTGCAGTAGTGATTAAACCGACGCTTACCGGCAGCCTGCAAAAAGTGCAGGCGCAGGTCGCCGCGGCGCACGCGTTGGGGTTGACGGCGGTTATCAGTTCTTCCATTGAGTCAAGCCTTGGGCTGACGCAGCTGGCGCGGATTGCGGCCTGGCTGACGCCGGACACCATTCCTGGCCTCGACACGCTGAACCTGATGCAGGCGCAGTTAATCCGTCGCTGGCCGGATAACCCGCTGCCGTGCCTGGATATGTTGTCGCTGGAGCCGCTGCTGTGAGTTTTGCAACCTGGCCCTGGCGTTACTGGTGCGAACAGCGGGGCGATGCGCCTGCGTTACGCCTCGACAACGAAACGCTTAGCTGGTCGACGTTATGCGAACGCATCGACGCGCTGGCGGCCGGTTTTCAGGCGCAAGGCGTACGCGACGGCGACGGTGTTGCACTTTGCGCGCGCAACCGGGGTGAAACGGTGCTGGCCTGGCTGGCGCTGTTGCAGTGCGGGGCGCGCATTTTGCCGCTCAACCCGCGTCTGCCTGCGACTTTGATTAACGCCATACTGCCGGGCTTAACGCTGCATCACGTGCTCAACCTTGAGAGCGGCGACATTGCTGATTCACTGCCGCACCTGACGCTGTGTGAATCTGCTGGCTATCACGATGTGGGCTGGCGGCCTAAACGCCTGGCCTCGATGACGCTCACCTCAGGTTCCACGGGCCTGCCCAAAGCGGCGGTGCATACCTGCGCGGCGCATCTTGCCAGCGCGCAGGGCGTGTTAAGTTTGATTCCGTTTACGGCGGGAGAGTGCTGGCTTCTTTCGCTGCCGCTGTTTCATGTTTCCGGGCAGGGGATTTTGTGGCGCTGGCTCTATTCCGGTGCGCAGATGGCGGTGAGCGAGCGTCCACTTGCCGAGGCGCTACAAGGGTGTACCCATGCTTCACTCGTGCCGACCCAGCTCTGGCGTTTGTTGAATGACGGACAGCCGCTGTCGCTTAAAGCCGTGCTGCTGGGCGGGGCGGCCATTCCCGCCGACCTTACCGAGCAGGCGAGTGCGATGGGGATTCGTACCTTCTGTGGCTACGGGCTGACCGAATTTGCCTCTACGGTTTGCGCGCGTGAGGCTAACGGCGGCGACGACGTCGGTGCGCCGCTGGCAGGCCGTGAGCTTAAACTGGTGAAGGGTGAAGTCTGGCTGCGCGCGCAAAGCATGGCCTCGGGCTACTGGCGTGACGGTGTACTTGTGCCGCTGGTGAATGCTGAAGGTTGGTTTGCCACACGCGATCGCGGCGAAATTCGCGACGGTAAGCTCTATATCGTCGGGCGTATGGATAACCTCTTCTTTAGCGGCGGAGAAGGTATTCAACCTGAAGAAGTGGAGCGGGTTATTGTGGCGCATCCCGCGGTTTCGCAGGTGTTTGTTGTGCCGCTGGATGATCCTGAGTTTGGTCAACGTCCAGTGGCGGTCGTAGATGGCGAAAGCGATGTCGATCTCTGTGCTTTGGCCTGCTGGGTGAAAGATAAACTGGCGGGCTTCCAGCAACCGCGTTACTGGCTACGGTTACCGGAAACGATGAAAAATAGTGGGATTAAAGTCTCACGCCATCAGTTGCGACAATGGGTTGCGCAAACATTAAAGTAACCCTTTCAGCGTCAATGTCTTGCGAGTGGCGACGTTAAGATCGTAACTCGCAAGATCTTCCGGTTTCACCCACGCGTACTCCTGGAACTCATCGTTCAGCACAATCTTACGGTTGGCGCTAACGCAGTCGAAAATCAGGTAGATCATATAAATCTCTTCCTGACGTCCATCGGCATAGGTTTTGGTGCGCACATCGTCGCTAAACGTCCACGGCGTAATCTGACTTAGCACCAGTTCTTCACCCAGTTCTTCGCGAATTTCACGGCGCAACGCCTCTTCAATTTTTTCGCCGGGTTCTACCCCGCCGCCAGAAAGCGCCCACTGGCCGGGGAAGACGCCACGGTCGTCTGCCATTTTGCAGAGTAACCAGGCACCGTCGTTTTGAATGAGCGGGCATACAATCGTTCTTTGGCGCATAAGCAAATCCTTATAGAGTCAGGCGTTAACGCAATTATACGTCCATTATCGCCCGTAATTTGCTAAACACCCCGAAAAGCGAGGAAAAGATCGCATCAGGCACGAAATTTACTCACATTTGGTGATACTTTCATTTTGCAATTAGTTACAATTTGAAGCGTGATCGCCCTTTTAGTTCATGCAGTTGATAAATCTCAGCAGTACAATTCGCCTGAATTTTTAGGTATCCACAGTGTGGTGCGGGAAAGGATTAAAAATGAAAAAGAGCATACTATTTGGCCTGGTGGGGATGCTGTTGCTCCCGGCTGCGGCAAATGCAATCAGTATTAGCGGCCAGGCGGGCGAAGAATATACCAACGTTGGCGTCGGCTTTGGCACGGAATCTACCGGTCTTGCGCTGAGCGGTAACTGGGCGCATAACGACGATCACGGTGATATCGTCGGTGCGGCGCTGGGGGTAAACCTGCCGTTAGGGCCGTTTATGGCAACTGCGGGCGGCAAGGGGGTTTATCTCAGCCCTAACTACGGCGATGATGGTTATGCGGCGGCGGTTGGCGGCGGGTTACAATGGGAACTGGGCGATCGCTTCCGTTTATTTGGAGAGTATTACTACTCCCCGGATTCACTCTCCAGCGGCGTAAAAGATTACCAGGAAGCCAACGCCGGTGGGCGTTTTATGATTATGCGCCCGTTAAGCGTGGAAGCGGGTTATCGCTATATTAACCTTGCGGGCAAAGACGGCAATCGCGACAGCGCGGTGGCGGATGGCCCGTACGTCGGCGTGAGCGCCAATTTCTGATTCTCTCCGGCGCGGCACTCAGCCGCGCCAGTTTTCTCGTTTTTATTCCTTGCCTTGCGCTATAGTAAATCGTCCTCTTTTACTGGAGAAAGCGATGATAAACGTAGAGATGCTGTCTACGGGCGATGAAGTCTTATACGGGCAAATTGTTGATACCAATGCGGCCTGGCTTGCTGATTTCTTATTTGAACAAGGTTTACCGCTTTCCCGGCGTAACACGGTGGGCGACAAACTCGATGATCTGGTGTCGATTCTGCGCGAGCGTAGCACCCAGGCTGACGTGCTGATCGTTAACGGCGGTTTAGGGCCGACCAGCGATGATTTAAGTGCGCTTGCCGCCGCGACGGCGAAAGGTGAGTCACTGGTGCTGCATGAACCATGGCTGGCGCAAATGGAGAAGTTCTTCAAAGAGCGTGGCCGCGTGATGGCACCAAGCAATCGCAAGCAGGCGGAAATTCCCGCCAGCGCCGAGTTTATTGATAACCCGGTGGGTACCGCCTGCGGCTTTGCCATCAAGCTCAACCGTTGTCTTATTTTCTTCACCCCTGGCGTACCGTCTGAATTTAAAGTGATGGTTCAGCAGGAAATATTACCGCGCCTGCGCGCGCGTTTTGACATTCCTGAGCCGCCGTTGTGTCTGCGTCTCACCACATTCGGGCGTTCGGAAAGCGATCTCGCGCAAAGCCTGGATCACCTTGCGCTGCCTGCGGGCGTTTCGATGGGCTATCGTTCATCGATGCCAATTATAGAACTCAAGCTGACTGGCCCGGCGAGCGAACGTCAGGCAATGGAAGCCCTGTGGCCGGAAGTGAAAAAGGTCGCGGGCGATAGCCTGATTTTTGAAGGCACAGAAGGCCTGCCGAAACAGCTTGCTCGCGCATTGCAGGATAAACAGCTGAGTCTGACGCTGAGCGAACAGTTTACCGGCGGGCTGCTGGCTCTGGAGCTGCAACGTGCGGGGGCGCCGCTGCTGGCCAGTGAGGTGATTCCTTCGCAGGAAGAGACGCTGGCGCAAACGGCCCGCTGGGCGGAAGAGCGCCGCGTAAACCATTTTGCCGGCGTAGCGCTGTCGGTGACCGGGCTTGAAAACGAGCATCTGAACTTCGCGCTCTCCACCGCCGAAGGTACCTGGGCGCTGCGCGTGAGGTTCAACACTACGCGTCACAGCCTGGTTGTGCGTCAGCAGGTCTGCGCCATGATGGCGATGAACATGCTGCGCCGCTGGCTGAATGGCATGGACGTCGCCAGCGAGCACGGCTGGATTGAAGTGGTGGAAACGCTGAAGGTTTAGCGGTGTGGCATTGCCGGATGGCGGCTGCGCCTTATCCGGCCTACAGATTTCGCATAACTGGTAGGCCTGATAAGCGAAGCGCCATCAGGCATTGTGCAGGCGAAATTGCCGGATGCGGCTGCGCCTTATCCGGCCTACGAGTGTCGCACAACCTGGCGTTGACCTCGGTTTATGCCGATAGCGCCTGCGCCAGCAACGTAATCGGATGTTCGCAGCGCTTGCTGGTGGACATCTCGATTTGCCATTTACAGGTTTCGCAATCGGTCACCACGATATCTGCGCCGCTCTCCTCAATCTGGCGGAACAGCGGCGCGCCGACGGCCTGCGAGGTGGGGTAATTCTCCGATTTAAAGCCATAGGTGCCCGCAATGCCGCAGCACTGGGAATCCAGCACCGTTAGCGCCAGACCGGGAATTTGCCGCAGCAGTTCCAGGGTATAGAGCGTCCAGCCCATTTTTTCCATATGACACGGCGTGTGATACACCACCTTCAGCGGCAACGGCTTAAGCGGCAGCGTTTTCCCTTCATCCAGTTTTCGCCACAGCCAGCGTGTCGCAAGATCGATATGCTCGCGCAGACCGTCGTTATCGACATTCAGCAGATGCGGATATTCATCGCGCAGCGTAAACGTGCAGGTAGAGGAGGTCGCGATGACGGGCAGCGATTTATCCTCAATGGCCTCGCGCAATGACGCGACGTTGCTTTGCGCCTGCTTACGCGCCTTATCGGTGAAACCGTTAGCAATCAACGGCACGCCGCAGCACTTTTCTTTGCTCAACAGCTGGACGCCTGTTCCCAGCGCGTTCAACACTTTAATTAAATCTTTGCCCAGTTGCGGATGGTTGTAGTTGACGTAGCAGCCGTGGAAAAACGCCACCTGCTCGGCAAACTGCGCCTGCTGTTTTGCCACGCTGCGATACCAGCGGCGGAAGGTGCCGAAAGAATATTTCGGCAGCGTGCGGCGATGATCAATTTTAAGCGCGGCATCAAGCAGATGACGTACGGGCTTCAGCCCGGTTGCCGCATTTACCAGCGGCGCAAACGGTGTTGACATCTGCCCCATCAGATCCGTGTGGCTGAGTATGCGGTTACGCAGCGAAGGTGGAGTCACATCATAGCGCGCGCGGGCGCGCTGGATGATATCGCCGATTTTGACATCGGACGGGCACGCCACTTCGCAGCGTTTGCAGTTGATACAATATTTCAGCGCGTCATCGTACAGTGCGCCATCTTTCAGGCGCAGACGCTCACCGTCCGGCCCCGCCTGTTTCGGCCCCGGATAGCGCGGATTTACCCGGCTTATCGGGCAGGCCGTGGTGCAGGCGGTACACTTGATGCAATTCTCGAACTGGCCGCTACTCATGCTTCACCTCCCGTCAGCAGGGCGATTTGCCGCGCGGCATGGAGTGCCGTCACGACACAAACGCCGCCGCCGCAGCCCTGGGCGATGGCATCGCAGCCGCCCAGCACCGAACCAATCACAAACAGATTTTCCAGCCGCTGGCCGGCAATGGCCGGGCGCAGCGTTGCATCGGTCGCGACGCCAAACTGCTGCCACGGTTGGGGATCAAAGACATCCGGGCGATACCATAATGCACGCGTTGCTGCCTGCATCACGTCAAGATTCAGCACCGGCTCACGCACCGTTTCACGGTTGGCGATTAACCCGTTGCTAAAGAAGCTGCCGCTCGCCAGCACGACATAACGTGCGCGCAGGGGAATGTCGGCATGATTGCGCGTCCAGACGGCGGTGGCGCGTTGATTGTCCAGCGTCACTTTTTGTACCTCATCGCCAGGCATCCAGACGCCGCCCGCGCGAATGAAATGTCGCTGAAGCTGTGCCTGCAAACGCATGCCGGGTACGGATGGCGGCAGCGTTGGCAGTAGATGCAGCGCGCAGCTGAGTTTCCCACAGAGCCAATCGTAGAGTTGGCTATCGCTTGCACCGAAACAGGCCGGAAGCCACAGGGCATCGCAACCCTGTGCCAGTGGGGCTAGCGCATCGTACAACGGTTGCCACTGTTCCGGCTGGTCGAGCAGGCGAGCGATATTTGCCGCGCGGAATTCGCTGGCGTTTTCACGCAGCACATCCAACTGCGGCAGGTCGATTTCAACCGTATCGACGTCGAGGCCCTGTTTGCGTAATGACTCGGTGGCAAGAGGGGCCTGAAAATCGAGAAAGCCGGTTACCCCCACAACGCGCACTTTACTGGCCACTGGCGGAAAGAGCGGTGTTTCGCGTGGGCTGAGCCAGGCGCTACGTAATAATCCCAGCGGCGTGACGCGCTGATGCGGCTGCCCCGCATCGCCCTGAAAATCGATGCCGCACTCGCTAAACAGGGCTTGCGCCTGACGCGCGTACGACAAGACGTTTTCGCTGCCCACTTTGTTGTAAGGATGCTCCGGCGCTTGCCGCGTCAATGCTTCCAGACCGAGATGAATATCCTCTACAGGCTGACCGTGGGGCAGCGTGCTGAGGAGATCCAGCGAACCCGATGCGAAGTTCAGCGCGCTTTGCCCGCGGCTGACAATGGCACAGCGCAGGCCTTGTGACTGCAACTGTAACCCGCACAGTAGCCCGGCCAGGCCGCCGCCGATGATAACCGTATCAAATTTCATCCTGATGCTCCTTTTGCAGCCCGCACAGCCCCTGATAAACCCAGCGCGTCAGTTCGCTTTCGCGCAGCGCATCGCCCCAGGCGATCGGCTGCACGCCTTTCCAGCGCTCATTGAGGAAATCGGACAGTTGTTTCAGCGACTGGCTGGCATCCGTGGCGTGAAAACGCGGCAGCAGCCCCGCTGCGCGGCAGGCGCACAGTTCGCCCTGGCAGGTGCCCATGCCGACGCGGGTACGACGACGAAGATCGAGCAAATTGCGGACATTCAGGTTTTCGACGGCATATTGTACTTCGCCCGCCGTCACGGCTTCGCATTCACATACCAGGCTGCGGTGCAGGCGGTTATCGCCGATCCAGCCCGGCGTGCGGTCGCCGTGGCGATAAATCACCGAACCGCGCAGCGGTGCGGGCAGAGAGATAATGCGCTGGAGCGTTTTTTCCTGGCTTTCACGCGAGCCGGGCAGCGGAGTGGTGGCGGTGGTACAGGATTGCGTGTTGCCCACTTTGCGACACACCGCGTCGGTGGCCCATTCGGCCATCAGGCGATAGGTCATCAGTTTGCCGCCGGTAATGGTAATGAAACCTTCCATTCCATCGCGCTGCGCGTGATCGAACAAGACAATGCCGCGGCTAACGTTACGCCCAGTCGGGTCATCATCGCAGGCGACCAGCGGGCGCACGCCCGAGTAAGCGCGCAGAATACGCGTGCTGCCCATGCGCGGCGCCAGTTTTTCGCCTTCGCGAATGAGCGTATCAACTTCCTGCGCGGTGACGCGGTTATCGTCAATTTCGTCGTAATCGATGTGCATGGAGGTGGTGCCAATCAGCGAAATGGTATCGCCGGGTACCAGAATATCGGCATCCGCAGGTTTGCGGCAGCGGTTGATAACGTGCTGGTTGATGCGGTGGTCCAGAATGAGCAGCGACCCTTTAGCCGGGAACATGCGAATGCGCAGGTCAGCATACTCGGCGATGCGCTGCCCCCAGATCCCGGCGGCGTTTACCACCACCTGTGCACGGAGTTCACGCGTTTCCTGCGTTTGGCGATCCCACAACCGCACGCCGCGCACGTTAGCGCCGTCACGAATAAGCCCGGTGACTTCATGCCCGGTGAGAATATCCGCCCCGTGTTCGCGCGCATCCAGCATATTGGCTGCTGTAAGCCGGAAGGGATCAACCGTGCCATCCGGGACTTTCACCGCGCCCGTCAGCGCCGGGTTAACGCCGGGCTCAATACGCCGCGCTTCCTGCGGATCAATCGCTTGCACGTCGATGCCTGCGCTGGCGCAGGCCTGTAAAAAGGTGGCCTGAAAGTCGAGGCTGTCTTCCGGCAGGGTGATAAACAGCCCGCCGGTAGGTTCGATGCAGTGGCGGGCGATATTTTTGAGGATGCGGTTTTCGCTGATGCACTCGCGTGCCGATTCGCTGTCGGTGACGGCGTAGCGCGCACCGCTGTGCAGCAGGCCATGGTTACGCCCGGTCGCGCCGGTGGCGATATCATGTCGTTCGACCAGTACCACCCTCAGGCCGCGCAGGGCGCAGTCGCGGGCGATCCCCGCGCCGGTCGCGCCGCCGCCAATAATAATGGCATCGTATTCCGCTGATGGATGCATTGTTCAGTCCTTACATGACAATATCCTTAGCCTCAGTAAGCCATAATTTACGGCGAATTTGTTTGATATTGCGCACATTCGAACTTTTATATTTTCGTTTTCGCGCATTTATGGGTGTCAGAATGCGCGACTCTTGACCAGGTTTTGCAGACAATCGCTCAGCAGTTGTACCGGGCTACCTTCGGTGGGGGCGGTCTGGGCGATAAGCGAAATATGGCGATAAAAATCGGGTTCCAGCGGCACGGAACAGAGCGTGTGTTCTACCGCCTTTAAGGTCAATTCTGGTAATAAGGCAATCCCTAAGCCCTGACGGATAAAACTGATTGCCGTACCGGGATGATTAAATTCGTAGCGAATTTGTGGGGTGATATTGCGCGCCTGAAATAACGACATAATGGTTAATTCATAGCGTCCTTTACTGATAATTAGCGGCTGGCTCACCAGGTCTTCCAGGGTAAGCGAGGCCCGCGCGGCAAAAGGATGATCGGCAGGTACGACGACGGTGAATTTATCTTTGTAGACGGCATGAGAGTAAAGCGAGGTGACTGGAAAATGCACCAGCCCGGCGCTAAATTCCCCGGCGCGAACCGCATCAATAATTTCCGGCCCGTTTGCTTCATGAGGAATAATATTAATATGTGGATGATGCTTCGTGAAATATCGAACAATCGGTGGAAGAATACAGGCGCAGGCGCTGGGAAAGCAGCCGATATGCAACCAGCTTACCGGCTGGGTTTTTTCCAGCGCGGCAATTTCTTTGATGGCGCTGACTTCCTGCATCACCTTGCGAAAGTGGCTGACGATACGCTCGCCCACGGGCGTCAGACGGATGGCGCGCGCGCGTTCGCGAATAAATATTTTCACCTGCAACTCATCTTCGATAGCCGAGATGGCCTGGCTTACCGCCGATTGGGTCATAAAGAGGCGTTTTCCCGCTTCGGTAAAACCGCCGTAATCCAGCACCGCGAGCAGCGCTGTCATTTGGGTTAGTGTCATTAGTTTTTACTACTGTTGATTATTAAAGCAATGAATTTTACTAATAGAATATAGCGCGCCTAAAATAGGTTCTCTTCACAGTGTCACAAAACGGCGTTAATGCTTCACATATTTGTTTTGTGAATGTTTTTTAATGATTCATAAATGCTATTTAATTGGTTGTCAGGATATGAAAGAAAAATTATGGACGAAGGATTTTTGGGCGATAACAATAATTAGCTTTATTATCTTTTTTGTCTTTTATGTGCTGCTTACGCTATTACCGCTTTATATCGCCGATCAATTACATGCTTCCGCGAGCAAAGCGGGCCTGCTGGTCACCTTCTTTTTAGCTGCCGCGATTGTCATTCGCCCATTTTCCGGGCAGTGGGTCGGCAAATTTTCGAACAAAAAAATTCTGGTGCTCTCCTCTCTGGCCTTTTTTATCGTCAGTGCGTTGTATCCTTTTTGCGAGTCGATTGAAGCGCTGCTTTTTATACGCGTGCTTCATGGCATCACCTTTGGGGTGATTACTACGGTAAAAGGGACCATTTCCGCACGACTGATACCGGCCTCCCGACGTGGGGAGGGCATCAGCTTTTTCTCATTAGCAATGGGGCTGGCGATGGTCGTTGGCCCGTGGGTAGGGCTGAACCTGGCGCAGCATCAGCTCTATAACGCCGCGTTTGGCTTGTGCGCGGGCGTGGCGGCAGTGGGCATTATCTTGTCGTTCATCATGTGCGTACCGCCGGTGCTTCATCATGCGGATGGTGCTAAACCGAAAATGGGCTTTGCCGCGATGTTCGATCGCGCTGCGCTGCCGTTCGCGCTGGTCACCTTCTTCATGACCTTTTCCTATGCAGGCGTATCGGCTTTTCTGGCGCTGTATGCGCGCGAACTTGACCTGATGTCTGCCGCCAGTAATTTCCTGCTGTGCTACGCCATTTTCCTGATGATTTGCCGAACCTTCACCGGAAATATCTGTGATAAGAAAGGGCCTAAGTACGTCGTTTATCCCTGCCTTGCCTTTTTTACCGTCGGTTTAGTGGTTTTGGGCTACGTTCATGGCAGCGTGATGATGATTTTTTCCGGGGCGCTGATCGGGATTGGCTATGGTTCCGTCACGCCGGTATTTCAGACGCAAATTATCAGTTCCGTCGAACCGCATAAAATTGGTGTCGCCAACTCCTTGTTTTTCAATGCAATGGACGCCGGCCTGGCGTTGGGCGCTTTCATCATGGGCATGATGGCGGAAGGTTGCGGCTATCGCGCGATTTATCTTTGTGGCGCGGTGCTGGTGGTCATTGCTGGCGGTATCTACGCCGTACAGATGAAAACAAACGTTAAACGCCAGACTGATTTGCACAGCAATGCCGGATAAACGCTAAAAACTTTACCGAAGGTAATATATGATTATTCCTTTGCATATTCTTAAGTGTTAACGGGCGAGGCAAGTCATGGCAGTATCAACTGGACTGGATGAATTTAATCAGTGGTGGGCAACAGAAGGCGACTGGGTTGAGGAGCCAAACTACCGCCGTAACGGAATGAGCGGCGTCCAGTGCGTTGAGCGTGATGGTAAAAAACTGTACGTGAAGCGCATGACGCAGCACCTGTTCCGCTCCGTTCGCTATCCGTTTGGTCGCCCGACCATCGTGCGTGAAATCGCGGTGATTAAAGATCTGGAAAAAGCGGGCGTGATCGTGCCGAAGATTGTTTACGGCAAAGCGATGAAAATTGAGGGCGAGTGGCGCGCGCTACTGGTCACCGAAGATATGAAAGGGTTTATCTGCATCGGTGACTGGTATCATCAGCATGCGGTTACGCCCTTCCCGGACGATGTGCGTGAAGCCATGCTGAAAGCCGTTGCCGTCGCGTTCAAGAAGATGCACAGCGTGAATCGTCAGCACGGTTGCTGTTACGTTCGCCATATTTATGTGAAAACGGAAGGGACGGTGGAAGCGGGCTTCCTCGATCTGGAGAAAAGCCGTCGTCGCCTGAGCCGGGAAAAAGCGATCCGTCATGATTTCGCACAGCTGGAAAAATACCTCGATCCGATTCCGAAAGCGGATTGGGAGAAGGTGAAAGCGTATTATTACGCGCTGTAATGGAATGGCCGCCCAACGGGCGGCCATTTACATTTCAATCTCAATATCACCCTTCGCCCGGCAGCAGCAGGGTAAAATCTCACCCGGCTGAATGAACGCCAGCGGTTCCGTCAGCCAGTCGACCTGGCCTGCTACCAGACGCGTGCGGCATGACCCGCAGTAGCCTTCACGGCACTGATATTCAACCTCAACATTGTGGGATTCCAGCGCGGCCAGCAGAGAAGGGTGTTCATCCTGGCACAGCAGCTGTGTGCCAGAGATGCGAAGGATAACGCGGCTCATCAGAGCTGGAAATCACTCAGGTCGTCGGTGTTGACTTCAGAGTCTATCTGACCGACCAGGTAAGAACTCACTTCCACTTCCTGCGGCGCAACCTGCACGTTATCGGACACCAGCCAGGTGTTGATCCACGGGATCGGGTTAGAGCGCGTCTGGAATGGCAGATCCAAACCTACCGCCTGCATGCGGATGTTGGTGATGTATTCCACGTACTGGCAAAGAATATCTTTGTTCAGGCCGATCATTGAACCGTCGCGGAACAGATAATCTGCCCACTCTTTTTCCTGAAGGGCTGCCTGCACGAACAGGTCATAACACTCCTGTTTGCACTCTTCAGCGATTTCTGCCATTTCCGGATCATCGACGCCGCTGCGCAGCAGGTTCAGCATATGCTGAGTGCAGGTCAGGTGCAGCGCTTCGTCACGGGCGATGAGGCGAATGATTTTGGCGTTGCCTTCCATCAGTTCACGTTCTGCGAACGCGAAGGAGCAGGCGAAGCTGACGTAGAAGCGAATGGCTTCCAGTGCGTTAACGCTCATCAGGCACAGGTAGAGTTTTTTCTTCAGTTCGCGCAGGCTGACGGTCACGGTTTTACCGTTAACGGTGTGGGTGCCTTCACCCAGCAGATGCCAGTAGCTGGTCATCTCGATCAGTTCGTCGTAGTAGCTGGAGATACCTTCCGCGCGTTTCTGAATCTGCTCATTGGTCACGATGTCATCGAACACAATCGCCGGATCGTTGACGATATTGCGGATGATATGGGTGTAAGAGCGGGAGTGGATGGTTTCAGAAAACGCCCAGGTTTCCACCCAGGTTTCCAGTTCCGGAATAGAAATTAGCGGCAGCAGCGCGACGTTCGGACTACGACCCTGAATAGAGTCGAGCAGCGTCTGATATTTCAGGTTGCTGATGAAAATGTGTTTTTCGTGCTCCGGCAGCGCCTGATAATCGATACGGTCGCGGGAGACGTCAACTTCTTCCGGACGCCAGAAGAAGGAGAGCTGCTTTTCAATCAGCTTTTCAAAGATGTCGTATTTTTGCTGATCGTAGCGGGCCACGTTGACCGGTTGGCCGAAGAACATCGGCTCTTTAAGCTGGTCATTTTTCGTCTGTGAAAAGGTGGTATATGCCATGAATGTGTCCTGTGGTTTTAATGCCCCCTCACCCTAACCCTCTCCCGGAGGGAGAGGGAATGGCTCGGCGCGTTTTTCACCCTCTCCCTCAGGGAGAGGGCCGGGGTGAGGGGAATATAATTATCAGATCTTACATGCGCCGCTTTCGCAGCCATCGTCCTGAATAGACGGCACCAGGTCATCCTGTGCATCTTCAGCCCCGTCGCGGGTGTTCTGATAGTACAGGGTTTTCACGCCAAATTTATAGGCGGTGAGCAAGTCTTTCAGCAACTGCTGCATCGGCACTTTCCCGGACGGGAAGCGTGACGGGTCATAGTTGGTGTTAGCAGAGATCGACTGATCGATAAATTTCTGCATGATGCCCACCAGTTGCAGGTAGCCGTCATTGTTCGGCATATCCCACAGCAGTTCATACGCGTCGTGCAGGTGTTCGTAGTCCGGCACAACCTGACGCAGGATACCGTCTTTCGACGCTTTGATGCTGACGTAGCCGCGCGGCGGTTCAATGCCGTTGGTGGCGTTGGAAATCTGCGACGATGTCTCGGATGGCATCAGGGCAGAGAGCGTAGAGTTACGCAGGCCGTGCGTCTTGATGGATTCGCGCAGGGCTTCCCAGTCAAGGTGCAGCGGTTCGCTGGTGATCGCATCCAGGTCTTTCTTATAGGTATCGATCGGCAGAATACCTTTGGCGTAGGTGGTTTCGTTGAACCACGGGCACGCACCCTGTTCGATAGCCAGCTCGTTAGAGGCTTTCAGCAGATAGTACTGAATCGCTTCGAAAGTTTCGTGCGTCAGGTTGTTCGCGCTGCCATCGGAATAACGTTTACCGTTTTTCGCCAGCCAGTATGCAAAGTTGATGACGCCAATACCAAGAGTACGACGACCCATCGCGCCGCGTTTGGCGGCCAGAATCGGGTAATCCTGATAATCAAGCAGGGCATCCAGCGCACGTACCGCCAGCACGGCCAGTTCTTCCAGCTCGCTCAGATCTTTAATCGCACCCAGGTTAAACGCAGAGAGCGTACACAGAGCGATTTCACCGTTTTCGTCGTTAACGTCGTTCAGCGGTTTGGTCGGCAGGGCGATTTCCAGGCACAGGTTAGACTGGCGCACGGGCGCAATCGCCGGGTCAAACGGGCTGTGGGTGTTGCAGTGGTCGACGTTCTGAATATAGATACGGCCGGTAGAAGCACGTTCCTGCATCATCAGCGAGAACAATTCAACCGCTTTTACGCGCTGTTTGCGGATGCTGTCGTCGTTTTCATACTGCACGTACAGGCGTTCGAACTCGTCCTGATCGGCGAAGAATGCATCGTACAGGCCAGGCACGTCAGACGGGCTGAACAGGGTAATATCACCCCCTTTCAGCAGACGGGTATACATCAGCTTGTTGATCTGTACGCCGTAGTCCATGTGACGCACGCGGTTGCCTTCGACGCCACGGTTGTTTTTCAGTACCAGCAGGCTTTCCACTTCCAGATGCCACATCGGGTAGAACAGCGTTGCCGCACCGCCGCGCACGCCGCCCTGCGAGCAGGATTTTACTGCCGTCTGGAAGTGTTTGTAGAACGGGATACAGCCGGTGTGGAAGGCTTCACCGCCGCGAATCGGGCTACCCAGCGCACGGATGCGACCGGCGTTGATACCGATACCGGCACGTTGGGAAACGTATTTCACAATCGCGCTGGAGGTGGCGTTGATGGAGTCCAGGCTGTCGCCGCACTCGATCAGCACGCAGGAGCTGAACTGGCGAGTCGGGGTACGCACGCCGGACATAATCGGCGTCGGCAGCGAGATTTTGAACGTGGAGACCGCATCGTAGAAGCGTTTCACGTAGCTCAAGCGGGTGTCGCGCGGATAGTTAGAGAACAGGCACGCGGCAACCAGAATATAAAGGAACTGGGCGCTCTCGTAGATTTCGCCCGTTACGCGGTTCTGTACCAGGTATTTGCCTTCCAGCTGTTTAACGGCAGCGTAAGAGAAGGTCATGTCACGGTCGTGAACAATGAACGAGTCCATCTGCTTGAACTCTTCTTCCGTATAGTCTTCCAGCAGATGATTGTCGTATTTACCCAGCTCAACCATTTTCAGCACGTGGTCGAACAGCTTTGGCGGCTCGAACTGGCCGTAGGCTTTTTTACGCAGGTGGAAAATGGCCAGGCGTGCGGCCAGGTACTGGTAATCCGGGGCGTCGCGGGAGATCAGATCGGCTGCGGCTTTGATGATGGTTTCATGGATATCGGAGGTTTTAATCCCGTCATAGAACTGGATGTGAGAACGCAGTTCAACCTGAGAGATAGAGACGTTTTCCAGCCCTTCAGCCGCCCAGTCGAGCACGCGATGGAGCTTGTCCAGGTTGATGCGCTCAGTACGGCCATCACGCTTGGTCACCAGCAGACTCTGATTCATGTATGTAGTACCTGTTTGAGTTATCTCCGCAATAGTCCCGCCCGATCAACCTGTAGTGAGGTAAGTCACGGTGAACACTATATATAGGGGGTATGTTTACGATTTACTGCAAGATAGTGTGAAAATGGGTGTCTTGCAAGTGCATAACATTGTGGATAAGTTTGGGGGAGAAAACAGGCTCCGGCGCAACTTAGGTCACACAAGGTGTTCAGGAAAGTCAATGGGAAGAGAAAAATTTGTTAAAAATATCTGTTCGCTGATTTCTTGAACGCCTGAATAACACAGCTTATTGATCCAGTCGATTTACTGCCCATTCATTATGCATCACTAAAATTGATTTTTAACCTGTTTTTGATGCGAAAAAGTGATGCTGATAGCGGTTGTTCATAATATGAACGTATGTAAATGGTTGTTATTATTTTGCTGTCGATTATTTGACCAGTAAATGTTAATGAATTGTTTATTTTGTTTGGGTGTCGACTAAAAAGAGAATGGTTGATTAATTATCCATTTATTAATTTCGCTTTTCACGCTTCTCTGATTAGTCTTTCTAAAAATAGTATTAAAAATAAATCATGCTGATGCGCTATTTCTTATTGTGCGTGATATTATTTTTACAACTTTATCTTTTGCATAATTAATGACGTGTATTTAAATTATCCCGTGTGTTAACCAAACGGTTATTTTATTATGCGAAATATAAAACGGCGTATTTTTAGAAGGAAAGGATACCTGCTGATATTGCCCCCTGTGCTGGCTTGGCCAGCGATGCAGGCGCAGGCGGTACAGACATGCCAGGGAGACCAGGTAACAACCAGCTGTCAGGCTAGCCGCCAGAGCCTTTCGGGAGGCAGCGCGGAGTGGCGCGTTGCGGATGACCAATGGCTTATTTTCCAGGATGTGAATGAAAATACCAGCGGCGGGGCGGTTTTTCTTGCCGGTGGAGCCCTTTTCAGCGTCTCTCCTGAAAATAATAACGGAATGACGCTCTTTGCCAATAATCATGTGAGCGGAGAGTATAATAATGGTGGGGCGATCTTCGCGAAAGAAAATGCGACGATTGATCTTGACCATGCGATCTTCAGTAATAATATTGCCGGCGGTTATGGGGGCGCTATCTATTCAGGTGGCACGAACGACAGCGGCGATGCGGATCTAATTGCGACAAACACGCTCTTCATTGGGAATATTGCCCACGATGGTAAAGGCGGGGCAATTTATTCGATTAATAACAGTAACTATTTTAGCGACGATGTATTTGATAATAATCAAGCCTATACATCAACCACTTATAGTGATGGCGACGGCGGTGCGCTGGATGTCACGGATAATGAAAGTGACACATCGCATCTTTCCGGCGTGACGGTCATTAATAATACTCGCTTTACCAATAATGTTGCCGAAGGGGAAGGCGGTGCCATTTATACCAACAGTGCGAGCGACCCCTATATTATTGATATCTCACTGGATGACAGTTACCAGCAAAATGGCGGCGTGCTGATTAATGACAATAACAGCGCCCAGGGCTATAGCGGCAGTGCATCGTCGGCAGCGGGCGGGTTTATGTATGTTGGCAACAGCAATGTGGAGTTTGATATTGCCGCTAACAAGACCATGGTGATTGGCGACCTCACCAACGACGGCGCGATAGATTCCATTGCGGGCACGGGAAGTATTAGCAAAACAGGCGAGGGCGACCTGGTGCTCAATGCCGACAATAACGATTTTACCGGTGAAATGACCATCCAGAATGGAGAAGTCACGTTAGGGCGCGATAATTCGCTCATGAATGTCGGCGATACCCATTGCCAAAGCGATCCGCAGAATTGCTTTGGGCTGCAAATAGGCGCTCCGCTAAAAGCCGACAATCAGGCCGAATTAAACGTGGGAAATACGCAGCAAACGTTTGTCCACTCGCTGACCGGGTTTGAAAACGGCGTGCTGCATATTGATGACGGTGGAAATGTTACCGTCAACAGCGGCGCATTTAGCGGCACCATAGAGGGGGCGGGGCAGTTAACCGTCGCGCAAAACGGCAGCTATACCCTGGCAGGCGCAGCGTCAATGGCCTTAACCGGCGATGTCGTGGTGGAGGATAACGGCGTGCTTTCTCTGGTAGGCGATCAAAATGATTTGCAGGCCATGCAGGCCGATCCGCAGTCGATCGTCTTAAACGACGGCGTGCTGGATCTCTCTGATTACACGACCTATGACGGCGAAAATGCCGCCAATGATGGTCTGGCAATCAGCGGCAGCGGCGGTACAGTGATCGGTCAAAACGATGTGGTGGATATCAGCGGCGGGGAGAACACGCGTATTGCTGGTGACGGCGTTTACGTTGTGATTAATGCCAGCGACCAGCGCGTGAGCCTGGCGAACGACAACAGCTATTTGGGCGATACCCAAATTGCCGCTGGCGTGCTTGAGGTTAGCAATAACAGCCAACTGGGCAACACCGACTACAACCGCTCGCTGATTTTTACCAACGCTCAGCAGCACAGTGAGCTGGATGTGACTGCCGACGTGGATACCCGCTCGGCAACCGCCGGTCACGCGCGGGATAT
This sequence comes from uncultured Pseudocitrobacter sp., assembly GCA_913778145.1. Lineage (GTDB taxonomy): Bacteria > Pseudomonadota > Gammaproteobacteria > Enterobacterales > Enterobacteriaceae > Pseudocitrobacter. The sequence continues at coordinate 20,024 of CAJYVI010000014.1, forward strand.
CGAAATGCGCGCCGATGGCGAAGTGCGCGTGGAAGAGGGCGTCGATACCCAGTGGGGCGGGCTGATGGCCGACAGCACTGGGGTGCAGCAGGACAGCAACAGCACATTCAGCAAAACGGGGGCGGGGACGCTGGAGCTGACTGCCAGCGGCACAGCAACATCGGCGGTGAGAGTGGAAGAGGGCACGCTGAAAGGCGATGCGGTAGACATCATTCCCTATGCGTCATCTCTGTGGGTCGGCGAGGGCGCAACCTTTGAAACCGGGATGGATCAGAATGTGCAATCCATTAACACGACGTCCGCCGGAACCATCGACATTACGGATGGCACCGTGCTTCGTCTCACTCACCAGGATACCGCCAGCGCGTTAGATGCCTCGATATTTAGTGGCACGGGTACGCTGGTAAATGCTACCGATGGCGTCACACTAAGCGGGACGTTAGAGACGAATCTTCAAACCGACAGCGTCACCAACCTGGCCGGTGTGACGGTGGACGGCAATCTGACCAATACCTCCGGTACCATCAATCTGGCCAACGGCATGGCGGGCGACACCCTGACGGTAAACGGCGATTATATTGGCGGCGGCACGCTGGTGATGGACAGCGAACTGAATGGCGATGATTCAGCCAGCGATATGCTGGTGCTGAACGGCAATACCTCCGGCACCACGACAGTGATGGTGGATCCGATTTCCGGCATTGGGCAACCGACCGCGACGGGAATTAAGGTGGTTGATTTCACTGCTGACCCCGGCAGCTATCAGAATCAGGCGCAGTTTAGCCTGGCGGGTAACGGCTACATTAATATGGGGGCCTATGACTACACACTTGTGGAAGATAACAATGACTGGTATCTGCGCTCGCAACAGATAGCCCCGCCCAAGCCACCCGATCCTCCTGAACCGCCGACGCCGCCTGACCCACCAGCACCGCCGATGCCGCCGGATCCGCCCGCACCACCGGCCCCCCCGGCACCGCCGTTGCCTCCCGATCCGGATCCAGACCCAACGCCGGATCCCACACCCGCTTTCGAACCCGTGCTCAATGCCAAAACGGGGGGATATCTGAACAACCTGCGGGCGGCGAATCAGGCATTTGTGATGGAACGTCGAGACCATGCGGGCGCGGATGGGCAGCCGCTGCATCTGCGGATCGTCGGAGGACGTCGTGACAGCACGCTCGCAGACCAGCTGGCGCAGCATGAAGTTTTCTCCACCGTGCAGCTAAGCGGCAATATCATGACGCGAAAAATGGACGATGACGGCCTGTGGATGCTGGGCGTAGTCGGCGGTTATAGTGATAACCAGGGCGAAAGTCGCTCTACCATCACCCACACTCATGCCGATAACAGTAACCACGGTTATAGCCTCGGCGTTACCACAACCTGGTTGCAGCACGGTTTTGACCGACATGGCGCGTGGCTTGATAGCTGGCTGCAGTACGCGTGGTTTGATAATCAGGTTTCTGAATCGCAGGCCGGGGAAGACCGCTATCACAGTAACGGTGTGCTGGCCTCGCTGGAAGGCGGTTATCAATGGCCGCTGGGCAACGGTTTTCTGCTTGAACCGCAGGCGCAGGTGATTTATCAGGGCGTGAAGCAGGCAGATTTCACCGCCGTCAATCATTCACGGGTTGAACAACGTCAGGGCGATGATGTGCAAATGCGGCTGGGTCTGCACAGCGAATGGCGTATTCCTTCGGCAAGCACGCTGCACATCACGCCGACGCTTGACTTCAATTATCTCCGCGAACCGCATGCCGCAGCGCTGGATGAAGATGGCAGTACGATAACCGATGACGCAGGCGATACGCGCGGTGAAGTTAAAATGGGGATTCAGGCGGCGCTCAGCCCGCGCATGTCGCTACGCGCAAATGTGGCGTGGCAAAAGGGAACGCAGGATTTCTCACAGACGGCGGGGTATCTTTCGTTTACGGCGAAGTGGTAAAAGGCCCGCGCGCAGGCGCGGGCAGTCTTTTATTTATTTTTGGTGTGCACCATGTAATTCACATCGACGCCCGTGGCCAGCTTAAAGGTGTTGGTCAGCGGGTTGTAGTGCAGGCCGATCATATGCTGTTCGCGCAGGTCGGTTTCATCGACCCAGCTCAGCAGTTCGGCAGGCTTGATAAACTTCTTAATATCATGCGTGCCTTTCGGCACCATTTTTAAAATGTATTCCGCGCCGATCACCGCCATCAGCCAGGATTTGCCGTTGCGGTTCAGGGTGGAGAAGAAAACGTGACCGCCCGGTTTCACCAGTTGCGCGCAGGCTTTGACCACCGATTGCGGGTCCGGTACGTGTTCCAGCATTTCCATGCAGGTAACAACATCATACTGCTGCGCATGTTTCGCCGCGTGTTCTTCCACCGTTTCCTGCACGTAATCGACGTGAATGCCGGATTCCAGCGAGTGCAAACGTGCTACCTGTAACGGTTCGAAGCCCATATCCAGGCCGGTGACTTCCGCGCCTTCACGCGCCATGCTTTCGGCCAGAATGCCACCGCCGCAGCCGACATCCAGCACTTTCTTGCC
>CAJYVI010000015.1 GCA_913778145.1 uncultured Pseudocitrobacter sp.
GGCATGATAAGCGTCGCGCATCAGGCAAAAGCATTATGAATCCATTTGCGCCAGCGCACGTAGCTGTTCCGGCGTTGCCACCGGCAGATGGAAGAAATCGAGATACGCGGGGATCATCTCAAACAACATATCGGTACCTTGCTGAGTCGCACATCCGCACGCTCTTGCCATCGCCAGCAGCGGCGTAACGGTCTGCTTCATGACCACTTCACCGACGAACATCTCCGGCGTGAGTAATTCAGCGGGGAGCGGCAGCGGGTCGTCCGGGTTCATCCCCAGCGGCGTGGCGTTCACCACCAACTGATGCCCGGTGGGATCGTTCGCCATCAGGGTGATTTTCAGTCGCGGATAGTGGGCCTGTAAGCGCGTGGCAAGCGCCGTCGCCATTTCCGGACGATTGTCATACAGCGTAAGCGCCGAGACGCCCGCTGCCGCTAAAGAAGCGGCAATCGCCGAGCCGACCCCACCGCTACCGACCACCAGCGCGCGGGTGCCGCGAGGCTGAAAACCTTTGCGCTGAATACCGCGTACAAAACCGTCGCCATCGAACATTTCGCCGGTAAGCGTGCCATCCGCCTCGCGACGAATGGCGTTACATGCACCAGCGATGGCTGCTGTCGGACTCAGACGCGCCATCAACGCACAGGTTGCCACTTTATGCGGCATGGTGACCAACGCTCCGGCGATATTGGTCATTTTGAACAGTGTCGGGATAAAAGCCGCGTAATCCACGGGCTTGACGCCCACGGGCACCACCCGGACGTCCACCTGCTGATCCGCAAACCACGGGTTGTAAATCATTGGCGCTTTAAAACCTTCCGTCGGATACCCCAGATGGGCAATTAACCGTGTGTGACCACTAATTTGCATCTGTTTCTCCCTGCGCAATATCCAGTTCGATACGTTTTACATCACCAAGAATAAAGAGATACGCCACCACGCCGAGCAGCGCAGCTCCGCCGATGTAGACAAGGGCGTAAAAGAAATCGCCAGAGACGGCGACGATAAACCCAATCACCAACGGCGTCAGGATACTGGCAAGGTTCACGCAAAAATTGAACAGCCCCGCGGTCAGGCCCCCTAGCCCTACAGGTGCCATATCTGAGATGAGCGTCCAGCCAAGCCCCACCATCCCCTGACCAAAGAAGGCGAAAGACATGACCAGGATCACCGCCGTGTTGCTCTCCAGCCAGTTAGCGGTGATGATGCAGCTTGCCATCAGCAGTCCCACCACAATCGGCAGTTTGCGGCCCAGGTTGGCGCTGCCTGTCGCTTTGAGGATTTTGTCCGATACCCAACCGCCAAACATCACCCCGCCCGCTGCCGCCAGAAACGGCAGAATGGCAAAGAAGCCTACTTTCAGCCACGGCATATGGCGCTCGGAGGCCAGGTAGGTGGGGAACCAGGTCAGGAAAAAGACCAGTACAGTGTTGCCGGCAAATTGACCAATACTGACGCCAATAATTTGCCGTTTGCGCAGCAACTGGCGCACCAGCGGCCAGCTGAAATGCGTTTTTTTCTCTGATCCGGTGGTACAGCCACCGCCTGCAGCAATGTAGTCACGCTCCCGATCGCTCAGATATTTATCTTCGTGCGGTTCGCGATAGCAGCGCCACCACACCAGTGCGAACAGCAGGCCAAACACGCCGACGGTGATGAAGAGCGTTCGCCAGCCAAAACCGTCCATGATCCAGAACAGCAACGGCGCGAAGCAGGCCAGCCCGAGGTATTCTCCCACGGTATATACCGCCGTGGCGCGGGCACGTTCGTGCTGCGGGAACCAGGTGCTGACCACCCGGCTGTTAACCGGGAAGCAAGGCGCTTCACTCATCCCGAGACCAAAGCGGCACAGCAGCAGCGTTTTCAGGCCGATGGCGAAACCATGCAGCAGCGTGAACAGAGACCAGAAACTCAGCGCCAGGAAGTAGGTCACTTTGTTGCCAAAACGGTCAAGAAACATCCCGCCAGGAATTTGCGCCAGCGCGTAGGTCCATGCGAACGCAGAGAACATCACCCCCATCAATGCCGCGCCAATGCCTAAATCTTGCATCAGCTGCGGCGCGGCGATACCCAACACCGTTCTGTCGAGATAGTTGATCATGGTGCCCGCGGCCAGCAGCGTCAAAATACCAATACGCCGCCGTGTGCGGGGCACCGCAGCTGCCACGTCAGCGGTTGCCACGCGATTATGGCTATATGTATTCATAGGGCTTACCTGTCTGTAGAGTGCAGATGAATGTTTATTGTTATGGTGTTACGCCGGTGCGAACCGGATGGTACAGTTAAAGCGTCTAACGGTACTGCATTGCCGAAAGGCGTACGGCGGCATTGACGGCTCCGTACTGAGCGTAACCGCCCAGCCGCTCGGTCAATTCGAAAAAGAAACGTCCTTCGCTGAACGGCCAGCTATAGCGATGGAAAAACTCGCCACCCTGCGCGTCACGGTCATAAAGAATTTGCTGCTGTTGCAGGGTTGCCATCTCATCCGGCTGACCAAAACGCGCAATCAAATCCTCGTAGTAGTTTGCCGGAACAGGCAACGAAATGGCCGGGGAGAATGGCGGCATCGCCGGTAAATCACGGCAGGAAAAGGCGGCGTGCTGCAATCCCGCCCCTTGATAGCAGGCGACAGAGCGCGCAATCTGCGTAGCGCGGCTTTGGGAAATATTGAGTGCAAAGCGGATATTGCCCTGGGGGCTTTGCACCGCCAGGCTGCGCACCAGCCCGTAAGGGTCGGGCAGAGTTTGTTCGTGCTCAAGTTCAAAACCAAACACCGAGCGGAAGAACATCACCCAGTTGTCACGGCTGTCGGCTTCCATGCCCAGCGCCAGATGATCGATGCCTGTAAAACCGTCAGGGTTGTCATCCGGCGTGAGGGTAAAGTCTTGAGTGTAGATATTCTGTTTTTCATCAACCAGATAGATAAGGCTCCCGTCCGGCGCGCACACCGCTGGAATGGTGCTTTCATTCGGGCCAACTTCCCCTTGCCAGGTGGCGTAACCGTAAGCACGCGCACGCGCAACAACCGATGCGCTATCGCTGACGCGAAGGGCCATCGCGCAAAGAGAAACACCGTGACGTTGATAGAAGTGATCCGCCCAGCTGTGCGGCTGATAGTTGATGATGACCCGCGCATCGCCATTGCTCCACAGCGCCACCTGCTTGGAACGGTGCGTGCCGGTCTGGCGAAAGTCCATTCCCGCCAGCATCGCGCCCAGTTTTTTGGCCTCTGCGGCGCTGGCCGTAAACTCAATAAATTCCATCCCGTGCCACTTCGGCAGTGACTCGCTGACAAACAGATCCGCATCGATCTCAGGCAGCGCCATACGGGTTTGTTCTTCCAGCCACAGCAGAGAACGGTAGCCATCTTTCGCCGTCGCGCCGTTGGGCGAGGCGCGAAAACCATCGTTAAAAATTTCCAGCGACCAGGGGCCGCGATAGCCACGACGCGTCACTTCGGTCGCGAATTCAATCAGCGGCAGCTCACCCTGACCGGGAAAACAGCGGAAATGGCGGCTCCATTCCAGCACATCCATTTTCATTAACGGCGCATCGGCCAGTTGCAGGAAGGTGATTTTTTCCAGCGGTACCTCGTTCAGGCGCGAGAGATTATCACCGAGCGAGAGCACGTGAAAACTGTCCAGCACGATCCCCATCGCCGGACTATTGACGGCTTTGACGCGCTCCCACGCCTGATACCAGCGGTTGACGTGAGTCCCCCATGCCAGCGCTTCATAGCCAATACGGATATTTTCCTGCTCCGCCAACGTCGCCAGCGCCCGCAGGTCGGCAACCTGTAGGTCAAAATCCGCCGAGCAGTCTGGCGAGACGTTGCTGCACAGCAACATGGTGTCGCAGCCCAGTTCATGCATCAGCGCGAATTTGCGTTTCGCCCGCGCCAGATTGGCGGCAAACTGTTCGCGGCTTGCCCCTTCGAAGTCACGAAATGGCTGGAATAAGGTAATTTTTAAGCCCAGATCGTCTGCCAGCATTCGGATATCGGTGGGCGTACCGGTATAATAGAGCAGATCGTTTTCAAAGATTTCAACGCCCTGATAACCCGCCGCCGCAATGGCGCTGAGTTTTTCGGGAAGCGTCCCGGATATGGAAACGGTGGCAATGGAGCGCAGCATAGGTTTCGCCCTGTCTTATTGAAGAGATGAAACGACTATGAATCATTTGGTTCATTTACGCCAGATTAGGTTGCCAAATTGTGATCATTGTGTGTATTTTTTGTTCTTGAGAAAAAACAGGAGTTGCTATGTCCGCCGTTGCTCACGATGAAGCACAATCTTTGAAAGAGAGGATTTTTACCGCCGCGATCGCCGTCTTCGCCGAGCATGGGCTCGCCGGGGCACGTATGGAACAAATTGCCGGGGAAGCGCAAACCACCAAGCGCATGGTGGTCTACTACTTCAAAACGAAGGAACTGCTTTATCAGGCGGTATTGCAGCACGTGTATGCGCGTATTCGCGAAACGGAACAGCAACTGGGGCTGGAAAATGTGCCGCCGGTGGAAGCGCTGGTTCAACTGGTAAAATGGAGCGTGCGCTATCACGCCACGCATGCTGACTACATGCGGATAATCTGCATGGAAAATATGCAACGCGGGAAATGGTTGTTATCGTCAGATGACTTTAAGCGGGTCAATAAAAGCGCCCTTTCGCTGCTGGAGAATATTTTGCAGCGCGGCCAGCAGCAGACAATTTTTCAGCCTGGCGTGGAAGCACGTGATGTCCACCGCCTCATCAGCAGCTTTAGCTTTTATCAGGTCTCCAACTTTTACAGTTTTAATAGTCTGTATCTTGATGGCCCGCTTCCGCAAATTGACGATGAAGCGTTAATCGCGCACCACAGCGATATTGCGGTTAAAGCGGTTCTGCGCTTTGTGATTGCCTGACCCCTCACCCCGGCGGGGTTATTGCCCTGCCAACGCTTTAATTACCTTTTCCATGGCTTCACGCGTCAGTTCCGAGCGCTGTATTTTACTGTTGGCCAGCGCCGTACGCAACACGCCCGCAATCACGATATGTTTCGGTTCCTGGCCCAAATCGCGCATTTCGAGCACAACTTTACCGACCACTCGACACATCTCCTGGTACAGAACCTCGTCTTTACTCAGATTTCCCATTACGTGCGTTCCCTATTTTCCATTAATAATCAAAACATTATTGATTTAAATTTAATATAAATCAAATTGATGAATTTACGGCTCTTTGTGCCCGAATACCGCCGTTTACGGTGAGGAATTCATCAATAAACCTTACCATGTTGTTATAATACCTTACTGGAAAGGTTTTTATTTTGTTAATGTTAATCTAATGAATTTTGAAACGCTGTTTTTATTTTCTTTTTGTGACGTAACACCGTATAATACGCGCCGATTCTTTCTTGAATGGTTTCAGCTCATTGAACTGTATTAATAACCAACATAATTATCGTACCCGCCAGTTTGCTGAACCACGAGCACACTTTCCTCTGCACGCTTTTTTGATGTCACCTATCCTTATGATGGCGTGGCGTCGCAAGTTTCGTAACACAGGTTTGACTCCGTGGCTGTGCGCTAATGGAGCGAGATTCCCATATCCTTCTCAACTTACTCAACTTAAAGACTAAGACTGTCATGAAAAAGACCAAAATTGTTTGCACCATCGGTCCGAAAACCGAATCCGAAGAGATGTTAGGCAAAATGCTCGATGCGGGCATGAACGTTATGCGTCTGAACTTCTCCCACGGTGACTATGCTGAACACGGTCAGCGCATCCAGAACCTGCGCAACGTGATGAAGAAAACCGGCCAGAAAGCCGCTATCCTGCTGGATACCAAAGGTCCGGAAATCCGTACCATCAAACTGGAAGGCGGCAACGACGTCTCCCTGAAAGCAGGCCAGACCTTCACCTTCACCACTGACAAATCTGTTGTCGGTAACAACGAAATCGTTGCTGTCACCTATGAAGGTTTCACCACCGACCTGTCCGTTGGCAACACCGTTCTGGTTGACGATGGTCTGATCGGCATGGAAGTTACCGCTATCGAAGGTAACAAAGTTATTTGTAAAGTGCTGAACAATGGCGACCTGGGCGAAAACAAAGGCGTTAACCTGCCGGGCGTGTCCATCGCGCTGCCAGCACTGGCTGAAAAAGACAAACAGGACCTGATCTTCGGTTGCGAACAAGGCGTTGACTTTGTTGCGGCATCCTTCATCCGTAAACGTTCTGACGTTATCGAAATCCGTGAGCACCTGAAAGCGCACGGCGGCGAGAAGATCCAGATCATCTCCAAAATTGAAAACCAGGAAGGCCTGAACAACTTCGACGAAATCCTCGAAGCATCTGACGGCATCATGGTTGCGCGTGGCGACATGGGCGTAGAAATCCCGGTTGAAGAAGTTATCTTCGCGCAGAAAATGATCATCGAAAAATGTATCCGCGCACGTAAAGTCGTTATCACTGCGACCCAGATGCTGGATTCCATGATCAAAAACCCGCGCCCTACCCGCGCAGAAGCCGGTGACGTTGCCAACGCCATCCTGGACGGCACCGATGCGGTTATGCTGTCTGGCGAATCCGCTAAAGGGAAATACCCGCTGGAAGCTGTGACCATCATGGCGACCATCTGCGAACGTACTGACCGCGTGATGACCAGCCGTCTGGAGTTCAACAACGACAGCCGTAAACTGCGCATCACTGAAGCCGTTTGCCGTGGCGCCGTTGAAACTGCTGAAAAACTGGACGCGCCGCTGATCGTGGTTGCAACCCAGGGCGGTAAATCTGCTCGCGCAGTACGTAAATACTTCCCGGATGCCACCATCCTGGCTCTGACCACCAACGAAACCACCGCACGTCAGCTGGTGCTGAGCAAAGGCGTTGTGCCGCAGCTGGTAAAAGAAATCTCCTCTACTGATGATTTCTATCGTCTGGGTAAAGAAGTCGCTCTGGAAAGCGGCCTGGCGCAGAAAGGCGACGTTGTCGTGATGGTTTCTGGCGCACTGGTACCAAGCGGAACCACCAATACAGCATCCGTACACGTACTGTAATAATTTACAGATCTATTTCAGATGCGAATAAAAAGCGCCCTTCGGGGCGCTTTTTTTATTACGTCTAATCACCATGCTCAATAAAAAAGCAAATCGGATTTTACTATTTAAACTTAAATTATCTAAGACGAATCCGATGGAACTCCCCGGTTTTCATAGAGTTTTTCTTTCATGAGAGCGAAAGTCGATGCTTCTTTGAGCGAACGATCAAAAATAAGGGTTTTCGGATAAAAAAATATTCTCAAGATAAAAAAGTTTGTGTAATACTTGTAACGCTACATGGAGATTAACTCAATCTAGAGGGTATTTATAATGAATCGTACTAAACTGGTACTGGGCGCGGTAATCCTGGGTTCTACTCTGCTGGCAGGTTGCTCCAGCAATGCTAAAATCGATCAGCTGTCTTCTGACGTTCAGACTCTGAACGCTAAAGTTGACCAGCTGAGCAACGACGTGAACGCAATCCGTTCCGACGTTCAGGCTGCTAAAGACGACGCAGCTCGCGCTAACCAGCGTCTGGACAACCAGGCTCACTCTTACCGTAAGTAAGAGTTCTGGTAATAAAATGGCGCACAGTGTGCGCCATTTTTTTTGCCTGCGATTTAACAACCGCTACTGCGTTAGCGTCCCCGATGCCTCTCCTTCTGACACAACACTCCCACGCTGATTGTTCTGCATCGATAATGACGGCTCTGTAGCACGCACTGCGCCATTATCATCACTAACGGCGACCGGATACCCTGCCCGACGCGTCAACGCCTTCTGAAGCTGCTCCTTGCGCACATCCGCATGCTGTGAGAACTGTGTGAAGTCAGACGAGAGCGTGAAGCTCAGATTCTGCGTATCCTGTTCCGGATTCTGCGACAGCGGACGATGAACTTCCACGTAACGCATGCCATTCGGCTCAACCGAATATTTCACCGGCTCATTGATGACGCGTACCGGCGTGCCGCTGCGAACCTGACTAAACAGCGCTTTAATATCCGGCGCGTTCATGCGAATACAGCCTGAACTTACGCGTAACCCGACGCTATCCGGCGCACTGGTGCCATGAATCAGGTATTCACCATTGCCGTAAGCCAGACGTAACGCATAGCGTCCCAGCGGGTTATTCGGCCCGGCAGGGACCACGGCAGGCAGGTTAATCCCTTTCGCCGCAGAACGCGCGCGAATACCGGCAGGGGGTGTCCAGGTTGGGTTCGGAATCTTTTGCCCGATACGGGTAGTCATCTCCGGCGTTTCAAGCCCCTGCAAGCCGATACCAATCGGATAAACCTGGACCTGGTTTTCTCCCGGTGGGAAGTAGTAGAGCCGCAGTTCGGCCAGGTTGACGATAATGCCTTCACGCGGGGCATCCGGCAGCAGCATCTGCGACGGGATGGTCACAACCGTGCCCGGCCTTGGCACCGGCGCCATGGTGTTATTGGCTTCAATAAGCAGCATCGCCGCCGTGTCGAAACGTCGCGCGATGGCCTGTAAGTTACGGTCACTCTCCTGAACGGTATAGGTTTGATTCTGACCAATCAGGCGACTGTTGGCCGGCGGCAACGGATAATCCACGGCCCAGGCGCTATGCGCCGCGCCAAGAACCGCTAAGATGCTAAGAGTAATAAGAGACGCGCGCTTCATATGGGATTCCTTATTCACATTCACTGACAAACCGCCAGAAAGCAGAACGGCGAGCGAGGCGCTTCCTGCCTCGCGTAACTGTATGAAAGCTGTCTATATTATATTAGCTGAAGTTAGCGACTTGCGCGCGGATTGCGCGAATCATCGCTTCCAACCCCTGCGAACGCGAGGGCGTGAGGTGTTGGGTCAGCGCCATCTGGCTGAACCATGGGCGAACGTCAAAGGCGAGAATATCTTCCGGCGTCATTTTGTCATAAAGGATAAATACCACGGCAATCAACCCTTTCACGATTGCCGCATCGCTGTCGCCCTGTAGTTCGACTACACCATCTGTATTGCGGGATACCACGATCCATACCTGACTTTGACATCCCTGAATGATATTTTCCGGGTTGTGCGCCTCCGGGCTTAACGGCGCAAGCCGCTGGCCCAGTTCGATGATGTAGAGATATTTCTCCTCCCAGTTTGCGCACCGACCAAAATTTCGCAGCAGCTTTTCTTTATCCGGTAAAGCAGCCATCGTTCCTCCCTGTTATCCCAATAAGTGATGAATGCGTCGCAACCCCGTCACCAGACGGTCGACCTCTTCAAAGGTGTTATACATCGCCAGCGACGCTCGGCACATTGCCGGTACCTGATAGAACGCCATTAGCGGCATCGCACAGTGATGCCCGGTACGCACAGCGATGCCGTAGTTATCAAGGAAACTGCCGACGTCATAGGCATGATGTGTACCCAGATTAAAGGCGATGACGCCCAGTCTGTTCGCCGGGCCATAAAGGTGCAGATCGGGCACGTCGGCAAGCGCGGCCAGGGCGTAATGCATCAGCGTTTGTTCATACTCGCCAACCGCTTCAAGGCCCAGCGCATTGAGGTAATCGAACGCCGCGCCGAGCCCAATAATGCCGCCCGTATTCGGCGTGCCCGCTTCGAAACGCCAGGGGGCTTTCGCCCAGGTGGTGCCTTCCGTCAGGCTGACGGTCGCAATCATTGAGCCGCCTCCTTCCCACGGCGGCATCGCCTGCAGTATCGCTTCTTTCACATACAGCACGCCGATTCCCGTCGGCCCATACAGTTTGTGGCCCGAAAAGGCATAAAAATCGCAGCCCAGCGCCTGCACGTCAACCGGGTGATGCATCACCGCCTGCGCGCCATCGACCAGCGCTTTCGCACCGTGCTGATGAGCC
>CAJYVI010000016.1 GCA_913778145.1 uncultured Pseudocitrobacter sp.
CCGTCGCGAAACCCGCACCTACGATCGTGTTGCTAACGGCTTCAAGATGAGCGCCGAAACGCAGCAGGGCGAGTGGGTGAACAGCTTGCTAAAAGGCACTGTTGGCGGCAGCTTTGTCACCAGCGCGCGGAATGCAGGCCTGTCCAGCACGGAAGTCAGCGCCGTCATCAAAGCGATGCAGTGGCAGATGGACTTCCGTAAACTGAAAAAAGATGACCAATTTGCCGTATTGATGTCGCGCGAAATGCTGGATGGCAAGCGCGAGCAAAGCCAACTGGTCGGCGTGCGCATTCGTTCCGAAGGTAAAGATTACTACGCGATCCGTTCCGAAGACGGTAAATATTACGATCGTAACGGTACCGGGCTGGCAAAAGGGTTCTTGCGTTTCCCAACTGCGCGTCAGTTCCGCGTCTCCTCTAACTTTAACCCGCGTCGTCTGAACCCGGTGACGGGGCGTATTGCGCCGCATCGTGGCGTAGATTTCGCGATGCCGCAAGGCACGCCGGTGCTGGCGGTGGGCGACGGTGAAGTGGTCATGGCGAAGCGTAGCGGCGCGGCGGGTTATTATGTGGCGATTCGCCATGGTCGTACCTACACCACCCGTTACATGCACCTGCGTAAAATCCTTGTGAAGCCAGGGCAAAAAATCAAACGTGGCGACCGAATTGCGCTTTCCGGTAATACCGGGCGTTCTACTGGCCCGCACCTGCACTATGAAGTGTGGATCAACCAGCAGGCGGTTAACCCGTTGACGGCGAAACTGCCGCGTACGGAAGGCCTGACCGGTTCCGATCGTACGGACTATCTGGCACAGGTTAAGCAGGTGCTTCCGCAACTGCGTTTTGATTAATTTAGTTTAATTTATACGCATTTAAAGCCGGTGTACGCGATGTCGCCGGCTTTTTCTTTTGTGTGAATCAGGGCGCCTCGCTACACTATCGGTAATCGTTTTGCACCAGAAGCGCTCTTCATGGAATAAGCATGGAAATAAACAAAAAGAACAGTGAATACATCCCTGAATTTGAAAAAGACTTTCGCTATCCAAAGTACTGGGGCGCATGGCTTGGGGTATTCGCTTTCGCGGGGGCTGCGTGTCTCCCTGCAAAACTCCGCGACCCGCTATTAGGAACACTTGGCCGTGTAGCCGGGCGCCTGGGGAAAAGCGCCCGTCGCCGTGCGCATATTAACCTGCGCTACTGTTTCCCGGAAAAAAGCGATGCGGAAATTGAGTCAATTATCGATGGCATGTATACCACAGCGCCGCAGGCGATGGCGATGATGGCGGAGCTGGCGATGCGTGGGCCAGAGAAAATTCTGCCGCGCGTCGACTGGCAGGGCAAAGAGATCATTGACGAAATGCACGAGAAGGGCGAGAACGTCATATTCCTCGTACCGCACGGTTGGGGCGTGGATATTCCGGCGATGCTGATGGCGTCGCAGGGGCAGAAAATGGCCGCCATGTTCCACAATCAGGGAAACAAAGTGTTCGATTACGTGTGGAATACCGTACGTCGTCGTTTTGGTGGTCGCCTGCATGCGCGTAACGATGGCATCAAGCCGTTTATTCAATCCGTGCGTCAGGGCTACTGGGGCTACTATCTGCCGGATCAGGATCACGGCCCGGAGCACAGCGAGTTTGTCGATTTCTTCGCGACCTATAAAGCCACCCTCCCGGCGATTGGCCGTCTGATGAAGGTGTGCCGTGCGCGCGTAGTGCCGCTGTTCCCGGTTTATGACGGTAAAACGCATCGCTTAACCATTCTGGTACGCCCGCCGATGGACGATCTGCTGGAAGCAGACGATCATACGATTGCGCGTCGCATGAATGAAGAGGTGGAGATTTTTGTCGGCCCACATCCGGAACAGTACACCTGGATCCTGAAGCTGCTGAAAACGCGTAAGCCTGGTGATATTAAGCCGTATAAACCGAGCGAGCGATATCCAGAGTAAGTGCTTGTATGTGCCCGGTGACCGGGCCTACGCGAATTGAGTAGGGCAAAGTCTGGTAGGCCTGATAAGTGCAGCGCATCAGGCAATTTGGCAACGTACTCGTTGCCAAAAATAAAAAGGCCTCTTCATAGGAAGAGGCCTTTGTTCTAATAAAAGATAATTTTTATTCGACAGTCAAAATACGCGTGGTGTTGGTGGAACCCACGGTATCCATCACATCGCCCTGCGTCACAATCACCAGGTCGCCGGCAACCAGATAGCCTTTGTCGCGCAGCAGATTAACGGCTTCATGGGCCGCTGCAACGCCGTCGCTTTCGCTATCGAAATGTACCGGCGTCACGCCGCGATAAAGTGCGGTCAGGTTCAGAGTACGTTCATGACGCGACATGGCGAAAATCGGCAGACCGGAAGTGATACGTGAAGTCATCAGCGCGGTACGGCCTGACTCGGTCATGGTGATGATGGCGCTAACGCCTTTCAGATGGTTAGCCGCATACATCGCAGACATCGCAATCGCTTCTTCCACGTTATCGAACTGTACGTCCAGACGGTGTTTGGAGACGTTGATGCTTGGGATTTTTTCCGCACCCAGACACACGCGCGCCATCGCCGCGACGGTTTCAGACGGGTACTGGCCCGCGGCGGTTTCCGCAGACAGCATCACCGCATCGGTACCATCCAGCACGGCGTTCGCCACGTCCATGACTTCCGCACGGGTTGGCATTGGGTTGGTGATCATCGATTCCATCATCTGGGTTGCGGTGATCACGGCACGGTTCAGCTGACGTGCGCGACGAATTAACGCTTTCTGAATACCCACCAGCTCCGGGTCGCCGATTTCAACACCCAGGTCGCCACGCGCTACCATCACCACGTCAGATGCCAGAATGATGTCATCCATCGCGTCCTGGCTGCATACGGCTTCCGCACGTTCAACTTTAGCCACGATTTTCGCATCGCAGCCTGCTTCGCGCGCCAGACGACGAGCGTAGTTCAGGTCTTCGCCACAGCGCGGGAAGGAGACCGCCAGATAGTCGACCGCAATTTTTGCCGCCGTAACGATATCCGCTTTGTCTTTTTCGGTGAGGGCTTCAGCGGAGAGGCCGCCGCCCAGTTTGTTGATGCCTTTGTTGTTGGAAAGCGGGCCGCCGACGGTGACTTCGGTGAACACTTTCATGCCCTGAACTTCCAGCACTTTCAGCTGTACGCGACCATCGTCGAGCAGCAGAATGTCGCCCGGAACCACATCCGCAGGCAGACCTTTATAGTCGATACCGACTTTTTCTTTATCGCCTTCACCTTTACCCAGGTTGGCGTCGAGCAGGAATTTATCGCCGATGTTGAGGAAAACTTTGCCTTCTTTGAAGGTTGAAACACGGATTTTTGGCCCCTGGAGATCGCCTAAAATAGCCACATGACGACCCAGTTTTGCCGCGATTTCGCGTACTTTGTCGGCGCGAAGTTTATGATCTTCCGGTGTACCGTGAGAGAAGTTCATTCGTACAACGTTGGCGCCTGCGGCAATCACTTTCTCGAGATTATTGTCGCGGTCAGTGGCTGGCCCTAACGTGGTAACGATTTTGGTTCTGCGAAGCCTTCTGGACATGTAATACTCCGTTAACTTAAACAACCAGGTGTTGCGTGAACATGGATTCGGCACCGTTAAGGTAGCACCGCTTGTGCAGTGATAACGCCGAATGTCTAATCAATAGTGCCTAAAACAATTTTTAATGGTTATCGCTGTGTGTCATACGTTCTTTATCAAACCGCGATTCCTTTAACGCTTCTTTGACTCGCTTCAAGTTATCCCTGAATTTCGCGCCCCGGCGTAGCGTAAAACCGGTAGCCAGCACGTCAATCACCGTCAACTGTGCCAGCCTGGAAACCATGGGCATATAAACGTCCGTGTATTCGGGAACGTCGAGCGTGATGGCAAGGGTGGCTTCGCGCGCAAGCGGCGTGTTTGCCGACGTCAGCGCAATCACCATGGCATCATTTTCACGTGCCAGCTGCGCCAGTTCGACCAGACTTTTTGTTCTACCCGTGTGTGAAATCAGCACCACAACGTCATCTTCGCTGCAATTCATACAGCTCATCCGTTGCAGGACGATGTCATCGGAATAGACCACAGGAACGTTGAATCGGAAGAATTTGTTCATTGCGTCGTGGGCGACGGCGGCGGAAGAGCCTAGTCCGAAGAAGGCGATGCGTTTGGCCTGGGTGAGGAGATCGACCGCCCGGTTTACCGCAGACATCTCCAGCGACTGGCGGACGTGTGCCAGGCTTGCCATCGCCGACTCAAATATTTTCCCTGTGTATGCTTCTACGCTGTCATCTTCATCCACATTACGATTAACATACGGTGTACCGTTGGCCAGACTTTGGGCAAGATGAAGCTTAAAATCAGGGAAGCCGCGTGTTTCAAGGCTGCGGCAAAAACGGTTAACCGTTGGCTCGCTGACCTCGGCTTCCAGCGCCAGTGCCGCGATACTTGAATGGATAGCCTGCTCTGGCGCGGCAAGGATCACCTCCGCCACTTTACGTTCGGATTTGCTAAGGTTTTCCAGTTGCGACTGAATTTTTTCCAGCATGTTCATCGTGATGGGGCGCTCATTGATTGAAACGATTCCATTAATGGGTGAAATCTGCAGGCGTTTTAGCAAGAATATACCCCTCAAGGTTGATGAAAGGGGATAAACAACAGCAAAAAATGTTGTTTTTTTTCATTACATGATCAACGTCGAATTTTTGCATTCCCGAACAGGGCGAAAGAACGAACAAAATTAGCGCTTTGCCCAAGCGTTAAGCCGCAGATATTTCCATTTGTGCGGTCAAAGGCGGTAAAAGGTTTCGGTAAGTTAGTAAACACAGTACAGTGCGGTGTAATAAAATTACAACTGTAGCCTGGCATAAGAACCAGGAAATACAACTGAGGAGAATGACATGGCGGTAACGCAAACGGCCCAGGCATGCGATCTGGTCATTTTCGGCGCAAAAGGTGACCTGGCGCGTCGTAAATTGTTGCCTTCCCTGTATCAGCTTGAAAAAGCCGGTCAGATCAATCCGGAGACCCGTATTATTGGGGTAGGACGTGCGGATTGGGACAAAGAGGCGTACACCAAAGTGGTGCGCGAGGCGCTCGAAACCTTCATGAAGGAGAAAATTGATGAAGGTTTGTGGGAAACCCTGAGTGGCCGCCTGGATTTCTGCAACCTGGATGTCAACGACACCAGCGCGTTCAGCCGCCTTGGCGCGATGCTGGATCAGAAAAACCGCGTCACCATCAACTACTTCGCGATGCCGCCAAATACGTTCGGCGCGATTTGTAAAGGGTTAGGTGAGGCGAAACTGAACGCCAAGCCAGCGCGCGTGGTGATGGAAAAACCGCTCGGTACCTCGCTTGCGACCTCACGTGAAATCAACGATCAGGTGGGTGAATACTTTGAAGAGTGCCAGGTTTACCGTATCGACCACTATCTGGGTAAAGAAACGGTCCTGAACCTGCTGGCGCTGCGCTTTGCCAACTCCCTGTTTGTCAACAACTGGGATAACCGCACTATCGATCACGTCGAAATCACTGTGGCGGAAGAAGTCGGTATCGAAGGCCGTTGGGGTTACTTCGACCAGGCCGGTCAGATGCGCGATATGATCCAGAACCACCTGCTGCAAATTCTGTGCATGATTGCGATGTCGCCGCCGTCCGATCTGACTGCCGACAGCATTCGTGATGCCAAGGTAAAAGTGCTGAAATCCCTGCGTCGTATCGACCGTTCTAACGTGCGCGAAAAAACCGTGCGCGGTCAGTACACTTCGGGCTTTGCACAGGGCAAAAAAGTACCGGGCTACCTGGAAGAAGAGGGCGCCAACAAGCAGAGCAATACGGAAACCTTCGTTGCTATTCGCGTGGATATCGATAACTGGCGCTGGGCGGGCGTGCCGTTCTACCTGCGCACCGGTAAGCGCTTGCCGACCAAATGCTCTGAAGTGGTGGTGTACTTCAAAAACCCGGAACTCAATCTGTTCAAAGAGTCCTGGCAGGAGCTGCCGCAGAATAAACTGACGATTCGCTTGCAGCCAGATGAAGGGGTGGATATCCAGGTGCTGAACAAAGTGCCGGGTCTGGACCACAAACATAACCTGCAGATCACCAAGCTGGATCTGAGCTACTCCGAAACCTTTAATCAAACGCACCTGGCGGATGCTTACGAGCGCCTGCTGCTGGAAACCATGCGCGGGATTCAGGCGCTGTTTGTGCGACGCGACGAAGTGGAAGAAGCCTGGAAGTGGGTCGACTCCATCACTGAAGCGTGGGCAGCCGATCAGGATCCGCCGAAACCATACCAGGCAGGTACTTGGGGGCCGGTGGCGTCCGTTGCCATGATCACCCGCGATGGCCGCTCCTGGAACGAGTTTGAGTGAGGAAAGCCGGTAATCCCATTGGGGTATTTTACCGGTAACATGATCTAACACAGCATGTAGTGCTATTTTTACGCATTTAAGCCCCGGGTGGATTCACCCCCGGGGCTTTTTTTATTACACTAGCTTCAGATGTTTGCCCCTAAGCTACAGAATACGGGGGTTTTGTGGCAGAAAGTGCTAATCAAAACCTTATGTCGCTGCAGCCTGGACAGAAAATTTTTGAGGAGCTTTTATGAATCCTGTGTTGTTACGCGTAACAAATCGCATTATCGACCGCTCGCGCGATACCCGTTCTGCCTACCTTGAACGCATTAAGCGTGCGAAGACAGAAACCGTTCACCGCTCCCAGCTGGCCTGCGGTAACCTGGCGCACGGTTTTGCGGCTTGCGGCGCAGAGGATAAAGCCTCGCTGAAAAGCATGCTGCGTAACAATATTGCGATTATCACCTCCTATAACGACATGCTCTCCGCGCATCAGCCGTATGAGCATTATCCAGATATCATTCGTAAAGCGCTGCACAGCGTTAGCGCGGTGGGGCAGGTTGCGGGCGGCGTACCGGCGATGTGTGATGGTGTAACGCAGGGCCAGGACGGGATGGAGCTTTCTCTTCTGAGCCGTGAAGTGATCGCCATGTCTGCGGCTGTGGGCCTGTCTCACAATATGTTCGACGGCGCGCTGTACCTCGGCGTGTGCGATAAAATCGTCCCAGGGTTGGCGATGGCGGCGCTCTCTTTCGGCCACCTGCCGTCCGTCTTCATTCCGTCAGGCCCGATGGCCAGCGGCCTGCCGAACAAAGAAAAAGTACGTATTCGTCAGCTGTATGCGGAAGGCAAGGTCGACCGTAACGCGCTGTTGGAATCTGAAGCCGCTTCTTACCATGCGCCAGGTACCTGTACGTTCTACGGCACCGCGAATACCAACCAGATGGTTATTGAATTTATGGGGATGCAACTGCCAGGCTCTTCATTTGTTCACCCGGATGCGCCGCTGCGTGAAGAACTGACCGCGGCTGCTGCCCGTCAGGTGACCCGCATGACCGGGAACGGCAACGACTGGATGCCGCTTGGTCAGATGATCGATGAAAAAGTTGTCGTCAACGGTATCGTTGCGCTGTTGGCAACCGGCGGTTCTACCAACCACACCATGCACCTGGTCGCCATGGCGCGTGCTGCGGGCATCATCATCAACTGGGATGACTTCTCTGAAATCTCCGACGTTGTGCCGCTGATGGCGCGTCTCTACCCGAACGGCCCGGCGGATATTAACCACTTCCAGGCTGCGGGCGGTGTGCCGGTGCTGGTGCGCGAACTGCTGAAAGGCGGCCTATTGCACGAAGACGTAAATACCGTGGCGGGCTTCGGTCTGTCTCACTACACCATGGAACCGTGGTTGAACAACGGTAAGCTGGACTGGCGCGAAGGCGCGACCGCGTCTCTGGATGAAAACATCATCGCCTCCTTCGACAAACCGTTCTCCAAACATGGCGGCACCAAAGTGCTGAGCGGCAACCTTGGCCGTGCGGTGATGAAAACGTCCGCAGTGCCGGTTGAAAACCAGGTTATCGAAGCACCCGCCGTGGTCTTTGAGAGCCAGCATGACGTTCTGCCAGCCTTCGAAGCGGGCCTGCTGGACAAAGATTGCGTGGTCGTTGTGCGTCATCAGGGGCCAAAAGCGAACGGAATGCCAGAATTACATAAACTCATGCCGCCACTTGGTGTATTATTGGACCGCTGTTTCAAAATTGCGTTAGTCACCGATGGACGACTCTCTGGTGCATCAGGTAAAGTGCCGTCAGCAATTCATGTCACCCCGGAAGCCTACGACGGTGGTTTGCTGGCAAAAGTACGTGACGGCGATATGATCCGTGTCAACGGGCAGACCGGCGAATTAACGCTGCTGGTCGATGAAGCTGAGCTGGCCGCACGTCAACCGCACATTCCTGACCTGAGCGCCTCCCGTGTCGGTACTGGCCGCGAAATGTTCAGCGCGCTGCGCGAGAATCTGTCCGGCGCAGAGCAGGGCGCAACCTGCATTACCTTTTAAGATGATACGTTTTTAGATCTGGCGAGAGAATAATCTGATGAAAAACTGGAAAACCACTGCAGAAGCAATCCTGACTACTGGTCCTGTTGTACCGGTTATTGTAGTGAACAAGCTGGAACACGCTGTGCCGATGGCAAAAGCGCTGGTTGCAGGCGGTGTACGCGTGCTGGAAGTGACCCTGCGTACCGCGTGCGCAATGGACGCTATCCGTGCTATCGCTAAAGAAGTGCCGGACGCTATCGTAGGTGCGGGTACCGTAACTAACCCGCAGCAGCTGAAAGAAGTCACCGAAGCAGGTGCGCAGTTCGCCATCAGCCCGGGCCTGACCGACTCTCTGCTTAAAGCAGCAACCGAAGGTACTATCCCGCTGATCCCAGGTATTAGCTCTGTTTCTGAACTGATGCTGGGTATGGATCACGGTCTGAAAGAGTTCAAATTCTTCCCGGCTGAAGCAAACGGCGGCGTGAAAGCGCTGCAGGCAATTGCCGGTCCGTTCTCTCAGGTTCGTTTCTGCCCGACTGGCGGTATCTCTCTGAAAAACTGCCGCGACTACCTGGCGCTGAAAAGCGTGCTGTGCGTCGGTGGTTCCTGGCTGGTTCCGGCGGATGCGCTGGAAGCAGGCGACTACGATCGCATCACCAAACTGGCTCGTGAAGCGGTAGAAACTGCCACGCTGTAAGTTCGAGACCATGCCGGGTGGCACTGCGTTTACCCGGCCTAAAACCAGAAGCGGGCCATCGGCCCGCTTTTTTTATCCCTTAACAACCACTGCCGAGGCTGCGGCTTTTGCCCGCTCGATGGCGTCATCCACCGTATCCGCCGTCGCCAGCGCCACGCCCATTCGGCGGGTGCCGTCAATTTCCGGTTTAGCAAACAGGCGAACCTGCAAACCCGCACCCACTGCGTCATTAACGTTATCAAACGTCACGTTCTGGCTCTGTAAGCGCGGCAGAATAACCGCCGAAGCAGACGGCCCATACTGACGAATCGCACCCACCGGCAGGCCCAGGAAAGCGCGAACGTGCAGGGCGAACTCGGAGAGGTCTTGTGAAATCAGCGTCACCATCCCGGTATCATGGGGGCGTGGGGAAACCTCGCTAAAGATAACCTCATCGCCACAAACAAACAGTTCCACACCGAACAAACCATGACCGCCCAGCGCCAGCACAACGTCGCGCGCGATAGCCTGCGCACGTTCCAGGGCGAGCTGGCTCATCTGCTGCGGCTGCCACGATTCACGATAATCGCCATCTTCCTGACGGTGACCGACCGGCGCACAGAAGTGAACGCCATCAACCGCGCTCACCGTCAGCAGGGTGATTTCAAAGTCAAAATTTACTACGCCTTCGACGATAACGCGACCTGCACCGGCACGGCCACCCTGCTGAGCATATTGCCACGCGTCGGCAAGTTGCGCTTCGCTACGGATAAAGCTCTGGCCTTTGCCGGAGGAACTCATCACCGGCTTGATGATGCAGGGCAGGCCAATTTCCTTGACTGCTTCGCGAAATGCGGCTTCGCTGTCGGCAAAACGATATGCCGACGTGGGGAGCTTGAGTTCTTCGGCGGCCAGACGACGAATGCCTTCGCGGTTCATGGTCAACTGCGTGGCGCGTGCGCAGGGCACCACGTGTTGGCCCTGACGTTCCAGCTCGACCAGCATGTCGGTGGCGATGGCTTCAATTTCCGGCACGATGAAATGCGGTTTTTCCGCCTCAACCAGCGCTTTCAGCGCCTGGCCATCGAGCATGTTAATGACGTGCGAGCGATGCGCGACGTGCATGGCAGGCGCATCGGCATAGCGATCGACAGCAATCACTTCAATTCCCAGTCGCTGACACTCAATGGCGACCTCTTTTCCGAGTTCGCCAGAACCTAATAGCATTACGCGCGTCGCCGCAGGACGCAGGGCTGTGCCTAGTAAAGTCATTGCATCTTCCATCGTCTGTCAAAATTTCGTGCATTATAAACGAAAACGTTTGCGTCTGTCTTGCTGTCGACGTTAACCCGGCGCTATCGCCTTTAATTTGCGCATCTTTATGCGCAGCAGACATATCCTGACATCGGCTCGCCTACGCTGGGTAACGAGTACAAATCTATCGGAGGTCATATGTCTGGCTGGCTTAATCAATTGCAATCGCTGCTGGGGCAAAAGTCGGGTGAGGGAAAGAAAGATCTCAGCCAAATGCTGGTGCCTGGCGCACTGGGCGGGCTGGCGGGGTTATTGGTCGCCAGTAAATCCTCGCGCAAAATGCTGGCGAAATACGGCACCGGGGCGCTTTTAGTCGGCGGCGGCGCGGTGGCTGGCAGTGTGTTATGGAACAAATATAAAGATAAGTTGCAGGGTAACCCGCAAACAGAACAGAAATACGGTGAACCTGCCGCGCCGCTGGATGTGCGCACGCAGCGACTGATTCTGGCGCTGGTCTTTGCTGCGAAGAGCGACGGGCATATTGATGCTAAAGAGCAGGCGGCCATCGAGCAGCAACTGCGCGAAGCCGGTGTTGAGGAGCAGGGGCGTCTGCTTATCGCGCAGGCTATCGAGCAGCCGCTCGATCCCCAGCGTCTGGCGCGTGATGTGCATAACGAAGAAGAGGCTTTAGAGCTTTACTTTGTGAGTTGTGCGGCGATAGATATCGATCACTTTATGGAGCGCAGCTATTTGAATGCGCTGGGCGACGCGCTGAAGCTGCCGGCGGAAGTGCGAGAAGGTATCGAGCAGGATTTGCAGCAACAAAAACAGCAACTTTAAACGTCTTGTCACAGGTTTCGCTTGCATCGTCGTTTAATTTGTCCACCCTTATAGGGTGATACACATACAGAAGAACAATGACATGCCGCCAAAAGCGAAACGAATACCTCACGCCATGACGCTTCATGGCGATACGCGTATCGATAACTATTTTTGGCTGCGCGACGACAATCGCGCAGATTCAGAGGTCCTCGACTATCTGCATCAGGAAAATGATTACGGCAAAAGTGTGATGGACTCTCAGCGCGACCTCCAGGAGCGCGTGCTGAAGGAGATCATCGACCGTATTCCTCAGCGTGAAGAGTCTGCGCCCTATATCAAAAATGGCTATCGCTATCGCCAGATCTATGAACCGGGCTGCGAGTACGCGATTTATCAACGCCAGTCGGTGCAAAAAGGGGAGTGGGAACCCTGGGAGCTGTTAATCGACGCCAATCAGCGCGCCGCGCATAGCGAGTTTTATACGCTGGGTGGGTTGACGGTTTCTCCGGATAACGATCTGCTGGCCATCACGGAAGATTATCTTTCACGTCGCCAGTACGGCCTGCGGTTTTGCAATTTGCGTACCGGGAACTGGTACCCTGAAGTGCTGGAGAATGTCTCTCCGGGAATCGTTTGGGTCAATGATTCACAAACGCTCTATTATGTTCGCAAGCACCCCACGACGCTTCTGCCGTGGCAGGTGTGGCGACATCGCATCGGCACGCCTGCGGCGCAGGATTCGCTGGTGTATGAAGAGAAAGATGACACGTTCTACGTCAGCCTGCATAAAACGTCCTCCAAACACTATGTGGTGATTGCGCTTTCCAGCGCCACGACCAGTGAAATGTTGCTGCTTGACGCAGAATTGCCGGATGCCGAACCGATTGTGTTTCTGCCGCGCCGCAAAGATCATGAGTACAGCATCGATCACTTCCAGCATCATTTTTATATTCGCTCCAACCGCGAAGGGAAAAACTTTGGTCTTTATCGCAGCAATGTGCGCGATGAGAAACAGTGGCAAACGCTGATCCCGGCCCGCGGTGATGTGATGTTGGAAAGCTTTACACTCTTTACCGATTGGCTGGTGCTGGAAGAGCGTCAGCACGGTCTGACCAGCCTGCGGCAGATTAATCGCCATACCCATGAGGAGAGCGGGATTGCTTTCGACGACCCGGCATACGTGACATGGGTGGCCTATAACCCTGAACCGGAAACGTCGCGCCTGCGCTATGGCTACTCGTCGATGACCACGCCGGACACATTGTTTGAACTGGATATGGACACCGGCGAGCGTCGTGTGCTGAAGCAGCAGGAAGTTAAGGGCTTCGACGGTTCGCGTTATCAGAGCGAGCACCTGTGGATCACCGCGCGTGACGGCGTGGAAGTTCCGGTATCGCTGGTATATCACCGTGAACATTTCCGGAAAGGGAAAAATCCGCTGCTGGTGTATGGCTACGGCTCCTATGGTGCCAGTATGGATGCCGACTTCAGCGGTAGCCGTCTGAGCTTGCTCGATCGCGGGTTTGTTTATGCTATCGCCCACGTTCGCGGTGGCGGCGAGTTGGGGCAGCAGTGGTACGAAGACGGCAAATTCCTGAAAAAGATGAACACCTTCAATGATTACCTGGATGTGACTGGTGCGCTGCTGGCACAGGGTTACGGCGATGCCAAACTGTGTTACGGCATGGGGGGAAGCGCGGGCGGGATGTTAATGGGAACCGCCATTAATCTGCGTCCTGAACTGTTCCACGGCGTGGTGGCACAGGTGCCGTTTGTCGATGTGTTGACAACGATGCTGGATGAGTCTATTCCGCTGACTACCGGGGAATTCGAAGAGTGGGGGAACCCGCAGGATGGAACCTATTACCATTATATGAAGTCTTACAGCCCCTACGATAACGTACAACCGAAAGCCTATCCGCATTTACTGGTAACCACCGGTCTGCATGATTCTCAGGTGCAGTACTGGGAACCGGCGAAATGGGTGGCGAAACTGCGCGAGCAGAAGGTGGATGATAACCTTCTGCTGCTGTGTACGGATATGGACTCCGGGCACGGTGGGAAGTCTGGCCGCTTCAAAAGTTATGAAGGCGTGGCGCTCGAATTCACCTTCCTGATTGCCCTGGCGCAGGGCACGCTTCCAGGGAGAAGCGAACGCTAGGTTATTCGCCCATATAGTGCTTTAAGGTCAGGCGCAATTCCGGGCTCATTCGATCCAGGTTATTGAACAACCACCGCAGATAACCTGGATCATTCTCCGCGACTTCCGAAACCTCTTTTCCGCGATATTTGCCAAAGGTAAAGGTACGCAACAGCGCCGGGCGACCCGTGACGTCAACCATTTGTTCCGGAGACCAGCCAGAGACGTCAATGATATCAATCAGTAATGCCGCTGTGATGTAACAATCATAGAGTGCCCGGTGATGATGCAACCCCGGCGGTGTGGCGATGCTCAGTTTGCGCGATTTATACAGCGCCATGTTGCTGTATTTAATACCCGGCCATAACCGACGCGCCATCTTCATGGTGCATATCCACTCGCCATTCATTTCCGGCAGAACGCGACGGTCAAAACTGGCGTTATGCGCGACATACCACGGGCTGCCCTGGTAAAACGGCAACACGTCTTCAATCCACGGCTGATCGGCAACCATCTCTTCAGTGATGTGGTGGATCGCCATCGCCTGCGGGCTGATCGGGCGATCGGGGCGCACCAGGTGGCTCATTGGATTAGTGATTTTCCCATCCACGACATCCACTGAAGCTATCTCAACGATGCCCCCCTGCAGGTCGCAGGTTTCGGTATCGATCACGCGTAACATGGCATACTCCCGGCCAAAAGAAGCTAGCGTAATGGAATGATGTCGCCTTGCCAACCCTCAGCGCTTTTTCTGCCCGTTACCAGGAGTTCCCCCTGGTCTGCCCGCACAATCAGTTGCCCGTTCTCATCCCACAAGGCACTACCGCCGGAGAAGGTATCGCAGCTATAGTTTGATTTTAAAACGGCGATAGCATGTTTACGTGCAAACCACTGTAAGCGCTGGGTATTCAGGCTTTGCTGCGATTCCGCGGTGCTGGTGAGCGTGGCTAACAGCGACGCCTGTGGGGAAAGATCGCAGCCATCGTTATTAAGGTTGAACACGCTGATGTAGCGCGATTCGGGTGCCAGACAGGTGCCGTTGCCCTGCGCGCAGGTATACGGCTTCGCCGTGTGGGGGGAGAAGATGGCAACGCCTTTGCTTCGCTGACCGTTTTCTTCAACGGGCAAGCCCGCCACTATGGTCATTTGATGCTGGTGAGCGGCATCGGTCAGTGGTTGCAGTTGCTCATCACTGGGCGGTGAGGGTAGCCCGGACTCAACCGTGGGGCCAGTCAAGGATAATTCCGGGAAAATTAATACCTTACACTCCAGATTCGCCGCGGCGCGGATAAATCGGAGATGATGGACAATATTATCGGCGAGGCTGCCGTTCTGCGGCGCGAATTGCGCCGCTGCAATAGACCATGCCAGCATAGTTGCTTCCTTCAACAAGAGGTCAGTGGGTCGTCACTTCAGATTTTCCTGAAGAAGTTTACACCGATCGCCGTAAGGAAGTGTAACAGTCCGTAAGGATTATTTTTGTTTTGGTTCGTAAGGCAAACGAGACAGGGAAACCGAGGCCAGACGATGGGCAATTAATCGTTCGCGGAACCAATCGCGTAGATGTTCAGGCTGTTCGCGCTCTACCATTTCTGCGACCACCGGCATGTTATAGCGTTCTTTAAAAGCGACGCCTGCCGCGGCAAGATCGACATTCACTTTGTCCATCTCATCTTGAGGTAGTTTAGCCAGATTCGTATGCATCAGATTCTCTCCTTTCCAGGGGGCAACGTTACTAAGAGTCTCGTTCAATGGCAAGCTAAATGGCGGCACATCTCGACTCAGGAATTATACAAGGTTATTCTTTCAGCTACATCCATAACAAAAAGGAATGAACCATATGGGGGCCCATGCTGCTCGCGCGCTCTGCGCCACGATATTTCTGACCTGCTCTCTCTCTGCTCCGGCTGTCTGGGCGCATGCCCATCTAAAACAACAAGTGCCTGCTGCAGAAACCGAAGTCAGCCCTGCACCGCAGTCAATTACGCTGCATTTCTCTGAAGGCGTCGAATCGCGTTTTAGCGGCGTCACGGTGACCGGCGCCGATGATAAAAAAGTCGAAACAGGAAAAGCGGTACGCAGTGAAACCGATAAAACGGAACTGACGGTACCGATTAATCAGCCGCTGGCATCCGGGCTCTATACCGTTAGCTGGCATGTGGTGTCAGTCGATGGGCATAAAACCCAGGGCCAGTACCAGTTTCGCGTGAAATAGTATGCTGACCACGCTCTATGTTGGGCTGCGTTTTGTGCATTTTGCCTCGCTGATGGCGGTGCTGGGATGCGCGCTTTATGGCGGCTGGTGGGCACCGCCATCGCTGCGTCGGCTTTTCAGCCAGCGGTTTGCGCCACTGATACACCTGTCGCTGCTGGCCTGCGCCGCCTCGGCACTGTTGATGCTGATGGTGCAGGGCGGATTAATGGGAGAGGGCTGGCGCGACGTCTGGCAACCTGAAGTGTGGCTGGCAGTGGCGGCGACGCAGTTTGGCGGCGTCTGGCTGTGGCAAATTATTCTGGCGGGCGTAGCGCTGACCATCGGGTGGGTGAGACCGCGTCAGATGATGCGACTTTTGCTGCTTCTGACGGCGGCACAATTCATCCTGCTGGCAGGCACCGGGCATTCTGCAATGCGCGAGGGTGCCCTCGGGGCGCTACAACGCGCAAATCATGGGCTGCATCTTTTGTTAGCGGCGACATGGCTTGGTGGGCTGTTGCCGTTCCTCTACTGCCTGAGGCTGGCAAAAGGGCGCTGGCGGCAGCAGGCTATCTATACCATGATGCGTTTCTCACGTTATGGGCATCTCGCGGTGGCGGGCGTTGTTCTGACTGGAGTCATCAATGCATTATTGATCCAGAATGGCTGGCCGCTGGATACGCCCTATAGTCGCATGTTGATGGTAAAATGTGGGTTGGTCGCCTTGATGGTGGTTATCGCGTTGATGAACCGCTATGTTGTGGTGCCGCGAATGGCAAAGGCTCATCCCGCTACGCAACGCTTATTTCTGCGGGCGACGCAGACCGAACTTGTTCTTGGGGCGCTGGTGCTGGCATGTGTCAGCCTGTTTGCTACCTGGGAACCTTTCTAAATAATGGCGAAGATATGAAAAAAATCGTTCTGACTCTCTTATTGTTAACGGCTGCGGGTTCCGCGCTGGCCGCCCCACAGATCGTCACCGTGAGCCGTTTTGAGGTAGGGAAAGATAAGTGGGCGTTCAATCGGGAAGAGGTCATGCTGACCTGTCGTCCGGGCAACGCGCTGTATGTGATTAACCCGAGTACGCTGGTGCAGTACCCGCTTAACGCCATCGCCGAAGAGCAGGTTAAGGCCGGGAAAACCACCGCACAACCGTTAAGCATCATTCAAATTGATGATCCTGCGCGTCCTGGAGAGAAAATGAGCCTGGCGCCCTTTATCGAACGCGCCGAAAAGCTATGCTAATTGTCAAAAATATCTGATTGATTCCAAATAAAAAACCGCTGCCATTCCCCGAATGTGCGAGCGGTTTTTTTATGAGCTGCCGTTTTTTATTGCCGAAATTTTCTGACCGCTTTCGTCGCGGACTGGAAAACCTGGCACGGTCATCTATTCTTATAGAGCAAGGCGACTTAGCCTGCATTAATGCCAACTTTTAGCGCACGGCTCTCTCCCAAGAGCCATTTCCCTGGACCGAATACAGGAATCGTATTCGGTCTCTTTTTATCAGTTAGTTTGCCTTCTCTGGTCTTCAACTTCCAACGCTAAGAGGCATACCTTCCGAATTGTGCTAGCTCTTTATACCATAGCGGTTCGCAGTTTAACAATTAATTTACATTCTTTCTGCTATACATTCGTTCTCGATTTGCAGATGAATCGTCAGGATAGCCGGACGTTTATGTATGATTAGGCTTTTTTATCAATGTTACGCGAAATAATTAGCGTTATGATCAGTTTAGTAGCATCGGTATCATCGCATTAATAAAAATCTAAACGTAAGAATGCTCTGACAAATAGAATTATTTATGGAGTGAGGTAAATATTTATTTCCATAATGAGCATTTGCTTAATGAATAATTAAGAAATACCTGAATAATCATCTGCAATGGCGAACAAATCGCCACAGGCTGCGGCCTGTAGCGGGATGCAGCTCTAATGTAATCGTGTGGTCCGCGTAAATCTCGCTATCCTTTTTGCTGAAAAAAGTGCATGCTGGCGGCGAGTTAAGCTACAGCCTTCCAGTAAGTTTTATTCTTCTTCAGGTTCCTTTTTGTAAAGTCTTGTCCTGAAAGTGAATTAGCCGAACGTATTACTGTCAAACTCTTATA
>CAJYVI010000017.1 GCA_913778145.1 uncultured Pseudocitrobacter sp.
GTTCAGACGACCGGTCGTCTGCGTTCCAATAAAGCGATGATCGATCGCCGCAATCTGCGTGGCCTGGTGCAGGCACTGAAAGCGGGTGAAGCGGTATGGTTTGCCCCCGATCAGGATTACGGCCCGAAAGGTAGCGTTTTTGCGCCGTTCTTCTCGGTGAATGAAGCTGCAACCACCAACGGTACCTGGGTGCTTTCACGTTTATCCGGTGCGGCGATGCTCAGCATCACCATGGTGCGTAAAGCGAATAAGAAAGGGTATGTGCTGCACATTAGTGACGTAATGTCAGATTATCCGGTGAACGATGAAATCGATGCAGCAAGCTACATGAACAGGATTATTGAGAAAGAGATTTTACGCGCGCCGGAACAGTATCTGTGGGTACACCGTCGTTTTAAAACGCGTCCGCGCGGCGAAGCGTCGCTTTATCATGCGGCCTCGCCCCACTAATTGTTACCCTCAAAAATCGCTGTATTCGTGGGCGGGATACCAGAACCCGTCCACAAAATCCTCTATTGGATAACATCCGCCACGACGTAACCGCTGGTCTTCCATCGCCGCAACACACTGTTTCTCCGAATTATACACGTCCACGACGATATCATCACAGCCGCCGTCAAGGTAGCAGATGAACAAAACCAGTGCGAACATCCCGCCCTCAGTCTGATAAAAGTTATGACACAACTCATCCATTAAAGATTAAGTGTAGGGGAAGAAGGGCAGAGACGGGGAAGGTTACGCAAATAAATAACCCGCCTGCGGGCGGGTTCCTTTTGGGTTATGCAAAGCGCAGCACCCAGGCATCAGAACGTTGGTCGTAATGTTTACGGTACAGGACAGAGTGTTCGCCGTTAAGTACGGCAGGGACGCTGGTGTCGGCATCCCAGGCGTCGAGTTGCATACATAAATCAGGGTCGGACTTACAAGGAATGCTTAACGTTCGTTCGCCGTGCTGCTCGCCGTGCAGCTCGGCATCGTCTATCTCAAATGCGCCGATGCGTACGTTGGTTTTACTCATGATGCTCTCCGTTGGTCGCTGATATTGTGGTACGACCAGTTCAGGTCGCCCATTTTTTAGCGTAGCCAACGAAGAGAATATCGCCAGTCAAAAAGTGCGCTATTTTTACGCGCCTTTCAGGGATTTTCGCCGAAAAGTTTGCCATCGCGCACCAGTTCGCGCGGATAACTGTTTTTCAGGCGTGAGCTGATTCGTTTCGCCAGCCCCAGCGGAAAGCCCTGATGCGTCACCACTACGTCGTTGTGATTTGGCACATTTTCCGGGTAGATATCGCGCCCCCGATACCACTCCTGAGCCTCGGCCTGCGTCAGTTCATGCCCCAGCGTGTCGGTTTTTGCCAGTGCAATCACCGCTTCGTGCTGCCAGCGATAACCCTTGTTGTGCGTCTCGGCAAGTTTAAGGCCGATACGTGAAAAGCGGACTTTTCCAAGCAGTGGTTCGATCTCTGTCGGGAAGAGCCAAATCTCTTTATCGCGCTGCCAGAGGGTAAGATCATCATTCCAGAACAATCCGACCTGGCCGGCAGCGTCAGTTATCGCTGCCGCCTCACGCTTTTTCATCGGCGTGAAGGGAAATTTACCCACTTTGTAACCTGGCTCAGGCAGGGGATCGACCGGGGCAGTTTTACGCAACCGGGCGACGAAGAAGCCTTCACAATCGTAAATTTGCGGGAAGACGTGGAGAAAACCTTCCGGCGTAAGCGCCTCATTCGCTGAAGGGAAGAGGCTTGCCAGCGATTCCACTTCCACGGCCTGCGGATAGTGTTCCAGCAGCCAGGCCAGTACCGATTCGTTTTCATCACGATTGAGCGTACAGGTTGAATAGACCAGCGTACCGCCGGGTTTTAGC
Organism: uncultured Pseudocitrobacter sp.; assembly: GCA_913778145.1. Classification (GTDB taxonomy): domain Bacteria; phylum Pseudomonadota; class Gammaproteobacteria; order Enterobacterales; family Enterobacteriaceae; genus Pseudocitrobacter. Next base: position 1,868 of record CAJYVI010000017.1, read on the forward strand.
GCGTGAAACGCGCTGTCGATAAGCTCGCGCTGGGTAGCGGCAATCTCAAGATTACTTTGCACGGACCAGTTTTTCAGCGCGTCGGGATCTTTTCGCACCACGCCTTCGCCGGAACAGGGCGCATCAAGCAGGATGGCATCAAAGCTTTCCGGTACCGCCGCACCGAAGACGCGACCATCAAAATGGGTCAGCGCCACGTTGGCGATTCCACAGCGGCTAATATTGGCGTGCAGCACTTTTACGCGGCTGGCAGAAAACTCGTTGGCGAGAATGGCGCCCTGATTGCCCATGCGTGCGGCGATTTGCGTGGTTTTCGAACCTGGCGCGGCGGCAACGTCCATGACTCGCTTCGGCATTTCTTCCCCGGCAAACAGCGCGGCAACCGGCAGCATTGAGCTGGCTTCCTGAATATAGAACAGGCCGCTTAAATGCTCAGCCGTGCTGCCTAACGGCAGAGACTCTTCGTCTTCACGCTCAATCCAGAAACCTTCCGCACACCAGGGCACTGGGGTGAGCTGCCAGCCATAAGGGGCGACCAGTGTCAGGAACGCTTCTACGCTGATTTTCAACGTATTAACACGAATGCTACGGCGAAGCGGACGCTGACAGGCGGCGAGAAAGTCTTCGAAGGCGAGGTGGGCAGGCATGGCCTCACGCATCTGCGCAAGGAATTCATCGGGAAGAAAGACTGAGTTTTGAGCCACTGGGGAATACCACACGTAAAAAGATAGCGCGCAGTTTAGCATAAATGCCCCGGCGCAGTGACACCGGGGCATTTAACATTAACGTGGCAGAGCAGTGCCCCATTGGCGCCACTCTTTTGGCTCTTCTTCCTGCAACAGGAAGTGTTTGCCTGCCTGCGCTTTCGGTGCCAGCGGTGTGCCTGGTGGTGTGGCAAAGGCGATACCGCCGCGGATGAACTGATTGAAGGTGCCGGTTTTCACTACGCCCCCTGTCAGGCCAAAGTCGAGGCTATAACCGGATGCCAGCCAGAAGACCGAGTTGTTACGTACCAGATGCTGATAACGCTTGCTGATGCGCAGCTCAACCATCACGCGATCGGAAAGTGAACCCAGCGTCAGCCCGGTGACGGTGCCGACTTCAATTCCGCGGAACAATACCGGTGTGCCAACCCCCAGTGAACCCGCTTCCGGCGCTTCCACAACCAGATTCAACCCGTCAAGGTAACGTGAGTCAGCAATCGTCGCTTCCTGCAATTCGAACTCCCGGCGCGGCGACCCCTGGCCCATCTCTACGTTGATATACGGCTGCAGGATGGTATCGAGATGCTCGACGCCAGCGGCGGAGATTTGCGGTGTCACTACCGAGAATCGGCTACCGCGACGCGCGAAGGTATTCACATACTCGGGATAGAGCACTGCGCGCGCCTGCACTTCATTACGCCCGGCATTCAGTTCAAGCGACTGCACCTGACCGATGTCGATACCCAGATAGCGAATAGGCATACCTGCAGCCAGTTTTCCGGCATCAAAAGCATGTAGCGTGATTTGTCCACCGACCGCACGCGCTTCTGTTTCAGAGGCGAAGAGAATACGTTTATCGCCTTTACGGGTATTTCCACCCGCGCCGCTCAGATTATCGAAGCTGATTGCGCCTTTCAGCGCACGAGACAGCGGCGATGCCTGGACGGTCAACCCGCTGCCGTTTAACTGAACTTTTGCGCCACCTTCTGCCCAGAACACGCTGTCTGGCGTAAGCAGAGAACGATATTCCGGCTTGATGTGCAGAGAAATTTCAAATGCATTCGCCCGCGGCGTGACGGTAATGACTTCACCCACTTCAAATTTGCGATACAGCACAACCGACCCCGCCTGAATATCCGGCAACGTTGCTGCTGTCAGGACAAGTGTAGAGGTTGGCAGTTCGCTGAGACTGTTTTCCTGGGCTTTTTCAAGGTTGGCGTAAAGAGGATAGTCAGACTTCATCTCACCTTTTTCACCGGGCAGAATGCGGATCCCGCCGCTCAGCCATTCACTGGCGCTTGCGCCGAGGAACTCAACGCCATCGAGACCCACTTTGACATCCACGCGGCTGTTGACCACAAACTTGCTGTCACCATGAATCAATTCACGATATTGCGGTTCGATAGCGATAGTGAACGTCACACCTTTGTTGGTCAGCTTACGCTCCATGACCTGACCTACTTTCACGCCGTGCAGAATTAACGGCTGCCCGGCATCGATGCCGTAACTCTCCGGGGCGCTGAGGGATAGCGTCATGACGTCAGGTTGTTGCAGCAACGTTTTGCTGGCAGGCAGAACGGTAAAGCTGTCCCGCGCCGCGCCTTCGCCCGGCACCAGTTCAAAAGTGCTGCCGGTAAGCAACATGCTGAGATTCGCGTTCTCCAGCGACAGTTTCGGTTCATGCAGCTCAATACGCGTTTTCTCGCGCAGCAGGGTGACCACGCTCGGATCGACGGTCATTTCGCCCGTGACGGAACTGTCTGAATTAAGATTAAGTTTCGTCAGTTGTCCCACTTCCAGGCCTTGATAGAGCAGGGGCGTTGAACCCGCTTTCAGACCCTGGCCGCTGGGAAGCTGCAATTTGACGATCACCCCACGCTGGCTGTGGGCGAGATCCTCATAGAGACCGAATTCATCGTTTTGCGCCGCGACTTCTGATTTATCCGGCGAGTCAAATGCAATCGCGCCATTCACCAGCGCTGCCAGACTTTCGAGCTGCACCTGTGCACCACTTAAATCGACGTCGGCTTTAATACCCGATACGTTCCAGAAGCGGCTGCCTTTTTTCACCAGATTGGTGAAACGACGTTCGATCAACACATCAATCGTCACGCCGCGTTTATTAGCATTAATGGCATAGTCGTAAACGCGGCCGACGGGAATTTTGCGGTAATAGACCAGCGAGCCGCTGCTTAGCGACCCGAGATCCGGCGCGTGCAGATGAATCATCAGCTCGCCGTTATTCAGACGATACTTCGGCTGTGTATCGAGCGCGGTAAAGTGATCGCGCTCCTTACCTTTGCCGGGCATCATGCCGATATAGTTACCGCCGACCAGCGCATCCAGCCCGGAAACCCCGGCCAGAGAGGCCTTCGGTGTCACCAGCCAGAATTGCGTATCATCACGTAACGCGTCTTCCATATCACTTTTGATACTGGCTTTCACTTCGATGCGGTTCAGGTCGTCGGTCAGGCGAATCTCCTGCACCGTTCCCACTTCAACCCCCTGATAGCGCACGGGTGTACGGCCCGGTACGATACCGTCGGCCGACATAAAGTCGATAGTGATGGTGGTGCCGCGATCTTCATAGCTGTTCCAGATGAGCCAGCCGGCAATCATCAACGCGATGATTGGCAGCAACCAGAAAGGTGAAATGCGACGTTTAATTTTAATTTTCGCTTCAGTCGGTGAAGCGGGCGTTTCCTGACTCATGTGCGTCCCAAAGTAAGCGGCTGTCCAGCCAATTAACAGCAAGAATAGTCAAAATAACCGCCGCACCGAAATAAAATGCAGCGGGGCCCATCGTAAAGGCGAGAAGCTGATCGCGATTAATCAGCGACATGGTCAATGAGATAACAAACAGATCCAGCATCGACCACCGGCCAATCCACGTCACGAAGCGCAGCAAAAGAATTCGCGTCCGCAATCCCTGTTCACAGCGAGAGTGAATGCTGATAAGCAGAGTAAACAACACGATGATTTTGGTAAACGGCACCAGGATACTGGCGAAAAATACCACAGCGGCAACGGCAACGTTGCTGTCCGCCAGAGAGAGAATCCCCGACATAATGGTGTCTTCCTGACGCCCTCCGTTCACGTAAATGATGGATATCGGCAAAAAGTTGGCCGGCAGTAAAAATACGATAGAGGCAATCAGCGCCGCCCAGCTTTTTTGCAGGCTTTGACGGCGACGTTTGTAAAGCGGGACGTGGCAGCGATGGCAACGACCGCGGGAGTCCGGGAAGCCCGTATGGTGGCAATCAAGGCACACCATCAACCCCTCATTGGGGCGGGTGACGGGGCGTTGAGGATAAAAACGCTCCCAGAGTTCCTCAATATTGAGATGGATCATCGTTAGAATACTGAGTATTACCAGTGAGATAAACGCCAGCAGGCCAAGACCCGGTTGCAGGAATGCGTAATCCTGTACCTTTATCGAGGCCACGGCGATACCGACCAGATAGATATCCAGCATGACCCACTCTTTGAGTTTCTCCAGCATCAGCAGCACCGGGCGCAGGTTCATGCCCAGAATATTGCCAAGCCAGAGATAGGCGATGGCGATAACCAGCACCGCCGGTGCGGCGACGCTACAGAACAGCACCATCGCGGCGGTGATTGGATCGCCCTGGGCGGTCATTTGCTGAATGCCGTGTAGCACATTTGCGTCGATGCGCACGCCCAGCAAATGCAGGCGCAGTAACGGCTCGCTCCAGGCGAACGGCATCAGCAGCATCATGGCAATCGCCATGGCGCCAAGACGCGTTAACGACCAGTCGCGCCCGTCGCGAATTTTAGCATTGCAACGTGGGCAATAGGCACATTGGTGCGATTTAACCGACGGTAACTGAAAAAGCGTATCGCACTGCGGGCAACGTTGGTATTGTGCCTGCGGGATAGGATCGCCCATCGCATGAATACGAATTTTCTGTGCCGGTGTAATGCGTGATGTTTTTAGTGGCATTTATTACATCGTAGAATGAATGTATAACTCTATCTTAACTCATGAATGGATTGATCTTGAGCCCTGACGCATTTAATGCTTATTTTATAGGAGTATGCGTCGTCGATAGTATCAGTAATTAAAGTAGACAATAGTGGTTTAATAATGAACAAAACAGAACTTTACGCGGATTTAAACCGTGATTTTCAGGCATTGATGGCAGGTGAGAACAGTTTTTTAGCTGTAATCTCTAACACCAGCGCGTTGCTTTTTGAACGTCTGGCAGATGTTAACTGGGCAGGTTTTTATTTACTGGAAGGTGATACGCTGGTTCTGGGCCCCTTCCAGGGCAAGCTGGCATGCGTACGCATTCCGGTTGGCCGGGGAGTGTGCGGTACCGCCGTGGCGAAGAATGAGGTGCAGCGCGTAGACGATGTGCATGCGTTCGATGGGCATATCGCCTGCGACAGCGCCAGCAACTCCGAAATCGTACTGCCGCTGGTGGTTGACGGACAAGTGATTGGCGTGTTGGATATCGACAGTCCGCGCCTGTCACGCTTCAGTGAAGAGGATGAACAGGGCCTGCGTGAACTGGTCGGTCATCTTGAAAATGTGCTCGCTGGCACCGATTATCAAAAATTCTTTGCCCGCGTCGAAGGATAATCAACGGATAACGTAGCATTTAGCGATAGCGTCATTATAATGACGCCTGTTCATGCCTGCGGCTTGTTGGCTACGTCCGTTGTAATCAGGAAATTTCATGGAAAATCAACCTAAGTT
>CAJYVI010000018.1 GCA_913778145.1 uncultured Pseudocitrobacter sp.
TCAAGTTGCCTCTACATTGGCTGCGCTCTCGCCCTCCGGTTTCGAACCAGGATATACACCAGGGCGTCATTCACTTGCCGCCTTGATCCTGCCTGAATGATTTTGTGTACATGAAAATAAAAAGTGACGCGCTTCGCAACCTGCGTTTTGTGTAATTAATAAACTGGTACGCTGAGTTAATATTATGTTAACGGATGGTTTATTAATTGGGGTTGTGATGACGACGAATACGCATTTTAGAGGTGATACTTTGAAGAAGGTTTGGCTCAACCGTTATCCGTCCGATGTTCCGGCGGATATCAACCCTGACCGTTATCAATCCCTGGTTGAACTCTTCGAACATGCCACGACGCGCTATGCTGACCAGCCGGCATTCGTCAACATGGGCGAAGTGATGACGTTTCGTAAACTGGAAGAGCGCAGCCGTGCGTTCGCCGCCTATCTTCAGCAGGGGCTGGGGTTACAGAAGGGCGATCGCGTGGCGCTGATGATGCCGAACCTGCTGCAATATCCGGTTGCGCTGTTTGGTATTCTGCGTGCAGGCATGATTGCGGTGAACGTCAACCCGCTCTATACCCCGCGCGAGCTAGAGCATCAGCTTAACGACAGCGGCGCGGCGGCGATTGTGATTGTCTCCAACTTTGCCCATACCCTGGAAAAAGTGGTTGATAAAACGCAGGTCAAGCATGTGATTTTAACGCGCATGGGCGATCAGCTTTCCACTGCGAAGGGGACGCTGGTTAACTTTGTGGTGAAGTACATCAAACGCCTGGTGCCGAAATACCATCTCCCGGATGCTATCTCTTTCCGTCGCGCGCTGCATAACGGTTACCGGCTCCAGTATGTCAAACCCGAGATCAGCGCCGACGATCTGGCATTCCTGCAATATACCGGCGGCACTACCGGCGTGGCGAAAGGCGCGATGTTGACGCACCGCAATATGCTCGCCAACCTCGAACAGGTCAATGCGACCTACGGGCCGCTGTTGCATCGCGGAACGGAACTGGTCATCACCGCACTGCCGCTGTATCACATCTTTGCGCTTACCATGAACTGCCTGCTGTTTATCGAACTGGGCGGTAAGAACGTATTAATCACCAACCCGCGTGATATTCCGGGGCTGGTGAAAGAGCTGGCTAAATATCCGTTTACCGCGATGACCGGGGTGAATACCCTGTTCAACGCACTGCTGAATAACAAAGAGTTCCAGCAGCTCGATTTTTCAACACTACACCTTTCAGCGGGCGGCGGCATGCCGGTACAAAATGCCGTTGCCGAACGTTGGGTCAAACTGACGGGGCAGTATCTGCTGGAAGGTTACGGCCTGACGGAGTGCTCGCCGCTGGTGAGCGTCAACCCGCACGATATCGACTATCATAGCGGCAGTATTGGTTTGCCGGTGCCGTCCACCGACGTCAAGCTGGTGGACGACGATGATAACGAAGTGGCACATGGCGAGCCGGGCGAACTGTGCGTAAAAGGGCCGCAGGTGATGCTGGGCTACTGGCAGCGTCCGGACGCGACGGATGAAATCATCAAAGACGGTTGGCTGCATACCGGCGATATCGCGGTGATGGACGACGAAGGTTTCCTGCGCATTGTCGATCGCAAAAAAGATATGATTCTGGTCTCTGGCTTCAATGTGTATCCAAATGAAATTGAAGATGTGGTGATGCAGCACCCAGGCGTTCAGGAAGTGGCGGCAGTTGGCGTACCGGCGGGGAGTAGCGGCGAGACGGTGAAGATTTTTGTCGTTAAGAAAGATGCCTCGTTAACCGATGAAGCGCTCATCACCTTCTGCCGTCGCCAGCTAACGGGCTATAAAGTGCCGAAACTTGTCGAATTCCGTGATGAATTACCGAAGTCTAACGTTGGTAAGATTTTGAGACGAGAATTACGTGACGAAGCCCGTGCTAAAGTAGAGAATAAAGGCTGAGATATTTATGAGTCGCCAGACGCCGGCTATGCCGGCGTTTTTATTGGGCGCAATTTAAGAGAGTATGATTTGAACTATCAGATGATCACCACCAACGAAGCCCTGAGCACCCTGTGCGAAACGGTTTCGCAGGTTACTTCCATCGCGCTGGACACCGAGTTTGTCCGTACCCGCACCTATTATCCGCAGTTGGGGTTAATCCAGCTGTTTGATGGCCAGCAAACCTCGCTTATCGACCCGCTCGGCATTACCGACTGGTCTCCGCTGCAGACGATTTTGCAGGACAGCAACATCACCAAGTACCTGCACGCGGGCAGCGAAGACCTGGAAGTGTTTCTGAATGTATTCGGTTCAATGCCAAAACCGCTCATTGATACCCAAATTCTGGCCGCATTTTGCGGCCGCCCGATGTCCTGGGGTTTTGCGGCGATGGTGGAAGAGTATACCGGCGTCAAACTGGACAAAAGCGAGTCTCGTACCGACTGGCTGGCGCGCCCGCTGACCGAGCGTCAATGCATCTATGCGGCAGCAGACGTTTGGTATCTGCTGCCTATCGCCCACAAGCTGATGGCGGAAACCGAACAGGCAGGGCGTTTAGACGCGGCGCTGGACGAGTGCCGTCTGATGCAACAGCGTCGCCAGGAAGTGGTTGACCCGGCGGAGGCCTGGCGCGACATCACCAACGCCTGGCAACTGCGTACGCGCCAGCTGGCGTGCCTGCAATTGCTGGCCGACTGGCGTCTGCGTAAAGCCCGCGAGCGCGATCTGGCGGTGAATTTTGTCGTGCGTGAAGAACATCTGTGGAGCGTGGCGCGCTATATGCCGGGCAGCATGGGCGAGCTGGACAGCCTGGGCCTTTCCGGTAGCGAAATCCGCTTCCACGGTAAAACGCTGCTGAGCCTGGTGGCGAAAGCGCAGGCGCTACCGGATGACGCACTGCCGGAGCCGTTGCTGAACCTGATGGATATGCCGGGCTATCGCAAAGCGTTTAAAGAGATTAAAGCACTGGTGCAGGAAGTGGGGCAGGAGTCAGGCGTAAGCGCCGAACTGCTGGCATCGCGTCGCCAGATTAATCAGTTGCTGAATTGGCACTGGCAGTTGAAAACCTTCGCCAGCGCACCGGAAATGGTATCCGGCTGGCGCGGTGAGCTGCTGAATGGCCGTCTTGACACGCTGCTAGCCGAGTATCCACGCTAAAAAAGAAACCCCGGTGGTTTACGCCTTCCGGGGTTTTCTCACATCGACCAGCAATATCAGGACTTAGACTCTTCCGCTTCCGGTAAGGTCACGTTAAGTTCCAGAATCGAGATATCCCCGTCTTTCTGCTCCAGCTGTACGGTCACCATTTCCGGGTCAATCTGAATGTATTTGCAGATGACTTCCAGAATGTCCTTACGCAGCTGCGGCAGGTAATGCGGTTCAGCATCGCTGCGGCGGCGTTCTGCCACAATAATCTGTAAGCGTTCTTTCGCGATATTCGCGGTGCTCTTTTTTCGTGAGAGAAAAAAGTCGAGTAATGCCATGATTTATCCTCCGAACAGGCGTTTGAGGAAACCTTTCTTCTCTTCTTCAATGAAGCGGAAAGGACGTTCTTCTCCCAACAGACGATCCACGGTGTCAGCGTAGGCTTTACCTGCATCCGACACGGCATCCAGAATAACCGGTTCACCCTGGTTGGATGCGCGCAGTACAGATTGATCTTCCGGGATAACGCCGACCAGTTTGATGCGCAAAATTTCCAGCACATCTTCCATGCTCAGCATATCGCCTTTGTTTACACGACCCGGGTTGTAGCGGGTCAGCAGCAAATGTTCTTTAATCGGTTCTTCACCATTTTCCGCACGACGTGATTTTGAGGCCAGAATGCCCAGAATACGGTCGGAGTCGCGCACGGAAGAGACTTCCGGGTTGGTGGTGATAATCGCTTCATCAGCGAAATAGAGCGCCATCAGCGCGCCGGTTTCGATACCCGCCGGGGAGTCGCAGACGACAAAGTCGAACTCCATTTTTTTCAGTTCGTCGAGCACTTTCTCGACGCCATCGCGGGTAAGCGCGTCTTTATCACGGGTCTGAGACGCAGGAAGAATAAACAGGTTTTCCGTGCGCTTGTCTTTAATCAGCGCCTGGTTTAGCGTGGCATCGCCCTGAATAACGTTAACAAAATCATACACAACACGGCGTTCACAGCCCATAATCAGGTCGAGGTTTCGCAGGCCGATATCGAAATCGATAACGACAGTTTTCTTTCCCTTCTGCGCCAAACCAGTCGCGATGGCCGCGCTGGAGGTGGTTTTGCCCACGCCCCCTTTACCCGAAGTCACAACAATAATGCGTGCCATAGAAATTCCTTGTTAAAAGGGATTAATTAAACGGTTGAATTGTCAAAGCGCTGTCGTCCAGACGCAGACGCGCCGCTTTGCCATAAAACTCGGCTGGGATTTGATCGCTCAGCCAATATTCCCCGGCAATGGACATTAATTCCGCTGCCAGATGTGTACAAAAAATCTGTGCTTCTCGGTCGCCGGCAGCGCCGGCCAGCACGCGTCCCCGCATCATCCCATATACATGAATGTTACCGTCGGCGATAAGTTCTGCGCCCGCGCTGACGTGGTTTGTAACAATCAGATCACAGTTTGGCGCATAAATGCGCTGACCGGAACGAACCGGCATATCAATCAATCGCGTTTTTGTGATCGTGCTAACAGTTGGGGCTGGTTCTGGCTGAGGTTGCGGTTCGGCGGGAGCAGGGCGGGCGATTTTTTCTTTGCCCTCGGTGAGCAAAGGCAGGCCCGCTTTGTCAATTTCCGCTTTCATACGCGGATTCTTCACGCCGCTCACACCCACAATACGCAAGCCCGCAGCGTTAATTGCCTGCTGCAACGGCTGCCATTGGGTTGTCTCTTCCAGACTGCTGACGTTTACCACCACCGGCGCGTGACGAAAAAAAGCCGGAGCCTGAGCCACCTTGTCCTCTAACGCCTGACGAATAATCTCGGGATTTGCCTCATGCAAATGCACCACTGATAAAGTGAAGCTACTGCCTTTAAGTTCGATTGGCGTGTTTGACATCCTGGCCTTACTCAATTTGCTATTTATCATCCAGCACAATGCGGTGATATTCCGAAGACTATCAGGCATGTTATAGTCACTGATATATAGAGGCAAGTCACCACGGGCTTAAATAAGAGTAAAAGTATGTTTTGTGTGATCTACCGGAGCGCTAAACGCGACCAAACCTATCTTTATGTCGAAAAAAGAGACGATTTCTCCCGCGTGCCTGAAGAGCTGATGAAAGGCTTCGGCCAACCGCAGCTGGCGATGCTGCTGCCGCTGGACGGGCGTAAGCAGTTGGTAAATGCCGACCTCGAGAAAGTGAAACAAGCTCTCAAAGAGCAGGGGTATTATTTACAGATCCCACCGCCGCCTGAGAATTTGCTGAAACAACATCTGGCTGAATCAGGTAAACCGCAAGATTAATCCCGGTCTGTTATTGATGTTGGTCGAAAAATGAGTCTATTAGTTATATACACTTCATCCTTCAAGTTGCCTCTGCGTTGGCTGCGCTCGTTCACCCGAATCACTTACCTGAGTAAGCTCATCGGGATTCACTCACTTGCCGCCTTGATGCAACTCGAATGATTTTGTGTATAACAAATATATTTGAAAAACGAATAGGGGAAACGAATGTATCAGCATCATAACTGGCAAGGGGCCTTGCTCGATTATCCGGTCAGCAAAGTTGTTTGCGTCGGCAGTAATTACGCGAAGCACATTCAGGAAATGGGCAGCGCTATTCCGGAAGAACCTGTGCTGTTTATCAAACCGGAAACCGCGCTTTGCGATATCCGCCAACCGCTGGTGCTGCCGCAGGGGTTGGGGTCTGTACATCATGAAGTCGAGCTGGCGGTGCTGATTGGCGCAACGCTGCGTCAGGCAACCGAAGAGCACGTTCAGAAAGCGATTGCCGGTTATGGGGTGGCGCTGGATCTCACGCTGCGCGATGTGCAGGGTAAAATGAAGAAAGCGGGGCAACCGTGGGAAAAAGCCAAAGGCTTTGATAATTCCTGCCCGATTTCTGGTTTTATTCCGGCTGCTGAGTTTGAAAGCGATCCGCAGGCTACGCCGCTGGCGTTAACGGTTAATGGCGACGTGCGCCAGCAGGGCACCACGGCAGACATGATCCATAAAATCATCCCGCTGATTGCTTACATGAGCCGCTTCTTCACCCTGAAACCGGGTGATGTCGTACTGACCGGCACGCCGGAAGGCGTGGGGCCACTGCAGAGCGGTGATGAGCTGACCGTACAGTTTAACGGTCTCTCACTTTCTACCCGCGTACTGTAATCCCTTCTTGCCGCCCTCATTGGGCGGCAAAACTTGCATCCCTGTGCCAGACTGGTTATAAGGTGCACCCTGGTTTTTGATGTGGACATCCTTATGAGCGAATTACCTTTCTGGCAAAGCAAAACTCTCGACGAAATGACCGACGCCGAGTGGGAATCGCTGTGCGATGGTTGCGGGCAGTGCTGTCTGCATAAATTGATGGATGAGGACACGGATGAAATCTATTTCACCAACGTTGCCTGTCGTCAGTTGAACATCAAAACCTGCCAGTGCCGTAACTACGAGCGCCGTTTCGAATACGAACCGGACTGCATTAAACTCACCCGCGAAAATTTGCCGACCTTCGAATGGTTGCCGCACACCTGCGCGTATCGTCTGCTGGCGGAAGGGAAAGACCTGCCGACGTGGCACCCGCTACTGACCGGCTCAAAAGCCGCGATGCACGGTGAGCGTATTTCTGTGCGACATATTGCGGTGAAAGAATCAGAAGTGCGCGACTGGCAGGACCATATTATGAATAAGCCTGAGTGGGCGCAGTAACAGGCAAATTCTGCCAGCTAAAGAAAAAACGCGCCTTTCGGCGCGTTTTTTAATGCGTGTTTAACGACCAAACAGATCGCGTTTTTTTGGCTTGAAGGGCTGAGCAATAATCACCAGCACCGCCACCACCAGATAAGCGGCGAATATACCTACCAGCCACTGCGGCATTTCCAGCGACAGGAATGACCACTGACGCACCGCACAGTCGCCTGATGCGACAAACACCTGTGGCAGCCATTTGTCGAGCGGCAGCCAGGTAGGGAAACGCGCGGCAAAGTCGCAGGTCATAAACGGCGACGGGTGCAGCTGAATCATCGTGTGCTCCCAGGCGAGCTGCAAACCACGAATCGCGCTATAAATCCAAATCACCATGGCGACATAGCGCAGCGGCGTTTTCGGGGCGATCGCGCCGACAATGCCCGCACCCATAATGCCGAACAGAGCGCAACGCTCATAGATACACATGACGCACGGCTGCAGCAGCATGATGTGCTGGAAATACAGCGCAACGAGTTCAAGTGCAAAGGCAGTCAACGCCATCAATAACCACGCGCCACGGCCTCGTGAGCACTGGTTCAAATATCGCAACATAATCATTTCCCTGGAACATGTTTAAGAGCAGCAGTTTAAACCAAAAAAAAGCTGCCGCCACTGACGTTTAGCAATTATTACGTAAATGAACATTAAATGCCCGGCACGACTGGCCGGGCAAATCATGCTTAAGGAAGATGCGGGGATGGGAGCAAACCGAGCGCCATCAGCCAGTCGCTGGTGGGTTGCAGAGCGAACTCAACGCATAACAGTCCTACCAACGTCAGCACGATGGTATATG
>CAJYVI010000019.1 GCA_913778145.1 uncultured Pseudocitrobacter sp.
CTGCACAGTTCACCACCAATCGATTGGCGTCGGTAGTGGTGATAACCAGACTAAAAGGTGATCACTATGACAGCTCAAAAAAAACCATCCCCTGACACGGTATTTAAGTTCGATTCATCCACTCCTGTTCGTGTGTTCAACATCGATGGAAATCCATGGTTTGCTGCCTCAGACGTTTGCAAGGCTCTTGGGTTGACCAACTCGCGCATGTCGCTAAAAGCACTTGATGATGATGAAAAGGGTGTAAGTTCAACTTACACCGTTAAAGGAAGTCAGAAAGTTAATGTCATTAACGAGTCCGGCCTCTACACTCTGATCCTTCGTTGCCGCGACGCAGTAACTCCCGGAACTATTCCCTACCGTTTCCGTAAGTGGGTAACTAGTGAAGTACTGCCGCAGATCCGCCAGACCGGCCGTTACGTTCGTGAAGAGCTGTCGCCAGCAGATAAAGCACAGAAGGTTGTGGCCAGCTTTATGCCTGCAATTCTTGAGGCCATGAAGTCAGATGTTGCGCAAAAGTATGACTATCCTCTCAAGCCTGGCTACCGCGATTTTATTCACTCCCCGGAAGGTGTCGTCGGCCTGGCAGAACGCTCATACCTCATGAGTCTGTTAAATCAAATGCAGGAAGATGGGCACGACGTTTCCGGAGCAGCGGCAGAACTCACAACAATGGTGAGCTACATCGTCGGCGTAAGCAAATGTCTGCGCGAAATCCAGAGCCACGCCCAGTTCATCAATAATAACGCGGCTGAGTTCTAACATGAAAAAGGCCGCTTCGGCGGCCTTTGTGACATGTCACGCTATTTCATTTGCTGCTTCCTGGTCAGAACATCATTTACCAGTTTTGGGTATAATGCTTGTTTGACGTTACCCTCATATTTTGCATCGTCATATGGTAATCTACTGTCAAAATAAAGTAGAGACTTACTTGTCTCTTTTGCCATATTGCAATGAGTAGCCTTATATGCGGCTTTAGAAAGGGATGATATCTCATTACTGCATGAGAAATATGCAGCTGTAATCACTTCATCTGCCACAGATGTTTTGTCTGTTAATTTTTTCACAACACCATTTAGGCAAGAAAAGGTTTTTCCTTTTTCATTGTCCATGTCAACAGACGCCTTAGTGCAAATCCTCGCATCTTCATCAGAGTAGACTGACTGCACCGTGCTAAGTGAACGCGGCCCCTGTTCTAATTGAGCAACCGGACTATAGCTATATTGCCTGCTTTCTGTGCATCCAAACAAAAATAAGGCAATCAATAATATTGATTTCTTTTCCATTTTATTTCCCTAGCATGAACTGCGATGGGGGGATCAGGAAGTCATTACCCTGCTCACGTTCAACACGGCGCTGATAACGCTCAAGCGATCCTGGGTCCAGAGCATCCTGTATACGGTTCAATATTAAACCATTCATCGCCGTACGCAGCCAGAACACATTAAGGAAAGGAGTATTGTCAAGGGCTATGCGATACCAGTCACCAAGGTCCGCATCGCCTCGAGTGGTCTGCTGGAGCAGCGTGATAATACTATCAGCGTTCGATGCTGCCGGCCCCATCAATGATGTCACTGGACCAGCACCCATGCGGTTGACTTCGCCAAACATGAAGTCACCAAGGATGCCAAGGCCGCCGCCCTGAGAAGCGGCTGCGAGGAATGTCTTGGCATCTGCCGGACGCGGCGTCTGCCCCTTAAGCAATAGCTTCGACTGCATAGAGATATAGCCGAACATAGTTGCCCAGACGAACAGGTTTGCCGCCCCCAGGAATGCACCTTTTCCGTTACGCAGCAGCGCATTTGTCAGCGATCCGGTTTTAGATTCACCCAATCCAGCTGGTGTATAACCGCGTCCGAACACCTCACGCCCCAGCACGTTCTGCATAAAACTGGCTGTAAAAGATTTGTACTGTCCTGCGAAGCGCACCGCTTCCCCCGCCACCGTTCCCGGCACCGTACCCATCTTCATAAACGCCTGCGTCCGGTCGCCAGGCTCTGACATGGCGATGTTCAGTCGGTCCAGAATGTACCCCCGCAACTGACTCTCCAGCGTCTCTCTGGCGTCGGCAATAGAGCGCTCAGTGATCTTCAGGCCTTTAGACGCTACATAGTCACCGATCACTTCATCCGGAACTGCACGGATGCCGGTGGTCGTCATGAATTTGCGACCCTCACTGTCTGCCATGTCCATGCTGCGGTAGATGTTCCATTCAGCGTCACCGATGCCGTGCAGGTCCAGCACGCGGCGAAGATCCTCAGGCAGTGCAGAGAATTGCTGATCAGCATTTTTCGCCAGCCAGTTGGTTATCATCATGGCATTGCTATTACGCCCGGATTCTGTCCAGAAGTTCATGAGGTTGTATTTGAAGAACAACTGCTGCGCGCGGCCCATTTTTCCGCTCATGCTGTCATCGCCGGACATACGGCGGATGATTTCCTGCGTCATCGTATCGGAGTAAACGCCGATGGATGACAGGATCTCCTTCTGCTCATCACTGGTGTAACGGGAAAAGCGGCCCTTCATTGCGCCGGTCAGCGCCTGCATAAAATTCTGGCCCTGATACCGCATTTCTGTCGCCGAGATCGGAACGTCGTTAAAAGACGAAATAATAGCGCCGCCGAGCTGACTCACGCGCAGCCAGCCGCGCACGTTTGCGGAGGCATTGGCCCAGCCGACACTGCCGGGGATATTCAGCGATCCATCTACCTGAGGCATCACCGTGCTATTCAGCCGTCGAACTTTGGTCATAAAGTCAGCCAGCGCAGCCGGGTTACTCTGCTTACTCACGTCTTTTGCGATGGTGTCTGTCAGGTACTTGAACATGTTTTGCGGGTTGGTGCCCAGCACGCGCATCATCCCGGTCGTGCGCGCCGCGCTGTTCAGGCCACCGAATACTGCCTCTCGCAGGCTTCCAGTCCCGAATTGCTCATTGTATTCGTGCCAGTTAACACCGTCTTTGAAGTGCAGCACGCGCTCATGGCTGGCGCGTTTCGCCGCGTTAGCCGATCCCTTGAAACCATTCATCCAGTCAGGCTTTTCAGAGGTCAGGTGCACGCCGGAGGCTAGGCCGTCATAAACGCCACGCAGGAACCCTTCGCGGTCGGTGATCCCGTCAAAGGTCACATCATCAAGGCGCGGAAGAATGGCATTGCGCCAGGACTCATACCCGGCGGCACGAATTTTCAGGATGTCATGTGACTGCCGGACGATGTAGCCGGGCATCTTGCCAATCCATGCGCCAGCGCGGTTTTCATCCACGCGCGCAGTTTCCTGCCACTTCATGATGATCTTCGCAGCGCTGACTGATTGCGGCGTCATCCCGTCCGTTTTCTGCCCACGACCGAGGCGCCACATAGCGTCGGCGATCTCCCGGTCGTTGCTGCCGCTGGCGATATACTTAACCAGCCCGGCCTGGTCGAAATCGTAGTTGATACCGGCGTGGTACTTCCCGCGCAGTTGAGCCACCTCAGACGATACAGAGCGACGGGAACCGGTGCGCGCGTCATTACGTCCCACCAGAATAGCCTCCAGCCCGATGTCGGGGCGGTCTTTCCACGTCCGGCGAAGCTCACCCAGGCGCTGAGCAGCAACGCGCGTGTTAATGGCTTTGTTGCGTGCCTCGATTACTTTCGCCAGTTGCTCGCGGTTGCCAAGCTCCTGCGCGGCGCGCATCGCCGCTTCTTCCAGTGTCAGGGCTTCATTGCCAGCCAGGATCCGGTTGGTGGTGTCGTTCATGTCACGCACCAGCGATTCCATTTCGTCCTCAGACAGCTTGCGCCCGGCAGCTGTATTGACGGTCATTTCGCATTGCGTCAGAAATTCGTTAGCCATTACAGCCCCCGGTTAATCATACAGGCGGCGAAAGCGCGATACGCTTTGCCGATAGAGTCGTCACTGGCCTCTGCACGGATCGCGGCAATGTTCTTGCGCATTGACGCTGCCAGATCAGGGTTATCTGTGGCTATGTCGTTCAGCAGCGCGTCACTGATATTAAATTCATTTTCCAGATCGGCAGTGGCCGCTGTGATTTCATGGTCAGCCTTCTGCGTATCCTGCCACACACGATCGGCGGTTTCACTGACGGCGCGTGAACCTTCATCAGCTTGCCGCGCCGGGTTCTGGATGCGCTGGATAGCACGCTCGCGTAGCGCTGGTTTGTGAAGGTCATAGAATGGCTCAATGTCAGGCGAGCGGCCTTCCATCATGTGCGCCAGCGCGCCGCGGTATGCCTGCTGGTTTACGCTCCAGTCGGCCTCCCGCACTGCTGCCGACGCGGTACGAACGGCACCGGCGACCGGCGACATCTGCATGCTTTCGCGGATCTGCTGTGCGCGCTGGTCGATTAATGGGGCCAGGTCGTCGGGGATCTCTTTTCGTGACAGTTGCGACTCTCTGCCGCGCGCCTGTTCTGCGGCGGCGTTGCGCTCAAGCGTCTGGTTAATTTCCTGATTACGCGCGGCGATAGTGTCTTTCTCACCCTGAATATCACGCTGTGCCTTGGCACGCGCCGCTTTGAAGTTCATACGTTGCGCCTGGTACTCTTTTGTACGCTGGGCTAGCGTAGCGTCAAGCGCTTCACTTTGCCGGTTGTTGGCCGCCAGCTCAGTGCGCAGATCGGCCACGTTGTCGACGCGCCCGGTCTGTACCTCCTGCTGACGGGCCTGATATTCCGGCACGACATCATCATAGGCGCGGCTGTAGGCATAGGCCTCTGCATCCCGCGCGATTGCCGCTGACAGGTCAGCGTTGGTGCCGGACTCAGGAATATTGACACCTGCCGGGATGTTGTCAGGCGTGACCACCGGCGTTGGCTGAGCATCAATTACGGGCTGAGCGTCTGCCGGGGTGGCAGGGTTTTCACCAGCGGCCGCCCTGCGGGAACGCACTACATCAGCGATCAGCCCGCCGCCTGCGTGCATCAGCCCGCCAGCCAGGGTATTAAAGAAGGTGCTCTCCAGCGCATTGCCATAGGTGAAGTCGTCGCCTTCTGCTGCTGCTGCCTGTGCCGTGAGTGGCACGGTGGCAATGGCCTGGCCAGCGCCAAGCCGCGCGCCGGTAGCCAGACGCTCGCCGAAACGCCCAAGCATGGTTGCCGCCTTCGCTTCTCCACCGAACGGGACCAGCGCCAGCGCCACGTTTCCTGGATCAGCCATGGAACCGGCAAGATTTGCTGCAAAGTTAAGCGGAGTGGCTACCCATCCGGACGGGGCCGACATGGCGATCTGCTGTTTCGCCAGTGATTCCCGGCGCTCGCTGATCACATGGTCAAGATACGACTGTGTGACGCCACTTTCCGGTACGTTAATGCTTTTCACGCCGTACTCTTTCAGGCGAGCATCGGCATCCGCTTTGGCGACAATGGTCGAATTGGGATCATTCGCCAGCCTCTCGGCCTGGGAAAACCGATAGCCTGATACGACAGGCCCTTCGTTGAACCCCTCTTTTAGTGATGAAAGAAGCGATTCACCCAGCCCTGCCGGGGCATTCGACAACGGCTGGTTTATACCCAGCCCAGGATCATCTGTATAAATTGGCATCTTATCGTCCCGTCTGCTGGCCGTTCTGGATAATGTTGATCAGGTTGTCGCGCTGACTTTCCGCCGTGTAATTCTTCGACTGGCCAGGCGTGTACTTAACCGGCGTCTGCACGAATTTGGTCAGGCTGTTCCAGGTGGTGCGGTTGCCAGCGCCAAGTTTCGCCAGATCAGCAAACGGCACGGTGAGCGGCTGTCCCTGAGCATTGTTGACCAGCAGACCGTTCATCATCAGAGTAAGCCCAGTTTCGTCGCTGTTAGTCACCCACTGAGCGTTATCACGAATGCGTGAAATGCTCTGCTCGCGGTTAACCTCATCCGGCAGGCGGGAATCACCGATAAGCGGCATGATCTGATCGGCTGACAGTTTTTTTAAGTAGTAGTTAGCGCCATCGTTAACATCGCGAATATCGTATCCGGCGTTGTTCGGCATGCGCCAGGTGCCGTTGGTCTGATACTGCTCGCCCAGAACGTCCTGATATGCCTGCTTTGCCGCGTCGCCTGGCGACATGCCGCGCTGCATATAGGTGTAGGTCAGACGTTTACCCTGCTCGTTGAAGTTGTTCCACACGGCGGCTCCACCAGGCTGGACAACCATCGTTCCGGCAAAGGCTTTGGCCTGGTCATTCCAAGATGAGTCGGCGCTGTCGGCGTCGGTTTTTTCAAAACTGCCACGTAGATCAGAGGTTTTGACGCTGCGGTTTTGCCAGAGGGCGTTGGCAGCACGCGGGTTATTGGTCGCCATGATGACCTGCAACGCCGGGTAGGCGCTTTTCTGCACCTGTTGCATGACCTGATCAGAGTATTTCCCAAAGGACTGCGCCACCGACTGAATGGCTGTAACGCTGGATTCCTTATTGTTGTCGATCTGAGAAATCAGGCTGTTTACCATCGAGTCAGGAAGTACCTTCTTACTGTTTATTCCCAGGCGGTCTTTCTCAGCTTGCAGGCGGGAAACCAGATATTCACCGGACGCCTGATTGTTCTGGTACTGCTCAAAGGCGTTTTTCACCACCGGAGAGTTGGTTTGCAGCCAAGTGCCAGGATCAGACTCGCGCGCCTTCATCACCTGATTTAGCTTGGCCTGTGCAGTCGCGTAAAGGCTCTGCTTAAATTTGAAGTCAGGATCATCTTCCTGTGGTGCCATAGACTGTACAGCTGCGATACCTTGCTGCGCAGAACCCTGCACGATGGTTTGATAAACAGGTTGCAGCGTCATCGCTTGCTGGTACTGCTGGAAGGACTCACGCAACTGAATGCGTTCCGCCGGGCTGGCCTGCAACGGCATCACCGCGAGCCATTCACGCTCTGAGATCGGATTGACCGGTTGCCCGGACTCCAGCTTCGCCATGTCATCCTGCATGCGACTCTGCAATGATACGCGACCTGCCGCTGCCTGCATGTCGTACATACCTGCGACCTTGCTCATCATCGCTGATTTGTTCTGCGGACTCATCGCATCCCAGAAAGGCTGGTTGATGAGGTTTTCCATTGTGGCCGCTCCGGGGATCGCTGGAGCGCTGCCAGTGACTTTCGCCACATAATTTCGGGTTTCTTCGTAGGGTATCGCTGCTGCAAACTGTTCATTGCTGACGGCACCTGTGCGCGGGTCCCCAAGTTGCTTTATCCATCCATCGACCGCGCCAGGCCCGGCGTTATACGCCGCCACCGCCAACACAGGGTTATTGTCGTACTTCTTCATCTGTGCGCCGAAGTATGCCTGACCAAGTTTCGCGTTATAGCGCGGGTCATTCAGCCACTTATCGCGGTCCCACGGAACACCAGCCAGCCTGGCGGCTTCCGGACCGGTATCCTCCATCACCTGCGCCACGCCAACAGCACCCTTAGGCGATACCAGCGGCGTACCGTCTTTGCCATACTGATTACCGCCAGACTCCTGCCAGATCATGGCGGAAAAGAGCTGTGATTCACTCGGCGTATCCGTAACTTCGATCTTACCTTCCGGCCCCATCATCTGCTGATAGGTCGGCGTATACCATGCTTCGCTAGCGCGGTTTGCTGCCTGCTCGCGCCACTTCACGAAATTCGACTCGATTTCTTCATCGCTCTGCCCGTGGGCTTTGCCGTAGGCAATGATGGAATTGCGGGCATTCATCAGTGATGGTGTGAACAAACCTGGAGAAAGAGCCTGCTGCGCCAGCGCGTGCAGAGTACCTTCCTGCATACCGGCCTCGTACTGACGAACTTGATCAACCTCATGACGCCCGGCTGTTGTTGCAAACTGTGTCCTCTGCTGCTGAGCCTGCTGTAGAAATGCATTTCTCGCCTGCTCGTCAGGAAGGTTTGCAGCAATATTTTGTATCTGCGTATCGAACTGCTGCACATACTCTTGGCCTTTCCCGATCGCATTTTTACCCTGGAGGTTCATGAAACCTGAATCAGGGTTATTGAGCAGGTCGCTGCCGACGGCATTTAGTTGCAGCGACGCCTCTTGGGTAAGTGCGACGTTTGCCCGCTGCTTGGCCTGAGCGAACATGTCGATCGCCTTTGGAGCTACCTGCGCAATGACGTCGCCGACATTGGGCTGCTCGAACGTCTGCAAGCCTGGTGACTGAAATCCTCTGCTCTCAACCTGGCGACCGGTGACCGTTGGAACTGTTGGCATTTTAATTTCTCCTTATCGACCGGTTGGCGTGCCGACCGCTGCGCTAATAGGTGCGGCCTTTTGTGAGAATGGCGACCACGTCCCGCCAGCCATCTGATAAGCTCCGTAAGCCTGTAACGGAGTTGTGAGCAACGTTGTCATTGCTCCCATATTTCCCTGCTTACGTGCAGAAACGGCCTGAGCTTCATAATTAGCTGATTGGACCTGATACCCATAGGCCTCGCGCTGTGCGTTATTGACCGTTGTCAGCGCGTCCAAAGTTCCGAATTGTGCCGTATCGCCGAAGATATCCAGAGCATTGCCTGTTGATAGATCTGCCCCTGTGGCGCCCATAGTTGCCGCCTGGGTTCCGGCCGCCTGGCGATTACGGCGGCGCACTTCCTCGGCCTGAGCGTTACCACGGTTAATCGAGTCCTGCGCCTGCGCTTCAGCCACATCTGCATTCTGCTCTGCGACCGCGGCGGAATACTTTCCTGTCTGGTATTGGTTGTAAGCTGACAGCGCGCCAGCAGCGAGCGTCGCACCGGCTAAAATTGTGGTGGGTTCACACATTACTTTCTCTCCATGTGGAAGCGGTGAAACAGAAGGCCGTGAGCGCCGTATGGCTGTGGTTCTTCAATAGTGAATCCAAGCCAGTGCAGCCAAATGCGCGCGGTGTGATTGCGGGCATCAACATAGTTTTCAAGATACGGATAAACAGTCAGCATTGCATTGACCACTTTTCCGCAGCGGCGAAGGAAGGTGCGCTGGTATTTCTCCAGCGCATCGGTGCCCACCAGCCACGGGATGCCGTTACCGCCGATCATTGATGCCGGGGCCACACCGAAGATGGTTACCACTTCACCATTAATCAGACCGGCACAGGCAAATGTTGACGTGCGCATACCGGTTTCAAGCACGCGGCGCGGACTCCATCCGTTTGTTGCCAGGAATTCATCAACATCAGCCTGGCGGACATGCGGGAGCATGGCTTCGATATGTTCCTGGGTTGCCGGTACGATCTGAGCTTTAATCATCAGAATCCCCCGACCGTCATGCGCGGCAGGACCGCCAGAACAGAAAGCGGCAGTGGGTCGAGCTGGCGCACCTTAACGCGTCCGTTTTTATCCCAGTTGCTGTCGAGCTTCACCTCCACCTTCCCGGTAGCGTCATCAACCGGATCGTCGTAGAACTCGAATTCTCGCTGCGGATACTCGTACCATTCTCCGCCAGGCGTTGTTGCCCAGATGCCGCGGCTGGCGTTGACGACCATTGTTACAGTTGGAATAACCTGCTTTTTATCCAGCAGCGTTTCCTGACCGTTGATGTTTATATCCAGCGTTTCAAATTCGGCAGTTATCGGCAGCCCGATATGCACCACCGCGCCGGGAGATTCGAGCGTGACAGCTCCATCAGTTACGATTTTCTGTGGTTCTACGCTGGCGTCGGAGAGGATGTTTACTGTCTGACCCTCGAGGTGTGACAATCCGCTGAATGTTTGGCGAGCCATCTGCCAGTTAGTTGTGGCCGCAGTGCGCAGTACCGCGGGAACGTTACGGTTGAAGCGCACAACCACGGCGGTATTACTCGTTACGGAGATAATGTCGCCACGCAATTCTTTCGCCACTACTTCGCGGGTATCAGGATCCGTCTCTGAGTACGGGAACTGGATCTGAGCGCCAACGTCAGTGCCCACGAAATACGCCCCGCCGCTTATCGTCACCGGGTAGTCAACCTGATAGCTCCAATTACCACTGCCGCCGCTGATGGTCATGGTGCGAGTCGATGTATTACGCCCGTCATAGCTCAGGCCGCAGTCGACAAAGAATGCATCTTCATCATTGGTGAACAGTCGACTTGAGAGGCGTTCGATGTAACGTTTCGTCTGGCCGTTGATGGTGCGGTTAACCACAAAGTAAACAGCGTCCTCGCTTCCTTCACTGATGGAGCACGTGCTTTCGTATTTACCGGCGCTTGACTGCGGAGCCCAGGCGAATACTTGCTGATCGCGCAGGTAGGTCAGCACCAGCAGTTTTCCGTCGTCGCGGATGCAGAACGCGCTGCTGTACGGCACTATGCAGAATGACCAATCTACAATGCTGCGCTTCTGGAAAAGGTGGTTTGCCAGTATGGTCAGGTCAGTACCCTGGTACCCGTCTACGTCGAAGGAGTAAGCCAAATCACGGACCACACTTCCCTTCTCCTGGATGAACAGCGCGATGTTCGCCACAGAGATCGGCGGCACGTTGCTGGAGCCGTTATTTCCCTGAGAACTGAACGAGAAGGCCGACGGTGTGAGAACCTTATTCTGGTCTCCGGATATCGTATATTCCCCGCCTGACGTCAGCGCGACCAGGTTTCCGACGTCGATAAGGTGGCGGATCTCATTCACCTGTCGCCCGGCGTAGGTGTAGATGATGCGATCGTCATCCTGAATAGGATTGTTCTTCCCGAAGTCTTTATAGTCGCCAGTTCTGCTGGCCCATATGGTTTGCGGGTACGCGGTAGACGCGGCGAAATACAGGCGCTGCTGATAGTAAACGACCGTGCTCGGATATCCGTTGACGCTATTCCATGCGTAACGTCCCCACTTATAGCTGCTGTTAGCGGAGCCAACGACCTGAGAAGGGATATAACTGATCACTGTTGCCGTTGCAGTCAGGCCATCTGATCCAACCGCTGTGATGCGAACTATACCGAAACCGCTGTGCAGGTACTCCCACTGAATCCCGGTATCACCCCCCCATCCATCCCAGGACATTCCTTCAGTATGGGAAGGACGAAGCGTACCTGTCTTACCAGTAGTATTTGCCCGGTAGTAGTTGCTGTCTGCCCGGCGCACATCGTTGATAGCGGTGTCTTTACTGGTCTCCCAGACGGGGACAGAATCAACCGCAGGCTGTTCGAGGTAGAACAATTTACCGACCTGCTCAGCGCCGAAGATGGCAGAGCTCGCCGTCAACGTGATGGTGCCAGTGCTGGCGCTGGCGTACACCTTGATCGTCTCGTCAACATTGATGTCTTCGAAGGGGCCGTTTTTGGTGGTAACGTCGACGATCTGCCAACTATCATGCGCGTAACGGCGCAATTCTTTCGGTGGATATGATGGATGAACCAGCGTAAGCACGTCGGCGCTTTGCGTGAATTTGATGCGGAACAGGTCAGCCTCAGCATAAGGCAGAGCCAGTTCGTAGATCACATTGCTACTGTTCAGCACGTATGCGCCGTCTTTGATAACGCGCATGTAGTTGTGACCAAACTCCAGTGCATAGGTCTGAACTGTCGAGAACTGGAACGGGATGAGGCGGCATTTACGCGCAGGGTACTTGGCTTCGCCAACAAAACGCGTGCCAGGGCGATTCTCCACCCCGCCATACTGCCTGACGATGAAGTTATCGCACTTGCGCAGCGCCACCTGATACTTCGACATATCAATGCGCCCGTACAGCGACGGGCCAATCTCACCACCGGCAAAACTCGGCTGGATCCAACTGAAAGCCATTATGACAACCTCGCTGCGGTGAACTCGTCCATAGGCGGCTGCGGCTCCTGCGACTCATTCTGGCTGTGCGAGCCAGCACTAAGGATAACGCTGCGGTACATGGTCAGGGCGTTGTTTCCGAGATCTGCGCTTCCGGTTAGCGGCATGTTGATGGCAGCAGCCAGACGCCACGACAGCGCCTCCATGAAGATGGCATCGAACATGTTTACGTCGGTAACGCGCGCTATATACTTCAGCCATGCCTGAGGCTGGTCGGTGTAGATCAGCTTTCCGGTACCGTCTGTATCAGCCCCTACCTCATAGTTGATGCGCATGGCAGCCGTAGGGTTACGGATACCTGGCACCATAATTTCGGTAATGCGAAGGCAGTCAGGCGGATACTGGTATGAGAATGACCAGTCCGGCGGTGGATTATTGGTGTCGGCCAGAGCCACGCGCTTAGTAGCAAAGTTCCAGTCGAAGTCCGCCAGCGCTGCATCACGGCACGCATCGAAATGCAGTGAACACTGAGACGCCTCTTTGCTCGCCTCATTCAGGCTGTTAATACTGCGGCTATTGCCGATGTTGCTCAGCGCGCGGTTGCAGATCTCGATAACGGAGGCCATTAATCATCCTCCCCACCATAAAGAGTTTGTGCGGCAGTCTTTTGCTGCTCACCAGACACCGGACTAAGTGCCATATCAGTGATCTGAAGACTGGCGTTATGCTGCATTCCATCTTCTGTTTCGCGGGTTGAAGTAGAACGAATGATTGCCTTGGCGGTGATCATCACTTCAGTACCAGCAGACTGCGGCGTTGCCTTGAGCTTGGTTAGCGTCTCGTTGTTCAACTCTATGCAAAGGCCCCACGGATAATCATCACGAGTCTGGGCTTTACCATCCTCATCCTGATATGTGTCGGTGCCGGTTTTGAGGTTTACCAGATCCATAATGGACTCCTGCAATAAAGGGGCCGAAGCCCCTTGTTTTATTAGCGAGGCTCAGACGCCCAGTTCAGCGCGCTTATTTGCGATCTTCTCGCGAAGTGTTTCAGCTTTGGCGTTGTGATGAGGTTTCTCGTTGAATAGCGCTTCATACTCTTCGCGGAGTTTGTCCAGCTCGTCACTGCCTTCACCAGCTTCATTCAGCGGTGATTTAGCGGAGATTTCCCCAACAAAGCCACTTTTGTGCTTGGCCTTTGCTTTCGCAGCTTTCGCCGCATCATTCAGCGGTTCCAACGCCGTACCTGGCTCTCCGTCATATTCAATCTCTGAACCTTCAGGCCAGAGATTGTTATGAATATGGGATAGGCGCAGGACGCGGTATTTTGCTTTTTCACCTGACATCGATATCCCCTTAGCCAGTCACTTTGGAACGGATCGGGTAATAAGGTGTGTTGTTGTCAACATCCAGATTAATTCCCGAAGTGAACGCGCCAGCAGTCAGTGGGCCAGTGGCAACTGAGTAGTTAACCCGGAGGTACTTCTGCACACCTGCTGGTACTTTCGCAGAGAACAGTCGCTTACCTGCGGTCAGAGCCGAAAGTGCCAGCGCGCCGCTATCATAGATAGTTGTCCAGGTAGAGTTGTCCGGGCTGGTCTGCAATTGAACATTCAGGGTTGCGTCACCAGCAGCTGTTGCAGTGGTGTCAACAGTTGCCCAGAACTCCAGCGGATAACCAACGCCGATATCGCGGCGGGTGCCATCGATAGGGCCGAGGTCAATTACGTCCGTAGAAGCAGCAGAAGCTGTAATCGCCTGCTTCTCGGAGAACATCAACAGTTTGTCGAGGATCATTTTCTTTCTCCATTTATGGGCCTGTTAAGGCCCATCAGTTAATGACAGGCGTTAAACAACGCGCGCTTCCGTTTCCAGAATCGCATCGGTTTCACGGATTGGGATGCCACGGAACGTGGTCCAGAATTCGCCTTCTGTCTCTTTTACGGACAGGGCCAGAGAGGCTTTATCCAGAGATTGCAGATCCAGCGCCTGAGCAACGGTACGGTTCATGTAGAACACCGCGCGGCCCATTTTCAGGTTAGGGACGCGATGCAGAGCTTTAACCATCAGGCTGACGATATTTGCAGCTGAACCTGGTACAGATAGATCACTCACATCGATGTTGGCGATGCGCACAACGTAGCGCCAGTCACGGAGAGCCAGGCCGTTATCCCATTTATAATGGGTGCGGTAGCCCTGGTATTTGCCGCCATCGGCATCGGTAAGAGTCTGCTCGCCAAGATTCTGAGTCTGCAAACCAGCCTTCTGCCCTTTAGGGAAGATGCCGTGTACGGTGTTTTCACCCCAGACCACTAGCCAGATAGAGGTGTTATCTGTACCAGTACCGCCAGCATCAATGATGTTCTGTCCGTTGCCGGCGGATTTGCTGGAATAGCGGGATGAAAGACCCATGAACTGCTGAGGGTTCACACTGGTGTCGCCGTAGAACAGAGTCTGAGCCATCTGCTGGTTCATGCCTTCGAGAAATGCACGATCTTCAGACAGGCGGAATTCAGCGGTGTTACCGTTCAGATCTGCCAGTGACTTATCCACTTCAGCATAGGTTTCCAGCATACCGACAGTGTCGGTTACCTGTACGGTAGTTGATTTGCTTGGCTGCACACCGTAGTTAAGCAAACGCCAGGTTGCCGATGGCAGACCGGAGCGGATCGTTGTACGGTGACCGGTTGGCAGGTTGCCCTCTACGAACATCATGTCCGTCAGAATTTCGTTGGTCTGGGAAAGCAGTTCGACAATCTTATCGACTTTCCCATCTGGATCAGTACGCTTAGCCCAGTCAGCCAGCGTCAGCGCATTTACGCCTTTAACAGTCATGGTTATATCCTCTCTTATTAGCCATAAAGCACTTCGGCAGCAGAACGCTGACCGCTTTCTTTCCCGGTTACCATGCCGTCTTCTGACATAGCCTTACCGATTTTTACGAACGTCTTAACAAGGTCTGGATGGTTACCAAGCCCGGTAGCGTTCAGATATTCTTTCAGTTCCGGCGTGCCGAACTGGTCCAGCGCACGCTGCGCAGCACTGAGGTTTGCGGTCAGTTTGTCGCCGCCGATCTCCTTGTCTGCCTTCACGGTCTCTGCCCAACCTTCGGTCTGCTTCTGCCAGGCTTCTGTCTGACGCTGCTGCACACCGGCCAGAATTTTTGGATATGCGTCCACCAGTTTCTGCGCCTGCTCGTTGGTCAGGTTCAGATCACGGGCAACGGGTTCGAAGTCCTTCAGCGCGTCGGCATCCAGATCTACACCTTCACCAGCGGTAAATTCGTATTTCTCCGGCGCACCTTCCTGCTTCTGCTCTTCGTCCTTTGGCTTATCACCATCAGCGGGCTTGTCGTCCTGAGGCTTGTCACCTTCAGTGCCAGGCTGCGGCTTATCGCCTTCTGGTTTTGCCTGGTCGCCTGCGGGTACTGGAGCTTCGGCATCAGGTGCGGCTGGCTCAGACGGTGCCGGAGCAGCTCCACCATCAGCAGGCTGCTCATTGCAAAGACGTCGATGCAGCAGACGATCAAATAAGTTCATTGGTTATCTCCTTAAACCGGGATCGTTTTGGCTTTGAGTTGCGCCAGAACAGCTGAAAGAGTGGTGCGCAGTGCAGTGGTATCTGTCAGCAGCGCATTGTATTTGGCGACCAGATCGTTGTGGTCAGTAACAAGCCCGGCAACGTCTGATGCGGAAGAGTTGGTGTCAGCGGTAGCTGTCATTGCTGCCGGAGCTGCAATGGCTGCCCCCAACTTCACGCCGCCGTAATCTGTGGCGGTCGGGGCGCCAATTGTTGCCGGGGCAGGATCCGGAACCTCTACCACCTGATTTGCGCCATCAAAGCGCACGACGCGCTGGGTTTGTACCTGTGTCATACATTGTCCTCACCGGCCTCTGCGGCCATCTTCAGATACTGATCAGGGCAGTGCGCCATGACGCGCTGAAACAGAACCAGCGCCAGGTTGCGCTGCCCTTCGTTGAATGCGGTTAAATGCGAATCACCGGCGAAGCACGGCGCGAATACCTTCCCTTTCTCCAGCAGTGACCAGATAACGCGGCGGCCCTGCTCGCTGCCCATGACGAACTGGATATCTTCGATATCGCGCTGAGCGAGGATCTGCTGTTCAGCTTCCAGCTCGGATTTGCGTTCTTCGTCGTCGATATACGTCATTGCTGCGCCGCTCCCACTGCGTTAGTGATTGCTGTCAGTGCGCTTGGATCTGCGGTTTGTGTATCGCTGAGCGTCTTAGCGCCCTGCGCTACCGCCTGACCCATTGCCAGCGCCTGAGCTGCCTGCTGCTGTTTGGCGCGGTCTTCACGAATGCCCTGCACCTGCTCCTGCGGAACGATGACAGTTGGCGATACGCCGGACATTTCAGAGAACGCGTCGATAGCCTGATCCACGTCGAGTTTGTCCAGCGCTTCAGGTTTGAACTGTGCGAGTTGGCCGATGAAGCCAACGGTCTGCGACAGGCTGGTGAGGCCAATAGATTTCTGTGCCTGCGCCATAACGGAGATGTACTCGATGCGCAGTGGCATTCCCTGCATAACGTCAGGAGGTGGCGGCAGCATGTTCTTGCGCGCCATGATGGAGAACACGCGGTCGATCAGCGGGTTGAGCGCTTCGTCATTCAGACGTTCGAGCACCGGGCCAAGCATCAGCAGCTTCTCTTCCTTCATCTCGATCACCGCTTCCACCGGCATTGAGCGGGTGTTGATGTTTTGCAGCATCATGAAGAGGTCGACAAAGTAGGCGCTGTTGATGGTCTGGCGGGTGTCCTGAATGTCGGCCAGCAGGTCGGCGGTATTCGGATTAACAAGGTAAGCAGGCTTGAAACCGTCTTGTCCGCTCAATACGTCGAGATATGTCACGTCACCAGGAAGAAGAGAAACACGCTGATTTTTCAGTGACGATGGGGCAACCATCGGAGGATTGGTCGCTTTATCGATAAGCTGTGCCTTACGTATCTGTTCTTTCTGCAAAGCCTTAACTTGACCAAGCGCCAACATGCCTGGACAGGATGACGCGTAAACGTCTTCACCGTTAACTTCCCAGCGTGGCGCCAGGATCGGGAATTCATCGAAACCAGATTCACGCAGCAACTTGTCGGAGTCGCCGCCCGTCTCGAAATAGACAGAGCGATACGGCTTGTTCTTGCTGTCCATCTTCCCGCTGTCGCGGTTGATGTTTGGCGTGATGCAGTGATTTACCTCGATCCAGTTTTCATACGAGCCGCTTTCCCACTGGCTCTTCACAGAAGTGCTCACGTTGTTAAGGCCAAATTCCTGAACCAGCTGACGCACGGTCATCGAGAACTGACGGAAGGAAGTGTCGACGCTGCCACGCGGGCTGTTTGCCAGGTAGTAGCTGCCAATAGGGAAAGGCATTGTGCGGATCACGTCCTGGTCATCTTCGAGCACGGCCATGGCGGCGGTACCGAAAGTGCCAAGACTGGCATACATGACAGGCAGTGACTGGTACAGATTCGACTTGTTGAACACTTCGTTCATGCGGCGCTGCACGATTTCCAGCCAGACTTTCACCGGGCCGTAATCCATCATATCCGGATCAGGTGTTGCCAGTTTGAACCACGGACGCGCCGGGCTGGTTATACCAGACATCATGCCACTGGCAAGAATGCGCTGAGCCAGTGAACCGGTAGGATCAACAATCTTGGTGTTACGACGGTCATCACGGTTAACGTCAGAAGTCAGGAAGCGGGAACCGCGCGGATTGATAAAGTCGCTCAGGTCGCGCCAGTGTGGCTCGAACGATGTGCGCTCACTCTTCAGCTGCGCAAGCTGCTTCAGCAGCCGCTCTTTTTCGGTTTCCGCCATCTCTTCAGACTCCGTTACTGACCGAGCAGCGTTTTACCGCTGGTATTGGCTGCGGAGGTATCACCCTGGGCACCAGTGAGCATTGTCGAATTACGACCTGCGGCGGCGCGGCGGCGGCGTTCTTCATCGTCACGCGCACTAACCACGGCTGCATCCTGCTCCTGCGGTGCTGCCTGTACTTCTGGCGTTGCTGGCACTGATGGCTTGCTGCCGATACACATAGCTGATGCTCCGTACGCAATTAAATTATTACCAATTTAACCACATGTGATTTATTTAGCGTAGTATATTGACATAAATAGATGCAGATATTACCTTTTAGGTAATTGATGTGAGCAGTGTGAAGGGCGCCATATGGCACATGTGGCGTAGCGGTCCGGCGGGGTTCCTTGGTTCCTTCTCCCCGAACGGGTAGCCGGAATGTGCAAGCCATCGTTGTATTGCACGAATCGGCGACTCACCATCGTGGCGATACGGTGTGACACCTCGGAAGAGACGAGGATGCCGGAGTAGCGCAGATAGACGTTGGCATTAAAAGTAAAGGCGCTGGATAAGCTGGGCATCATCCCAGCACACAACGATGAGAGCTTTTCAGGCACCACCTTTTGCATTCCACCTGAATGAGTGCAACTGGCAGGAAAGCTCTCAGCGTTGTGGTAATTGCGGCTATGCGCACGCGACGAAGCCAAATCATTCAACTTTAAAAATGAATGTTTTCTTGATGGCGTAACGTCGCCGGAACTGGCTGAACCGGCAGGTGGAGGCACCACCGCCACAATCTCATCACGCCTTAGGACCGTGATACTCAGTACCATTGCTGTGTAGTTATTGGCGGTGGCGATAGTTCTCCCACTTATCGACCACCGCCCTTTTTACAGCAGAGCGCCATTTCGATGACGTTGTTCTGTAAAACCCGTGACAGCCAAGGAAGGCACCCTCATTGATTCCAGTTCGCCCACTTCGGTGGGCATTTTTTTAAGGTGATAATCATGAGTCGATATTACGACGATAAAGCTCGCGAAGTTAAATATGGAACAATCATTCTTCATGTCGTTTTTTTCTTTACTGCGCTAATCTCTCTGTGTATGGCTGGCTGCCCGTATTACAACGTTTGGAGTAGTAATCTTGCCGGTAAAGCATCTTTAGCCAGAGCAACACAGGATCGTCAAATTGCAGTGCAGGAGGCGCTAGCCAAGAAGGAGTCAGCTAAAATGCTTGCTGATGCAGAAATTGAACGCGCCAAGGGTGTAGCGAAGGCAAACCAGATTATTGGTGATAGTCTTCGCAACAACGAGGAATACCTGCGTTACCTGTGGATTGATGGATTACAGCAGAATAAGAGCCAAGTAATTTATGTACCAACAGAAGCAAACCTGCCAATTCTCGAAGCTGGTAAGCGCGAATAACGTCGTGACATGTCACAATAAGCCCGCCGATGCGCGGGCTTTGTTTTATCCTCGCCAGCGGATATCGACACCATTATCCCAGCCAGCGGATTAAGCATACGGATCGTAATCGGTCAGCGCCTTACCTTGTTGGCTCGTCTGTCCAGGTATCCTAATGCGCTTTGCAACCGGGAATGCAAACGTCAACAGAAGGCCATCGCCTTTGCCAGGCGAGCGCCCTAAACGCTCTTTGATATCTTCCTTCGGCTCAATGACGATTTTCCCATCCACACGAACCTTGTACTCGGCAGCAGAAAGGTCATCCGCAGTTTCCTGGTCATCCAGCGCGCCGCCGAGTTTCAGCCACGTCTTGCAGCTGTTGAACATCTCTCCGCGCTTGTTGAGCATCTGGGGATCGGTTGAACCGCCGCCGAACGGGATTAGCTGCCACGTCCTGCCCCAGCCGTCGCCGATGGACTTCAAACCGGTTCCGTAACCAAAATCTATGAATACCGCGTCAGCCTGGTACTGATCTTCAAAGTCTGCGATGCGCTTCGCCATAATCAGATCGTCGGTTGTCTTATTGCCGGTCCAGAGCACTTTGCTGTGCAACCCCTGACGGAGGTAAATCACCGCGTCATCCACGCCGGAGTATGCCGGGTCGACACCGATGATCACCGGCGCATGCGCCACCTGTGCGGATGTCACCACCCGTTTCATGGCGGCATCAGTCAGGCCGGTAGGGATAAACTGAAGTTCAGATGCGTCAGGGAAGATCCCGCGCACACGGACCTTCACGAAGTCGCTATCCTCGCCGTAGTCGTCCACCCATTTCTGCAACTGCTGTTTGTTGGTGCCTTCCACGGTACGGCTGTCAATCTGCGCGCACTTCCAACGGTGTTTGTATTTGCGGAAACATTCGCGAAAACGCCCGGTGTTTCGTGTCGGGTTCCCGAACGCCACCCAGATGATTTCTGTATCTTCGTCCGTCAGCGCACCCTCGGCTACCTCCCACACCAGATCGGCAATGTTTGAAGCTTCGTCGAATACTACGATGATGCGCTTCCGCTCGTTGTGCAGCCCGGCGAATGCCTCTGTGTTGTGTTCAGACCACGGAATAGCGTCAGCGCGCCAGCGTTTATCGTGGCCCGGATCGTTGCTGTACATCGCCGTGGCGGTACAAGTGAACCACTCTTTTGTGATAGCCAGGTTCGACCATTTGATGATTTCCGGCCAGGTCTTGGTGCGCAGCTGGTTGTCGGTGTTGGCGGTAACCACCACCTTGCAGTCTTCACAAGTGGACATACCCCAGTTGATGAGCATCGAGATGAAAGCGGATTTACCGATACCGTGGCCGGATGCGCGGGCCAGCATCAGAGGCTGGTGACGGGTTGCAGGATTCTGGAGATGATCGCGTATCTCGCGGAACGCGTCAGCCTGCCATTTACGCGGACCGGTGGCGTGTGCCAGTTCGGTTCCATCCTCGCCCCACGGAAACGCATACAGCGCGTAGCCCAGCGGGTCATACGTGAACGAGGCAATATCCTCGACGAGCTGCTCTTCCGGCGACATGGCTGCGGCTGTCATTCTTCACCACCAGCCTGCTCTTTGACGCGGCGCCGTGCGGCGGCCATGCGGTCGGCAATGGTGACTGTGCCGGAAACTTCCAGGCGCTCTTTGAACGCGTTAACGTCGACGTGCTTACCAATCAGCTCGAGGTTCTTCACCTTGTCCGGCCATTTGATTTTTTTGAGGATGGTCTCTATCGCATCCTCGTTCATGTTCATGATGGTCGATGAAAGGTCAAATCCGCTTAGCGTGGTACGCCAGATTTTCGGCCACTCGCGGATAGGCTTCAGGCTGCCGTCATCGTTCAGGATGTCGATAACATCCATCTGGTCAATCTCCACCAGGCGCATGAGAACGTAATCAGCACTGACGCGGTTTCGCTTGTTGCGTTCCTCCATCAGTTCCGCAATCCGTTTTTGGATTCTTTCATCGCGCATCATCACACTGGCTTTGACGGCTGCCGTATTAGGCGAAAATCCCGCGTCAATCGCAGCCTGTGACTGATTTTCGGGTGACTTAATGTAGGACTGGCAGTAAGCCTCTTGCATCGCTGTAAGAGGCTTATACTGCGTTGACTTGCGTTTATGTGGTTTTGGTTCTGCTGGCATTGGTTACCACCAAAGTAATAATTACCATTTTGGTAATACTAACATGGTGGCAAGGATGTTACATAACTGGAATGTCATCCTGATCTGCACCGGATGCGCGATTGATAATAAACGTCACAACGCCAGCAACGGTAACATCATCCAGAGCATCACCCTCAATTGCCTCGCCGTCATCCGTTATCAGTGATCCTCCCGTGACTCTTGCGAAATGGCTTTTACCACAAATATCAATTAATACGAGGTCGCGCGGCTTTGGTCGCATAGACTTGTTGATTACCGCGCACCCTGATGTTGTTTCGATTACCAGGCTGTTGGCGCTTATCTGGCAAATGGTATCGATGTTTAACGTGCGGGCTGTGTAGTCAGCCGCCGGAGATGGAAAACCCATGATGGAACCCCGCATAAAAATACTGTACATTTAAACAGTATAATCATGCGGTGATTTAGTCAATATGTCGTGACATGTCACACAGCTAATTTTGTTTCGTGCCAGCCACGCGATAACCAACAAGCAGAATCACCGTCGCACGGGCACGAATCAACCGGCAGTGAATCGCCGCATTTCCCGCAGCGGTTGGCGCTGATGGACTTGATGCGTCCGCGGGCCCGCGCGTCATCCTGGCGGATCAGCAACGCGATGTACTCAGCCATTTCATACGGCGCACGACCAGGTCGCCGGGCGGCGCAGTTCCGCTCCAGCATTTCCAGTTCCTGCGCGTCGAGGGACAATTCAACCTTGCGATTACCGTCGGCAGACTGGCGTGCACGCTGCGCGGCTTTGCGTTCTGCTGCTGTCTTAGCCATTAGTCTTACCACCATTTTCACAATTACATGACCATGCGCGTTCACGTTCGAGTCGCATCGCCTCGCCATGCTTCAGAGCGTAGAGACGGTTTTCCATATCAGAGTTTGCCGCCATGCATATCACTGACCACTGTCCAGGGGTGAATGTAAATAATTTCTCGCCATCTTTGAGTACATGGCAGTTGGCTGCGTCATCGCGAAATACACAAATATCAGCCATCACTTCCCCTCCCGCTGCGGTTCTGCTGGAAGTGGCATCCAGTGGGTGACAATGGCCTTCTCGCAACCACCAGGAGAAGAACTGTTATTCTCCGCTACAAAACCACCCATCGTTAGCCATCCCTCAAACCCAAACTCTTTACCTGATACCTCAGGTATGCTGCCAAAACACCATACAGGCGTGTGCATTTCCGGCATCCGTTCACTAACCGCAATCCAAGCATCCGGAATTGCCGGAGAGTTGCCATTTTCGAGTTCAGCCAGAACCTTTACAGCGTCGA
The DNA here is from genome assembly GCA_913778145.1 of uncultured Pseudocitrobacter sp. Classification (GTDB taxonomy): domain Bacteria; phylum Pseudomonadota; class Gammaproteobacteria; order Enterobacterales; family Enterobacteriaceae; genus Pseudocitrobacter. The sequence continues at coordinate 22,326 of CAJYVI010000019.1, forward strand.
TTTCAATTCCTGAATTTCGTAGTGCTGCTACACCTTCTCTCAACCTGTAAGACTGGCTTACACGTTCAACCATATCGCGCTCATTCTCGGAATGGTTGAGAATGGCGGCGCGGCAGGCGTTCCACATATCAGCACCAATGCACGCAGCGTACTCATCAGGGTTTGATGTTGGCAGGACGCGCTTTATAGCTTCAACGTTTGGCTCCATCTCATCAGGCACTACCGGCGCTGGCGGGGCGGCGTATAGATGAGTACCGATAGCAATTCCGATATGCTCGCCATATAGAACCGGTTCGCGCGCTCCATTGATGACCGCTACAAGCTCGGCGTCCATTGCCGCCAGCGCGATACGGAAAACCTGAGCCGTCATGCTGTTTTTTGAGCGCTCATCTTGAGCCGGGTCAGTGAGGAAGCCTGTGATGAATGCTCGCAGATCATGCTCTTTTGTGATTGGGGTTGTCATTGTCCCTCCTGGTAATTGATATCGACGTTAATGACCATTTTCCCTGCGGCAATCTCAAACCCAGTGACATCAGCATTAAGCATGTACTCGGCAGTAACCAGCGAAAGCAGTTTTAACTTTGCATCGGTATCGCATCCGCATAGTTCTTCGAGAAGCTCAATCAGTGGCTCCATGTGCTTACCCATTTTCATCATTCACCCTCCACGGCTACGCCAGCGGCGTTCTCAAGCAATTTGTCAGCAGCCTGAATTTCAGGATGCTCGTCATAATCAGGAAGATAACGACGCGCAACAAATGCAAGACTATTTAATGCCGAATGATATTCAGCAATCTGCTTATCTCTTGCTTCCAGCGCCTCTACCAGCGCTATGATGTTATCCGGCCCATCTGACAGGTTGTTAAACTCTTCACATTCACTGAGGCAAACAGACATGGACATACGATTGGCCACATAATCCTCGGTTGCTGCTTTAGCGCGAATTGCCGCCGCTTTCATACGCTGCGCCAGTTCTGTTGTCATGCTCATGCTGCACGCTCCGCCATGATTTCTGCCTTCTGCTCATCGTCGAGAATGTCATCGGACACAATCGCCACACGGCCGCTACCGCTCCAGGATACAGCCGAGCTTTCTTTGATGGCCTTATTCAGCGCTTCGGCAGCATCGAGAACAGCCTGCGGAAGAGAGTGGTAATCTCCACCGTCAGGGATTACCTCTTCGCAATGTTGCTCGATATCGAATTCTGGCGGGTAGTTCGGCTCGCAGATAAGCAACTGCAATTCGCTGGGTAGCAGGGAGTGTTCAAGACAGTAGTCAGCAAGTGATTCCACGTCGAAAAAGTATTGGTCATCATCAAAGATAACCAGCGGTTCGCCAGTCCATACAGCACGCTCAAATGTGGCGAACTTAGACTGGCGGCTTTCGCGATGACACTCTTCGCAGTAACCATTCGTAGCGTGAATCGGATGTTCTTCAGGCTTGTTTTTGCACTTGCGATGCGTAGCGCCACACCAACGCGCCTGATGCTCATCGTTACCCCAGAAACGGCCTTGACGATCAACCCAGCCTGTTACCGTTTTGATGCTGGCGGCTTCGTCACTATCCATCATCACAATTTTCTCGATTTTCTTGCTCATTCTGCTTTCCCCTCGCTCAACTCCGCTTCCCAATCCTTCAGCGCTTGTTCTGCGTACCCACCGGATAATCCATCCTCGGCAGGAGTGTTAGACAAATCCTCTTTCGCTGACAGAATCATTCGAACAACGTCAAAGACTTCAGGCAGTGGCTTGTCGATGAATCCTTGGTTATATGCAGCAGCCAGACGACTGGCAGCAAAATTAATCCCTTCGATTCTTGCTCGCGCCTCAGATGCACGCAGGATGCTGTCTGTTGCCGGGGTTTCACTCATTGCGTAGCAAACATCATCAGTGGCGCTGGATATCTCTAAGTTGCATGCTGGGCAGACTATAAACCCGCAACGATGCTGGTCGATTGCCTGTTGCATAACCAAATTCTCAGCCACCAGTTGCTTCAAATGGTCCTGCAAATCCACGCCATCCGGGCAGCCAGAGATTTCACGCGCTTTCTCAAGCGTTGAGTGTGCTGCTGTACGCTCACCGCATGCAGTACGGGCCGCAGCGAGTGCACAATCCAGTTGAGTGCATAACTTGGTAACAATATCCGCATCAGATGGTGACATGGCTTTTGCCGACCCTCTCGCAAGCCTAATCAGCAATTCGTTGTTAGTGCTCATACTTACCCCCACTTACCCGCTTAAGTTATTGATTAGTTTGATAACTAAAAGGATCGTCGTTTCAGAACTCTTCGACCTTCCAGCCTCCACCCGCTTTCTTCGTCTTCGGTGTCACCGCGATGATGCGGAACGGATACTGGTCTGCGGCAACCTTGGTTTTCACCCTGGCGTCGTCTGTCCAGAAACCGCCTTTCACCTCGTGCAACTCCATCTCACCGCTGGGGAGCATCACTGCGAAGTCCGGCGTGTAGAACGTGTTATCAGCCAGACGTAACTTGATGCCTTCAAACCGGTACCAGGCCACCTCTCCGGCGCGCTTGCGCATCTCAAGGAGTTGGCAGTACGCCGATTCGGTCTTGTTCATCTGCCCGGTTTTGAGTCTGCCAAGTGCCTGTATCTGCTTTCTCATGGCTTACCCTTTAGGTAATTTAAATCCACTTGCGGATTAATATCAATAGATATGCGCATTATTTTTTACCTTGCAGGTAATAATCACACCGTAAAAAAATGCGCCACCGCGCCCTGCTGCCAGCTATCCCCTGAATCCAGGTGGTATGGCGGTATCCGGTTCAGACATTGCGTTCACGTCCCTGCGCTGCTGTGGCACTGGCTTAGCACGTAATGCCTGCACGCTGCGCGCCAGCTTCTGCAACCACTGGTCATGGTGGAATGCCTTGCCCTCCGCTTTCCAGTACGTGATGAACTCTGCCAGTTCGAAATCGGTGACCGGCGTCTGCAATGCGATCCCCCACAGGGAAGCTCGCCTAATCAGGTCATCATCCGGTCGCCAGTCTTCACGCATCTGGAATTTTCCAAACTCACCCATTCCGCCAGGTGGCGCATATTCATCCATGACCACGTTGTTAGCTGCCGGGTCAGGTTTGCCAAGTTCAGAGTTATCCACAGGCTCGTTTTCGCCGTCGCCTGTGTGTGGGGTTTTATCTTTTAGATCTTCTCTTCTCTTCTCTTCTCTGGTCCGCTTTTTGTCCGCTTCTGGTGCGGACGTTTTGACGACATTCCTCTTGGCTCTTTTCCTGTCAGCGTCCTGTGCGCGACGTTTGGCAGACTGCCCGTTATGGGCTTCAAAGCGCGGCATTACTAGGCTTTCTCCATTGTCTTCAAGCCATCCTACAACCATCATCGCCCTGGCGAAGCCGGGGAATCCGATCAGGTCATCGAGCGTCTCAGGACTGTATCCGTCAAGAAAACCGTCAACAGAATGGACATCAAAAAGACACCATGCGGAATGTAGTCCGCCAACTATCCGCAACCTGTCCGCTTTCAATGCGGACGCCATGCGGACAACTTTAGGGTGCGTGTGCAGGTCGGCACGCATCTTGATCCAGTCACCGGCCATTATTCACCCCCAGGTGAAATCACCTTAAAGTCGATTACCCAGACCCAAGGGTTGGCGTCAAAACTGCCAGAGCCATTAACCTTATCCCACCACGCTTTGAAACCATGCATTTCCGGACACAGACCCACCGGAACGCCAGCGATCGCATAATGCTCAGCATGGTTGAATGCCCGCGCCGCTACGGTTTCGCAGTGTTCGAGCATGTCGCCAAGGTCATTCAGCAGATCTGATTCATTAGCAGACTGGAGTTTCTCGACCCGGATGCTGGTTATCTCCAGAGTGATTCGGCTTGCGGAGCTAGGCATTACTGCGCCAGATTGTGGACGCGTCCAGTCACCCCATTCCGGCTCACCATCGGCCCAATACCAGAAATCTGGAACTTCATGCAGCACCGCAGGATCGAAGAAGTTAAATGAGTCGAGCCGTGAAAATGACTCTCTGACGTAAATAACATCGCCGACTGCACCGAATGGACATGGATGCCAGTAATCGCACACGTGCTCTGCATCTTCACTCCATGGCCACATGCTTCCATCGTCGCGCTCCGCAATTTCAGTAGCCCGAGTCTGGCGCCATTTGATGGGGCGACGAACCTGCGTCATGCTGCCATCAAGCAGGGCGCGAACCTGGTGAACATTGAAAATCATTCCGCGCTCAGTCATGCTGCCCCCTGAGCTATCTTTAGCGCCATGGCGAACTCACTACGATGCCGGTTTGCGCTTACAAGAGCACATTCCACACAGGTTCCGTTCAATACGTATCGTTGTGCCACATGCCCATTGCGGCATGCTTTCCCGGTGTAATATCTGTTAAGGCCAGCTTTTGCGGCCTCCATCCTGGTGACAATTTTCACGAATGCGACCTCTCATTTTGCTATGGATATCGGTAATTTTGTGCTGTGCAGGAAAAAAGATCAACCACAAACGAATAATTATTACCGTTGAGGTATGAATAGATATGAAAAGGCCGCCAGACGGCGGCTTTTGGAGGATTTACAGCAGGGGAATCAGTAGAAAAAGACAGCGAATTCTGGTTTAGTTCTTACCCATCCGAGGTTTTTTGCAGCAAGGAAAAGCCCATTCATCAGTCGCTTACCCGGCGTTTTCCGCTTCCCAGTTAAGTGCGTCTGGATATAGTGACTTGTCGTTCCGGCCGCTTCTGCAAAGGCGTCGCGCTCATCCGGCGTGAGTGCAAGCCAGCACTTCTTAAAATCAAACGGAGTGTTCTCGCTCATAACTATTGCCTGATATTCATTTCAGATAATCAATATTCACCCAAAAGGTAATAAAAATCAAGGATTGTTACCCTAGAGGTTCATTTACCTGTAGGGTAAAATCTCTTTTAATTGAATCACTAAACTGATTCACAAAAGAGAAAAAATACCAGCCAATGAAAAGCATCCATGATATTCGCCGCGACAACCTGAAAGACCTGATCGACCGTGAGTTCAACGGCGTACAGTCTCGCCTGGCGGAACGCATGGAGATTGAGCCTAACCTGGTAAGCCGCTGGTCAAACAACAAGAAGAAGATAGGCGATACAGTAGCGCGTAAGATTGAGAAGGCCGGGAACAAGCCTACCAACTGGCTCGATGTTGATCACTACTTCGCTATGCAGGACGATGTTGCGCAGATGGACGCCGGGCAGATTGGTGAAGTCGCAGCCCATAATCTTAAAGCCTGGATGGGAAGCAACCGTGAGCTGTCATCACAGCAGAAGCTGGCGGAAGCATCCGGCATCAGCCAGGCCTCTATCAATCGCATGCTGCGTAATGAGGTAAGCATCACTATCGCAAACCTCGACGCTATAGCTGCGGCATTCGGGCGCCGGGGATACGAATTACTGATCCCGCCGAACGACCCGGCCACTATCAACTATGACCGCTCGCGCTATGCATTGTTACCTGAAGCGGAAAAAGAAAACATCAAAAACTTCATCGATTTTGTTATGGTAAAAAACGACAAGCAACAGCCATAAACCCCTTCATTATCAGCACATAAGCCGCCATAGAGCGGCTTTTTTTACGCCTAAAATATTACCTTTCGGGTAATTTTTTATGCTCATATCTATTGACACCAAATCACTTACGGATAATTATTACCTCAACGGTAACACGAAGGGGTAACGGTTATGCAGTGGCAGATCATTAACGGATGGTACTGCGTTACGGCCTGCGGGCTCATGAGCTGGAAATTCCGCACGCTGAAAGAAGGAATGCAGTGGGCATTCGTGAACAAGGTTTCTAACGAAGTTGCAAACGAAATGTGGGGGAACGGGAAATGAACATCAACCAATTCAACAACCTGAAAAAAATAGTCGCGCTTTTTGAGTCAGATTATCAGTTGTCATCTGACCTGTATGACCGTCACGTTGAGCTCATCGACGCAACAAGCGGATCTGAACTTGATGATTCATTCGACCGCTCCCTGCTTCGCGCCGGTGTTCGCCCTGAAATCCTCGAAGCGGCGCGTGAAAGCTGCGAGTTCGAAGAATTGATGTCGTCATTCAAGCGTGAGTTGACCGGAATTATCGCTCGCCTGGATCTGGCAGACAAAATCGACAGCACGAGGGCAGCGGCATGATGCTCAACGCCGGAAGCATGGATAGGACCAAATACCTCGGCGGCAGTGATGTCGCCGGTATTCTCGGGATTAGCCCGTGGCGCACTCCACTTGAGGTTTATCTGGATAAAGTTCAGCCACGTATTAAACCAGTAGACCCTTCCAAGCAGAAAGTTTTCACGCGTGGCCAGCGCATGGAGCCATACGTAATTGACCTTCTTTCTGAAGAAACAGGCCTTGAGATTATTCATCGTGGCAACCGGTACATCCACCGAGATTACGACTTCATCGCAGCTGAGATCGATGCAGAAGCAGCTACTGGAGAAAACATCGAGATAAAAACGGTTAGCCCGTTCAAGGCTAAAGAATGGGGAGAGGTTCAGACAGATGCAATTCCTGTGCATTACACGGCTCAGGCTATGCATGGACTGATGGTCACCAATAAACAGGTTTGTATTTTCGGTGTGCTGATCGGAGGCGACGACTTCAGGATCTATCGGGTTGAGCGTGATGAGGAAACAATCCAAGCCATCCTAGAAAAAGAGGTCGCTTTTTGGGATCGGATTAAAAGTCTGAACCCTCCGGAGGCGACAACCATCAGTGATATTTCTCTGATGTTTGAGAAGGATTCAGGCTCCAGCATTGAGGCAGACGGGAAGGCTCTGTCGCTATTCAACGATCTTCGCGACATGAAATCACGTTGCAAGTCACTGGAAGCAGAAATCGCCATATCGGAAGAAAAACTGAAGTTATACATGCAGGAGCACTCGATCATGACTCTGGACGGAAAACCAATCTGCACATGGAAATCTCAGGTAAGCAACCGATTCGACCAGAAATTATTCCAGGTTGAGCACCCTGACCTGTACGAAAAATTCAAAACAGCAACGACATCACGCGTATTCAGAATGAAGTAAGGAGAAAAAATGTCTACCAACGCACTTAAGGCAGCCGCTACAGGAAACCAGGTTGCACAGCATAACGAGAAACCAACAACGCTGGCTGGGCTTCTCGCAGATCCAAAAATTAAGGCACAGATGGCGCTGGCACTTCCAAAGCATATGACCGCTGACCGTCTGGCGCGAATAGCCACTACAGAGATCCGTAAGATTCCAAAACTGGCAGCATGCGATCAAGCCAGCTTCCTAGGGGCAATTATGCAATGTGCTCAGCTAGGACTAGAGCCTGGCGGCGCACTTGGCCATGCGTACCTGATACCGTTCGACAAGCGCCAGAAAGTTAATGGACGCTGGGAAACAGTATCGACAGAAGCGCAGTTGATTATCGGCTATCGCGGGATGATTGACCTTGCCCGCCGCTCCGGTCAGATCCTGAGCATTTCAGCGCGCACCGTCCATACAAACGACAAATTCAGCTACTCATACGGCCTTGAAGAAACGCTTGAGCATTCACCTTGCGAAACCGGTGACCGCGGGGAACTTACCCACGTTTACGCAGTTGCACGCCTGAAAGATGGTGGTGTCCAGTTTGAAGTTATGAGCCGGGCAGATGTTGAAAAGGTGCGTGCCTTGAGCAAGGCCGGCAGCAGCGGTCCATGGGTTGACCACTTCGAAGAAATGGCGAAAAAAACAGTGATCCGACGCCTGTTTAAATACCTGCCTGTCTCTATCGAACTGCAAAAAGCGGTTGTTATGGATGAACGCGCTGAAGTTGGACTGAGCCAGGATAACGCAGCAGTTATCACCGGTGAGTATTCCGTCGTTGATGATGAGCAGGAGAGCCTGACAGTAGTTTCTGATTCTGATCGAGAAGAAGCGCGTGAATACGTAAGCGCAATTTTGAACAGCCTCGATTCATCCGCTGAAGATGCTAAAGCGATGTTTAAGCGAGCAGAAGAAGAGATCAACGCAATGGCTGAAAAGCTCGGTGACGAATATCACCAAGGATTTATGACGACGCTTAACGATATGCGTCCTGAATTCCAATAAAACCACCGTGGCGCTGCGGCGCCACACCTGCAACCAAGAGAGGTATTTATGAAAGGTGCATTAGGTAAGAAGGAACTCCTGGCGGTGGTGCCACTGTCATGGAGCACGATCGACAGACTGGAGCGTGATGGTGAATTTCCGAAGCGCTGGTACATCACAGATAAGCGCTGCGCCTGGACTCAGGAAGAAGTCGAAGCATGGCTCGATAAGCGCAAAGCAGAAAGCCAGGCAGAGTATGGCGGAAAAAAGCCACCGGTTGATCAGCGAGTTTATCGACCTGTCAGCAGTGCAGCATGAAAGCGTTAAGCAGGCACTGGAACAAGTGGTCAGGATGGTACTGGTTCCTGACCTCTATCGCCGCCTGGCTTTGGCTGCTGGCGGTTATATTTCGAGAGGGCTGGATACGATGAAAAAAATGACAAAACTCCAGAAATACCACGCTGACTACGTTTCAATGAAGCGCGTGGAGAAGGTTCTTGCAGTGACGCCTGAGGCAGTAGAGATCGAGAAGCGGGCAATTGAGCGAGAGAAAAGTGGTCATTATCGAATTGCTTCCCGCCTTTGGCTGGAATGCATGGATGCTGCCAGCGGTGAAGTTGAGCGTGCGCGGATCGCTGCACGCCGGGATCAATGCATCACGAAAGGCAACGGCCTCCGTCGTGGCGATTACAGCGGAATCTGTTGTCGTGGGGTGGTGTATGACTAAATACACGCTCATCTACGCAGATCCCCCATGGTCATACCGCGACAAAGCAGCCGATGGTGATCGCGGTGCCGGTTTCAAATACCCGGTAATGAACGTGCAGGACATCTGCCGCTTACCGGTTTGGGATCTGGCAGCAGATGATTGCCTGCTGGCCATGTGGTGGGTTCCGACTCAGCCAGTCGAAGCACTGAAGGTTATCGAGGCATGGGGATTCCGCCTGATGACGATGAAAGGCTTCACTTGGCACAAAACGAATAAGCACAAAGGCAACAGCGCGATCGGCATGGGGCACATGACCAGAGCGAACAGCGAAGACTGCTTGTTTGCGGTGCGCGGGAAACTTCCGTCGCGCATGGATGCCTCGATATGCCAGCATGTCACAGCGCCGAGGCTGGAGAACTCGCGCAAACCGGACATCATCCGAGAAAAACTGGTGCAGCTTCTGGGTGACGTTCCTCGCATCGAGCTTTTCGCCCGCCAGTCGTCGCATGGTTTCGACGTATGGGGAAACCAGTGTGATGGCCCGGCGGTGCAACTACTTCCTGGTTGCTCAATACCGGTTGTAAAAACGGAGGCTGCATGACCATTTTCAACGAGGCGGAGTTAATCCGCCAACTGGAAGAACAGCGCGCAGTGATTGTGCTACGCGACGATTTGATTAACCGTCTGGAGGGCAAAGTAGAAATGCTAACGGCGGCGCTTAAAAATGCTCCGCTTTCACCATCAGAAAATCAGGGCCGGGAGCGTACAGCATGAGTTTTGTGAGTATGCAAATGAAGAAAGTGTGGTTCTCCCCTGCGAGAGGGAGGCACTTTCTTACCAGACGTGCAGCAATCAGAGCAGAAGCACATGCAAAAATTATTGAGAGATACCCATATGAGCGGCCAGACTACGATAATGGTTTCCTCACTTTTCCCGGTTACTCAATCCAGCACGACGAGCCAGAGCGTTATGCAATAATGCTCCAACGTCTAATGAGGATTATTGATAAAAACACGGAGAAATAAATATCATTCTTTGCCTTCCATCCATTTTTCAAATTTCGACGGGGAGAACGGCACCAGATCGGTGTGCTCCCCGTTAATCCATGCATCAACCATATCAGCCCATTGCTGCAACATGTAGGCACGTTGCCTGGCATACTCCGCTTTGTTATATACCGCACGGACGCCCTTCTGCTCATGCGCCAGCGCCTTTTCAATCCAGTCTGATGGGTAGCCCGCCTCATGCAGCAACGTACTGGCAGTACGGCGCAGGTCATGCACGGTGAAGTCATGTATCTTCTCACCGTCTTTGTTTAAGGCTTCCACGGTCCGGTCTATAAGCGAGTTCAGCGCGGCGTTCGATAGTGGCTTGCGGAAGTTGTAGCGGCCCGGCACCAGGTATTCGCTTCCTCCAGCACACATCTGCAAACCCACCAGCAGGTCCTGTGCCTGTTTTGGCAAATAGATCACATGTGACCGGCTTCCCTTCATCCTGTCTGACGGTATCGTCCACGTACATTTCTTGAAATCAATCTCCTGCCATGTTGCCTGGATGAATTCGTTCTTGCGGACCAGTGTCAGCAGTACAAGTTTGAGTGCCATCTTCATCGTACCCATTGCACCGATGTCTTCCAGCGCACTGAAGAAAATGCAGATCTCATCAGGAGAGAGTGTCCGTTCGCGCGGCTTAAACATGGCAATGGATGATGGTTTGATGTCTGCAGCTGGATTAAACAGGCCATGGCCGCGGTCGTTCGCATGCCGGTATACGCTGCTGATTATCTCCCTGGCCTGAACCGCCGTCGCCCGCCCTCCACGCTCAACGATACGATCGCACAGGTCTCGCACCATTGACGTTGTGATTTCCGACATAACCTTGTTGCCGAGTACCGGCATAATGTCGCGATCAATTACGGCCTGTTTCATATCTCTGGTACTGTCCGCCAACACTACGTGCTTCATGTAACTGTCGGTATGTACCGCGAATGTCTCAGCACCCTGTATCTTTCTGATACCGTCACGTTTCGCCGCAGCAGGCGACTGGCCTGCTTTCAGCAGCTTTTTGGCGGCAATGAGTTCTTCGCGCGCTTCTGCCAAGCTGATACCGTCACGCCCGTACTGTCCGATCACCAGCGTTTCCCGGCGGCCATTAATGCGGTAGTCGTACCGGAACGAGACAGAACCTGACGTGAGGACGGCGACATAGAGCCCATCACGGTCAGTAACCTTGTAGAGTTTGTCTTGTGGCTTGAGGTTTTTTAGTTTGGTATCGGTAAGCACTTTTCACCCGTATAGCATCCATGATTATGACGGTATGATAGTATACCTTAAGGGTAATACCGTCACCTGTACCGACAAAAAAAGTGAGGTAGAGTGAATAGATATGAATACATAAAAACAAAAACCCTCTGTAAAAACAGAGGGTTGATGATGTATTTGAATAGGTATGATTAGCTATGAGCTAGCTATTAATCATTCCCACTCGATTGTTGCTGGCGGTTTACCGCTGATGTCATACACCACGCGGGAAATACCGTTCACTTCGTTGATGATGCGGTTGGATACGCGGCCCAGGAAGTCGTACGGCAGGTGCGCCCAGTGTGCGGTCATAAAGTCGATGGTTTCGACAGCGCGCAGGGAAACAACCCAGTCGTATTTACGGCCATCGCCCATGACGCCAACGGAACGTACCGGCAGGAACACGGTGAACGCCTGGCTCACTTTATTGTACAGGTCAGCTTTGTGCAGCTCTTCAATGAAGATGGCATCGGCACGACGCAGCAGGTCGCAGTACTCTTTCTTCACTTCGCCCAGCACGCGAACGCCGAGGCCAGGGCCCGGGAATGGGTGACGGTAGAGCATGTCGTACGGCAGGCCAAGTTCCAGACCAATTTTACGCACTTCATCTTTGAACAGTTCACGCAGCGGTTCAACCAGGCCCATCTTCATCTCTTTCGGCAGGCCGCCCACGTTGTGGTGAGATTTGATGACGTGTGCTTTACCGGTAGCGGAAGCCGCAGATTCGATAACGTCCGGATAGATAGTGCCCTGCGCCAGCCATTTCACATCTTCCAGTTTCAGCGCTTCTTCGTCGAATACTTCAACGAACACGCGGCCGATGATCTTACGTTTAACTTCCGGGTCGTTCTCGCCTTTCAGCGCGTCGAGGAAGCGCTGCTCGCCTTCCACGTGAACAATGTTCAGACCGAAGTGGTCGCCAAACATGTCCATCACCTGCTGAGCTTCGTTCAGACGCAGCAAACCGTTGTCCACGAACACGCAGGTCAGGTTTTTGCCGATAGCGCGGTGCAGCAGCATTGCGGTTACGGAGGAGTCCACACCACCGGAAAGGCCGAGGATAACTTTATCGTCGCCAACCTGCTCGCGAATGCGTGCCACAGCGTCGTCGATGATTTTTGCCGGCGTCCACAGCGCTTCACACTGGCAAATGTCACGGACAAAGCGTTCCAGCATGCGCATACCCTGACGGGTATGGGTCACTTCCGGGTGGAACTGCACGCCGTAGAAGCGTTTTTCTTCGTTCGCCATAATCGCGAACGGGCAAGTTTCGGTGCTGGCAACGGTCACGAAGTCAGCCGGGATCGCGGTAACTTTGTCGCCGTGGCTCATCCAGACGTCCAGCAGCGGTTTGCCTTCCGGAGTCAGGGAATCTTCGATACCGCGAACCAGGGCGCTGTCGGTCAACACTTCAACCTGCGCGTAGCCAAATTCACGCTCAGAAGAACCTTCCACATGGCCGCCAAGCTGCATCGCCATAGTCTGCATGCCGTAGCACACGCCAAATACCGGTACGCCTGCTTCGAAGACATACTGCGGCGCGCGCGGGCTGTTTTCTTCGGTAGTGCTTTCCGGGCCACCGGAAAGAATGATACCGCTTGGATTAAACTCACGGATTTGTGCTTCAGTAACATCCCACGCCCACAGTTCACAGTAGACGCCCAGTTCACGTACGCGACGTGCAACCAGTTGAGTGTACTGAGAACCGAAATCAAGAATAAGAATGCGATGCTTATGAATATTGTCTGTCATTTGACGATTGTTCCGAGGCAAGTGAAACAGGGTAAATAAATCGCCCGACGCGGAGTCGGGCGAAGAAAATCAGGAACCCAGACGGTAGTTCGGGGATTCTTTGGTGATGGTCACGTCGTGAACGTGGCTTTCCTGAATGCCCGCACCGCTGATGCGTACGAATTCAGCTTTAGTACGCAGCAGGTCAATCGTACCACAACCGGTCAGCCCCATACAGGAGCGCAGGCCGCCCATCTGCTGGTGAATGATCTCTTTCAGGCGACCTTTATAGGCTACGCGGCCTTCGATACCTTCCGGTACCAGTTTGTCAGCGGCGTTATCGCTCTGGAAGTAACGGTCAGAGGAACCTTTGGACATCGCGCCCAGGGAACCCATACCGCGGTAAGATTTGTAAGAACGGCCCTGGTAGAGTTCGATTTCACCCGGAGATTCTTCGGTGCCTGCCAGCATGGAACCCACCATCACCGCGCTTGCGCCAGCGGCGATAGCTTTTGCAATATCGCCGGAGAAACGAATACCGCCATCAGCGATAACCGGGATCCCCATTCCTTCCAGCGCTTCAACCGCGTCGGAAACCGCGGTGATCTGCGGAACACCTACGCCAGTGACGATACGAGTAGTACAGATGGAGCCAGGACCGATACCCACTTTAACCGCGCTGCAACCGGCTTCTGCCAGCGCGCGAGCGCCTGCGCCTGTCGCGACGTTACCGCCAATGATTTGCAGGTCAGGATATTTTGCACGGGTTTCACGAATACGTTGCAGAACGCCTTCGGAGTGACCGTGAGAGGAGTCGATCAACAGGACGTCAACGCCCGCAGCAACCAGCGCATCAACACGCTCTTCGTTACCCGCGCCCGCGCCAACTGCTGCACCAACGCGCAGACGACCATGTTCGTCTTTACAGGCGTTCGGTTTACGTTCTGCTTTCTGGAAATCTTTAACGGTGATCATGCCGCGCAGATGGAAGCTGTCGTCAACGACCAGCGCTTTTTCAACGCGTTTTTCGTGCATTTTAGCCAGAACCACTTCGCGGGTTTCGCCTTCACGCACGGTAACCAGACGCTCTTTCGGCGTCATGTAAACGCTGACCGGCTGGTTGAGGTCGGTAACGAAACGTACGTCACGACCGGTGATGATACCCACCAGCTCGTAGTCTTCGGTAACAACCGGGTAGCCTGCGAAGCCGTTGCGCTCGGTCAGTTCTTTCACTTCACGAAGCGTAGTGGTCGGCAGAACGGTCTGCGGGTCGGTGACGATACCGGATTCATGTTTCTTCACGCGCTTCACTTCTTCAGCCTGGCGCTCGATAGACATGTTTTTGTGGATAAAGCCGATGCCGCCTTCCTGCGCCAGGGCGATAGCCAGGCGAGCTTCAGTCACGGTGTCCATTGCCGCAGAGAGCATAGGAATATTCAGGCGAATAGTTTTCGTCAGTTGGGTGCTGAGGTCAGCAGTATTCGGCAGAACAGTGGAATGAGCGGGAACAAGGAGGACGTCGTCAAACGTCAGAGCTTCTTTAGCGATACGTAGCATGGGCAATATCTCGACCAGAGTGGTTAATAAATATTGCCGTGGCATTATACAGAGCGTAATCGGTTGCATCCACCTTTTTTTGCAAATAATGCTTGCGCTCACCGGTCAGCACGTTACTATCGATTGAATAACCTGCTGATTTAGAATTTGATCTCGCTCACATGTTACCATCTCAATCCCCCTCAATTTTTACGGTTAGTCGCCTGAATCAGACCGTCCGTTTGCTGCTTGAGCAGGAGATGGGGCAAGTGTGGATCAGCGGCGAAATCTCTAACTTCAGCCAGCCCTCTTCCGGGCACTGGTACTTTACGCTTAAAGACGATTCCGCCCAGGTGCGCTGCGCGATGTTCCGCAACAGCAACCGCCGGGTGACCTTCCGCCCGCAACATGGGCAACAGGTTTTAGTTCGCGCCAATATTACGCTCTATGAGCCGCGCGGCGATTATCAGATTATCGTTGAGAGTATGCAGCCTGCCGGTGAAGGGTTGCTGCAACAAAAATACGAACAGCTTAAAGCGAAATTACAGGCTGAAGGTCTGTTCGATCAGCAGTTCAAGAAACCGCTTCCCTCACCCGCGCACTGCGTCGGTGTGATCACCTCAAAAACCGGTGCCGCGCTGCACGATATTTTGCATGTGTTAAAACGCCGCGATCCGTCTCTGCCGGTGATCATCTACCCTACTGCCGTTCAGGGCGATGACGCGCCAGGGCAAATCGTTCGCGCCATTGAACTGGCGAATCAGCGCGATGAGTGCGACGTGTTAATCGTCGGGCGCGGCGGTGGTTCGCTGGAAGATTTGTGGAGTTTCAACGATGAGCGCGTGGCGCGGGCGATTTTTGCCAGCCGCATTCCGGTGGTGAGCGCCGTCGGGCATGAAACGGATGTGACGATTGCCGATTTTGTCGCAGACCTGCGCGCCCCAACGCCGTCGGCTGCCGCCGAAGTGGTGAGCCGCAATCAGCAAGAGCTACTGCGCCAGGTGCAGTCTGCTCAGCAGCGGCTGGAAATGGCGATGGATTATTATCTCGCCAACCGCACGCGCCGTTTTACGCAGATTCATCATCGCTTGCAGCAGCAGCATCCACAGCTCCGGCTGGCACGCCAGCAAACCATGCTAGAGCGTCTGCAAAAACGGATGAGCTTTGCGCTGGAAAATCAGTTAAAGCGTGCCGGACAGCAACAGCAGCGGTTAACGCAGCGACTAAACCAACAAAATCCGCAGCCGCGCATTCATCGCGCACAGACGCGAATTCAACAACTGGAATATCGGCTGGCGGACACGCTGCGCGCACAGCTTAGCGCAACGCGTGAACGGTTTGGTAATGCAGTAACGCACCTTGAAGCAGTAAGCCCTCTGTCAACGCTGGCGCGCGGTTATAGCGTCACCAGCGCCGCCGATGGCGCGGTGTTGAAGCAGGTTAAGCAAGTGAAAGCGGGTGATACATTAACTACGCGCTTAAATGATGGCGTGGTCGTAAGTGTAGTGAGCGACGTGACAAAAACCCGCAAACCACGCAAGAAAGCCGCTAACCCGTAGGCCGGATAAGATGCGCCAGCATCGCATCCGGCACCGGCGCCCGGCCTATGCCGGATGCGCTGCGCTTATCCAATAGGGTTAGCTTTTACCTGGCACAAGTTGCAAACCCTAACGTGCTGGTCGCCTGAATAGTACAAACTTCTGCACCTGTCTCTTCAATCATACCGCAGTAGTAGTTACCTGACCGATCCCTTTCTTTAGATAAATAGGGAATATCAGACGTTGAAGGCCATCCCAGCACACTGAAATTCGCGTTTAGCGCCTGTAATTCCGCATAACTCGGCGCAAAATCAAGGAGACCGCACTGCTGCGCGATATCCCATTGATGAGAGTCCACTGTATGCGCAAGCGACCACGTCTCATTATTCACATCCTGAGTAGCCTCGGCGATGACTGCCGATGGCAGTTCCGATTTCAGCCAGGGGCGATGAAGCGTTTTGCTATTTACCGTGACGGTATCCGGCATATGCCCCCAGAAGTGGGCCGTCGTGACATTAGGGCTGGTCAGTACGGTAAAAATGGCATCCATCGTGGCGCTGATGCTGGTGTTATTGCTCAGCGTGACCGTCAGCGGAGTTTTATAGCCCAGCGTATTATCCTGTTTAATCATAAAGGTCGCCGTACCATCAGAACCGGTTGTTCCCGTGAGTGCGTTGCCGTTGTCAGCCAACGTGACCATCGAGCCCGTCGGCGGCTGAACGGTCAGGTTATCCATCGCGGACACATCGCCACTTAAGGTCGCGCCAGCGTTACGCGGCACAGCCTCACCGCGTTTCAAAGTAAACGCCACATTTGGCACAGGTTTCCCGGCACTGTCTTTCACCGTCACGGTGACAGGCATTGCCTCGCCTTTCTTCACTTTCGCCGCCTGAACGGTGGAATCAAAGGCCGTTGACGTCAGGTTAACAGCAGATGCCGTCGAGTGAGGATGCACCAGGCACGCCTGAAAGGCACGGCCTCTAGCTCCACTTGCAAGTTGACCTGTATAGAAGTCAAATGCTTCACAATAATTCTCGCCCCCGGTACACACCTTATTCGTCCACCACGCATAGCTACCCTGTTTCACCGGCCAGCCAATCTCGTTGACCATGGAGCCATTCGGATAGCGGTTGTACAAAGATTGAAGCTCATCCAGCGATGGATATCGTGCGCTATCACAGGGGTTAAGCTCCGGCAAATCTCGCTGGGTAAGATATGGCGCAGGCCAGCTTTCATTATTGAAATCCACTTTAGTGAGTGGATAACCGCCACCGCTGGTTGCCCCCATTTCGGCCCACAGTTTCATCCGCTCAAACTGTGTACCGTCTGCTGACGTAACCGTTTCTGGCATATGTCCCCAGAAATTGGCTTTGGGCGTATCCGGGCTTGTTACTACGGTATACATCAGGTCGAGATCTGACTTCACCGCTGTTTTACGCGCAAGCGTCGCCGTAAACGGTGTGACCAGCCCCCAGGTATTATCCTGCGTGGCGGTTAACGTGATGATGCCATCACCGTCCGTAATCCCGCTCCAACTGGCGTTATTATCTGCAAATTTGTAATTGGCTTGCGCAACCGGCGTCAGAAACTGTAGCAGCAGATCATCTGCTGTCGAGCTTTTGAAATCACTCGGCGTGCGCACTTGTGCTGTCGCACGCGACAACGTGACGCTTTCATAGGCAGCAGGTCTGCCCGCATCATCCGTGACCTTGATGGTTAACGGTATTGATTCGCCCTTCTTCGCCCATGCGGTCGGGCGGCTGCCGTTGATGGCTGTTTTATCCGCATTCAGTAACGTAGACGTCAACTCAATCTTCGTTGCCTCTGTGTGTGGGTCAACCAGGCAGAGCATTAAATCGCCTGCCTTCTCCTGCTGAACTGTGCCGATCCGCAGATCAACCGTCTGGTTATACCAATACGGGCTTATAAAGGTCTGATCATACGCCGCGTAAGGGACACCAGAGAAAAGAGGCAGACCAAACTCGGTTTTCAACGCACCATTTGGGTAGTCGTTATAGAGCCCCATTAACTCACTAATAAACGGTTGATAAGGTGTAGTGCAACCTGACATTGCGCTGTCCGCTTTGTTTATTGAGTCCACCTGCGCCCAGTTTTCATTGTTAATAGTGGTGTACTTTGTTCCGGACAATTCTTCCTTCAACTTTGGTCGCCGGAAAGTCACGCCCGCGCTGCTGGTAAGGGTTTCCGGCATATGGCCCCAGAAATTGGCTTTTGGCGTATCCGGGCTGGTAATGGTAGTGAAAATTGCACTCAACTCATTTGATTTTCTTTTGCTACCGTCATCAATAGTTGCCGTCAGCGGGATACGCCCCCCCACACCCTGATAATTTTGATAGAGAACAAACGTCAGCGTACCGTCTGGCCCCGTCATACTGTAATATTTGTCGCCATCGCTAAAATAATCGCTGGAATTATTGTAGCTATCCTGGACATAAATGAGCTTAGTCTGGTTGTCTATCTTCTGCTGATTGGTAGTGCTCTGCGTACGCGGGACCGTAGTACCATGGTTTAACGTAAATGGCACGTACCCCACCGGGTTTCCGTTGGCGTCACGGGTTGTCACCGTTAGAGTGATAGTGTCTTTGGTATTGCTGTAATCGGTTCTGACTTTCACCGCATCAATATCGTCATATTTGGCAGCTTGCATTGATGTAAGCTCAATCGAATTCACCGGCGGATTCGCAGTGGTCTGGCAGGTTAAATACCCCATATCTGCCGATGCGAGGCTTTTGCTGGTGCCTTTGCTAATATCCACAGACGTATATTTACGATCGCCGATACTGTTTTTATCCGGGGTACTGGAGTCATATGCCATCATTACTGGCCAGCCATCAACCGCATGGCCTTGCCAGTTGCTGGAAAGGGTGACCAGCGCACTCTGCGCCGGAATGTACTCTGCGCCGCAGCCATTCTGACTGGTATCTGCGGCTTGAGCTTCGGTAAACAAGACCCAGGTTTCATTATCTTCATCCTGGGATTTACGATTGTAAGTCACCGCCAGCTCGGCAAGCAGTAACGGGCGCTTAAAGGTCAGCCCACCCGCCGTCAACGTCTCCGGCATATGGCCCCACATTTTTGCCTTGTCAGTATCCGGGCTGGTGGGTACGGTGAAAATGGTGTCTAACGATGCGTTTTTCGTTGGATCTGCATAGAGTGCTGCAATAAGCGCTGTTTTGGTGCCATGGGTCTCGGGGCGAGTGATATTCAGAATTTTGCTGCCATCCGCATCGGTTAACGCAGCGTATGCAGTGGCGGTGTCGTTCAATGTCATTTCATCCGGCAGACCCGCATCAACCACTACCGGAGAAACAATGCCATCTCCACTACCGGCGATATGTTTTTCATTGTTATAGCGGATATAGCCATCGCCGCGTGTCAGGCTAAACGGCATTGCTGGCATCGGGTTACCCGCCGTATCTTTCACCGTTACCTTCACCTGTAGCGTTTCGCCTTTTTTCAGCTTTGCCGCATTAAGGGTGCTATTCCACTGCGCCTGATCAACCACTTCGAGAGTGATAATGCTGGCAGTAGGATTAGCAGTTGAAAGGCAACTCATATACTCAGGAGATGCGTCTGTATTGCCGACAACACTGCCGCTATTCAACCACACCGAAGCGAGGTGCGGCACTCTGTCCACTGGCGTACTGCTCCAGTATTCTTCACGCCCGGTTGGCCAGCCGTGAAGGGTCTGAATAGTATTATTGCTGTTGGCGTTATAAAGCGCAGTCAGTTGTGACTGGTAAGGCACCTTATTCTTGCCACAGCCGCCCGCAGACGTATTTTCGATATCAGCCTGGGGCACGCGAACCCACATTTCATTATTTTCCTCAAGCTGACTTTGCCCGCTGCTCACTTCGGAAAAGAGTTTCGGTCGGTTAAAAACCATGGAATCCACGGTTATTGTGTCGTCCATGTGTCCCCACATTCTCGCTCCCATCACATCCGGGCTGGTGGGAACCGTAAAGGTCACATAATAGTTGATGGTATTCGGCAGAACGGAATTCGTCGGGGTTATGACTAGCTTCGTTCTTACTCCTGCCCCTTGCGGTTGCTCAATCTCAACGATGGCCACACCTTGAGCATCCGTCGTGCCGGAATAAACCATAGACGGCTTTGAGGTACCATACTCGGTGCCGTTTAACGTGATTGCACCATTGGTAGGGTCGGTGTATCCGGTAGCCTGTTCTTCCCTGTCCAGGCTGATATCTTTGGTAATAGTAAAGGCCGTGTAGGGAACAGGCTGATTGTTTTGCCCATTAACGGAACGCACCGTCATGGTAATTTTTTCACCCACTTTCGCCTTAGCAAGCTTTGAACCCGGCGAGGTATCTTTGTCTGTCTCAACCGTGATACGGGCGACCAGTTCGTTAGCAGAACAGGTAAGATAATTCGGCTTATAACCGGAATAGGTATCAACATTCCCGGTACCAAGATCGACAGAGGTATGTGAGTCCGGTTGTTCAACGGCAGAGAGGTAATCGGAGTTTATCGTGGGCCAACCATGTTCAGTGCCGATAGCATTTCCTGGATTACCCACATAGAGTTTTGCCAGTGAGTTTTGTGAAGGCACATGTCCAACACCGCACTCCGCTTGCATACTGGTTTCCTGATCAAACAACGCCCAGTCTTCGTTATTTTCGCGCTTAGAGCCAACGTCATTCGTTGTTTCATCCGCCAGGCGTGGGCGTTTGTAGAGGTCTCCTCCCTCCATGATCCCGTTGCCCATATGGCCCCACATCCGCGCATATTCGCTATCCGGGCTGGTCACCACGGTGAAAATCACGTCTTTGGCGTCTGTGGCGGTGAAGTTACTGCGCATCTTTGCCATGATGTGCGTTTTGACGCCTGCACCGCCGGGCTGAGTGACCAGTATGGTTGCCTGCCCGTTGACGTCGGTCATGCCTTCGTAATTATGAGCATCGACCTTCTGCAGGTCGCTGTTGCCCGTCAACTGCACCGGATTCGCTTCCCACTCCGCGCTGGTTTCTCCTTTGCGGTTAACGGCATCATCCAGATGCAGTGAAAAGTAGTAATAGGAGAGCGGTTGGTTGTTGTTTTTCTTGTCGGTAATTGTCAGACGCATTGCAAGCTGTTCACCGACCTGCGCTTTTGCCGCCTGCAAATCCTCATCATACTGTTCCGTTGTTAAAACCATCTCTGGCTCAACGTCCGGCTCTTCTTTATCAACACAGCTTACGATAAATTTAGTGTCGTCAGTTTTTTGCGCCTCGCGTCGGTTAGAAACATCCGCCGCATGGTGCATTCCGGTTCCGCCTGCCAGAGAGGACCAGTAGTAATCTCCTTTTATCGGCCAGCCTGCCGTCTCCTGAATGGTGTTAGGAATAACCGTCGCCAGGGCACCAAACTGACGCATGCCGGGCAAGATATCGCAGTGTTTATCCGCCCCGCTCCAGATAAAGGTTGACCAGGTTTCGTTGTGATCGTTAGCGGTACCGTCTTCATTATCCACTTCCGCCGCCAATTTCGGGCGCGAGAAGGTATAGTCATGGGCTTTTATCGTCTCCGCCATATGGCCCCACATATTGGCCTGCGGTACATCCGGGCTGGTCAGTACGGTGAAAATTACCGCCGTTTCGCTGGTTTGGCTGATACCTGCCAGGCTAACCACCAGCGGCGTTTTAACGCCTGGGCCGTTTGGCTGCGTGACTGTAATGCCGGCAGTGCCATCGGCATTGGTGGTGCCATGATATTCCGTTGCCGTGGTCGTGAGTTCTGTACTTCCCAGCTTTACCGGGCCGGTGTTATTGACTCCGCCCTGACGGTTTACCGCATCGCGACGTTTGATAATAAAGGGAATATTTCCTGCCGGATTGCCCTGGCAATCAAAGGTCATTACCGTCAAGGTTATCGACTCGCCGACGGTGGCCTTAGCTGCATTCAGCGTGTCGTCATACCCTTGCGCGCGAACGGTAACTAAATCGCCCTGTGCGGGGGCGATATTTAACGTTACCTGCTTTTCATTGAGCAATACCGTACCGCGATTCGGTACACCGGTCATGGTATAAAGATTTAGCGTTGGGAGCGTGGTGCCAGAATCAATCTGTGGGATAGCCACCAGCTTATGCCCGGCAAGATTCTGCGCACAGAACGAGCGATCGACGCGCGGCTGCGGGTTGAGAGGCGTGTCTGGCGTTGCCGCCTCAGCCCAGACTAAAGAGACTGCGGGAGGGGTTTGATTCTCCCATCTCAGCACAGGCGGTGTGGCAAAAATATCGCCCTCAGTGTCTCGGGGATTGAATAACAGTAAACTGCTGGCCGTCGCATCGACACTAAAATTGCCCGGCGTTGCGGTATTGGCGACATCATGCTCTTGGGCGGGGTCAAGTTGAATACTTCCCTGATACACGGGCACAGTGGCGCTATCAGCCACGGGAACAGTCCCGTTAAACTCGGCTGTTGAACCAGGATACGTCTGCCAGGCGCTCGCCGCCAGCACAATAGCGGGTAGCAAAATAGACGCTAACACGCCGGTAAGCGCGATGATTTTCCCTGGTTTCAGACAGATCGACATGTCAGGCACTCCAGCCGAATAAACGTAATTTCAACCCTTTTTGCTTAATCAACGGCTAAGCAAAAAAGGCGGAAAACAGCATTCCCTTGCGGGAATGCTGTTAAGACCACGGTTAGTGGTGTTTGTAAATGATGGACAAGGTGTAACCCTGCACGCCATCACCGTTGTCCGGGATGGCAAGGCCGGTTTTACCGTTACGATCGCCACCGTTGAGGTTGGTTTTCGCGTCGGCGTTGGTTTTCGGTATAGACAGCTCGTTATTGTCAAAGCGGGCATTCGCAATACCCCCCGCCGTATTAAGCTGTTTACTGTTACCGTTAAAGACCCAGGCAAAGTCATAGTTGGCGGTAACATCCACATCGGTACCTGCATCCCAGGTACCGTTACCGTTCTCATCCGAGAACAATTTGGCGACATACGTGGTATCCAGCGCAATCGGGGTATTACCGCCAATCAGGTTAACTTTGGTATCTTTAACGAAGATGGCGACTTTCAGATTCTGGTTAACAACCGGGCCTGGATCGACGTTGTCGTCTCCGCCATCGGTACCACCACCGTTGGCGGTAGTAATATCTAACAGGCTCAGCGCACCACCCTGATAGGGATTACCGGTTTGGGTGATAGGCTGAATTTCGACCCCAATGTAACGACCACGATCGCCATCGCTAATGGTGTAGCTGGATTTACCGGCTGCAGAGGTAATTTCCTTCTTATCACTTCCGGCGTTATCGCTATAGCTAAACCATTTGATGGTTTCTTTAGTTGCGCCATCCGTGCCTTTAGCGCCTTCATCGACGTCACCTTCGGTATCGCCAATATCCCAGCCTAATGTGATGGTATCGCCGACATAGAGGCGTTTATCACCTTCGCTACCGGCTGGACGCGTACCTTTACCGTCTGACGTCACAATGACATGGTCAGCATCACCCGTTGGGTCATTACTACCCTCGCGGTATAACCATGGAATCGTCCCCTGAAATTCTGCGGTCGTGCCACTTGCTACCCAGGCCGCATCTCCCGCCATTGCCGACGGAATAGCGCAGTATCCAGCCACCATCAGCGCCAGCGCGACTTTGGTCAGGCCACGTTTCATATAAGGCTTCATTAAACACTCTCCTTAGTTCACTTTCAGCGGTGGCCCGATCAGCCATAGCGCTGACCCTATTTCTTGCTGTAATTCACCTGCAAGCCATAACCCTGCACCCCATCGCCCACCTGCGCGCCAAACTTCTTCGCGGCTTCGCTGTTGGTCGCGGGGATCACAATATCTTCATTCGCCGTGTTGGCCTGTGCGCCGGTCTCTCCGTGCGCGCTCTGGCCGGTAAATTCCCATTGATAGTCATACTGCTTCATCTCTTCGTCGGTCAGTTTTTCCGACTGCTGAAATACGCCGTCTTTGTTGGCATCGCGCCAGAGGACAAAACGGTAGGTGCTATCAAGCGGCAGCGGTTCTTTATCGTTGCCAATCAAATTGACCGGTTTGTCTGCGCCCACGCGATAGATAAAGGCATTGAGTCCACCGATTTCTGACCCGAGGAAGGTGACGTCGACATAGTTACTGTCATCATACGGCGCAGCCTTCGCTTTCCAGCGGAAGGTACCCGGCAGGGTACTGGAGAGCGTCACGGTGCCTTTTTCTTTATCTTGCTTAGCGATAAAGACGCAGGGGTTATCGGTAGAACAGGGTTTGTTGGTGAGCGTGACTTTTTTATCCTGCGCATCGTAAAGCTGCGGGCTAAGGCCATTATCTGGCAATGGGTTACCGTTGCGATCCGTGTTATCACCAAAGCTGTCCGTGACATCAAGATCCATCACCACGCCATCGACACCATCTGCCTGGGCGCTGGCTTCATGGCTATGGTTGTTCTCTTCGGGCACATCAGCAATGTTATTGACGATCAGCTCAATTTTGCGGTCCTGTTGAACGGTAATTTCCACTACGCCGGAGTTCTGCCGGTTACCTTTTTCATCTTCCAGCGCCAGACGCACCCGCCAGGTATTCAGTTTTTCCTGCTCGGCTTTATCGGAACTGTACTGCCAGGCAGGCAGTACCAGATTCCAGTGGTTGTTGTTGCCATCCGTGATGGTGTCTTCTTTGATGACCGGCATCACCAGCGTGCGGGCGGCATTGTTTTTCGCCTGCCAGGAGGCGGCAACGATTTTGTAGTGATGGTTGATGAGCGCGTTAATGGTCCACTTACATTTTTCCAGACCAACGGCTTCTTCCGGGGTGTCTTTAATCACGCATTCAGGATGCTCATTGGCGGCATCTGCTTTCAGCCACAGCGTGACTTCCAGCGGATCTTTCTCTTTGTATTCCAGAACGATAAAGTTGTTACGTTCGACAAAATCCATGCGACTGCCCATCAGCGAATGGGCTGCGCTCACTTTATCCGGGTCAAGCTGCTCTTTCAGCGGAACGCCA
This sequence comes from uncultured Pseudocitrobacter sp., assembly GCA_913778145.1. Lineage (GTDB taxonomy): Bacteria > Pseudomonadota > Gammaproteobacteria > Enterobacterales > Enterobacteriaceae > Pseudocitrobacter. Next base: position 47,178 of record CAJYVI010000019.1, read on the forward strand.
AACTGGTAGTTAAGCGTTGCGTTAACAGATAAATCGGTGTTATCGCCGGTGCCAGCTTTAAAATCAGTACCTATGGCGATAAGCGGGACGGGCTGATATTTCACGCCAAGCGTGACGGCGAAGGGATCTTTCTCCAGATTATCGGTGCCAAATAGCGCAACCTCATCACCGTAGTACTGTTCGAAAACGATTTTCCCACCGAGCTGCGGATAAGCAGGTAGCCAGGCTTCGGCGCGAATATCCCAGCCGCGCGCCGGGCGCTCTTCATAGAAATCAAAATCTTCGGAATCTTTCCAGCTGGAAAGTGGATGATAATAGTTGCCTGAGAATTTTAAATAATCGGTCCAGGCTTCCGCGCCTAAACCTAAGCGGCGATGTCCACGGGTAAAATCATAGTCATAAAATATATTCCCCCCCCACAACCATTTTTCAGTATTATATCTTATACCCAAACCTAAATTGCCAATAGTGCGATCATCTTTTCGTTGAGTGGATAATTGGCTAAAGAATAAAGTTTTCTGGTTATCATATAAGGGAACGAAATAATCAAGAGAGCTACCATCAAGATCGCCCCCCTGTCCAATTGAGAGATTTGAACGGACTTTACCAAAGGGCGACATTGCGCCTTCAATGAGAGACTGCGCCCCGGAAGTGACTTGCCCCTGCAGGTAGCTTCTCGCCTGCGACTGAAGCGCCTCTGGCGTCAGGTTGTCAAAGCCCTGTGTCGCGGAGTTAATGAAATAATCAGAACCCTGCTCTTTCCAGGATTTACCTTTGCTTTCTTGCTCTTCCTGTTTTGCCGCTTCACTGCCCAAATCTGGAAGCGTGGATACCGGAGACGACTTTTCTTCAGACGCAGAAATCTCGGGCGCGGCATAAACCGTCCCTGATAAAAACATCAGAATAGCCAGGCGCATCCACTGCACAATAGGCAACCATGAAAATAAAATTACGTTGTGAGAATTTTAATATGCGGGAGAGATAAAATATATAAAATTACCCTAAATGAATTCCGAAAAATGAATGATTTTGATAGTTTAAGAATGAACAATAAAATTAGAGAATTTCAACTTTATAGAATACCACCGAAATATTTACTCAATTAATATTTCAGCAGCATCCTCATAAAAGTTAATATTTATCACGCCGGAATAACAAATTCCACACGCTTACGCGAAATTAACCCATGCCCGTTCTGGCAAAAATAATCCACCGCACCGCAGGCTTTCAATACCTGGAGCGGCAGATGGCAATCGGGGCAGCAGGCTTGCAGTTCGACATCGTAACCGCAGGACGAGCAGTGCGCATGCGCGCCATCCTGCACCAGCTGGTGCTGACATTGAGGGCAAAGCAGTTCCATGGTGGCTCCTTTGTGACAATGGCCTCTGAACGAGGCCATTGATGAGTGATTACTTGCTTTTCTTGATATGTTTAATCAGGCGTTTACGCTTACGCATCTGGGTCGGTGTCAGCGTATTGCGCTTGTTCGCGTACGGGTTATCCCCTTCCTTGAACTGGATACGAATCGGCGTACCCATTACATCCAGCGACTTACGGAAGTAGTTCATCAGATAACGCTTGTAAGAATCTGGCAGGTCTTTCACCTGATTACCGTGAATCACTACGATCGGCGGGTTATAGCCCCCCGCGTGCGCATATTTCAGCTTCACGCGACGACCGCGCACCAGCGGTGGCTGGTGATCTTCCACCGCCATCGTCATAATACGGGTCAGCATGGCGGTGCCCACACGGCGAGTCGAGCTATCATAGGCTTCGCGCACAGATTCAAACAGGTTCCCCACGCCGCTGCCGTGCAGCGCAGAGATAAAGTGCACGCGCGCGAAGTCGATAAAGCCCAGACGGTAGTCGAGCGTCTCTTTCACCTGCTCTCTGACTTCGTTGCTCAGGCCATCCCATTTGTTGACCACGATAACAAGTGAGCGCCCACTATTCAGGATGAAGCCCAGCAGCGACAGGTCCTGATCGGAGATGCCTTCACGGGCATCAATAACCAGCAGCACCACGTTAGCGTCTTCAATTGCCTGCAACGTCTTGATAACGGAGAACTTTTCAACGACGTCGGTAATTTTACCGCGTTTACGCACACCGGCGGTGTCGATAAGCACGTATTCACGCTCGTCGCGCTCCATCGGAATGTAGATACTGTCGCGGGTGGTACCCGGCATGTCGTAGACCACCACGCGGTCTTCGCCAAGAATACGGTTAGTAAGTGTAGACTTACCTACGTTTGGACGTCCGACAATCGCCAGCTTGATAGGCAGCGTAGTCGGGTCGAAATCATCTTCCGGCTCTTCCAGCGGTTCACCGTTCTGTTCGGCTTCAAATTTCGCCCAGTACTCCGCGTCTTCGTCCACTTCTTCCGGCGGGTTCACGTCATCAACAAACGGCAGCAGCACGTGTTCCAGCAGGCTGGTCACGCCGCGACCGTGAGAAGCCGCGATAGGGTAGATATCCCCCAAACCGAGCGACCAGAAATCAGCGATGGCCTGATCGGCATCAACGCCGTCCGTTTTATTCGCCACCAGGAAGGTCGGTTTTTCACGAGAGCGCAGATGTTTGGCGATCGCTTTATCCGCCGGCATCAGCCCGGCACGCGCATCGACCATAAACAGCACTACATCCGCTTCTTCAATCGCCAGCAGCGACTGTTCCGCCATACGGGTTTCTACGCCCTCTTCCGTACCGTCGATACCGCCGGTATCGATACAGATAAACTCACGGCCTTCCACTTCAGCACGACCGTATTTACGGTCACGAGTCAGACCCGGGAAATCCGCGACCAGCGCATCACGAGTGCGCGTCAGGCGGTTAAATAGCGTGGATTTTCCAACGTTAGGGCGCCCGACAAGCGCGACCACAGGAATCATGTTAAAGCCTCATTAACTCAATATTTGGTTTGCCGGGTGGCGCTGCGCTTACCCGGCCTACAGAAAATGTAGCCTCATAAACGTTGCACCATCGGGCACAAAAACAATAATAATAAAAATAGCAAACGGCCCCTGATTTAACAGGAGCCGTTATTCACTGAATCACCGCACTATTTTAACGCGTAATCGCGTACAGCGTACCGTCTTTTGCCTGAATCAGCAGTTTGCCATCGGCAACCACAGGTTCAGTCAGGAAGCCAGAGCTGTCCACTTTTTGCTGAGCGACAAAGCGGCCATCTTCGGTGTTAATCCAGTGCATATACCCTTCGCTATCGCCAACCACCAGGCTGCCGTTATACAGCGCAGGCGCAGTCAGCAGGCGGTGCAGCAGGTCGCTTTGCGTCCATAACGTTACGCCGCCGTCAGTGGTGAGCGCCAGCAGGCGGTCATTCTGATCGACCATGTAGATGCGGTTACCATCGACGATGAAATCATTCACCGAGCCCAGCTCACGTTTCCACAGGATCTGGCCGCTGCGCAGATCCAGCGCAGTCAGGTTACCGTTATACGCCAGCGCGTAAACCACACCATTAGCAATAACCGGCGTGGTGTCGACATCGCTCAGGCGGTCAATTTCGGTGTTACCCGTTGCCTGAGAAATACGTTGCTGCCAAATCAGCTGGCCCTGCTGCATCAGAACGGCGCTGACGCGACCATTATCGCCGCCGACAATGGCTGCACCGTAAGCAACTGCTGGCGCGGATTCACCGCGCAGTGAGAGCGCAGGCATATCCAGATTGACGGTCCACTTGACGGCACCGTCCGCTTCGTTCAGCGCCTGCAGCTGACCGTTGCTGGTATGAACCAGCACCAGGCCGTCGCTGACCACCGGACGAGACAGAACTTCACCTGCAGTGACTGTCTGCCAGGAAATAGAACCATCACCCGCATCCAGCGCGTACACTTTGGCTTTTTCGCTACCAACATACACATGGCCACCAGAAACGGTCAGGCCACCGGAAAGCAGCGCCGGTTTACGTGACAGCCAGCCATCTTTTTCCGCCAGGTCAACTGACCAGACTTCTTTGCCGTCATCAGCGTTTAGCGCTTTCACGGTACCGCGACGGTCTGCCGCATACACAACGCTGTCTGCATAGGCCGGGTGCAGGTTGGAATAGAAGTTGCCAATCCCGTTCCCTACCGACACATCCCATGCGGTAGAAGGCGTGAACTGGTTTTCAACCGTCGGGAGCGGGGACATTTTTACGATATCTTCTTCGCCGCTAAACCAGGAACAACCACTCAACAGAGTGACAGAAAGCAGTCCTGGCAAAAGTAATTTACGCAATTGCATCGGGTCCCTCTCAGATGGACAAATTATTAATTTTCATGCGCATCATTTCGCTGAGCGCAGGGGAAGCATCACTTTTCGCTCCTGCTTCCCAGGCCGCGCGAGCGCCTTGTTTGTCACCTTTGCTGAGCAGAATTTCCCCGCGCAAATCGGCGACGATAGCCGTCCAGCCTTCGCCTTTAATGCTTTCAATCGTCTTCAGCGCCGCATCTGGCTGCTTCATTTGCAGCTGAACGCGTGCCAGTCGCATGCTGATAACCGATTTCAGATTCTCATCAGAAGCCGCAGCTAAGCCCTGGTTCAGCTGTTTTTCCGCTTTATCCAGTTCGTTTTTGTCAACGTATTGCTGAGCCAGTTCCAGCGACGCGAAAGCACCGTAAGTGTTTTTCGATTCGGCAGCGAATTTCTCCGCCCCGGCCAGCGCTTCCGGTTTCCCTGAGCTAAGAGAAGAAACGGCATTTTCATAGGCCTGTGAAGATTCACGCGCCGTATTCAGCTGATGGGACGTCCAGTAGCGCCAGCCAACCAGCGCACCAATCCCTAAAATGACCCCAACAGCCAGGGCTTTACCGTTTTCGGCAAAGAAACGCTTAAGCGCGTCAACCTGGTCGTTTTCGTTATTGTACATTTCCACGCAGTCCTTCTCCTGATAAAAATGTCCGGGAGATTAACCCAGAATAGTGCGCAAATGCGCGGCAACGCCGTCCTGCGTTACGGTTGTCTGCTCGCCAGAACGTAAATCCTTCACGACCACATTCGCTTGTGCGACTTCAGACTCACCCAACACCAGAGCAACGCGCGCACCCCATTTGTCCGCACGGGCGAACTGTTTCTTGAAGTTGCCGCCGCCATGGTTAGTCATCAGTTTCACACCTGGAATTGCATCACGTACCTCTTCAGCCAGACGCATTGCGGCGGACTGAGTATCAGCACCTGAGGCTACCAGGTATATATCGACAACAGGATCGGCTTTAAATTCCGGATTAACTGCCTGAACTAACAAAACAAGTCGTTCGAGACCCATCGCGAAGCCCACCGCCGGCGTAGCGCGACCGCCCAGTTGTTCAACCAGACCGTCATAACGCCCACCGGCGCAAACGGTGCCCTGTGAACCCAGGCTGTTGGTCACCCATTCAAAAACGGTGCGGTTGTAGTAGTCCAGACCGCGCACCAGACGCTGGTTGACCGTGTAGGCAATGCCCGCCGCATCCAGCTGAGCACACAGCCCGGCAAAGTGTTCGCGAGAGTCATCGTCAAGATAGTCGCCCAGCGCAGGCGCGTCGTTCAACAGCGCCTGTACGTCCGGATTTTTTGAATCCAGCACGCGCAGCGGGTTGCTGTACATACGACGTTTGCAGTCTTCGTCCAGCTTATCTTTATGCTGCTCGAGGAAGGCAATCAACGCATCACGATAGTTCGCACGCGCTTCGAGAGAACCGATAGAGTTCAGCTCCAGCGCTACGTGTTCAGAGATGCCCAGCGCGCGCCACCAGCGAGCGGTGAGCATGATCAGCTCGGCGTCGATGTCCGGGCCTTGCAGACCAAACACTTCGCAACCCAACTGATGGAACTGGCGGTAGCGTCCTTTCTGCGGACGTTCGTGACGGAACATCGGCCCGATATACCACAGGCGCTGCTCCTGATTGTACAGAAGACCATGCTCGATGCCGGCGCGTACGCAGCCCGCAGTACCTTCCGGGCGCAGAGTCAGGCTATCGCCGTTGCGGTCCTCAAAGGTATACATCTCTTTTTCAACCACGTCGGTCACTTCACCAATCGCGCGCTTGAATAACGGGGTCTGCTCTACAATCGGCAAACGGATTTCACTGTAACCGTAGCTGCCGAGCACGTTTTTGAGTGTGCCTTCAATGCGCTGCCAGATGGCGGTCTCGCCAGGCAGATAATCGTTCATGCCGCGGATGGCTTGAATGTTTTTTGCCACGTTTATTCTCTTTATAAATATAAAAATGAACCCTCAGCGGATTTCCCGCAGGGGTTCAATCATACACGGGAAGTTCAGGTCATCATATACACTTCATCCTTCAAGTGCCTCTGCGTTGGTTTACCGCCTTGACGCAACCTGAATGATTTTGTGTATACCTTGAGAACACTAACTTCCCATCTTGTTATTTTTCGACCTGCTGAACGTCGATGCGATTAGCTTCATCCAGAATCGTGGCCTTCGCACGAATACGGGCTTCAAGCTGGTCGATCATGTCGTCGTTATCCAGACGGTCTTTACGCACACCATCTTCATACAGGCCGCTTTTCTTATTACCGCCTGTTACGCCCAGCGTTGACACCAGCGCTTCACCTGGGCCATTCACCACGCAGCCGATAATAGAAACGTCCATCGGCGTGATGATATCTTCAAGGCGTTGCTCCAGGGCGTTGACCGTACCGATGACGTCAAATTCCTGACGTGAACAGGTTGGGCAGGCGATGAAGTTGATACCGCGCGAACGGATACGCAGAGATTTGAGGATATCGAAGCCCACTTTGATCTCTTCAACCGGATCTGCCGCCAGCGAAACGCGCAGCGTATCGCCGATCCCTTCCGAGAGCAGCAATCCTAAGCCGATCGCCGATTTCACCGCGCCGCTGCGTGCGCCACCTGCTTCGGTGATCCCCAGATGCAGCGGCTGATCGATCTGCTTCGCCAGCAGACGATATGACTCGACGGCGAGGAAAACATCAGAGGCTTTCACGCTGACTTTGAACTGATCAAAATTCAAACGATCGAGGTGATCGACATGGCGCATTGCGGATTCCAGCAGCGCCTGCGGCGTTGGCTCGCCATATTTTTCCTGAAGATCTTTCTCCAGAGAACCGGCGTTAACGCCAATGCGGATGGGAATATTTTTGTCGCGCGCGCAGTCCACCACCATACGGATACGTTCTTCGTTTCCGATGTTGCCGGGGTTGATACGCAGACAATCGACGCCGTACTCCGCCACTTTCAGCGCAATACGGTAGTCGAAGTGAATATCAGCCACCAGCGGTACGCTGACCTGCTGCTTGATGAGTTTGAACGCTTCTGCCGCGTCCATCGTCGGCACGGAAACACGAACGATATCCGCCCCGACGCGTTCTAACGCTTTAATCTGATTGACCGTTGCTTCCACATCGGTGGTACGCGTGTTGGTCATCGACTGTACGGCGATGGGTGCCCCATCGCCAATCGGCACGTTCCCAACGTAAATGCGTTTCGATTTTCTACGTTGAATTGGAGCCTGGTTGTGCATGAAAAATCTCCCGCGTTGCCCGTCTGTTACTGTGCCGGTGATTGTTCGGCATTTACGGTCAGACGCGCAACCTGGTTAGTTCTGATAAAACGGCTCAGGTCGACAGGTTTACCCTGATACTGGATCTGTACTGCGGCCGGCGCGCCAATTTTCAGTTTGTACGGTGCCTGGCCCACGAGATTCAAGTTACCATCTTTACGCTGCATCCCGCTGAACAGTTTTTTGCCGGTCGCATCGGTGACTTCCAGCCAGCAGTCTGCGGTAAAGTTCATCACCAGCGCATTCGGGTCAGCGGCTGGCGTGGCAGGCTGAGCCGGGTCGGTTGGCAAGCCCGTTGCAGCCGGAGCGGTCGTCTGCGCGGTCGCAGCCGGGTCGACATTCGCCTGAGACGGCGCAACAACGGCGTTATTCTGCGCGTCGGTTGCTGGCGCTGGCGTTGCGGCTGTCGCTGGCGTTTGCGTCGCAGAGTTATCTGCTGGCGCAGTTGCCGGCGCGGCGGTGTCCGCTGTCGCAGGCGTGCTGGTTGCGCCGGTGTCTAACGGCACATCCTGAGAACCGGTATTGCCACTGTTGCTCAGTTCCACAGAGGATTGATCCGCCATGGTGGTGATCTCTTCCTGCTGCGCTTTGTGGTTTTGCCACCACCACGCCACCGTCAGACCGACGACCACGAACAGCACCAGCCAGGTGAAGCTCATCAACCAGCCATCACGTTTTTTACGACGTTTGCCCAGCGAGAAGCTCTGCATCGGCGCGACTTTCGCAGCGCGTACCGGCGCTTGCTTTTCCATCATCGGCAGCAGTTCTTCTTCAGGGATATGAACGAGGCGAGCATAAGAACGGATATAACCACGCAGGAATGTTGATGCGAGTTCAGCGGGGGCTTTATCTTCTTCAATATCGCGAACGGTGGAAACCTTCAGGCATAAACGTTCAGCAACCGCCTGCTGGCTGAGTCCGAGTTGTTCACGGGCGTTGCGTAAACGGGAGCCCGTGGTACGTGCTTCTTGTTGATCTGGGTTGGTTTCAGTATTCATTCGCTACAACTGCTGGTTCGTGAAATTAAGACTCTGATGCAGACTACGCCTACACCGCGAAACATCCGATCGTTGACTTCGAACAGACAGTATAAGCTGCCCGGTTAGCGACCTCAAAACAGCACCAGAGACGGTAACGGTACTGTCATTCCTGCGCTACATACTGCCTCAATACTGGCGGAAACGCACCGTAATTATTAACCAGATCAGTACGTTTCGCCTAATCCTTGCCCATTTAACGTCGCGCACGCCATTTCTGCCGTGCGCGAAGGCGTGATTACACGGCTTTTACGTCGATAGCCTCACCCTGCATACGCTTACGCAGGGTGCGTTTGGTACGGTCAATAACGTCACCGGCCAGCTGGCCGCACGCAGCATCGATATCATCACCGCGCGTTTTACGCACGATGGTAGTGAAACCGTATTCCATCAGTACCTTAGAGAAACGGTCGATACGGCTGTTAGAGCTACGGCCATACGGCGCGCCAGGGAACGGGTTCCACGGAATCAAGTTGATTTTGCACGGCGTATTTTTCAGCAGCTCTGCCAACTGATGCGCGTGTTCGGTACCGTCGTTGACGTGGTCGAGCATTACGTACTCGATGGTCACACGCCCCTGATTGGCGTTAGATTTTTCCAGATAACGGCGCACCGCCGCCAGGAAGGTTTCGATATTGTACTTTTTGTTGATCGGTACAATTTCGTCACGAATTTCATCGTTTGGCGCGTGCAGGGAAATTGCGAGCGCAACGTCAATCATATCGCCGAGTTTATCCAGTGCCGGAACCACGCCAGAGGTCGACAGGGTAACGCGACGTTTAGACAGACCAAAACCGAAATCATCAAGCATGATTTCCATGGCAGGCACCACGTTCGTCAGGTTCAGCAACGGTTCACCCATGCCCATCATCACCACGTTGGTGATTGGACGCTGACCGGTGACTTTTGCCGCGCCAACGATTTTCGCCGCACGCCAGACCTGGCCAATAATTTCCGAAACGCGCAGGTTACGGTTAAAGCCCTGCTGCGCTGTAGAACAGAATTTACACTCTAACGCACAGCCAACCTGTGAAGAAACACACAGGGTCGCGCGGTCGTCTTCCGGAATATAAACCGTTTCAACGCGCTGATCGCCAACCGCAATCGCCCATTTGATGGTGCCATCGGAAGAACGTTGCTCTTCAACCACTTCCGGCGCACGAATTTCAGCGACTTCTTTCAACTTATTACGCAGAACCTTGTTGATATCGGTCATATCATCAAAGTTATCGCTGCAGTAGTGATACATCCACTTCATGACCTGATCGGCACGGAAGGGTTTCTCGCCTAAGTCTTTAAAAAACTCGCGCATCTGCTGACGGTTGAGATCCAGCAGGTTAATTTTTCCATCTTTATTGGGAACCGCCGGGATGGCGCTCTCAGGCGTGACAATTTGTTCAGACATAATCTTTACCGGCCTCGTTGTTACACGTTATGGCCCCTGGAGGGTTAATAAAAAGAAACGCCCCGGGAGAGCGGTCTGCTCGTCCGGGGGCGTTGCATTGTACAAATTCTGGCGCACGGACGCCACGTCTGCACGTGGGATCCGTTAAAAAAAGATAAATCGCCTGAATTAGCGAGTGCGCGGGCAGACTTCGCCTTCACCGAAGAAGTAAGCGATTTCGCGCTGTGCGGATTCAACAGAATCGGAACCGTGGGTGCCATTCTCAGTGAAGCTGTCAGCGTAATCTGCACGCAGAGTACCCGCCAGTGCGTTAGCCGGGTTGGTCGCCCCCAGCAGATCGCGGTGACGCTGTACCGCGTTTTCGCTTTCCAGAACGGAAACCACGATAGGGCCAGAGGTCATTAATTCAACCAGACCGTCGAAGAACGGTTTGCCATCATGCTCAGCGTAGAAACCGCGCGCCTGCTCAACGGTCAGATGCAGCATTTTGGTGCCGACGATTTTGAACCCTGCCGCTTCAAAACGTGCAAAGATGCTTCCAATAACGTTTTTTGCCACCGCGTTTGGCTTGATGATGGAAAAAGTACGTTCAATAGCCATGATTACCTCTGAAATGTGTTCTGTTGTTATGCATACATCGTATGACCTGGCGCGGATTATAATGAGACAAGCTCGCCTTGCCTATGGACGAAGGTAACATTTTTTTAAAATAAAATTAGCTTTAGCAACATTCTTACGCTACATGGCGCGAAAATCTTAGTGGAAGGTAAAGTTTACCGTTGCTATCTGCCCGCCTTCATCCATCACCACAAGTTGATATTCTGCCGCGTTTTGTAGCGTAAGCGTCAGATTTTTTCCCGCGCTTTCCTGCGGCTCACCATTCAGGAACCACCAGCGTCGCCCTTCTCCGCCGCTGGTCTGCAGTGCAAGTGTTGCCTGAGACTCGCCGGGTGCACGCTGAATCACCGCGCCTTCTCGCACGCCAGAAAGCACTAGCGGCGGCGCGTCCTGCGATATTTGTGGTGGACAAACGGTTGAGGCGGCAGGAAGCCTGGCGGCGCGTCGCTCGCTGGCGGGAAGCCAGGGTTCAAGCGGCAGCGGCCAGACATCCAGGGTGGTTTGTTTCGCATCCGGGCAATCCGCCGCGACACGTTTTTCCTGCGCATCCAGCCAGACCGGGAAGCGAATACCGCGAATGCCTTCCTGGCCGGGCAACAGCAGCGTCGGCGGCTGGCTGCTATCCAGAAGCCAGGTCGCGAGACGGCGGCGGCAGTTCGCGTCGCCCTCCGGCAATGACTGCCCGCCCGGCCAGCAAATCGTCCCGCCGCTCACCGACGCGGGGCGTGGATCGGTGGGCAATACGTTTTTCCCCGCGCTGGAGCGGGAAAGCAGCAGATTGCTGACCTGATTCAGGAGCGGCACCGCGCTGGCAAAACCAAACTGCCCGGCAACGGGTGTACCGTCCGGCCTGCCGGTCCAGATACCGATACTGTAACGCGCATTCAGGCCGATTGCCCACGCATCGCGATAGCCGTAGCTGGTGCCGGTTTTCCACGCCAGCGGCACGACCAGCGGCAGCGAATCATCCGCCATCGGCTGATCTTCCCCCGCCAGAATTCGGCGAATGATCCACGCCGATCCGGGCGACAGGAGCGGGCGTTCCACCAGCGGATCGTCCGCAAGCAAACGTAAACGCCCTGCTTTGCCATGACGCGCAAAAGCGCTGTAGGCGGCTGTGATATCTGCCAGACGCGCACCCGCTCCGCCGAGGATCAACGATAAATTAGGCTCCGCGCCGGCGGGCAATATCAACGGTAAACCAGCGTTACGCAGACGCGCGGCAAACTGTTTCGGGCCGTAGGCTTCCAGAACCTGCACGGCTGGAAGGTTTAGCGATCGCACCAGCGCCTCGCTCATGCTCACCGGGCCGTGGAAACCGCTATCAAAGTTACCGGGACGATAATCCCCCACCCGGCGCGGCACATCCTGGAGCAGCGAGGCGGGATGGATCAACCCTTCATCCATCGCCATCCCATACACAAACGGTTTTAATACCGATCCCGGCGATCGGATCGCCGACACCATATCGATATGCCCAAATCGACTGTCGTCAGCGATGTCTGCCGATCCCACCCAGCCGCGTACCTGCATCGTACTGTTATCCACAACGATCATTGCCAGCGAACTGCGCGGCGGCAGGCGCGATTTCCAGTTGAGCGCCATCTCTTCCAGCTGGCGTTGCAGCCCGGCATCCAGCGTGGTGGTGATTTTTTCGGCCTGGCTCAGCGCCAGCACCTTGCGCGAGAAGAGCGGCGCCAGCTGCGGCATCTGCCGTGGAAACAACCAGACGGGCTCTTCGCTGGCCTCTTTCACCACCTGCGCGGGCCACACCTGCTGAGTTTGCATTCGCGCCAGCACTTTGTTGCGTGCCGCCTGCGCGCGTTCCGGCCAGCGATCCGGGCGCAAGCGGCTTGGCGCCTGCGGTAACACCGCCAGCAGCGCGGCATCAGCATAGCTCAGCTGTGCGGGCGGTTTACCCAGGTAGGCCCAGCTTGCCGCGCCCACGCCCTGCAATGTACCGCCGAAAGGTGCGCGATTGAGATAAAGGGTGAGAATTTCGCGTTTAGAAAGGTGCCACTCCAGCTGAAACGCGCGCCAGAGCTGGCGGAATTTACCGCCGAAAGTACGAGGATGAGGATCCAGCAGGCGAGCAACCTGCATGGTGAGCGTGCTGCCGCCGGAGATCACGCGCCCGGAGGTGAGATCCTGCCAGGCCGCGCGCAGGATCGATAACGGGTTTACGCCGGGATGATCCCAGAACCAGCGATCTTCATACTGAATCAGCGCGTCAAGATAGCGCGGTGAAACCTCTTCAATCGTCACTGGATAACGCCAGATCCCTTCAGCGTCAGCAAAACGCCACAGCGGTGTGCCATCCTGCGCGACCACCACGCGGGCCGGCGTCACTTCATGTAACGGCAGCGGCCAGAGACGATCAGCCCCCAGCACTGCCAGCCACAACAGCACCCCGCCCGCCGCCAGCCAAAGCCAGCGGCGTTTTATCGCAGACAACAACCGCATATTACGGCGTGACGATCAGCGGGCCATCCGCCTGGCCGGTGGCACGCCACTGCGGCACATACATCGATTCCACCTGCGGCTGCGGCAATTGATACGTGCCTGGCATCACCGCGCGCGCCAGATAAACCAGCGTGACCGGCTGGTTCTGATTGACGGCAACGGCCGCTACAAAGCGATCGTCGCGGAATTCCATATGCTGAATATCCGCCTGTTGCATCTGGTTGATCAGATTCTGCGCTTCGCCTGCGTTATCCGCCAGGCTGGCGCTGCTGTTTGCCAGGTTCTGATTTTCCAGCTCCAGCCCGGCGGGCAGCATATCGACCACCAGCGCGTCCGGTACGTTCTGGCTGGCGTTAATCTCGAGGCGCACCAGCACCAGGTCACCGCTGCGCAGCGAAGAGATAGCTTTCGGCCTTCCGTCGGTACCCAGGATCTGCCGTTCAATCTGCAACACGTTGCTGACCGGCTCCGACGAATACTCCGGATACCCGGTGGCATCGAGGCGCAACCACAGCGGCTGCGTGCCGTTGTTCGTTACCTGCAATGCGCCCAGTTGATCCGCATCCAGATTACGGGTTTGTGCTTTATCGCTCTGCAACGGCGCGGCCTCCAGCGACGTTTGCGCCTGCCAGTTGCCCGGCAAATCGGCAAGGCTGCGGCCTGCCAGGAACAGCGCGTTGCTTTCCTGCGTGGATAACCAACGCTCGCCAAACGCCTGTTCAGAGAGTGTTTGCAGCAGCGTGTTCTGCGCATCCGGCAGCAGTTTGTTCTCTTCCATCAACGCCAGCATCAGCGCGTTATCACGCAGCACGCTGCCGTAGTCGCCAATCCAACGCTGCTTGTCGGCACGCGGCGTTTTCAGCGCCAGTTGAATGGCTTCTTCACTACGCGGCGCATCACCCATCGCTTTCAGCGCCACGCCCAGTTGCATCAGCGACAGACCCGATTTCGCCTGTGCGTGACGCCCCCAGATTTCGCGCAGCGCGCCGAGCGGCGCTTTCTGCTGACGCGCCAGCACCTGCGCGGCATACGCCTGCACGGCAAAGCGGCTGGCGGCAATATCATCGCTGTAGCGAAGGGTCATCAGCCCCGGCTCCTGCAAATAACGCAGCAGACGGTTATTACCTTTGTTAATGGCGTCTGCCGGTACGCTGTAACCCTGTTCGCCCGCGCGCACCAGGAAGTCCATCGCGTAGGCGGTCAGCCAGTTTTCTTCGGGGCCTTCTTTATCCCACAGGGCGAAACCGCCATCCTGACGCTGCATTTGCAGTATCCGCGAAATCCCCACATCTATCGCCGCCCGGCGTTGTTCATCGCTGTTGCCGATAATGCCGAGCGTTTTAAGCTGTGCGGCATTGGTATAAAGCGACGGGAAGAGACCGCTGGCGGTCTGCTCCAGGCAGCCGTAAGGATACGCTTTCAGCTCACGAATATAGCGCGCCAGGTTCAGCGGCGGTTTACCGCTCAGCAGCAGTTGCCCCTGAACCGTTGCCGGGGAGAAATTCGCCAGAGAGTCCGGCGGCACGTTCCAGCTTTCGCCAGGCTGCAGCGCGGCCCCCATGTTCACCGTCTGCGCAGGGAAGGCCGGGCGTACGCCCAGCTTCCAGGATTTGCTGACAGGCGGCAGCGTTTCACCCGGCAGTTCCAGGCCACTCACCGTGATATCGACCTGACCATCGCCAAATCCTTCTTTGGCGCTGACCGGCACAAACTGAATGTTGCGCACACCCGGCTTTAACGTAATTGGCGCAGGCTGTGCGCCCTCAAGCTGGATAAGCCCGCTCGCCGCCAGTTGAACATTCAGCGTTTGCGTTTTATCCGTCAGGTTAGTGATATCCAGCGTCAAACGCGCGGTATCGCCGCCTGCCAGGAAGCGCGGCATGTTCAGCTCTGCAATTACCGGCGCGGCAACCACCACTTTATCTTCGCTGCTGCCAAAGTCTTCATCGGTCCACGCCTGCGCCATTACGCGCAGTTCGCCGTTGAAATCGCCAATCGGCAGCGTGACGGTGCCTTCGCCGTTTTCATCAAGCGTTACCGGCTGGGCCTGTTGCGCGATAATGGTGACGTGGTTGACCGGCGGTTTACCACCGCGTTTCAGCTCATCGCCATCACCACCAAAACGCAGGCTCGCCAGACGCCCCTGCCCTTCAATCACCTGGCCGTAAATATCATAAATATCCGCGCCGTAGCGTTTCTGGCCGAAGAAGCCCTGCCACGGATCGGGGGTGGTGTAATCAGTAATGTTCAGCACGCCGCTGTCCACCGCCGAAAGCAGCACATTCACCTGTTTCGGCGCTGCGCCTTCTTTGCGGTCGACTTTCACTTTCACGGTCAACGGCTGATTCGGGCGCATTTTCGCCGGTGCATCAAGGGCAATATTCAGACGACGGTTCTCATCGCCGAGCGGCAGATGCAGTACACCGACCGCGCGTTTCGGCGTGGCGGAACGCGATTTATCGCCCGGACGCACCACCAGCGTACTTAAATAGAGGTCATGACGATTCCAGCTTTTATCCACCGGAATGGTGAGATCCAGCCCTTCCGCCGGAACGGTTATCTCCTGCCACCACAACGGACCTTCGCTCGATTCCACCATCGCATAGCCTTTACCCGCCGCCGGGGCGGCAACGTGCAGCTTGATAGTATCGCCCGGTTTATAGGACGGTTTATCCAGCTTCATGGTCACGCGATCCGGGCGCGCTGTGCCGCTGCCGTCGCTGTTATCCTGCCAGCTGTAACCGGCCCAGAAACGCACGCTGCTCAGGGTATCGTCCGGCCCTTTCACTTCCAGACGATACGCGCCCCACTCAACCGGGAAACTGACCTTGCCGGTTTCATCGGCTTTCAGGTTAAGGCTCTCTTCGCCTTCCACCAGGTCTTTCTGGTCGAACTGGGATTTCCAGCCCTCGTCTTCTGACCAGTTCCAGTAGTAATCACGACGTTCGCGGATCAGGCGCACCTGCAAGCCCTCAACCGCTTTGCGCTCGCCCTGCGCATTGGCATAAACGATATCAAACGCGGCCTGGCTGTCTTCGTCGACAATCGGCTGATTCACGGTGGTATCGGTGCGATAGTCATACACTGCTTTGCTGGCGAACTGCGGGCGAATCCCCGGCAGTTCCGGCGCAGGCCAGATAGCCTGTTCGGCACGACGCGTCACCGGACGGCCACCGGATTCCAGCAGGCTGGCCTGTAAAATAACCTGCAACGGAGAGTGTGTTTCCTGCCACTGGCTGGAGGTGATGACCTCTCCGCGCCCTTTTTCATCCAGCGTCAGGCTGGCTTCATCCAGACTGCGCGAAAGATTCTGTTCAGCAATATCGCCAAACTGGAAGCCCGGCAGCACGGCCACCGCATCACGCAGCGGACGCAGGAACAGTTTGCCCTGTAAGGTGTTGCCATTGGCCGGCGCGCCGTAGAGGTAGTAACCGACAACGCCAAACTTCACGTCATCTTCTGGTGCCAGCGGCGCTTTCTCAACGCTCAGGTTAAGCGCCAGACGTTCTGGCATGAAATCTTCAACGTGGAAATCCCACTCCTGACGCTGGTTATCGCCGGTATTGGCGCGAATATGCCACATCCCGGTCGCCGCGCCGCTATCGAGCGGATAGCTCAACTGATACAAACCGTTCACCGGTTTGCTGACCACGCTGCGCACCACCTGGCCGTCGGGTTTCACCACGTCGATTTTGATCGGTTGTTCCGCCAGCGGTTTGCCATCGCCATCGCGCAGCAGGCCGTTAAGAATGACCGTTTCGCCAGGGCGATAGAGATCGCGCGGGCCAAACATGAAGAACTGTTTGCTGTAGCCAGGCGCACCGGCAATGGCGAATTCCGCAAGATCGAGCGCCGGGAGTTTGAGATCGAGAAGCGTGGTTTGACCATCTTTGCGCGCCAGCACCAGCGCCGCTTCTTTATCGGTTTGCAGCGTGGCGTGGCCCTGCGCATCGCTGTTCGCCTGCGCCAGCGTTTGCCCTTTTTCGTTCAGCAGTTGCACATCCACCGCCGACTGCGCCGCGCCGTTTTCCAGACTTTGGGTAAAGACGTCCAGGCGATTGTGATAGCGGTGCGCGGAAAGGCCGATATCGCTCAGGGTAAAGAGCGTGGCGGCATTGCTGTAGTTATAGTGCCCGGCCTGATTCATCACCGCTATGTATACACCGGACTGTTGCAGCGGTTTGATATCTTTCAGCGGCAGCAGCAGTTTCTCGCGGGTGTTACGCTCGGGGTTGAGATCGAAGCGCCCGGTATAGACTAAATCCGCCATTTTCAGCAGTTCGTCAGATTCCCAGTTGCTGAGCGAGTTACGATATTCCCACGAACTGACAAACGACGCCAGCGACTCCGGCTTCACGCGGTAGAAGTTTACATCGACATTGTTGACGTTGAGCGCCATTACCGGCAGCCCTTCTACCACTTTGCCCGGCAGCAGCGAACCACGGCTGGCAAAACCGACCGTGGGCGCAATATCGCGGGTGGAAAGGGTTTTTTCTACGCCTTTGCCCAGCGTCTCTTTATTCAACGCGACCAGTTCAGGGTCGACGGTCACAATCAGTTCGCGTTTTGGCTCCAGATGCCGCAGGCGCAACTCTTTCAGATTTGGGGCAAGCTCCCAGGCACCGTCAATCTTGCCGTTCTTTTTATCGACGACATGGACGGTTTTTGAGAAATCCTGATTAGGATCGAGCGGTACCGAGAACGTGAGCACCAGCGCAGAAGCGCCTTCAAGCTGCACTTCAGAGGCATCAAGCAGGGTTAAGGATTTGCCTTCGCTCTGCTGAGCCAGTTTGGCTAACATCGCGCTATCAGGTTTTGCTGGAGTGGGCGCCGCCGGGGCAGTCGTTGAAGCTGCAGTTGCAGGTGCAGCGGTTTTCTCTTTATCGTTATTATCACAGCCGGCAAGCGTCGACGCAGCAAGCAGCGCAAGTGCCGCCAAACGGAAGGGTTTCATCCTTATAACCTCTGGCTCTGGAGCCTGTTTGTCATGAATGCTCAATAGTATTACGCGTAAGTGCCTTTTTACCACCTCCCTGAACGTTTAAATTTGCATCTCATTTCATGTATAACCACAGTAACTTATTCGGTGTTATCACATACCTGGAGTCATTAACTTGTCACTGCCCGGCAAAACGCCGACAATTCGTTTACAACTGATAAATGGAGGCCCATATGAGCACCTCTTACTTTGTCGCCGCCGACTGGCTGGCAGAACATATTAACGACCCGGAAGTTCAGATTATCGATGCCCGCATGGCGCCGCCGGGGCAGGAACATCGAGATATGGCCGCAGAATACCGTAATGGTCATTTGCCTGATGCCCTTTTCTTTGATATCGAAGCGCTTTCAGATCACACCACTCCCCTGCCGCACATGATGCCCCGCCCGGAAGCCTTCGCTGTCGCCATGCGTGAGTTGGGCGTATGCAGCGATAAACATCTGGTGGTGTACGACGAAGGAAATCTTTTCTCCGCGCCGCGCGCGTGGTGGATGCTTCGCACATTTGGCGCTGAAAAAGTCTCAATTCTGGCTGGCGGGTTAGCGGGCTGGAAGCGCGATGATTACCTGCTTGAGCAAGGTTATGTCGATATGGTCGAAGGCAACTTCGAGGTGAAATTCGACGCGCAGAAAATTAAGCGCCTGACCGACGTGCTGCTGATTAGCCACGAAGGTACCGCGCAAATTGTCGACGCCCGTCCGGCGCCACGCTTTAATGCAGAAGTGGACGAACCGCGTCCGGGTTTACGCCGTGGGCATATTCCGGGTGCGCACAACGTGCCGTGGGGCGATTTGGTCTTCAACGGTGAGCTGAAAACCGTTGATGAATTGACCGCAATTTTTGACCGTGCAGGCGTGGACCTCAACCGTCCGATTGTCGCAAGCTGTGGTTCCGGCGTAACGGCGGCAGTGGTTGTGCTGGCGCTGGCAACGCTTGAAGCTGACGACGTGACGCTGTATGACGGCGCCTGGAGTGAATGGGGTGCGCGCGATGATTTGCCAGTTGAGCCGGTGAAGTAGATAATTTTCTCGTTTCATTCAGATCGTTTATCAAAATAGGGTTGCCAGAAATGGCAGCCTTTTTACATTCGGATAATGCGTTTTAATTATAAGGAAATAATATGAAATGTTTAACACTTCGTCATTTTCTCTCTATATTATTTATCTCTACAACTGTTTTATTTAGTCCCTTTCAGTGTTATGCCAATGATTATGATGAACTTTTTAAAACAGAAATTGAACCACTAAAAGAAAAAGCAAAACAAGGCGATATTGATCCCTTGAATCGTTTAGCCTGGCGTTACCGCGCTATTATTAGCACCAGCGGCGGCAATATTAAATATGACAGCCCTGTAGCAAAAGAGGCATTCAGCTTCCTTATGTCTCATTACAAGGAAGGTAACGCAAAATTAGAATATGAAATCTCTGGCTATTATGAAGAAGGGATTGGTGTTGACAAAAACATCGCAGAGGCAGAACGCTGGATTGAGAAATAAGCTCAACATAACTATGCAGAAGCTCAATATATTATTGCCAGAAAATATCTGGACGGCAATGATAATCAAAATGCATTAATCTGGTTAAAAAAGGCCGTCGATCAGGGTTATGATCCCGCTGAAGATAAACTGGGGGAGATGTATCACACTGGTACAGGAGTCGATAAGGACTGCCTGATGGCCGTTAAGTTGTACCTTAAATCGGCTACCTCGAAAGCGCAACGAGGCGTTGAGAAGATTCAAAACGATCCAACCTGTCAAAGCGCATTACACACCCCGGAAGCCAAACGCATACTCGCTCCTGTGCCTGATCTTGCCAATCCCACGGACGCCGCTGAACAATATGCATTAGCCGCTTCGTATGATGATGGCGGTGATAAACATATCGATTACGTGAAGGCGAAGTTCTGGTACGAAAAAGCAGCGGCTCAGGATTACACCGATGCCATTAGTGCGCTTGCCTTTATGTATGAAAAAGGTAAAGGCATGGAGCCTGATTACCAAAAAGCTTACGAACTGTATCAACGGTCGGCCGCGCAAGGAGATGGTGCATCGCAATATATGGTTGAGGCCATGGCTCCTCATATGAAGAAGAAATAGTATCATTGGTAGTTTCTGGAATAAAAACGAGATTTCATATCTCATAACAATTAGTTATCAGATAAGTAGAATATACCGGGTGGCGATATTGCCCACCCTCACCAACGACCTAAACCAATCCTTTCTGAATATATTCCTGGTTTTGCTCACTTCCATTCCATCGAAAAATACCAACGCCTATACTACGGTTACCGTTTACGTTCAACGAAGAAACAATCATAAAAGGAATTGAAATGAGTCATACATTACCCGAATTAATAGAAATAATTAAGCATATTAATCGCAACCCCACCCCGAACCCCATGTCGCAGGAAGAGGTAAACCGTCTGCGGGTGCGCAAATATCGCGATCCACAAAATAATGAAACTACGGAATTATCGGAAAGCCTCAAGGCTTTACTGGCGTACGATCGCGATTTGATCAGCCCTAATAATCAGAAAATTTTTTCCTCACTACTCAGAAGACTTGATGAAAACGGCGTGATCCATTCTGACTCACCTGACAGCGATGCATACTACGGCAATTATATGGATCAATCAGGAAAATCAATGGAAGAGTTTGCGCCTATCTGGGCAAATGATGCCTGCCTTCCGGCGTTAATTCGGATTATCCATCCTGGTGACCAGGGGATATTTATTTACGTCAGCGAACGTGATGATGCCGGAGAATACCCGATTGCCCGCGTTGAGGGATTTGAATTCTGGATGGAAGAATCATCGCTTATTGAATATCTGTATGGAATATTTACGGATGAGGAAATCATCACAGCAGAATGGCAACAGCGTCGTAATGAAAATGAAGCGCGTGATAAGGCGCTGCTGGATTTGGAATCGCTTCATGAACAGCTATACGCTAAGCTGGCAGAACTTGACGACTGAATAAATTTTTGTTGTCCCGCCTCGTCCGTAACAGCAATAAAAAAACCGCCCATAAAAAGGCGGTTTCTTTATTGCTGGTCTGGTTCGCGGTTTTTCCAGCGGTTTGTGTTGCAAAAGCAACGCAGGTACTACCCGGTGATGAAATAATCCGTTTTCAGAGTGCTGAGGTCAAGTCCACTTCAGGATGCCGCCCTGCGGGGCGGCCTTCCTCAAACTTAAATAATCCGATTCTGTTTAAAATCGCGCAGGAAACCGCCCCAGCGGCGTTCGTAGAACGGGGTGATATGTTCGGTAATAAAGTGGCTGATACCCTTTTCCCCTTTTACCACCTGACAGATATCAATCGGTTCATCGCCCGGTAGCGTATCGGTCGCCACGCTGCCTGCGGCGTGAATAATCTCTTCGATATCCCCGTCCGCTTCGATACCAATCAGCAGGTTTGCTTCGCCTTCTGCACTCTCTTTGATTGAACAGATAAACGCGCGTTTCACCGGTTTGATGGTTTTAAACAGCGTGGTGAGCGAGTCGACCATTTGGGCCGGCGGTTCCGCAACTTCTGACAGGATCAGCGATTCGCCGCCTTCCAGCACTTCCTGCGTACTGAGTGGATTCCCCTCTTCGCCAATCAGATGGCTGATTTCGCGCGGGGTGAACTCTTTTCCGGTCGGCAGTTTGGCGTTGAGGAACAGCGTTTCGCCGAGGGTCATTTCAAACAGCGTGCGAACGGGCATTACCACGAATGCCTGTTCCTCTTCTACGGCCTCCTGCAAGGCTTCCAGCGAGGTGAAAAATGGAATAACGGACGTACCGTCATCTTTTTCCCAGTGCTGTAAATCGAGCGCGCTGTCTTCCACAATGTGTTCGCCTTCCGCCGCCGTGCCGGGTACCCACACGGTGGATTCCAGCAGCGTGCGGAAGAACGCCGGGCGATGTGCCGGTTCGGTCGCCGCCTGTTCGAGCAAGGTTTCTAATTCGTTTTTGGTTTCAGACATAGTGGGTTCCAGAATGTCGGTCTCCCCCTCACCCCGGCCCTCTCCCTCAGGGAGAGGGAGAAAACCGCACGGAGCAGTCCCCTCTCCCAGGGGGAGAGGGTTAGGGTGAGGGGCCACAAAGATTATTCAGCGGTTAGCAGATTCGCAATCGTGCGCACGCCCAGCCCGGTAGCACCCGCCGCCCACTGCTCTACCGCGCCTTTGCGATAGGTTGCGGAGCAGTCGATGTGCAGCCAGCCTTCGTGATAGTTTTCAACGAAGTGAGACAGGAAGCCCGCCGCGGTGCTGGCACCCGCCGGATAAGTGGCGTTCGCGGTGTTGTTCAGCTCAGCGAAGTTGGACGGCAGCTGATTGCGGTGGAATTCCGCCAGCGGCAGGCGCCAGAACGGTTCATTTTCCGCAGCCGCGCTCGCCAGCATGCGATTGACCAGGCCATCGTCGAAGCTGAACAAGGCGTGATAATCGTTGCCCAACGCGGTTTTTGCCGCACCGGTGAGGGTCGCTGCATCGATAATCAGCTCCGGTTTCTGCGCAGACGCGTCAATCAGGCCATCGGCCAGCACCAGACGCCCTTCCGCATCGGTATTCATCACTTCAACATTTTTACCGTTGCGATAGTGAATGATATCGCCCAGTTTGAAGGCGTTGCCGCTCACCATGTTATCGGCGCAGCACAGGTACAGTTTTACGCGTTTGTTCAAACCACGGGTGATCGCAAACGCCAGTGCGCCAGTGACCATTGCCGCGCCGCCCATGTCGGACTTCATCGAGTCCATGAACGCACTCTGCTTCAGGCTGTAACCGCCGGAATCGAAGGTGATGCCTTTGCCGACCAGGCAGGCATAAACCGGCGCGTCTTTATCGCCTGTTGGGTTGTAGTCCAGCGCCAGCAGCACCGGTGCACGCTCAGAGCCACGGCCGACGGTGTGAATACCCATGTAATTTTGCTCGCGCAGATCTTCGCCTTTGGTGATGCGGTAAGAGACCTGATCGCAGGCGACGCTGCACAGCAGATCCACCGCGCGCTGCGCCAGTTGTGACGGGCCGACCTCTTCTGCCGGTGCGTTAATGGTATCGCGCACCCAGTCGATGATAGTCAGGCGGTTATCGAGTTCCTGACGCTGCGCATCATCCAGTTCCGGCCATTCCACTTTACGCGTGCCTTTCGGCCCTTTATAACCGGCCCAGAAAGCCCACGCGCTATCGGCGCTCCAGCCTTCGCCGGTCAGCGCCACATGTTTAATGCCCAGACCATCAATTTTACGCGCCGCGCGCTGGATTAGGCCCAGGTCGTCCTTACCGGTCAGGTGCAGAGAGATTCCATTATCATTAATGCTATAAGTCGCTTTTTCGCCCCAGCGCGCATCGGCTGGCTGCGTGGTAAGCGTAATGTTCATCGCTTCGGTCATTTTATTTATCCTTATTCGTAAACGGGCCGTATTAGCAATACGGGCCGCCGAATGGCAGCCCGATATGTGACTTATTCAGCTTCGTCTAACCAGACTAGCAGAATTGCCTCAAGGATTTTTTCATTTGATGCCTGAGGGTCATCATCAAAATCCTCAAGGTCGCAAATCCATTGGTGCAGGTCAGTAAAGCGCACGGTCTTCGGATCGGTATCCGGAAAGGTGTCGTAAAGCGCTTCGCCAATTTCACGGCTGTCGGTCCACTTCAGTCCCATACTATCCTCTGTTAGTGCTCGCGTGCGTGGTTAATAGTGTAACGCGGAATTTCGACCACCAGATCTTCGTCGGTGACGCGCGCCTGACAGCTCAGACGGCTATCCGGTTCCAGCCCCCAGGCTTTATCCAGCATATCGTCTTCGTCTTCAGTGCTTTCCGGCAGAGAGTCGAAACCTTCACGCACGATGCAGTGGCAGGTGGTGCAGGCACAGGATTTTTCGCAGGCGTGTTCAATCTCGATACCGTTACGCAGCGCAGCATCCAGAATGGTTTCACCGGTCTCAGCTTCCACAACTACGCCATCCGGACACAGGTCCTGGTGGGGCAGAAAAACAATCTTTGGCATATTAAACCTCGTCCACGGATTGGCCTTTCAGCGCAGCACGGACAGATTTGTCCATACGGCGAGCGGCGAATTCCTGGGTTTGTTTATCAACGTTTTTAATGGCTTGTTCTATGGCGTCAGTGTCATTGCCTTCAGCTACCGCGCTCAGATGCGCAGCGGCTTCATCAATCACCTGACGTTCTGCGGCGCTTAACAGCGCGGCATCGGCGGCCAGAGCACCGGTCAAACTCTCCAGTACGCGTGCTGCTTCTACTTTTTGCTCCGCGAGCATGCGGGCTTTAACATCATGCTCGGCGTAGCTCATGGAGTCCTGAATCATGGTGGCGATTTCACCATCGGTCAGACCGTAGGACGGTTTCACCTGAATTGAGGATTCCACCCCGGTGGATTTCTCCATCGCGGTCACGCTTAACAGCCCGTCGGCATCGACCTGGAAGGTGACGCGAATATGCGCCCCACCCGCCGGGAGCGCCGGAATACCACGCAGCGCAAAACGGGCCAGCGAACGGCAATCCTGCACCAGTTCGCGCTCGCCCTGCATCACGTGAATCGACATGGCGGTCTGGCCATCTTTAAAGGTGGTGAACTCCTGCGCACGCGCCACCGGAATGGTGGTGTTACGCGGGATGACTTTCTCCACCAGGCCGCCCATGGTCTCCAGACCAAGCGACAGCGGGATGACGTCCAGCAGCAGCATTTCGCTATCTGGCTTGTTCCCCACCAGAATATCCGCCTGAATCGCCGCGCCAATGGCAACGACTTTATCCGGGTCGATAGAGGTCAGCGGCGTGCGGCCAAAGAATTCACCCACACGTTCACGCACCAGCGGCACGCGGGTAGAGCCGCCCACCATCACCACTTCCAGCACCTCATCCGCCTCCACGCCCGCATCTTTCAGCGCGCGACGGCAGGCCATCAGGGTGCGTTTAACCAGGGCTGAAATCAGGTCGTTGAACTGTTCGCGGGTGATATCGCCCTTCCAGCCTGCAACTTCAACGGTCACGCTGTCAGCATCGCTCAGGGCGATTTTGGCGGCAATGGCGGCATCCAGCAGTTGGCGCTGTACACGGTTATCGCTACGATCGGGAATACCTGCCTGTTCGCGAATGTAGTCCGCCAGCAAATGGTCGAAGTCATCGCCGCCGAGCGCGGAATCGCCACCGGTCGCCAGGACTTCAAACACGCCGCGGCTTAAGCGCAGAATAGAGATATCAAACGTACCGCCGCCCAGGTCATAGACGGCAATCACGCCTTCCTGACCAGAATCCAGACCATAGGCAATGGCCGCAGCGGTCGGTTCATTGAGCAGACGCAGCACATGCAGGCCCGCCAGACGCGCGGCGTCTTTGGTGCCCTGACGCTGTGCATCGTCAAAGTAAGCCGGAACGGTGATCACCACGCCGTCGAGTTCACCGGCAAGCGTCTCGGTTGCCCGCGCCGCCAGCGCTTTGAGAATATCGGCAGAAACGCGAATCGGGTTCAGCACACCGGCTTCAGTGACCAGCATCGGCAGGCCATTCTCGCTTGCCTGAAACTGATACGGCAGATGCGGGTAACGCGCCTGAATGTCGGCCAGCGAGCGGCCCATCAGACGTTTGACAGAACTGATAGTGTTAGCAGGGTCCTGCGCGGCATTGGCGCGCGCATCATAACCCACGACGTGGCCCTGCGCCTGGTAATGGACAACAGAGGGCAGCAGGTGACGACCCTGGCTGTCAGCCAGTGTTTCCGCCTGGCCGCTACGGACCGTCGCAACCAGAGAATTGGTGGTGCCTAAATCGATGCCAACTGCCAGACGACGCTGATGCGGCGCGGCACTCAGACCAGGCTCACTAATTTGTAATAAGGCCATATTGAGCTTCCGAAATTAATAGTCGAGCAGTTTTTCTTCGAGTTGTTCAGCACTGCTGCGCAGTTTATCGAGAAAACGCAGTTTACGCACGGTATCCGCCGCCGTCTCCCACGCTTCATCGTCTAATTCTTTCACCATCTGCTGATGGCGGGTGTCGAACATCGCTTTTACGCGTTTAATAAACCCTTCCAGACGCGCTTCATCCTTCGCCTGTTCAATCTCGTCCAGCTCTTCGCGCAGCTCCAGCTGTTCCATCAAAAAGGCGGTATCGCGCACCGTGTGCTGTTCGCTGGATAAATCAAAACCGTGCAGCGACAGCAGATATTCCGCGCGCGGCAGCGGCTGACGCAGCGTTTGCCAGGCCTGATTGATGGTTGCGGAACGTTGCACGGCGGCCAGTTGTTCGGCGGCGATGGCGCTGGCGAATTTGTCGGGATGGTTCTGACGTTGCAGATCCTGGAAACGGGTCGCAAGGGCCTGAGTATCGACGTGATAGTGGGCGGGTAACCCGAAGAGGCTGAAGTAATCCATAACAATCTCAGGGTAAATAAAACAAAACCCCACCCACAGATGGCCTGCGGTGGGGTTGGTGACGTTCAGTTACACGTTAAAGCTTTCGCCGCAACCGCACTCATCTTTGACGTTCGGGTTAGTGAATTTAAACCCCTCGTTCAGGCCTTCTTTAACGAAGTCCAGCTGAGTACCGTCGAGGAATTGCAGGCTTTTACCGTCGATCACTACCTTCACGCCTTTGTCTTCGAACACGGTATCTTCTGCCGCAGGTTCATCAACAAATTCCAGTACATACGCCATACCCGAGCAGCCGGAAGTTCTCACGCCCAGACGCAGGCCAAACCCTTTACCGCGGTTGGCCAGGAAGGTATTGACTCGCGCTGCTGCACTGTCGCTCAATGTAATCGACATAACAAAACCTCAATTCTTATTTTGCTTCACGTTTGCTTTTATAATCCGCAATGGCGGCTTTAATCGCGTCTTCTGCCAGGATAGAGCAGTGAATTTTCACTGGCGGCAGCTCAAGCTCGTCTGCGATGTCGGTGTTTTTAATCGCCTGCGCTTCGTCCAGAGACTTGCCTTTCACCCATTCGGTGACCAGCGAGCTGGACGCGATGGCGGAACCGCAGCCGTAGGTCTTGAAACGCGCGTCTTCAATGATACCTTCATTGTTGACTTTAATCTGCAACTTCATCACGTCGCCACACGCCGGCGCGCCAACCATGCCGCTACCTACGCTCTCATCGCTGTTGTCGAAAGAGCCAACGTTGCGCGGGTTCTCGTAATGATCAATAACTTTTTCGCTGTATGCCATGATTGAATTCCTCTTATCTACCGATTAGTGATGTGACCATTCGATGCTGTTCAGATCCACGCCCTGTTTGAACATTTCCCACAGCGGAGAAAGGTCGCGCAGACGGCCAATGGAGTTACGAACCAGTTGAATGGTGTAGTCAATCTCTTCTTCGGTAGTAAAACGACCTAAAGAGAAACGGATAGAGCTGTGCGCCAGCTCGTCGGTCATGCCCAGTGCACGTAGCACGTAGGATGGCTCGAGGCTTGCAGACGTACAGGCGGAACCGGAAGAAACGGCCAGATCTTTCAGGGCCATAATCAGCGATTCACCTTCAACAAAGTTGAAGCTGACGTTGAGAATGTTCGGCGCGCCCTGCTCGAGGTCACCGTTCAGGTAAACTTCTTCCATATCCTTCACGCCGTTCCACAGACGGTTACGCAGACCGCGCAGACGGGCCATTTCGGTTTCCATCTCTTCTTTCGCGATACGGTAAGCTTCGCCCATGCCGACGATCTGGTGAACAGGCAGAGTACCGGAACGCATGCCGCGCTCGTGACCGCCGCCGTGCATCTGCGCTTCGATGCGGATACGCGGTTTACGACGCACATACAGCGCGCCAATAC
Source organism: uncultured Pseudocitrobacter sp. (assembly GCA_913778145.1). Taxonomy (GTDB): domain Bacteria; phylum Pseudomonadota; class Gammaproteobacteria; order Enterobacterales; family Enterobacteriaceae; genus Pseudocitrobacter. The sequence goes on from CAJYVI010000019.1 coordinate 75,000, forward strand.
CTTTCGGGCCATAGATTTTGTGGCCGGAGAAGGACATCAGGTCAACTTTCAGCTGGCTCAGGTCGATAGGCAGTTTGCCCACGCTCTGGGTCGCATCAACGTGGTAAACAATACCGCGCGCACGGCACATTTCGCCGATGGTCGCGATATCCTGTACCACGCCGATTTCGTTGTTCACGTGCATGATGGAAACGAGGATGGTGTCATCACGCATCGCCGCTTCGAGTTCTTTCAGGTCAATGATACCGTTGCGCTGAGGGGCAAGGTATGTGACTTCAAAACCTTCACGCTCAAGCTGACGGCAGGTGTCCAGCACGGCTTTGTGTTCGGTTTTGCTGGTAATAATGTGCTTGCCTTTTTTCTGATAAAAGTTGGCTGCACCTTTAATTGCCAGGTTGTCAGATTCGGTTGCACCGGAGGTGAAGACGATTTCGCGCGGATCCGCACCAACCAGATCGGCGATCTGATTACGGGCGATATCTACCGCTTCTTCAGCCTGCCAGCCAAAACGGTGAGAACGGGAGGCCGGGTTACCAAAGGTTCCGTCCAGGGTCAAAAACTGCATCATTTTCTCGGCAACACGCGGGTCCACCGGCGTGGTTGCGGAGTAATCGAGATAAATCGGTAATTTCATTGCTCTTAAACTCCGTACATCGCTTCAATGCAAGGAATCAGGCTATCGGCTGGATGTACGACCGAGGAGACGGAGCGCGATGCGCCCCGGCCTGATTCTGAAAAGCTTTATTTATCCGCAGCGCGGATATCTTTTATTACGCGCGCAGTTTTACGTCGATAGCATCTTGCGCACGGGTAGAACGCGTTGTTTCATGGGTGTGCTGACGGCCAGATACATCCAGCACTTCCTGGTTATTCACCAGTTCGCCCAACGTAATGTTGTTCAGGAAGCCGGTCAGGCGATCGCTCAGGTCGCGCCACAGCGCGTGAGTCAGGCATTTATCGCCGCCCTGGCAGCCGCCTTTACCCTGGCAACGGGTCGCGTCGACGGATTCGTCAACCGCACTGATGACTTCGCCAACCGCGATATGGTTAGCTTCTTTACCCAGCAGGTAGCCGCCGCCAGGGCCGCGAACGCTGGATACCAGGCCATTTTTACGCAGACGGGAAAACAGCTGCTCCAGGTAGGAAAGTGAAATTCCCTGTCGTTCTGAAATATCGGCCAACGGCACCGGGCCCGCTTCGGAGTTGAGTGCAACGTCCAGCATCGCGGTCACGGCGTAACGCCCTTTAGATGTCAGTCTCATGTCTTACTTAACCTCAAACTCGCCCCTGCCCGGGGTTTTTAATAATTTATGTGGGGGTATTGCATAGCAGGACCAAGTCTGACATTCCCGAGTAAAATGGTCAACTATTTACTTGAGTAATTTAGTCAGGTATTTAACATTCAGTGCGGTCTGATGCCCTCACCCCGGCCCTCTCCCACAGGGAGAGGGTGAAAACCATGCACAACCAGTCCCCTCTCCCTCAGGGAGAGGGTTAGGGTGAGGGTGGTTCTCAGGACTTCTTATTCTGCTGCTCAATCGACGCCAGAATCCCGCGCAGGATGTTCAGCTCCTGGCTTTCCGGGCGAGCGCGCGTGAACAAACGACGCAGTTTGTTCATCACCTGCCCAGGATGATTCTCGCGGATAAAACCGGTACTCAGCAGCGTTTGTTCCAGGTGACCATAGAAGCGTTCCAGGTCATCGACCAGCGGATACGGCGTTTCGTCGTGTTCAACTTTCGCGTCGCCGCTTTCCTGCGCCGCCAGCCATGCCATGCGCACCTCATAAGAGATAACCTGCACCGCCATTGCCAGGTTCAGCGAGCTGTATTCCGGGTTAGCGGCAATCGCGACGTGATAATGGCACTTTTGCAGCTCTTCGTTGGTCAGACCGACACGTTCACGGCCAAATACCAGCGCCACCGGCGCATGTTCGGCTTCAGCAACGCTTTTCAGCCCGCATTCGCGCGGATCAAGCATCGGCCACGGCAGCGTGCGCGAACGCGCGCTGGTGCCTACCACCAGGCTGCAACCCGCCAGCGCTTCATCAAGCGTATCGACAATATTCGCACTGCCAATTACATCGCTGGCCCCGGCGGCCAGGGCGATGGCCTGGGAGTCAGGTTTTACCAATGGGTTGACCAGCCAAAGATTGGTTAAGCCCATGGTTTTCATTGCGCGGGCCACAGAGCCCATATTGCCGGTGTGAGAGGTTTCAACCAGCACAATTCGAATATTTTGCAGCATTGTCTTTCTTCGTCTAAAGATTATTCGGCCATATTATCATAAACCGAAGACAGAGTCCGAATTCGCTGTTATGATGTGCGCCGTTTTTCCCCGTTCTTTAACATCCAGTGAGAGTAACCTGATGCATCCGATGCTGAACATCGCCGTGCGCGCAGCGCGCAAGGCGGGTAACCTGATTGCCAAACATTACGAAACGCCTGATTCTGTAGAAACCAGCCAGAAAGGCAGCAACGATTTCGTGACCAACGTTGATAAAGCGGCTGAAGCCATTATCATCGAAACCATTCGCAAATCTTACCCGCAACACACCATTATCACCGAAGAAAGCGGTGAACATGTTGGCGACGATCTGGATGTTCAATGGGTTATCGATCCACTGGATGGCACTACCAACTTCGTTAAACGTCTGCCGCACTTCGCGGTTTCCATCGCTGTACGCATCAAAGGCCGTACCGAAGTCGCGGTGGTTTACGATCCAATGCGTAACGAACTCTTCACCGCGACCCGCGGCCAGGGCGCACAGCTGAACGGCTACCGTCTGCGTTGCAGCACCGCGCGTGACCTCGACGGCACCATTCTGGCGACCGGTTTCCCGTTCAAAGCAAAACAGCACGCACCAGCGTATATGAATATCCTCGGTAACCTGTTCACCGAATGCGCCGATTTCCGTCGCACCGGTTCCGCTGCGCTGGATCTGGCCTACGTTGCCGCAGGCCGCGTGGACGGTTTCTTCGAAATCGGCCTGAAGCCGTGGGATTTCGCCGCAGGTGAACTGCTGGCACGTGAAGCGGGTGCCCTGGTGTGCGACTTCACCGGTGGTCACAACTACATGATGACCGGCAACGTGGTTGCTGGTAACGCGCGCGTTGTTAAAGCGATGCTGGCGAACATGCGTGACCAGTTGAGCGAAGCGCTGAAGCGCTAAGCGATTGTTGTGCCCGGTGGCGCTCACGCTTACCGGGCCTACAAAATTGCTACAATGTATTGAATTAGCACTATTTTGTAGGCCGGATAAGGCGTTTACGCCGCATCCGGCAAGAACAAAGCGCACGTTGTCAGCAAGCTCACCTCTTCCCCGAGCGCTTTTCCTAAACTGATTTCCCCCTCTTTACATCGCCGACCTCTTTTATAACTATCGTGCGCTGTTCACTTCATCACGAAGCCGTCAAAGGGAAATTGCGATGCGTTTGTTACGTGGGAAATTCGGCATAGAGTGCTTTTTCATTCTCTGTATTATTGGCGTCTGTATTTATCTGCTGCCACGCATTGCGATTAACGCCTTCTATTACCCGGATAATAAAGTCTACGGCCCGGAACCTTACAGCGTAGAGCCCATCGTTTTTACCGCGAAAGACGGCACAACACTCCATGGCTGGTTTATCCCTTCCGCCAAAGGGCCGAGCGAACACGCTATCGCGACGGTCATTCACGCCCACGGCAACGCGGGCAATATGTCCGCACACTGGCCTTTGGTAAACTGGCTGCCGGACAGAAATCTCAACGTATTTATGTTTGATTACCGGGGTTTTGGTGAGTCAAAGGGCACGCCCTCTCAGGCGGGTTTGCAGGATGACACCCTCAGCGCCATCGACTACGTTCGCCACAGACCGGATATCGATCCGCAGCGTCTGATACTTTTGGGGCAAAGCCTGGGTGGCAATAATATTGTCTCTGCTATTACGCATGGCGATCGCTCGGGCATCCGCGCGGTGATTCTGGACTCCACCTTTTCATCCTATTCGGCGATTGCCAACCACATGATCCCCGGCAGCGGTCTGTTACTGGACGACAGCTACAGCGCCGATCGTAACATTGCCGAAATCAGCCCTACTCCGCTGTTAATTCTGCACGGTACAGGTGACCACGTTATCCCCTGGGAGCAGAGTCAGACGCTATATGCGCTGGCGAAAGAGCCGAAAACGCTGGAACTCATTCCCGACGGGCAGCATATTGATGCGTTTTCCACTCGTTACGGGAATCGTTACCGCGATGAGGCTGAGCGTTTTATTCTTAATGCACTGAAAAAGGCGAAATGATATTTAAAACGGGCGCATCCCCCGCCCAACAGGCACTGCACTCACCCACATTACCACCGCCGCCGTGATCAACAGTGCGCCTCCGGCCAATGCCAGCGTGGTCCAGCCCACCTGACGCCACAATACCGGCGCGCGATGCCCACTCAGGCGCACTGCCAGCTGGCGAAAACTGTGCACCAGTAGCGCAAGCGACGAGATGGTCAGTGACGTGCCCGCCGCCATCGCCAGCGCCGACGCCATTCCCCAGGAAAATACGCCAATCACTTTACTGAACAACAGCACCATAATTGCGCCAGAACATGGGCGCATACCCATCGACAGCACGACCATCAGGCGCGCGTGCCAGTCATCGCCGCTGCGAATTTGCTCCGGATCGGGTAGGTGTTTGTGCCCGCATCCACAGTGCTCATCATGGACATGAACCGGTTTAAAGGCGGTGAAAGCAGGTTTACGCAGCAGTCGTCGTAACGTTTTCAACGCGCGCCAGCAGAGCATCAGCCCCAACACGCCCACCAGCGCATAGCTGGCTTTCTCCAGCCAGAAACCACTCACATGAAGTTGTCGTGCGGGTAATTGCAGCAGCGTTAACACCACCACGACCAGCGCAATCGCCACCAGCCCCTGTAACAGTGACGAGGCCAGCGTCAGGCCAATACTTGATTTGAGCTTTGAGGGATGCGTAGCGAGCCAGGTGGTAATCACCACTTTACCGTGCCCCGGCCCCAGCGCGTGCAGCACGCCGTAGATAAAACTAAACAGCAGCAGCGAACCGCCCGCCTGCGTCGGATTCTCGGCAACGGCTTTAAGGAGGCCACTCATCTGCTGATTGACTTCGCGCTGCCAGATGATGCTTTTCATCATGATTTGTGGCCACGCCTGCCACAGCCAAATGCCCGACAGCACGCTCAGCAGCAAAAAAACGGCCAACGGCCAGAGCGCCAGCCAGCGGCGCGGCGTGCGTTTCACAAGGGCGTTTACTGACATGTTAACGTCACCTTTTGTGCAAATTGTTTACCCAGTTCCATATCTTCATCCGGCGCATCTTCCTTATCGAGCGATATCGCATAAGACATCATCTCTTCACTGGGCTTCGGCGTATGCACCGCCAGTTTACAGGTCGATTGCAAACTATCGGGTAATGAAACATCGCCATCGTGTTCATAACTCATATCGACGTAGTAAGTCGGGTCAAACGTCGAGAAGGTATAGGTCTGCCCGGCTAACGGCTGGGGATTTGCCAGCGGCAGCGTGAACGTCAGCACCGCCTGATGTCCTTCCCGCGCCAGACCATAGTCGGTAGGCAGATTATCAAATTTTACCTTTTTACCGTTGTGCCAGAACTCGGTGAAGTAGTGCTGACCCAGCACGTTAGCCATCACCTCCGCCGCCAGCTTTTTCCATACTTCATCGCCCGGTTTAGCATTGCCGGCGTCATACAACAGGTCTGCTGATGTTAATTCATCCATTAGCCAGCGCATTTTCAGCCCGCTCATCTGCCCATCCTGCGCCACTATCTCTGTCGTCAGGGTGATAAAGCTGTGCGGATGCGCCTGGACGCTAAGCGATAAAACCGCGAAAAATACCAGACTTACGCTTTGTTTCACTCTCTTCATCCGTTCCTCAGTGAAAAATTCTGTGACCGACGCCGATATTCCTTACGTAAACAGGCTGAGCACGCCGACGAAGAACTATCCTTTAGCTATTCTTATCAAAAACGCAAACTGGAATCTTTCAGATGATGACGCTTATGGAACCTCCATCTGTGCTTTCCAGTCCACAGCGCCGCTGCCAGGTGCTGCTGATGTTCTACCTTCCCGAGCGCACCATTACGCCCGAATTCATTGGCGAAGTGAATGGTGTCGATGCAAATACTGCCCGGCAAGATATAGCCGAGACGGGAGAGGAGATCCAGCGTTACCATCGTCTGGCGATTGCCTGCGAAGCGGACGGCAGCTATCGGATTGAAGGCACCACGCTTGATTTACGCCTGTGCTTGCTGCACTGGCTGCGGCGTGCCTTCCGTTTGTGCCCGCATTTTGTCAGCCACCATTTTACCCCGGCGCTTAAAACGCAGCTTAAACAGCAGGGCATTGCCCGCACGCTGTATGACGATACCAATTTGCAGGCGCTGGTTAACCGCTGCGGGCGTAGTCTGCAACGCCAGTTTGAGTGCCGCGACACACAGTTTTTGCGTCTCTACCTGCAATATTGCCTGCTTCAGCATCATCAGGGAGAAAGCCCCACCTTCAACTCGCTGCAAAGTACCTGGACCCGCACCACGCAGGAGTTTCAGGTGGCCGCCGAGATTGTCCGCCACTGGCAACGACGCATTCACCGGCAGCCTCACTGTAGCGAGCAACAATTTCTGGCGCTGCTGTTTATGCTGATGCGCACGCCGAATCCCGTTTACGATGGCCACGCGCAGGACCGTCAGTTACACCTGGCGATTGACCAGCTTATCGACCGCTTTCAGCAGCTTGCCGGGCGACAGCTTGGAGACGAACAAAGCCTGCGCGATCAGCTCTATATTCACCTGGCACAGGCATTAAATCGCTGTATCTTCGGTATCGGTATTGATAGCCAACTTACCGAAGAAATCGACCGTCTTTATCCGCGACTGATGCGCACCACGCGCGAGGCGCTGGCCGATTTCGAGACACGCTATACCCTGCAATTCAGCCACGAAGAAGCGGCGCTGATTGCCATTATTTTTGGCGCGGGGCTTATGCAGGAGAGCGAGTTACATGAGAAAGAAGTGGTGTTACTGACGGGTGATAACCCGACGCTGGAGCAGGAAATTGAGCAGCAACTACGGGAACTCACCCTGCTGCCGCTCAATGTAAGATATCTGGCGGCGCGCACCTTTCAGAAAGAGGGCGCGCCGAAAAGTGTCAGCCTGGTGGTATCGCCCTATGCGATCGCCCTGCCGCTCTTTTCGCCGCCGCTGATCCATGCCGATCGGCCATTAAGCGATCATCAGCGACAGCACATCAGCAAGATCCTCGACGCTTAAGCGGTTACCGCTTTCGGGCGCAGGATCAACGCTGGCAACGCAACCAGCGCCATCACCCAGAACACGCCCTGATGCAAATGCTGGTACAGGAAACCGGCAAACACGGTCATCACCGCAATACTGCCGCCCATCGCCACCGCAGAGTACACCGCCTGCAGGCGAATCACTTCGCTCCCCTGACGCGCGGCAATATAGCGCATCGCCGCCAGGTGGCAGACGGTGAAGGTACCGCAGTGAAGGATCTGCGCGACAATCAGCCACGGTAATTCCGTGGTCCAGCCCATGATACCCCAGCGGATCACGCCGCATACCGCCGACAGCAGCAGCAGGTCACGTGCGCTAAAGCGACGAAACACTTTCTTGCTCAGGGCAAAAATAACCACTTCCGCCACCACGCCGAGAGACCAGAGATACCCTACCGCCGATGCCGAATAGCCCGCGCCCTGCCAGTAGATGGCGCTGAATCCATAGTAGGCCGCATGCGCGCCCTGCAACAAACACACGCAGGCGAGGAAGCGCCAGCTCTGCACCACCAGCGCTCGCCATGCAGGCCAGCCCGCCGCTTCCTGATGCCGTGATTCCCCCTGCGGCATAACAGAAGGCCGCAGCAGCATGCCGAGTAGCATAGACGCTATGCCTAAGCTCAGCAGCACCAGAATCGCATGATAATCGAACAGGCTGACCAGTTTGCCCGTCAGCGCCGAGCCAATCACAAAGGCAATCGAGCCCCACAGGCGCACCCGCCCATAATCCATGGTGATTTGTTTTTGCCAGGTATTGGCAAGCGCATCGGTCAGCGGTACCAGCGGCGAGAAAAAGAGGTTAAAGCCAATCATCATCGCCATCAGCCAGGCAACGTGGCTACCGGCCCAGAAGGCCATCGCAAACAGGAGGGTTAATAGCGCCAGAATGCGCAGCACGCTGATTAATCGGGAGGGATCGCTAACGCGCGGCGCAATCAGCAGGCTACCAAGAAAACGCGCCACCAGGCCCGCACCAAGCAGAACGCCGATCGTTTCCGGCGTCAGCCCCGCGCCCTTGAGCCAGACGCTCCAGAAAGGCAGAAAAATACCGTAGCTGAAAAAGTAGGTGAAGTAACTGAGCGCCAGCCAACGCGTTGAGTGCAAGACCATGATTTCCTCCAGAATGGAGGCGACAGTCTGGCGGTAAAACGTTTGCCTGGCGCGAGTACAGGTTAAAAATCGTGATCTCCATCACCTATTTTCGATGACCGCGCACCGGATTCACAAAAATGTGAGAGCTACGGCAACTCACACCGCGTCTTCACAATATCAATAAAATCCCGCAGGGCCGGCTTCAGCTCGCCCTTTTTCCACGCCATCAGCAACGCAATCGTCGGCGCATCGCCGGCCAGCGGGCGGAACACTACCTGCCCGGTGTTAAAACTCTGCATATAGCCGGGGATCAGCGACACGCCGAGCCCCATGCCCACCAGATTCATGGTAACCAGAATATTGGTCGCCATCTGCACGATCTTCGGCTGACACTGCTGCTCGCTGAGCCATTGATCAACAATCGACGCCAGCGCGCCGGAATAGGCGGGATCGGTACTGACGAAATCGACGCCGTTCAACTGCGCCGCGCTGATTTTACGCTCACGCGCCAGCGGATGCGTGGCGGGCATCACCACCGCCAGCGGTTCATGGAACAGCTCCAGATAATCGATTTCCGGGTTGTGGATAGGATGGCGCATCAGGCCGACATCCAGTTCGCCGCTGCGCAGTTTTTCTTCCTGCTGAGTGGTTATCAGGCTGACCAGTTCAATTTGCGTTTCCGGTTGGCGCAAGCGCAGCAGCGGCATCACCTTCGGCAGCAAATTCACTTCCGCCGAGGGCACAAAACCAATCACCAGATGATTCCCCAGAAGCGCAGCGTTGCGTGCGCGGGCTTTCGCCTGTTCCGCAAGGTCCAGGATCGCCAGCGCATCGGAAAGAAAGCATTCACCCGCCGCGGTCAACGTCACTTTGCGTTTATCTCTTTCCAGCAGCGAGACGCCCACGCACTGCTCCAGGTCGCGGATCTGGCTACTGAGCGACGGCTGCGAGGTATGCAGTTTTTCCGCCGCGCGGGTGAAGTTCAGCGCCTGCGCAACGGCCACGAAGTAGCGAAGGTGTCTTAGTTCCATGCCCTTCTCCCTGTCATAGATAAAACGTCTCAGCTGGTAGAAATTAAGTATTTCACATAACAACAACCAATTAGCAACATAGTAAAGACACAAAAACCAGAAGGTCAATACCTCTTACCCACGAGATAACGATATGACCACGAAAACCCCTGTAGACATCTACTCTCTGATCGACACCCACAACGGGAGCGTCACCCCGCGCATTTACACCGATCCTGACATCTATCAACTGGAGCTTGAACGCATTTTTGGCCGCTGCTGGCTGTTTCTGGCGCACGAAAGTCAGATCCCAAAAGCGGGCGATTTTTTTAATACCTATATGGGCGAAGACGCGGTCGTTGTCGTGCGCCAGAAAGACGGTAGCATCAAAGCCTTTTTGAACCAGTGTCGCCACCGCGCCATGCGCGTCAGCTATTCCGATTGCGGCAATACCAAGGCCTTCACCTGCCCCTATCACGGCTGGTCTTACGGCATTAACGGCGAGCTGATTGATGTGCCGCTGGAGCCACGCGCCTATCCGCAGGGCTTGTGTAAATCCCATTGGGGATTGAACGAAGTGCCCTGCGTAGAAAGCTACAAGGGGCTGATTTTTGCCAACTGGGATACCTCCGCCCCGCCGCTGCTGGATTATCTCGGCGACATGAAGTGGTATCTCGACGGCATGCTGGATCGCCGGGAAGGCGGTACCGAAATTGTCGGCGGCGTGCAGAAATGGGTGATCAACTGTAACTGGAAATTTCCCGCAGAACAGTTCGCCAGCGACCAGTATCACGCTCTCTTCAGCCACGCTTCCGCCGTACAGGTGCTGGGTGCGAAGGAGGACGGCAGCGATAAACATCTCGGCGACGGCCAGACCGCGCGCCCGGTGTGGGAAACGGCCAAAGATGCCTTACAGTTCGGCCAGGACGGGCACGGCAGCGGCTTCTTCTTCACCGAAAAACCAGACGCTAACGTATGGGTGGACGGCGCAGTCTCCAGCTACTATCGCGAAACCTACGACGAAGCCGAACAACGGCTGGGCAAAGTGCGCGCCCTGCGCCTTGCCGGTCACAATAATATTTTCCCAACCCTCTCGTGGTTGAACGGCACTGCCACACTGCGCGTCTGGCACCCCCGAGGGCCGGATCAGGTAGAAGTGTGGGCCTTCTGTATCACCGATAAAGCCGCCTCTGATGAAGTTAAAGCCGCCTTTGAAAACAGCGCCACCCGCGCCTTCGGCCCGGCGGGTTTCCTCGAGCAGGATGACTCGGAAAACTGGTGTGAAATCCAGAAGCTGCTGAAAGGCAACAAAGCGCGTAACAGCCAGCTCTGCCTGCAAATGGGGCTGGGCCAGGATAAACGTCGTGAAGACGGCATTCCGGGTATTACCAACTACATCTTCTCAGAAACCGCCGCGCGCGGGATGTATCAGCGCTGGGCCGATCTCCTTTCCAGTGAAACCTGGCAGGAAGTGGATGAGAAAACCGCCGCCTACCAGCAGGAGGTGATGAAATGAGCAATACCGTCTCTTTAGAACTGCATCATCGCATCGCCCAGTTTCTCTATCTGGAAGCGTCCCTGCTCGACGACTGGTGTTTTCGCGACTGGCTGGATCAGCTTGATGAAGAGATCGTCTACACCATGCGCACCACGGTAAACGCGCAAACCCGCGATCGCCGTAAAGGCAAACAACCGCCGACGACCTGGATCTTCAACGACAACAAAGATCAGCTTGAGCGCCGCATCGCCCGTCTGGAAACCGGGATGGCGTGGGCCGAAGAGCCACCGTCACGCACGCGTCACATGGTCAGCAATATCCAGGTGAGCGAAACAGAGCAGCCGGATGTGTTTGCCGTTCGTGTGAATTATCTGCTCTATCGCGCGCAAAAAGAGCGGGATGAAACCTTTTACATCGGAACGCGCTTTGACAAAGTGCGCCGCCTGGATGGCGAACAGTGGCGTCTGCTGGCACGCGAAATCGTGCTCGATCAGGCGGTGATCACCTCCCACAACCTGAGTGTATTGTTCTGATGAGCCGTGTATTTGCTTGCTCCACTGCGGAGCTGCCGGAGGGCGAAGCGCTCCGGCTGGAAACGTCTCCCGTTATCGCCCTGTTTCATGTCGGCGGGGAATTTTATGCCATCAACGACCGTTGCAGCCACGGCAACGCGTCGATGTCGGAAGGGTATCTGGAAGATGATGCCACTGTGGAATGTCCGTTACACGCTGCCAGCTTCTGTCTGAAAACCGGTAAAGCGCTGTGTCTGCCTGCGACCGATGCGATCGCCACCTACCCGGTGTATGTGGAAGGCGGCGAAGTGTTTGTTGATATTCCGGAGGAAGCGTCATGAGCGATTTAAAAGATGAAGTGGTTTTCATCACCGGCGGCGGCTCCGGCCTGGGGCTGGCGCTGGTCGAGCGCTTTATTGAAGAAGGTGCAAAAGTTGCCACGCTCGAACTGTCGAGCGCCAAAGTCGCCAGCCTGCGCCAGCGTTTTGGCGAGCATGTGCTGGCGGTTGAGGGCAACGTCACCTGCTACGCCGATTATCAGCGGGCGGTTGACCAGACGCTGACGCAGTTTGGCAAGCTGGACTGTTTTATTGGCAACGCGGGCATCTGGGATCATAACGCCTCGCTGGTGAACACATCCGCCGACGCGCTGGAAAGCGGCTTCCACGAGCTGTTTAACGTTAACGTGCTCGGTTATCTGTTGGGCGCGAAAGCCTGCGCCCCGGCGCTGATTGCCAGCGAAGGCAGCATTATTTTCACGCTCTCCAACGCGGCCTGGTATCCGGGTGGTGGCGGCCCACTGTATACCGCCAGCAAACACGCAGCCACTGGGTTAATTCGCCAGTTGGCCTATGAACTCGCGCCAAAAGTGCGCGTCAACGGCGTCGGCCCTTGTGGTATGGCGAGCGACCTACGTGGCCCACAGGCGCTGGGACAAAGCGATATCTCGATTATGCAGTCGCTGACGCCGGAAAAAATCGCCGCCATTCTGCCGCTGCAATTCTTCCCCGACCCGGCAGATTTCACCGGGCCCTACGTGATGCTGGCGTCACGGCGTAATAATCGGGCACTGAGTGGCGTGATGATTAACGCCGACGCAGGCCTGGGCATTCGTGGCATTCGCCACGTTGCTGCCGGACTCGATCTCTAAGGAGCCGCCATGAACAATGAAATTATTGCCATTATCGGCGGTGGTCAGGCCGCGGCGATGGCGGCTGCCTCGCTGCGCCAGCTGGGTTTTGGCGGCGAAATACACCTTTTCTCCGATGAACAACAGCTGCCCTATGAACGCCCGCCGTTGTCGAAAGCGATGCTGCTGGATGATAACCCGCAGCTTCAGCCGGTCCTTGCGGCTGACTGGTGGCTGGCGAATAACGTCCAGTTGCACCTGGGCGTGACAATCCGCCAGCTCGATCGCCAGGCTAAAACGGTGGTGCTGGCGGACGGTCAACGCTACCGCTGGACGAAATTGCTGATCGCCACCGGGGCGGCGGCTCGTCCTCTGCCGATGCTCGATGCGCTGGGCGAACGCTGCTTTACGCTGCGTCATGCCGGTGATGCTGAACGGCTGCGCCCGGTGCTGAACGCCGGAAAACCGCTGGTGATCGTCGGCGCGGGAACCATTGGCCTTGAGCTGGCGGCCAGCGCCACCCAGCGTGGTTGTCAGGTTACGGTTGTCGAGCTTGCGCC
>CAJYVI010000020.1 GCA_913778145.1 uncultured Pseudocitrobacter sp.
GTCGCCACGCTGACCAAACTGGTAGACGATCTACATCAGCTTTCGATGTCTGACGAAGGCGCGCTGGCTTATCAAAAAGCGCCCGTTGACCTCGTTTCGCTGCTGGAAATTGCCGCAGGCGCTTTCCGCGAACGTTTAGCCAGCCGCGGCTTAACGCTACATCTTTCATTACCGGATAGCGCGATGGTCTTCGGCGATCGCGATCGCCTGATGCAGCTGTTCAATAATGTGCTGGAGAATAGCCTGCGTTATACCGACAGCGGCGGCGACGTGCATATCCGCGCCAGAAAAACGCTGCAAAACGTCACGGTTGAATTCGCCGACAGCGGGCCGGGCGTGAGCGATGAACAGCTCGCCATGCTGTGCGAGCGTTTTTACCGAACTGAAGGATCGCGCAACCGTGCCAGCGGCGGCTCCGGCCTGGGGCTGGCGATTTGCGTAAACATTGTTACCGCCCACGGCGGCAAGCTTGATGCCGCCCATTCGCCTTTTGGCGGGGTAAGCATTAAAGTAGAATTACCGCTGGATCGCGACACATCGAGAGAGTTATGACTGAGTTACCGATAGACGAAAACACCCCGCGCATTTTGATTGTCGAGGATGAACCCAAGCTGGGGCAGTTGCTGATTGATTATCTTCTGGCGGCCAACTACGCGCCAACGCTTATCAGCCATGGCGATCAGGTTCTGCCTTTTGTACACGATACGCCGCCGGATCTGATCCTGCTGGATCTCATGCTGCCGGGTACCGATGGCCTGACGTTATGCCGTGAAATTCGTCGCTTCTCAGAAGTGCCTATCGTGATGGTCACCGCCAAAATCGAAGAGATCGACCGCCTGCTGGGGCTGGAAATCGGCGCGGATGATTACATCTGCAAACCTTACAGCCCGCGTGAAGTGGTGGCGCGCGTGAAAACCATCCTGCGCCGCTGCAAACCGCGCCGCGATGTGCAGGCGCTGGACGCGCAAAGCCCGCTGATTGTCGATGAAAACCGTTTTCAGGCCTCGTGGCGCGATCGCCTGCTGGACTTAACCCCCGCAGAATTCCGCCTGCTGAAAACGCTGTCTCAGGAGCCTGGGAAAGTCTTCTCGCGCGAACAGCTGTTGAACCATCTTTATGATGATTATCGCGTGGTCACCGACCGCACCATCGACAGCCATATTAAAAACCTGCGCCGCAAGCTGGAAGCGCTCGACGCCGAACAGTCGTTTATCCGCGCGGTGTATGGTGTGGGGTATCGCTGGGAAGCGGATGCGTGCCGGATGGCGTAATCCTCGCATAATGCCTGATGGCGCAGTGCTTATCAGCTCAGGGGCCACTCACCTGTAGGCCGGATAAGGCATCGCCGCCATCCGGCAACAGTGGTAAGGTTTACTCCTGCCCCCCACAGCGCTACAATGCCCGCCCTAAAAGTATGGGAACCCTCCCTGCCGCGCACACCGTGACGCGGATCTGACCTGTCATCAGAACGAGAAAATCATGTTTAAACCGGAACTCCTTTCCCCGGCGGGAACGCTGAAAAATATGCGTTACGCTTTCGCTTATGGCGCGGATGCTGTTTATGCGGGTCAACCGCGTTACTCTCTGCGCGTTCGCAACAACGAATTCAATCACGAAAATTTGCAGCTCGGCATTAACGAAGCTCATGCGCTCGGTAAAAAATTCTATGTGGTGGTGAATATCGCACCGCATAACGCCAAGCTGAAAACCTTCATTCGTGATCTGAAGCCGGTGGTGGATATGGGGCCGGATGCACTGATTATGTCCGATCCGGGTCTTATCATGCTGGTGCGTGAGCATTTCCCGGATATGCAGATTCACCTCTCCGTACAGGCTAACGCCGTAAACTGGGCAACGGTGAAATTCTGGCAGCAGATGGGGCTTTCCCGCGTCATTCTTTCCCGCGAACTGTCGCTGGAAGAAATCGAAGAAATCCGCACTCAGGTGCCGGAAATGGAGATTGAGATCTTCGTGCATGGCGCGCTGTGCATGGCCTACTCTGGCCGTTGCCTGCTTTCGGGCTATATCAACAAGCGCGACCCGAACCAGGGGACCTGCACCAACGCCTGCCGTTGGGAATATAACGTGCAGGAAGGCAAAGAAGATGTGGTCGGTAATATCGTGCACAAATACGAGCCGATTCCGGTGCAGAACGTTGAGCCGACGCTGGGTATCGGCGAGCCGACCGATAAAGTGTTTATGATTGAGGAAGCTCAGCGTCCGGGCGAATACATGACCGCCTTCGAAGACGAGCACGGCACTTACATCATGAACTCGAAAGATCTGCGCGCCATCGCTCACGTTGAGCGTCTGACGCAAATGGGCGTGCATTCGTTGAAAATCGAAGGCCGCACCAAGTCCTTCTACTACTGCGCGCGCACGGCGCAGGTGTACCGTAAAGCCATTGACGATGCCGTCGCAGGCAAACCCTTCGACACCAGCCTGCTGGAAACGCTGGAAGGCCTGGCCCATCGCGGCTATACCGAAGGCTTCCTGCGCCGCCATACCCATGACGATTACCAGAATTACGAATACGGATTCTCCGTTTCTGAACGCCAGCAGTTTGTCGGCGAATTTACCGGCCAGCGCAAAGGCGCACTGGCGGAAGTGGCGGTGAAAAACAAATTCGCCGTCGGCGATAGCCTGGAACTGATGACCCCGCAGGGCAACGTGAACTTTACGCTTGAGCAGATGGTCGATGCCAAAGGTGCCGATAAACCGGTCGCGCCAGGCGACGGCCATATCGTCTGGCTGCCGGTACCGGAAGATATCGCGCTGGAGTACGCGCTGCTGATGCGTAACTTTAACGGCGAGTCGACGCGTAATCCTCACAGCAAGTAGCTTATGGTGGGTATTTTCGCAAGCGAGAAGATTCTTAGAATTGGATCACATACCTAATTGTTTATTCCGGGTATTATCGCTTCGCTGAAAAACATAACCCATAAATGCTAGCTGTACCAGGAACCACCTCCTTGGCCTGCGTAATCTCCCTTACGCAGGCTAATTTTTTATCTACCCTTCCTCTTCTGAAAATCAGTTCGTTTTTATCCCGCTATATTTTTTCTGCCATATATACACATCATCCTTCAACCTGCCTCTGCGTTGGCTGCGTTCACTCACCCCAGTCACGTACTTATGTACGCTCCCGGGGATTCGCTCGCTTGCCGCCTTGATGCAGCTTGAATGATTTTGTGTATACTTTTTATTACGTTGATTAACGAGGAAAAAGGATGACCAGCTTTCCCGCCAGCTTATTGATCCTCAACGGCAAGGGGGCGGATAACCCGCAACTGCGTCAGGCTGTTGATACCCTGCGCAAAGAGGGTGCCGACATTCATGTCCGCGTTACCTGGGAAAAAGGCGATGCGCCACGCTATATTCAGGAAGCGCTGCAACTTGGCGTCGCGACGGTGATTTCCGGCGGCGGCGACGGCACTATTAATGAAATCGCCACCGCGTTGATTGAACTGAAAGACGCTAATGCCCCGGCGCTGGGGATTCTGCCCCTCGGTACCGCCAATGATTTCGCCACCAGCGTCGGCATTCCGATGGATCTGGAAAAAGCGCTACGGTTGGCAATTTCCGGGCGCGATGTACCCGTAGATACCGCGCGCGTGAACGATAAAACCTGCTTTATCAATATGGCAACGGGCGGATTTGGTACGCGCATCACGACCGAAACGCCGGAGAAACTGAAAGCGGCGCTGGGTGGCGTCTCTTATTTGATTCACGGGTTAATGCGCATGGATACTCTGAAACCTGACCGTTGCCAAATTCGCGGTGAGAATTTCAACTGGCAGGGTGACGCGCTGGTCATTGGCATTGGTAATGGGCGCCAGGCAGGCGGCGGACAGCCGCTCTGCCCTGATGCGCTGATTAATGATGGGCTGCTGGATCTGCTGGTAATCACCGGCGAAGAGATTATTCCGGCGCTTTTTACCACTCTGACGCAGCGCGAAGAGAGTCCACACTTGGTGCGCGGGCGTTCGGCGTGGTTTGAAATTGCGTCACCGCATGAGATGACCTTTAATCTCGACGGCGAGCCGCTCAGCGGGCAGACGTTCCGTATTGAAATTCTTGCGAACGCGCTCCGCGCGCGACTGCCGCCGGATTGTCAGCTATTGCGCTAGCCTGCACGAATGCCGGATGCGGCTTCGCCTTATCCGGCCTACAACGACTCCCCCGTAGGCCGGGCAAGCGTAGCGCCCCCGGCTCAAACCGCACCAGCGCCGGATGGCGGCTTCGCCTTATCCGGCCTACAACAACTTCCCCGTAGGCCGGGCAAGCGCAGCGCCCCCGGCTCAAACCGCACCAACGCCGGATGGCGGCTTCGCCTTATCCGGCCTACAACAACTCCCCCGTAGGCCGGGCAAGCGCAGCGCCCCCGGCACAAACCGCACCAGCGCCGGATAGCGGCTTCGCCTTATCCGGCCTACAACGACTCCCCCGTAGGCCGGGCAAGCGCAGCGCCCCCGGCTCAAACCGCACGAATGCCGGATGCGGCTTCGCCTTCGGCATGACTCAATACGCCGCCACCTCCCGCGCCATCTCTCGGGTGTACTGCTGGCTGGCATTGACCAGCATCCGGGTATAATCCGTTTGCGCTTTCCCGGCGACCAGATCGTCGACGGTGAGCGTTTCCAGAATTTTGCCGTACTGCATCACCGCCACCTTTTGGCACAAATGGGCAATGACGCCGAGGTCATGCGTCACCATCAAATAGGTCAGCCCCGATTCCTGTTGCAGCTCCGCCAGCAGGTTCAAAATTTCCGCTTGCACCGACACATCCAGCGCCGACGTCGGTTCATCCAGCAGCAATACCTGCGGCTCCAGAATCAACGCGCGGGCAATCGCCACGCGCTGACGTTGCCCGCCGGAGAGCTGATGCGGGTAGCGATCGCGAAAAGCGCGGTTTAACCCCACGCGATCCAGCAGCGTGTTGATCCGCCTATCGCGATCGGCGATGCCGTGGATTTGCAGCGGCTCCTCCAGAATGTCACCAATGGTATGTCGCGGATGCAGCGAACCGTACGGATCCTGAAACACCATTTGCACCTGGCGACAACGGGTACGGCTAATGCGGTGATCCAGCGGCTGGCCGTTAATCGCAAGCGTTCCCTGCCAGTGGGTAAACAGCCCGGCGAGGCACTTCAGCACCGTGGTCTTGCCCGAACCCGACTCCCCCACCAGCCCGTAAATCTCACCCGGCTTAACGTGGAAATTGACGTCATACAGCACCTGGTTACGCTTCTCACCTTCACCAAACACCAGATTCAGGTTATTCACTTCAATCATGACGCGCTCCTTATTCCGTCAGCCAACTGGCCTGGCGCTGCAACACCGGCAGTACCGGGCGGCGCTGATGCATATCCGGCAGCGAGTTGATCAACCCCTGCGTATAGGGATGCTGCGCCTTATCGATATCTTTTGCGGCAATCGATTCCACCACCCGCCCGGCGTACATCACCAGCACGCGGTCGCAAAAACTGCGCACCAGGTTGATATCGTGGCTGATAAAAATCAGCCCTAACCCGCGTGATTTCACCAGATCGTCGAGCAAGCCCAGCACCTGCAAACGCACGGAGACGTCCAGCGCCGAAGTCGGTTCGTCGGCAATCACCAGTTCCGGGTCGGTTATCAGCATCATGGCGATCATCACGCGCTGCCCTTGCCCGCCGGAGATTTCATGCGGATAGAGCGCGTAAACGCGCTCCGGCTGGCGGATACGCACCACCTCCAGCATCTCCATCGCTTTGGCTTTCGCCTCGGCTTTACGCCCAGGATGGTGCGTCAGCCACGCTTCCGCAATCTGGTCGCCGACGCACACTACCGGGTTGAGCGAATATTTCGGGTCCTGCATGATCATCGAAATCCGCTTACCGCGAATGCCACGCATCTGCGCTTCCGTGGCATGCTGCAAATCGATATCACCGAACTGCATCCGCTCAGACGTGATGCGCGCCTTTTTCGGGTGCAGATGCAACAGCGCGCGCCCGACGGTCGATTTACCCGAGCCAGATTCGCCGACAATCGCCAGCTTCTCGCGCCCCAGTTGAAAGGAGACGCCGCGCACCGCGTGGGTCACCGCCTGGCCGTTCACAAACTCGACGTGCAGGTCGCGCACATCAAGCAACGGCGTATTACATGCTGCGAGGATCGAGGATGTCACGTAAGCCATCTCCTAAGAAGTTGAATGCCAGACTGTTAATCAAAATCGCCAGCCCCGGAATCGTTACTACCCACCAGCACTCCATCATGTAGGTGCGACCGCTGGAGATCATCGCCCCCCACTCCGGTTCCGGCGGCTGCGCGCCAAGGCCGAGGAAGCCAAGCCCGGCGGCGGTCAGGATGATCCCCGCCATATTCATGGTGATACGGATGATCACCGACGGCAGGCACAGCGGCACAATATGACGCCACAGCACGCGTACCGGTGATGCGCCCTGCAAACGGACCGCCGAAACAAAATCGGCCTGACGTAGCGAGAGCGTTTCGGCACGCGCCAGACGCGCAATCGGCGGCCAGGCAGTTAACGTTATCGCGATAACCACATGCTCCAGCCCAGGGCCTAATGCAGCAACGAACGCCAGCGCCAGCACCAGGCTTGGGAAGGAGATAAAAATATCGGTGACGCGCATCAGCACCATATCGACCTTACCGCCAAAGTAACCAGCGGATACGCCGAGCAACAGCCCCAGCGGGCCGACGGTCACCGACACCAGCAGTACGATGTAAAGCGTGATACGCGAGCCGTACACCAGGCGGCTGAAAATATCGCGGCCAAACTCATCGGTGCCAAACCAGTGCTGCGCATTGGGTGCGGTGAGCGCGTTGTTGAGATCCTGCACCAGCGGGTTATACGGCGCGATAAGCGGCGCGAAAATCGCCACCACCAGCAGCAGGAAAATAATCCCGCCGCCGATAGCGGTAAGCGGGTTACGCGCCATCTTGCCGATAAAACCGCCCGTACGCTGTAACGCGCGTTTGATACGCGCAACGCCTTCGCCGCCGCTCGAGCCGACGGGCGTATCCAGAGAAACGGTCATGATTTTGTCCTCGGATCAAAGAGTTGATAAAGCATGTCGGAAAGCAGGTTGAGCATCACGAAGATAACCCCGACCACCAGCACGCAGCCCATCACCGCGTTCATATCGCCCAGCAGCAGGCTGCCGGTGAGATAAGAACCAAAACCCGGCCATGAGAAAACGGTTTCAATCAACACCGCGCCTTCCAGCAGAGAACCGTAGGCCAGCGCCACCACCGTCAGCAGCTGTACCAGAATGTTGCGAAACGCGTGATTCCAGATGACCTGCCGCTCAGTCAGCCCTTTCACACGGGCGGTGATGATGAACTCCTGCGACAACTGCGCCAGCATAAAGCTGCGGGTCATGCGGCTGATGTAGGCCAGCGAGTGAAACCCGAGCAGCGCGGCGGGCAGGATCAGGTGGTTTATCGCGTTCCAGAACACCGTGCCGTTCCCCGCCAGTAACGCATCGACGGTCATTAACCCGGTGCGACGCGGTACGAGGCCGTCCAGACCTAAATCCACACGCCCCGCGCCGCCCACCCAGCCGAGCCACGCGTAAAACACCAGCAGCCCCATC
Organism: uncultured Pseudocitrobacter sp.; assembly: GCA_913778145.1. Lineage (GTDB taxonomy): Bacteria > Pseudomonadota > Gammaproteobacteria > Enterobacterales > Enterobacteriaceae > Pseudocitrobacter. The sequence goes on from CAJYVI010000020.1 coordinate 7,605, forward strand.
ATGCCCACCCAGAAGATGGGCGTGGAGTAGCCTGCCAGGCTGATAATTCTCACCACATAGTCGGAAACGCTGTTACGACGCGCCGCCGCCAGTACGCCCAACGGAATGCCAAGCCCGGCGCCGACAATAATCGCCATCGTCGCCAGCTCCATGGTGGCCGGGAAGACGCGGATAATATCGTCGAGCACCGGCTTCCCGGTAAGCAATGCGTTGCCTAAATCACCGTGCAGCAGGTTGCTGAAATAGATAGCAAACTGTGCTGCCAGTGACTTATCAAATCCCAGTTGCTGATAAACCTGCTGATAAGTGCTCTGGTCTGCATCCGGTCCAACAATCGCCAGCACCGGGTCGATGGGCATCACACGCCCGATGAAAAACGTGAGTAACAGCAGGCCGAACAGCGTAATCACGACCTGCATCAACCGCTTAGAGAATCGCCTGGCGCGCGAGCCTGGCGCAAGTATGACCATACTCATCCTTTATCTCCTTCGCTGACTTTATAAACTTCGCGCAGAAACGTGGTGGCTGACGGGTGCGACTGGAAGTCTTTAACTTCATTACGAACCACCACCGAATCGACCATCTGCGACAGCGGTTGCAGCGCAGGGATGAGCAAATCGTAACGAGTCTGGATCGCCTGATAGTCAGCCAGCTGTTTTTGCGGATCGCGTTCAAGCAGCGCGGCGTCGATCATCTCGTTCAGTTGCTTATCGTAAAAACCGGTACGCCAGCCCTGGAAATTGGTCAACCGCGCTTCATCACTGTTATCCGGGTTGTACACCAGCGCACGCAGGCTGGAATGCGGGTGCGGCTCCATTCCACTGCCGCCGCGCCCCACCAGCAGGTCAAATTTGCGTTCGCGCATTGCGCCGTAAATCTGGTTACCGGTGCCGGTAATGATTTTGGCGTTAATGCCCGCCTGCATCAGCGTTGACTGAACGGCAATCGCAATATTGAGGAATGGCTGATCGGCCAGCACGCGCAGGGTTGTGTCAAACCCCTCGGGGTAACCGGCTTCCGCCAGCAGTTTTTTCGCCCGCGGAATATCCAGCTGATAGCCAGGGTCAGGCAGCGTTGACGGCATTCCGGCTTTGATGGGGCGCTGGTGCAGCACACCGTAGCCCGGCATCAGCGCTTTGTTGATACCTTGATAATCAATCAGATAGCGCACCGCTTCGCGCACTTTCGGGTTGGCAAAATGGGCCTCTTTCATACTCATCGCCACGTAATACACCGTGCCTTTCTGCACAGCTTCCACCGTCAGATTGGGGTCTTTACGCAGGGCGTTGATATCGGATACCGCCATATTATTGGCAACGTCCAGATCGCCCTTTTCAATCATCAGGCGCAGGGTTTGCGACTCCTGAAAATGGCGCAGCACTACCCGGCTCATTTTGGCCTCTTCACGCCAGTAGTGCGGGTTGCGCTTCATGCGCAGCACATCTTTTGCCTGCCAGGTTTCCAGCATAAAGGGGCCAGAACCGGCTTCGTTGGTGGTTAGCCAGCGATTGCCCCAATCGTTATTGGCTTCATGCTGCTGTACGGTTTTGCTATCCAGCACGCCCAGGTTGCCGAACGCGCCGAGGGAGTAGATAACCAGTTGCGGGTCGTTGGCCTTCGGCAGCGTGATTTGCACCGTATAGGGATCCGGCGCACTCACCTGGTTATCGATATTTTTCTTACTGAAGCCATAGGATTTCCACACCGAGGCCTGCGCAAGGTTTAGGTGCAAAATGCGGCGCATCGACCACACCACATCGTCAGCCGTAAGCGGATTGCCGGAGTGGAAGGTGACGTTATCGCGCAGATGGAAAGTCAGCACTTTGCCGTCCGGGCTGATATCCCAGGATTTCGCCAGCGCCGGTTTCACGTTGGTCAACTGATTGGCATCCAGCTCCACCAGCGAATCGTAAAGGTTAACGACAATACCCACCACCTCGTTCCCGGTCATTGCCGCCGGGTCGAGCGTCAGCAGGTTGTTCATATTCATACCAATGATGAGCTGATCGGGGGGCGTTTTCGCCAGCGCCGCCCCGCTCCCCATCATCAGCGACAGCGCGAGTAAACACGCGCCCGCAAGGGAGGATTTTTTCATCTGTGTATACCGTTTGTAGGGTTGAAGTATTTTTATCTGTCAGTCGTGGCTGACGGTATTCGCTTCGATATACGCAAAATTAATGTCTTCCCCGAGGCCCGGCCCCTGTGGCAGATGCACAAAGCCATCGGCATCCATCGGGTCAACAATGGTGTTCAGATAAGCCGCGGGCTCATCGTAATCCAGGAACGGGTGCAGCAGGCCGCGCTCGTACCAGCGACAGTTGCGAATCGCCCCGACCACCGCCAGGCTCGCCGCGCCGTTACCGTGCACTTCGCAATCCATGCCGAAGGATTCCGCCAGCGCCGCGACCTTCATGGTTGGCGTGATACCGCCGACGCCGTTAGCGCCCGCGCGCAGAATGTCGCAGGCTCCGGCTTTCACCCAGTCGGCGCGGCTGTGATGTTTACCGCCAAAGCTTTCCGGGCCAATCACCGGAATAGAGAGGTTTTCCGCAAGCCAGGCATAAGACGACATGCTGTCTTCTTCCATCGGCTCTTCAAACCAGGCAAAGTTGAGTTTTTCCAGCTCTTTACCAATCCACAGCGCTTCGGTGCGGCTGTACCAGTGATAACCGTCAATCATCAGGTCGATATCCGGGCCAACCGCTTCACGCACGGCGGCGCAGGCTTTGATATCCATTTTCGGGTTCGGCGCAAAAGAGACCGGCGGCATCCAGGTATGCAGCTTAATCGCCTTATACCCGCGCGCCACCAGCGTTTCGGCAAACGCGGCGTACTCTTCCGGTGTGGACAGCCCGCCTTTCAGATCGTCGCCGCACATGGTGCTGCCATACGCGGGAACTTTGTCGCGAAAGCCCCCCAGCAGTTTATACACTGGCATATTGAGTTTGCGGCCCATTAAATCCCACAGCGCCTGCTCGACAAACGATAGCGCGCGCTCGGTCAGTTGATGTGCACTCCCGCGCTGCCAGTGCACCAGATCCTGCCAGATGCGCTCGCGGTTAAACGGATCCTGCCCAACCAATACTTTGCGGAAAAAGGTATTCACCACAAACGGGCGCACGACTTCCGGCGGCGCAAAGGAGTACCCTTTTGTGCCGTCGTCAGCAGTAATGGTTAGCATCGCCATTTTTGCCAGGCTTTCTGCGCCAGGGTGCGAGTGACCTGCACTGTCGGAAACCCGACGGGTGGGATACTGGAATACGGTGACGTTTACGGATTCGATTTTCATTATGTGTCCTTAGGTATCTTGCAAGTTGGCTTAACCGACGCCACAACCCTGTGACTTTCACTTTCCGGCAAACCGGTTTCAAGTAATTGAAAAGGCGTTTCAACAGGTAATCTAAGCACAAAATATGAGGCCTGCCTCGGACATATCCCGCTAACGGCTGACTATTTTTTGGGCATAAGCACGAGAGCGCGTGACTGTTTTCACAAAAGGAGGGAGAAATGTGAGGGGGATCGTTACGAGAAAAGGTAAACCCGGCGAGGCAAAAACTCGCCGGGAAAGGTCATTACGCGATGGTGACTTTACCGTCCAGATACACATCCTGAACCGCGTTGATCAACTGCACGCCATCGGCCATTGATTTCTTGAAGGCTTTACGCCCCAGAATCAGGCCCATACCGCCCGCACGTTTATTGATAACCGCCGTACGCACCGCGTCGGAAAGGTCGGTTTCACCGCCCGCCGCACCGCCGGAGTTAATCAACCCGGCGCGGCCCATATAGCAGTTCGCCAGCTGGTAGCGCACCAGGTCAATCGGATTCTCGCTGGTGAGTTTGCTGTAGACGCGATCGTCCGTATAGCCAAAGTTCACCGCTTTATAGCCGCCGTTATTCTCGGCCATTTTCTGTTTCACGATATCCGCGCCGATGGTCGCAGCCAGATGGTTCGCCTGCCCGGTCAGGTCAGCGGAAACGTGGTAGTCCACGCCATCTTTCTTGAACGCCGGGTTACGCAGGTAGGCCCACAGCACGGTGACCATCCCCAGTTCATGCGCGCGTTCAAAGGCGGCAGAGATCTCTTCAATCTGGCGGCGAGACTCTTCAGAGCCGAAATAGATGGTTGCGCCCACGGCAACGGCGCCCAGGTTGAATGCCTGCTCGACGCTTGCATACAGCGTCTGGTCGAAGGTGTTCGGGTAGCTCAGGGTTTCGTTGTGATTGAGCTTAACGAGGAATGGAATGCGGTGCGCGTAACGACGCGAAACAGAAGCCAGCACGCCGTAGGTTGACGCCACGCAGTTACAGCCTGCTTCAATCGCCAGTTCGACGATGTTTTTCGGATCAAAATAGAGCGGGTTAGCTGCAAACGACGCACCGGCGGAGTGCTCCACGCCCTGGTCAACGGGCAGAATAGATAAGTAGCCGGTTCCGGCCAGACGTCCGGTATTATAAAGCGTTTGCATGTTTCGCAGTACGGCTGGGGGACGGTTGTTGTCCATCATCACCCGGTCAACGTAATCGTGGCCCGGCAGGTAGAGTTGATCGGCTGGAATAGTCATACAACGATGCTGTAAAAGGCTGTCGGCGTCTTTGCCAAGCAATTGCGTAATATCAGTCATAGCGATGCTCCCGTAATGCCAACGTCGTGTCGGCGTGAATTTCCTGCCCGGAATTTTTGGGCAGCAATAAGTCTGGTCGTGGATACGGGAATTTTCCATTCCAGGGGCATTTTTAAGCGCAATCTGCTGGAACGATTCATGGACGGTAAAGTGTTACAGAGGTCAAATTTTCACCTTAAAGGTATTTAAAAGGTATTACATGATGGTATTGTCTCTACGTACCTTACCTGTCATGAAGGATTTAAAGATGAAAACTACAGTAAAGCTGTCGTTCATGATGTTCATTGAGTGGTTTATCTGGGGAGCATGGTTTGTTCCCCTGTGGCTATGGCTGAATAAGAGCGGATTTACGGCAGGCGAAATTGGCTGGTCTTATGCCTGTACGGCGATTGCGGCGATCCTCTCGCCGATTCTGGTCGGCTCGCTGACGGACCGTTTTTTCTCAGCACAGAAGGTTCTCGCGGTGCTGATGTTTGTTGGCGCGGTGTTGATGTATTTTGCCGCACAGCAAACCACGTTTGCCGGGTTTTTCCCGCTGCTGCTCGCCTACTCACTCACCTATATGCCGACCATTGCACTGACCAACAGCATCGCCTTTGCCAACGTGCCGGACGTCGAGCGCGACTTCCCACGCATTCGCGTCATGGGCACCATTGGCTGGATAGCCTCTGGTCTGGTATGCGGCTTCCTGCCGCAAATGATGGGCTATAACGATATTTCACCGACCAACGTTCCTCTGCTGATCACGGCGGGTAGTTCGCTGCTGCTGGGAATTTTCGCGTTCACGCTGCCGGACACCCCACCGAAAAGTACCGGAAAACTGGACCTCAAAGTGATGCTGGGGCTGGATGCACTGATCCTGCTGCGCGATAAAAACTTCCTCGTCTTTTTCTTCTGCTCGTTCCTGTTCGCAATGCCGCTGGCGTTCTACTACATCTTTGCCAACGGATATCTTACCGAAGTGGGTATGCAAAATGCGACCGGCTGGATGACGCTGGGTCAGTTCTCCGAAATCTTCTTTATGCTGGCACTGCCATTCTTCACCAAACGCTTTGGCATTAAAAAGGTATTATTGCTTGGTCTTATTACTGCAGCAATCCGCTATGGATTCTTCGTCTACGGCGGCGCAGAGCAATATTTTACTTACGCCCTGCTGTTCCTCGGCATTTTGCTGCACGGGGTAAGTTACGATTTCTACTACGTGACGGCCTACATCTATGTGGATAAAAAAGCGCCGGTACACATGCGAACTGCCGCACAAGGGCTTATCACCCTCTGCTGCCAGGGTTTTGGCAGCCTGCTCGGCTACCGCATTGGCGGCGTGATGATGGAAAAAATGTTTGCTTATAAAGAGCCGGTGAATGGGTTGACCTTTAACTGGGCGGGCATGTGGGGCTTCGGTGCCATCATGATTGCCGTTATCGCTGTGCTGTTTATGATTTTCTTTCGCGAGTCGGACAAAGAGATCACCGCAATTAAGGTGCAAAACGACCCACGCGACACTGCACTGACACAAGGGGAAGTAAAATGAAAACAGAACGTATTCTTGGCGCGCTGTACGGCCAGGCATTGGGCGATGCGATGGGAATGCCTTCAGAGCTTTGGCCTCGCTCACGCGTGAAGGCGCATTTTGGCTGGATTGACCGTTTCCTGCCGGGGCCTGCTGAGAACAATGCCGCCTGCTATTTTAACCGGGCGGAATTCACTGACGATACCTCAATGGCGCTGTGCCTCGCCGATGCCATTCTGGAGCGTCAAGGGCAGATCGACCCGGATCTTATTGGCCGTAATATCCTTGCCTGGGCAGAGGGCTTCGACGCGTTCAACAAAAACGTGCTGGGCCCAACCTCCAAAATTGCGCTGAATGCGATTCGCGAGGGCAAGCCCGTTAGCGAACTGGAAAACAACGGCGTCACCAACGGCGCGGCGATGCGTGTTTCGCCGCTCGGCTGCTTGCTGCCACCGGGTAATCTCGATGATTTTATTGATGACGTGGCGCTGGCCTCCAGCCCGACGCATAAATCCGATCTTGCGGTAGCCGGTGCGGTGGTGGTGGCCTGGGCAATTTCCCGCGCCATTGATGGCGAACGCTGGCAAACCATCGTCGATTCGCTGCCTGCCGTCGCCCGTCACGCGCAAGAAAAACGCGTGACCACCTTCAGCGCATCGCTCGCCGCGCGTCTGGAGCTGGCCTTAAATATTGTCCGCAGTGCAAGCGGTACAGAATCCGCCAGCGAGCAGCTTTATCAGCTGGTCGGTGCGGGAACCAGTACCATCGAATCCGTTCCGTGCGCCATCGCGATGGTCGAACTGGCGCAGGGCTGCCCAAACCGTTGTGCCATTTTATGCGCAAATCTTGGGGGGGACACGGATACGATCGGCGCGATGGCGACCGCAATATGCGGTGCGTTAGGCGGTATTTCGGCGATTGATCCGGCATTGAAGCAGCAGCTCGATGAGGTCAATCAACTCGATTTTTCCCGCTATGCAACCGCGCTGGCGCAGTATCGCGAGCAACGGGAGGCGTTATGAATGTCGCGTCGCGTTTAACCACCTTAGGTAATCGACGTCCGATAACCGTCGTCGGCGCGGCGGTGATTGACGTGATTGCCGACGCTTATGCCCTTCCCTGGCGCGGCTGCGATATCGAACTGCAACAGCAAAGCGTCAATATTGGCGGCTGTGCGTTGAATATTGCCGTGGCGCTCAAACGCCTCGGTATGCATGCCGACAATGCGTTGCCTGTCGGCCAGGGTGTGTGGGCCGAGATCATCCGCAATAGTCTGGCTCGAGAGGGGCTTGTCAGTTGCATTGATGGTGTACAGGGCGATAACGGCTGGTGCCTGGCGCTGGTCGAACCGGATGGCGAGCGCACGTTTATGTCGTTTAGCGGCGTCGAGAATCAGTGGAATGCTGACTGGCTGGGGCAGTTGTCCATCGCTTTGCAAAGCCTGGTGTCGCTTTCAGGTTATCAGCTTGCGTCGCCGTGCGGCGAGTTGCTTGTCAGTTGGCTTGAACGCCTGCAAGACGTCACGCCATTTATCGATTTTGGCCCGCGCATTGCCGATATTCCCGATGCGCTGATGACACGTATTATGGCCTGTAAGCCTGTTATTTCGCTTAATCGCCAGGAAGCCGAAATCGCCGCCGCACGCTTTAACTTACCGACGGAAACCCGGCAGCTCGGTAATGCATGGCTTGCGACGTTTGGCACACCGCTTATCGTGCGACATGATAAAGAGGGAGCATGGTATTTCAGCCAGGAAGAACAGGGGCTGGCAGCACCGTTTCCTGTCACGGTCGTTGACACCATCGGCGCAGGTGACAGCCACGCAGGCGGTACGCTGGCCGGACTGGCGTCAGGCTGGACGCTCGGCGAATCCGTGTTGCTCGGAAACGCGGTGGCGTCCTGGGTGGTCGGTCACCGGGGCGGCGACTGTAGCCCAACGCGCGAAGAACTACTCCTCGCACACAAAGACATATAAATCACTGCGGCAGTGGCTGATGCTGTACTCAATCGGCCGCTGCTGCTGGTCAAGCGCAACCTGTTTGATAACCAGCACCGGGATTTTTTCATCCATCCGGATATGCGACTGAAATTCAGCATCCGGCATCCGGGCGCTGACGCGGGAACGCGTGCGTTGCGGGAAAATGTGCTGGCTGCGAAAATAGTCATACAGGGAAACGCCAATCTCATCCACATCATGAATCAACTGGGCGGGAACCCAGGACTCTTCAATAGATACGGCCTCTTCATCCACATACCGAATACGTTTGAGCAGAAAGACGTCGCTTTCTGGCGTAACGGCCAGCTGTGAAGCCACCTCTTCCGGGCAGGGAACAATACGCTTATTCACCCACAGGGTATCCGGTTTTTTCCCCCGCAGCACAACCTGTTGCGAAAATCCGCGTGCTTCCTTCAGGGAATATTCGAAAATATTATTGATTTGCGTGCCGTAACCGCGGGCACGTGTAACCACGCCTTCATCTTCCAGCGTTTGCATCGCTTTTCGCACCGTTATACGCGACACGCCCGTTAACTGGCTCAGGTCACGTTCACCCGGCAGAATATTGCCATGCTCAAGTATTCCGCTGCGTACGGCGTTTTTCACCGTTTCAGCAAACTTCAGATACAGCGGCGTATTATCCGCCGCAGCAATACGCTCAGTAATTTGCGCAATTAGCCGTGTATGTGATTGTTCCATTTATCTTTCCCTGCAATGGGCCCCGAGCCAGTATAGGTGGCGCCACGCCGGAAGACTACTCCCGGCGAGGAAATGGTGTTCACTCATTTCGCACGGCGCACTGTAACAACGTAAATGCTTGCTCTACCTGCGGTGGCAACGGTGCGGCATTGCGCATCAACGCTACGGTGCGAGTGAGTTCCGGCTGCTGAAGCTGCACCACTTTTAGCTGTGGATCGCAGAGGTGCGCGGTGTAAAGCTGCGGCAAAATTGCCGCCGCCAACCGAGAGCGCACCAGGCCATACAGAGTTTCAATGTAATCGACGTGATAACGAATATGCAGCTTAAGACGCTGACTCTCGTCCAGCGCCCCCACCAGCCGTTGGATATTGCCTTTGGAAAAAACAGCCACATCGCGGCCAGCCAACTGCTGCCACGGGAGATGTGCCGATTGGGCCAGTGGATCGTCGACGTGCAGAACGGCAACAAAGGGGTCTTCCAGCACAGGAAAAACCTGTAATGCCGGAGAGACAGAACTGTCCAGCGCGCCAATGCCGAAATCCAGCTGTCCGTTCACTATCTGCGTCACTAACGCATCGTTAGTGAGATCGTGAAACTCCACCTTCAGCCGGGGAAATGCCTGCGCCAGCCGTTCAGCTACCGTCGGGAACAATAGCGAACTGACCGAGGGCACAAGGCCAATGCGCAGGGTACCATCGCCCCCGGCGTCGACAATTTGCCGCATATCGCTGAAGGCCTGCTGGGCAACGTTCAGCACCCGTTCGGCATGAGGAAGAATGGCAACGCCCAGTTCTGTCAGCGTCACGGCGGCGGCGGTCCGGTTGACCAGCTTACCGCCCAGCACCGTTTCAATCTGCCGTAGCGCGCTGCTCAGTGCGGGTTGGCTTATCGCGAGCTTACTGGCGGTGTCGGTGAAGTGGCGCAACCGGGCCAGGGTAACAAAATACTGAAGCTGCTTTAAAGAAAGTGCCGGAAGCCGTTGCCAGGGTTCAGTCATGATGGGTTTCGCATTGTCCGTTTGTTGCAGAATAACCTTTTCTTATCAGGTGATAAATTTTTTCAGCGAGGCAAACGTTTGCCATCACCTTTCACACTTCGTAAAGTAGCGCCCATATTGAATAACCGGACGATATCTATGCTTACCACTGCCTCCCTTCGCCGCCGGGCGATAGACGCCGCAAAAGGCGACGCGCCTTTCGACCTCCTGCTTACCGATGCCCGCATTGTGGATATGGTCACCGGCGAAATTCGTGAAGCGGATGTGGGTATCGTTGGTGACATGATTGCCAGCGTACATCCGCGCGGTAGTCGCAGCGATGCAGCAGAGACGCACTCGCTGGCAGGCGCTTACCTCTCACCGGGTTTTATCGACACCCACGTGCACCTGGAAAGTTCGCATCTCCTCCCCGCCCGTTACGCGGAAATTGTGCTGGCGCAGGGCACGACTGCGGTGTTTTGGGATCCCCACGAGCTGGCGAACGTACTGGGCGTGGAAGGCGTGCGTTTTGCCATCGATGCCAGTCGCAATCTTCCGCTGCACGTGATGATTGCTGCACCGTCCAGCGTGCCCTCCACGCCGGGGCTGGAGATGTCAGGCGCTGATTTCGCAGGTGCGGAGATGGAAACCATGCTCAACTGGCCGGAAGTGAGTGGCGTGGCGGAAGTGATGGATATGCACGGCGTACTCAACGGCAGCACGCGGATGCAGGAAATTCTTGGCTGCGGCTTACAAAGCGGTAAGCTGATTGAAGGGCACGCGCGCGGGCTGAGCGGGGCCGGGTTACAGGCTTATCTCGCCGCGGGCGTAACGTCGGATCATGAACTCACCTCCGCCGAAGATGCGCTGGAAAAGCTACGCGCCGGGCTGACGCTGGAAATTCGGGGTTCGCATCCTTATCTGCTGCCGGATATCGTGGCGGCGCTGAAGACGCTCCCGCATCTCTCCTCGCAGATTACCCTCTGCACCGATGATGTGCCCCCGGATATGCTGCTGGAAAAAGGCGGTATCGTGGCGCTGCTGAATCTGTTGATTGAGCACGGTTTACCCGCCGTCGATGCACTGCGTTTCGCAACGTTAAACGGCGCGCTACGGCTTAAGCGCGATGATTTAGGGCTGATTGCCGCCGGTCGCCGCGCGGATTTAGTGGTGCTGGATTCCCTGCAAACGATTCGAGCACGTCAGGTCTACGTCGGCGGAAAACTGATTGCCCGCGATGGCGCAATGATTGAACCGCTGGCGGTGAGTCACGCTGCATTGCCAAATACCATGCATCTTTCGCCGCTCGGCCCGGACGATTTCGCCCTGCGCATCGCCGATATTGAGCATGGCAATGCGCGGCTGAAACATATTCGTGGCGCGCGTTTTACCGAATGGGGCGAAGTCGATGTGCAAATCCGCGAGGGCCGCGTGGTGCTGCCTGCCGGATTCAGCCTGATATGGGTTCAGCATCGCCATGGTCGCCACGAGGCAAAACCGCAAATCGCCCTGCTGGAAGGCTGGGGTGAACTTCAGGGAGCGATTGCTACCAGCTACTCGCACGATTCGCATAACCTGGTGGTGCTGGGACGCTCTCCGCAAGAAATGGCGCTGGCCGCCAATACTCTGATTGCCAGCGGCGGCGGGATGGCGCTGGCGCAGCATGGCGAGATAGTCGCCCACGTGGCGATGCCGATTGCCGGCATGCTCTCGGATCTTCCAGCCCCGGAACTGGCGGCCGCATTCCGCAATCTGCGCGAACGTAGCGGCGACATTGCCGACTGGCAGCCGCCGTATCGGGTATTTAAGGCCATTGAAGGCACCTGCCTTGCCTGTAACGCCGGGCCGCATCTGACGGATTTGGGGCTTACCGATGGCGCAACGCGTCAGATTGTCGACCCGCTTATTCACTCTTCGCATCAGGAAAGGAGCGCCCACTAAATGGCCGACCACTCAATCAATACGCCTGCCTCTGGAAGCTGGCTGGAACGTTGTTTTGCCCTGCGTGCTCGCGGTAGCTCTGCACGCACCGAATGCCTGGCGGGGATCACGGGGTTTCTCGCTGCCGCTTATCTGTTGGTGGTGATCCCCGGCCTGCTGGCTGCGGGCGGGATGGATAAAGGCGCGGCGACCACCGGCACCATTTTGGTGTTTGTTGTTGGCACGCTGCTGATGGCGTTTTATGCCAATCTGCCGTTTATTGTGGGGCCGGGGATTGGCGGCTCGGTACTGGTGGGCGTGTCGCTGGCCGGGAACGCCGGAATTGGCTGGCCGATTGGCCTGGGGATTGCCTGCTGGTCTGGCGTACTGTTCTTCCTGCTCACCCGTTTTGGCCTGCGTGAAGTGGTCACCCGCTCGGTGCCGCAATCCATCAAACTCGGGCTGACGGCGTCCATAGGGATTTTTGTCGCCCTGCTCGGTTTTCGTAATGCCGGGTTGGTACTGGCAAGCGCCAAAAACAATGCCCTGATGCTGGGGGATTTTCTTTCGCCGGGCGCGCTGGTGGCACTGTGCGGGCTGTTTCTGGCGATTGCCCTGCAGGCGCGTCGCATTCCCGGGGCTATCCTGTGGGCGATTCTATGTGCGACGCTGGTGGGAATTCCGGCGGGCGTCACGCACCTGCCATCAAGCTTTATCGCCCTGCCCCACTCATTAACACCGGTGTTTGCGCAGGTGGATATCATCGGCGCGCTGAATATCGCTTTCCTGCCTTATCTGTTTGTCTTTTTTGCCTCAGAGTTTTTCTCAACCATGGGCACCACGCTTGCCGTCGGCGGTGAAGCGGGCCTGCTGGATGAAGAAGGCAATATGCCGCACATCAACCGCCCGTTTATGGTTGACTCCATCGCCGCCGCGCTGGGCCCGTGGGTCGGTATTCCGGCCGCGACGGCGCTGATTGAGTCCTCTGCCTCGGCGGAAGCAGGCGGTAAAACCGGCATGACTGCGCTGGCCGCCGCCATGATGTTCCTGCTGATGCTGCTGTTTACGCCGGTTGCGCTGATGATCCCCAAAGAAGCCACCGCCCCGGCGTTGATCCTGATTGGCCTGAATATGTTTAGCGGCCTGCGTAAGGTGGATTTAGCGAACTTCACCGACGGTTTACCGGTACTGATGATGGTGATGATTACGCTTATCGCCAACAGCTTCGGGACGGGTATCGCGGGCGGGTTGCTGTTTTATGTGATGATTAAAACCATTGCCGGAAAGTGGCGGGAAATCCCGCTCGGCTTATGGATTCTGGCGGTGCCGCTGGTGTATTACTTTGCGACGCTGGTGCGCCATTAATTAGGAATTCATCAAGAGCGTTTTGGTGGTGTAGTGCAGTAGACTATCTGCGGGTGCTTGAGGCTATCTGTCTCAGGCACTTGCAGGATGGCAGATAGAGAAAAGCCCCAGATAACATTCAACGTCTTGCAGGACGTTTAACATTCATCTGAGGCCTTCTACTATGAAGCAGCATCATAAAGATAGCCTCTTACTGGCCCACGGGTCAAGGAGTAGACGGCTATGAAACAGTACAAGGCGATGCTTGTCGCCCTGATAATTCTGTGTGTCACCACGATTTTGGTGGTGCTGGTCATGAGAAAGGATCTCTGCGAGGTCCGTATTCGAACTGATCAAACAGAGGTTGCTGTTTTCACGGCTTACGAATCCGAGTAAGAGCACCGGCGGGGAGTTATCCCCGCCACTCTTTATGGGCTAGCTCTCTTCTTCATAGCACCCTTTTATCTCCCTAAGCCCGCCTTGGCGGGCTTTTCATTGCGCCATCACCACCATGCGTGAAAATGATGCACCGGGCCAATCCCGCTGCCGACTTCCAGCGTATCGGCCTGCGCCAGCGCCGCAGAGAGCCAGGTTTTCGCTTCCAGCACCGTGTCACCCCAGTTGCTATGGCGCGGGCGCAGTGCCGCCAGTGCCGCCGACAGCGTACAACCCGTGCCGTGGGTATTTTTGGTATTGACGCGCGGCGCGGTAAATCGCTGTTCGCCATCGCGTGTAAACAGCCAGTCGGGGCTTTCCGCGTCATCCAGATGGCCGCCTTTCATAAGAACCGCACCGCAGCCCATCGCCAGCAGCGCGCGCCCCTGTTCCAACATTTCACGCTCATTACGCGCGTGCGGCGCATCCAGCAATGCGGCAGCTTCCGGCAGGTTCGGCGTAATTAACGAGACCTGTGGCAGCAGGCGTTGACGCAGCGTTTCTACCGCCGAGGGCGATAGCAGTGCATCGCCGCTTTTGGCCAGCATGACCGTATCCAGCACCACATTTTCCACCCGATGACGCTGCAAACGTTCGGCAACGGCTTCAACGATATCGGTTTCCGCCAGCATCCCGATTTTGGTGGTATCGATGCGCACATCGTTAAACACGGAATCCAGCTGCGCGGCGACAAAATCCGGTTCAATACGGTAGACCGACTGCACGCCATGAGTGTTTTGCGCCACCAGCGCGGTGATCACCGAACAGCCGTATGCGCCCAGTGCTGAGAAGGTTTTCAGGTCTGCCTGAATACCTGCGCCGCCGCTTGGATCGGTACCGGCAATGGTTAATGCGTTAATCCGTTTCATGCCAGTGCCTCTCCATTCAGTGCATACAGCGCATCTAAAAATGCCGGGGTAAAACTGCCCGGCCCGTTACCTGCCGATGCACGACCACCGGCCAGTTTCATAAAAGCGCAGGCAGAGGCGACGTTATCCAACCTGTCGCCCGGCAGCGCACAACATGCCGCAACCACCGCCGACAATGCGCATCCGGTGCCCACCACGCGGGTCATCAACGGGTCGCCGCCCGTAACCGCGACGACACGTTGTCCATCGGTGATGTAATCCACTTCGCCCGTCACTGCCACCATGGTATTGATTTGACGCGCCAGAGCCTGTGCCGCCGGAAGTGCTGCAGCGGCGGTATCAGTGGTATCCACGCCACGCCCGCCTGCGCTCATTCCCGCCAGCGCCATAATTTCGGAGGCATTCCCCCGAATGGCGGCGGGTTTTAAGGTCAACAGGTCGTGGCAAAATTCCGTGCGCAGCGTTAACGCGCCCACGGCGACAGGGTCGAGAGTCCAGGGTTTACCCGCAGCGTTCGCACTTAGTGCGGCGGCTTTCATCGCCTGTGCGCGCGGCTGGGTTAGCGTGCCGACGTTTATCAATAACGCATCGGCAATGGCGGAAAACTGTGCTGCTTCCTGCGCATCAATCACCATCGCGGGGGATGCGCCGAGCGCAAGCAGGACGTTGGCGGTAAAGGTCTGCACGACGTCGTTAGTCATGCAATGAACAAGGGGGGCGTGTTGACGAAAAAGGTGTAACGAATGCGCGATTTGCGCGGGGCTAAGCGGCTCTGCTTGCATGGTTTGCTCCTGCCAGAACGTCCAGAAGCAATGACCTGACGGTCTCTGACTTCCCTACGCTGGCATTATCCAGATCAGGTGGTACGGGTTTTTCTCAGCCTTCACGAAGGAAGGGCACCCCGAGTCATTGATACAACAAATTCGTGTATCGCAGCAGGTTACGGCAACTAGAGGTCGGAAGCAAGCCGCACAAACCATTTGCATTCCCCCCATCATCGGTCCAAAATTATTCACAAAGGTGATGGCGTTCCACCTTTCCCAACCGCCCTGCTGGGGCTGATGACGCCTGGTATACCCTCTTAACATGGAGGTATGTCAGGCTGTCTGTCATTTGAAGACCCGCCCATACCTCGCAACCTGACGAGGTTTTTTTATGCCTGTTTATCACCATGCGCTGGTGCTGATTAATAGTAGCCTTGATGGCATTCCCCTGCTTGAGCACGCCGCAAAAATGGCACAGGAGAATGCGATGACGATTACCGTCGCGCATATTAGCACCGATTATCGCGCCCTCAATTATGTCTCTGACAGCCTGATGGATGATGTGGTTTCGCAGGAGGTCATCCAGGCCAAAGCCCTGCTGAGTGAGCTGGCGGAATCCGTTTCTCTGCCGGTAGAAACGCTGGAGCTGGTCACAACTCGTCGCTTTGAGGATGTGGAATCCTGTATCCACGACCGCCACATCGATTTGGTTATCGCCGGGCATCACAATCGCCTGCTTGGCGTGCTCGCCTCCCATTCCCTTGAGTACATCAACCATCTGACGGTGGATGTGCTGATCAAACATTTAGCATAAGGATTTACGCGCGTGATGTATCGTTCATTACTGGCCGTCATTATTGGCGGCTCTACCGGGTGTGTGATTCGTTGGTGGCTGTCGATGAAGCTGAACAGCCTTTTTCCCAATCTGCCGCCCGGTACGCTGATGGTTAACCTGGTCGGTGGTTTTATTATTGGCGCGGCGCTGGCGTTCTTTTTACGCCAGCCACAGTTGGACCCGGCATGGAAGTTACTGATTACCACCGGTCTGTGTGGCGGGATGACGACCTTTTCCACCTTTTCGGCGGAGATCGTCACCCTTTTGCAAAACGGCAACTATCTGTGGGCGATGATTTCCGTGATGACTCACGTGGTGGGATCGCTACTGATGACCGCAGCCGGGTTCTTCTTAATGACGCTGGTTTAGCGCGCCAGCGATGCCGCCATCCTTACCCAGGTGTGGCGGCGACCGCGAACGGCCATCGAAAACGCGTACAGCGCCTGCGGGTCAGCCATCCCGGCAACGCCCGCATCGCCGAAGTTGTACATATCGGCGCCGCAGCGTTTACTGGCAAGCGCAATCTGTCGCACCGTGTCTTCGTCTGCGCCTTCCTGGCTGCTGCTGAGCGTGGTGATACCCACGCCGCCGACGGCCTGAACCGCCTCCAGCGCACAGGCCACCTTCTCTTCTGAGGCACCGCGACAGCTGGCTGGCGCGGGAATAATCACACCATCGGCACCTTCCAGAACGTAGCGGGCGTACTCCTGCGGTTCGGCAAGGCCAGACGCATAGAACTTCGCCACCAGGATCATTTTATCGGTCATGGCGCGAACCTGCCGCAGTGCGTCAATGACGCGCTCAGCGGTGACGCCCGGTTTGTCATACGCCGTCAGGCAGTAAAAATCCGCCTCCTGCAGCAGCGCGAGATTACTCAGGTTACAGGCGCGAGGATCGTCCAGCGACGGATCCGCCAGCACTTCCATGCTGACGCCAATCAGTCGGCCCGTCAGCGCTTTGAAGTGGGCAAGGTTTTCACATCCCTGAATCGCCTGAGTGCGGCAATTCATTCCTTTTACCAGCAGCAGATCGCAGCCAAACGCACAAAGCAGCTCGCCATTGGTCACTTCACCGTACAGCGGGCTTGCTCCTGCCGCAACTTCCGCCATGATCACGCGTCCTTCCGAGGCGACAATTGCCTGCACAAGCTCGCTTGCAGCAGCCGGTTTGGCAAAATCATGGGGGCGGCAATTTAAAATCCGTTGCATATATTCTCCTTAAGATAACGCGATCAGTGATGGCGATGGCTGCTGGAACGCGCTTTCCAGAATCTCCAGATTGGTCAGCGCTTCCAGCTCGCTGACGTAGTTTGCGCATCCAGTGGTTAATGTTTCATACAGCGCGTCATAGACCCGACCATAGTCACCTTTAACCGCCGGAATAAACGCTTGCTGGCTGTTGCCCTGCTCGTCGATATAGTCAAGTACGCCAGGGTGTTCATCGGCGGCGAATACGGGATTATCCGGCATAATGTTGGCCTTCAGGCTGGTTTCCTGCTGGTCTATTTCATCGCGAATAAAGGTTCCGCGCGTACCGTGGACCAGAAATTTGGGATACGGTTTTTTCACCAGATGGCTGGTTTTAATAATGGCTTTCATATCGCCATAAATGAGCTGCGCTTCGAACGTGTCATCCGGGTTATCCGGCTGGCGCAAATGGCGCAGATGATAATAAACCTGCTGCGGGCGGCCAAATAATGCCAGCATTTGGTCCAGCGTGTGTACGCCGAGGCCATAAAACGCGCCGTCAAAATGCCCTCCCGGCTGGCGCTCTGCCTGCGGGCGGAAATAGTCGAAGTGGCTCTCCACCTCCACAATTTTGCCAAGCTTGCCGCTTTCAATCACCTGCTTCATGGTCAGGAAACAGCTATCAAATCGACGATTCTGGAAAGGGGTCACCAGTAGCCCTTTTTCACGCGCCAGTGCGAAGAGGATCTTCGCTTCATCAAGCGTGGTGGTAAACGGCTTTTCGACCAGCACATTTTTGCCATGCTCAAGACACAGTTTGGCATAGTAAAAATGGCTATCCGGGTGCGTACATACCGTCACCAGGGAAATGGTTGGGTCGTTTAAAATATCCTCAACCTGTGAGGTAAACTTAATACCGGCATATTCAGGCTGCTGTTCGCGCGCGGGTACCCTGACGCGGTCAAATATTCTGCTGACGTTAAACTTGTCCTTGCGTACCAGCACATAGGGCAGATGATAACGGGTTGCGCTTTTTCCAAAGCCAATAAAGGCGCTATTAATCACAATTAACCTCCTGTTAATACTGTGTTCTGTTATTCAAAATAACAACAGCGTCCTCGATGGCAGATTTACCATCCAGCTTGCTGAAGTACTCTGCATTTATCGCCACCACCGGGCAGGCGTTGTCGATATTCTTCATAATGGATTCCTGCATATACACCACCTGCGGGCCGAGCAGGATGAGATCGGCTTTCTGATACTCCTCTTCTATGCGGCCAATATTGATGGCGTACACATTGAGCGCATAGCCGCACTCTTCGGCATATTTGCGCATTTTGTTCGCCATGATTGATGTGGACATCCCTTCGTTACAGGTCAAAATAATGGTTTTATTGCTCAGTACGCTTAATTCGCGGGCGTCCTCTGCAGGCGTGGGTTGTTCAGTGGATAATGAATCAACAAGTGTTTTAACTTTGGCTTCAACAATCGTTTTTTCATAAGCCATCAGGAACGGCAGATAAATGACCACGCCCAGCGCCAGTAAGGCGACCTGTAAAATAACGTTGCGGAAATCGCCGCCGGAACCTAACCAGCCGGAGAGCAACGGCGGTACCGACCACGGCACGAAGGCCACTATTTTAGAGACCATGCCCAACTGAGTGGCGAAATACGCAATCACAAAGTTAATTTGCGGATAGATGATAAAAGGGATCATGATCAGCGGGTTATACAACACCGGAAAACCAAAAATAACCGGCTCATTAATGTTGAATAATCCCGGCGCCAGTACCGTGCGCCCCAGCTTTTGATGGCTTGAGACTTTACTGCGCAGAAATATCGCCAGCAGCAGCGCAAGCGTGGTGCCCGTGCCGCCCATATGGCCGTAGAGATCGCGAAACGGCAGCACAATAATGTGCGGCGGAATATCACCACGCGCAAACGCGGCCATATTTTCCTGCATCGCGACCAGCAGAGGCGGCTCCAGAATCGGGTTAATAATGCCCGACGGGTGAATTCCGAGCGAGAACAGGAAATTGGTGAGCGTCGTCAGCACCAGAAAACCCGGCAAATTGGTGGTCAGATGCACCAGCGGCGCCTGAATCAATGCCTGAATAATCTCGTGCACCTCTTTTCCCGTTCCGGCTTTGACGCCCGCCGCCAGCAGCGCAAAGGCCAGCACCACCAGTATTATCGAAAACATCGACTGGAAGGACTGCATCACCATCGGAGGTACTTCATCCCCCATACGGATTTGCAGCCAGCGGGTTTTAGCCACCCACAGGAACAGGTCGGTGGCGACGATAGCGGTCAAAATCGCCATAAAGACGCCACCCGCATTGGTCAGCCCCAGCGATATCACGCCGCTGACGGCAACCGTCGTTGTGCCGTTAACAGGCGTTAACAGCACCTGTTGCGGCATCAGCACCAGAAATGCCGCCAGGGAAACCATGGCCGGAATCATCGGCGCGGCGAATTTACGCTTGCTGGCAATACTCCAGGCGATAAGCACCACCAGCATCAGCGCCAGAATACTCATCGTTCCGTTCAGAATACGGTCGCCTATACTTCTGGCCGCCAGAAGCGCCTCGCTGGAAAACCACTTTCCCATCATGCCATTAGGGTCAAGAAAAACGTAGTTGACCATAATGAACAGACCCGCCAGCACCAAAAACGGCACGGTGATAATAAAGCTGTCACGCAGGCTTCGCAGGTGAACCTCCGACGCCATCTTTTGCGACACGTCCGTGATGCGCGTTAAGAGAGTCGTATTGCTCATGACGCCGCCTGTTTGTCAGTGAGCGATAGCGCGTGATCCAGCACGGCTTTGGCATTAATTCGCCCAAAATCCACCGGGTTAATCGCCCCAACCGGGATTTCGTTATTGACGCGCTGGCGAATAGAGTCGAGCAGATAGCTAATTTGCGGGCCAACCATGATCACATCCGCCGTGTGATAGTGCCCTTCAAGCGCCGATTCAGGGATGGCCCACGCTTTAGCATCAATATTTTCTGCTTGTGCCACTTCGTTCATCTTGTTGCACAAATAGCCCGTCGACATACCTTCATTGCAGATAAGCAGAATACTTTTCATGATTCATCCTTGTTTTCAGTTTATTAATGCGCCGGGTTATCCTGTGCATTCAGTACTTTTTCATAAAGCATCAGGAATGGCAGGTAGAGTAATACCCCCAGCACCAGAAGAATAAATTGCAAAATCACGTTACGGTAATCGCCACCACTTGCCAGATAACCCGAAATTAAAGGTGGAACGGACCACGGTACGAAAACGACAATTTTAGATACCCATCCCCATGCCGTCGCGTAATAGGCGATGACATATAAAACAGACGGAATAAAGGTAAATGGAATCATCAGAATGGGGTTAAAAATAATCGGAAAGCCGAATATAACCGGTTCATTAATATTGAACAGCGTGGTTGGCATTACCGTCCGCGAAAATGAACGCAGCTCTTTGCGTTTGCTGCGAATAAATACGGCGATAATCAGACACAACGTGATCCCCGTTCCCCCCATACGGCCATAGAGATCGCTGAAGGGGCGCACAATAATATTCGGTATTTCTCGCCCTGCCGCCCACGCGTCCATGTTTTGCTGCATCGCAACTAACATCGGTGCTTCCAGAATCGCACCGGTGATCCCGCCGGGGTTGATGCCCAAAGAGAAGACAAAGTTGTTGATGATATCGATAAGAATATACGCCGGCAGGCTGGTTGCCAGGCCCAGTAGCGGTTTCTGAATCACCATGTTGATAAGCTCATGGAGTTCAACGCCCGCGACAACAACCATCAAGTATGAGACAAACGCAAACAGCAGCACGGTGATCATCACCGCAAACAGTGTGTTAAAGGATTGAATGACCGCTGGCGGGACATTGCCTTCTATTCGAATTTGCAGACGCTTATTCTTACTGATGCGGATGAATAATTCCGTTGCCAGCCCGCCGCAGACCAGCGCCACGAAGGTTCCACTGGTGCCCAAAAGCGCGTATGGGGCCGCGCTTTTAATCATCACCTCCGCCGTTGCGCCTTCGGGCGTGAAGGCGTTCAGCACCGGCATAAGCACGAACAGGCAGCTAACGGCAACCAGCGCGGCCATCAGCGGGTTAGCAAACTGCCGGTTGCGAGCCAGGTTGTAGCTGAAGACCAGGCCAATCAGCATGCCGAGGATATTCATGGTTCCATTAACCACTTTATTACCGACCGTTTGCCATGAGGACAACGTGGTATCGGCAACGATTCCCGACAAAATTCCGCCGGGATTGATCACCACGTTATTAATCAGAATCATCATCCCGGACAGCACTAAAAAAGGTATTAACATTATGAATGCATCGCGCATGGTGCGCAGATGTATTTGAGAACCCATCCACTGAGCTAATGAAAGTGTTTTCTTCAATAAGATATCTTTCATGGCATGTTCCTGTGTAAATGATTTAATAAATCACAACAATGAATACGCAAATTTAATTATCTATATGAATATTTTATTTATTCATTACAACTGACAGAAGCAAGAATGTCGCCGGGTTTGGGTCAAGTCAATGTCTTTATTTTAAAAGTAGACTACTTTTAAAATAAATGAGATCTGGATAAAAATTTAGCATCTGCGATATACTTCTGCTGAGATAAAAGGAGAGATGCGTTGCGCCGATATATTGAAATCTCAAATATAATCAGAGAAAGAATTAAGAATAAATTATATTTGCCGGGTGAAAAGATCCCCTACGGGCATCAGCTTTGCGCGGAATTCAGTTGCAGCAAAATCACGCTGAGTAACGCGCTGGATATTCTGGTCAATGAAGGTTTTATTACGCGTCAGCGCGGGCTGGGAACGGTGGTGAAAACCGCCACGCCGCAGCCATTGCCGCTGGCGGGAGAGAGAAATCCTCCTATCCTCGGCGTCAGCACCATTAACGCCGCGCAGGGGCATAACGTCAGCAGTCTTCTGCTGGCGTTTGAAACGGCCAATCCGCCAGCCGATATCGCCGCTGACCTGGGGATAAGCGTCGATCAATTCGCCTGGCATTTTCGTCGCGTGCGCTACATTGACGAACTACCGCTTTCGATTGAAGAGACGTGGATCCCCCTGCGCATTCTGCCTGACTTTACCCGTCAGGACGCGCTGGGTTCGGTATATCAATATGTGGAAAAAACGCTGAAGAAGATCCCGGCCAGCAGTCACACGCAGTTTTCATCGCTGCCAAGCGATGCGGATGCACAAACCTGGCTGAAACTCGCGCCGAATGAACCGGTGAGCGTGACGCGCTCTGTCACCTATCTTAACGATGGTCAGCCCTTTGAATTCTGCGTGAGTCATTATCACTATCAGCGCTTTAACTACAATTCCGTTGTTCAGCGTCAGGGGAATTAGCCCCTGCGCTGCACCAGCGCTTCACAACGTTCTTTCACTGCTTCATACAATAACCGCACAGCCGGTGAAAGCTGCTTGCGATGTGGGCAGATCATATTCAGCGGCACACAGTCGCCTTCGTAGCCCGGCAGCAGCAACTTCAGTCGCCCCTGGAAAACGTCTTCGCTGACGTCGAGCCAGGATTTATTGGCAATGCCTTCCCCGGCAATGGCCAGACGGCGAATCACTTCCGCGTCATCGCTGATAATCGTGCCATTCACCTGTACCTCGTGGGTTTCCCCCTTCGCAGTAAGGGTCCAGCGATCGAACAGACGGCCTCGCAGCACATACGTCAGTGCATCGCACTTTTCTAAATCGGCAGGCGTGGACGGTTCGCCATTTTTGGCGATCCAATCCGGTGAAGCGACCAGCACACGACGGTTCTCGGGTGCGATGGGCAGCGCGACGTATGAGGCATCCTCATTGCTGCCGTAGCGAAAGGCGACATCAACCGGATCTTTAAACACATCGGTCACCTGGTCCGAAAAAAGAATGCGTAGCTTAAGCGCCGGGTGGCGCTGGCGGAACTGGCGGAAAATACCGAGCAGCAGGTTTCTCCCAAGGTCCGAAGGCACTGCAATTTGCAGCGTACCGCGAATTTCATCGTCGGGCGTTTGAATCTGCTGAAGGCCCGCCTGCATTGTTTCCAGCATTTGCGTGGCGTAAGGCAGCCAGGTTTCGCCCTCTGGCGTCAGTCGCAGGCTGCGGGTTGAGCGGGCAAACAGGCGAATATTGAGCGCCGTCTCAAGACGTTTAATGGCGGAGCTCACCTGGGCAGGCGGCAGACCGGCCTCACGCGCCGCGTCGCTGAAGCTACTTAACGCCGCCGCGCGCACGAACAGGGTTAAATCTTCCAGCCTGAGCATTTTCACTCCTCAACGATAAGTCCTGTCGCCGCGAATGGATTTTTCCGGCAAATATCACCGGATAATATCATTCTTAGAGTTTACCCAACATCACAGAGGTGGTTATGAAGGCGATTGCGATTACTCAGGCGGCTGGCACGCACGGCAACATTGAAGCATTAGAAGAAATTACCCTGCCCGTTCCCGTCGCGGCGGGCCACGATTTGCTGGTAGAAGTGAAAGCCATTTCCGTTAACCCGGTCGATACCAAAGTACGGGCCGGTTTTAGCGGCGACACGCCGCGCGTACTGGGCTGGGACGCCGTCGGTGTGGTGAAATCCGTTGGTGAAGCCGTCACCCTGTTTAAAGCCGGTGACGAAGTCTGGTATGCGGGGGCGTTAACGCGGCCAGGCAGCAACAGCGAATTCCAGCTGGTTGATGAGCGTATTGTCGCCCTTAAGCCGCGTTCGCTGGATAACGTATCTGCCGCCGCCCTGCCGTTGACCTCCATCACCGCATGGGAACTGTTGTTCGATCGTTTAGGCGTACAGGAAAACGGAAATGAAGGCGACGTGCTGCTGATTGTCGGTGCGGCGGGAGGAGTCGGTTCCATCCTGACTCAGCTGGCACGTAAGCTCACTAAAATGACGGTGATCGGCACCGCCTCGCGCCCGGAAACGCAGAAATGGGTAGCGGACGCCGGGGCGCATCACGTTATCGATCACAGCAAACCGATCGCTGAAGAACTGACTCGCATCGGTATTCCGGCAGTGACGCACGTCGCCAGCCTGACGCACACGGATAAACACTATTTGCAGCTGATTGAAGCCCTCGCCCCACAGGGCAAACTGGCGCTGATTGACGATCCTGAAACCCTGGATGCGCGTCCGTTAAAAACCAAAAGCATCTCGCTACACTGGGAATTTATGTATACCCGTTCAATGTTTGAAACGGCGGATATGATTGCTCAGCATCAGTTGCTGACCCGCGTGGCCTCGCTGATTGATGATGGTGTGATCAGAACTACGTTGGGCGAGAAGTTAGGGGCAATTAACGCCGAGAATATTCGCCAGGCGCATCGCCAGCTTGAGACCGGCAAAACGATGGGCAAACTGGTGCTGGAGGGCTTTTAAGGCCACGCTGTTACATTTTTTACGAAAAAACCCATTCTGTGATACAAAAGAGCGTCGATCTGCCTGTTAATTTCAAGAGAAAAAGGCAGACTCTTCACCCTTGAGCATTCTGGTTATCGTTGGAGAGAGAATGGGTAAATGTAAGTTATGGCTTCTGGCTGGCCTGATGGCTGCCGGATCCGCCTTCGCCGCACCGGGTACGGGCATTCAGAAATATGAACTGAAAGAGTTTGTCGCGGATTTCACCCACTTTAACATCGGTGATACCGTCCCTGAGATGTACCGTACCGACCAGTACAACATCAAGCAGTGGCAGCAGCGCAATCTGCCTGCGCCAGACGCGGGAACGCACTGGACCTACATGGGCGGCAACTACGTGCTGATTTCTGACACGGACGGGAAAATCAGTAAAGTTTACGACGGCGAAATCTTCTATCACCGTTAATGAAAGGGGCGCATAACCCGCCGGGTTATGCGCCTGAACGCTTATACCGCGCGGAAGGCAATTTCGCCGGGGATCACTTCACCCTGCCAGTAGAGCTGGGCAGCGGTTAAATCCGCCAGTCGACGATAAATCTGGGTAAATTCACTTTCCGGACGATTCACTACCGTTGGTGTGCCTTTATCGAGATCTTCACGCAGGCTGATGTGCAGCGGCATCTGACCAAGCAGCTGGGTATGATATTTCTCCGCCAGTTTCTCTGCGCCGCCGGTACCGAAGATAGGCTCATGGTGACCACACTGGCTGCAGATATGCATGCTCATGTTTTCCACGATACCCAGCACCGGCACTTCCACTTTCTCGAACATCACTATGCCTTTTTTGGCGTCGATAAGCGCGATGTCCTGCGGTGTGGTAACCACCACCGCGCCGGTGACCGGAATGTTTTGCGCCAGCGTCAGTTGAATGTCACCGGTGCCCGGCGGCATATCCAGCACCAGATAATCGAGATCCGGCCAGATGGTTTCCTGCAGCATCTGCATCAACGCCTTGCTGGCCATAGGGCCACGCCACACCATCGCGTTATCGTCGGTGACCAGATAACCAATGGAGTTTGTCGCCAGACCGTGGGCCATAATCGGCGCCATATGGGTGCCGTCTGGGGAGGTCGGACGCTGATTTTCCGCGCCCAGCATGGTCGGAATCGACGGGCCGTAAATATCGGCATCCAGAATACCGACTTTCGCCCCTTCCGCCGCCAGCGCCAACGCCAGGTTAACGGCAGTAGACGATTTTCCGACGCCGCCTTTACCGGAACTCACGGCAATGATGTTTTTCACACCATTCACGCCCGGCTGATTTTTAACGCGCTTCAGCGTGGCGATGTTGTGGGTCAGTTTCCAGTCAATGGCATTCGCACCGGTAATGCGAAGCAGGTCGGCACTGCATTGCTCTTTCAGCTCTTCAAACGCGCTGTTCCAGACAAACGGCATTTGCAGCTCAATGTGCACGGTGCCATCCAGCAGCGCGACATGATGCAACGCCTTCAGCGTGGTGAGATTATGCTTCAATGTTGGGTGCTGAAAATTAGCCAGCGTCCCGGCAACCATCGCGCGCAGGCGCTCGGGGGATGTGGCCTGGGATTGAGAACTCATCCCGACTCCTTTGTTCTTGTGGGTAAACCTTCGTTGAACAAGTTTACCTGAAAGACCTCGGTTTGTGCTTACTTAATAATGCCCCTTTTGGTAATATCGAAAACCCTTTTCACTACATAAGAAGTAATGTTCATTATGACTCAAGTCGCGAAGAAAATTCTGGTAACGTGCGCTCTGCCGTACGCCAACGGCTCAATCCACCTCGGCCACATGCTGGAGCATATCCAGGCTGATGTCTGGGTCCGTTACCAGCGAATGCGCGGCCACCAGGTAAACTTCATCTGCGCGGACGATGCACACGGCACGCCGATCATGCTGAAAGCTCAGCAGCTCGGGATTACCCCAGAGCAGATGATTGCCGAAATGAGTCAGGAACATCAGACCGATTTTGCTGGCTTCAACATTAGCTACGACAACTACCACTCGACGCACAGTGACGAAAACCGCGAGCTGTCGGAGCTTATCTATGGTCGCCTGAAAGAGAACGGTTTTATCAAAAACCGCACCATCTCTCAGCTTTACGATCCGGAAAAAGGCATGTTCCTGCCGGACCGTTTCGTGAAAGGCACCTGCCCGAAATGTAAATCACCGGATCAGTACGGCGATAACTGCGAAGTGTGCGGTGCGACCTACAGCCCAACCGAACTGATCGAACCGAAATCGGTGGTTTCCGGTGCGACGCCGGTGATGCGTGAATCTGAGCACTTCTTCTTCGACCTGCCCTCCTTCAGCGAAATGCTGCAAGCGTGGACCCGCAGCGGCGCGTTGCAGGAGCAGGTAGCGAACAAAATGCAGGAGTGGTTTGAATCCGGCCTGCAACAGTGGGACATCTCCCGCGATGCGCCGTACTTCGGTTTCGAAATTCCGAACGCGCCGGGCAAATATTTCTACGTCTGGCTGGACGCGCCAATCGGCTACATGGGTTCTTTCAAAAACCTGTGTGATAAGCGCGGTGACACTACCAGCTTTGATGATTACTGGAAGAAAGACTCCGACGCGGAGCTGTATCACTTCATCGGTAAAGATATCGTCTACTTCCACAGCCTGTTCTGGCCTGCCATGCTGGAAGGCAGTAACTTCCGTAAGCCAACTAACCTGTTCGTACACGGTTATGTGACGGTGAACGGCGCGAAGATGTCAAAATCACGCGGCACCTTCATCAAAGCCAGCACCTGGCTGAACCACTTCGATGCCGACAGCCTGCGTTACTACTACACCGCCAAGCTCTCTTCACGCATCGATGATATTGACCTCAACCTGGAAGACTTCATCCAGCGCGTGAACGCCGATATCGTCAACAAAGTGGTTAACCTGGCCTCGCGTAACGCCGGCTTTATCAACAAGCGTTTCGATGGCGTGCTGTCTGCTGAGCTGGCCGATCCTGAGCTGTATAAAACCTTCACCGACGCGGCTGCCGCGATTGGCGAAGCCTGGGATAGCCGCGAATTTGGCAAAGCCATCCGCGAAATCATGGCACTGGCTGACGTGGCTAACCGCTACGTTGACGAACAGGCACCGTGGGTGGTCGCGAAACAGGAAGGCCGCGATGCCGACCTGCAGGCTATCTGCACCATGGGCCTGAACATGTTCCGCGTGCTGATGACCTGGCTGAAACCGGTCCTGCCTTCACTGAGCGAACGTGCTGAAGCGTTCCTCAATACCCAGCTTGAGTGGGATGCTATCGCCCAGCCGCTGCTGTCGCATAAAGTGAATCCGTTCAAAGCGCTCTACAACCGCATCGAAACCAAACAGGTTGAAGCGCTGGTTGAGGCGTCGAAAGAAGAAGTGAAAGCCGCTGCGGCACCGGTCACCGGCCCGCTGGCGGACGATCCGATCCAGGAAACCATCACCTTTGACGATTTCGCCAAAGTGGATATGCGCGTGGCGCTGATTGAAAACGCAGAGTTCGTTGACGGCTCCGATAAACTGCTGCGCCTGACGCTGGATCTCGGCGGTGAGAAACGCAATGTCTTCTCCGGCATTCGTTCTGCGTACCCGGATCCTGAAGCGCTGATTGGCCGCCTGACGGTAATGGTTGCCAACCTGGCACCGCGTAAAATGCGCTTCGGCATCTCCGAAGGGATGGTGATGGCCGCAGGCCCTGGCGGGAAAGATATCTTCCTGTTAAGCCCGGACAGTGGCGCAAAACCTGGTCAGCAGGTGAAATAACCTTCCGCTTAAAGCGCTGCTCCGGCAGCGCCCGGATTACTGACAACGTGCGCGTTGTTCTTGCCGGATGCGGCGTAAACGCCTTATCCGGCCTACAAAACATCGCAAATTCAAAATATTGCAGAAACCTTGTAGGCCTGATAAGCGCAGCGCATCAGGCAATCTCAGCGCTGCTCCGGCAGCGCTTTTTTTATGAATTCTGAAAAATGCCGTACTGCTATGCTTTTTTCTTTTAGCCTATATGATAATAGTTTGCATTTGCTAAAAGGAACTCTCATGCGCAAACTCCGCCCTACCCTCACACTGATTACCCTCTGCCTCGCAGGCAGCCTTATCGGCTGCGACAATAAAGATACCCCGAAAGAGCCGCAGACCTATATCCAGAGCATTGCCGCCAGCAACACGCCGGAGGAAAAAGTCACCTTTTTTAACGCCGTAAATGGTGTTGAGATAAAAGTGACCTATTACTACAAAGGGGATGTTGTCCTGCGCCAGGACGTCGATAACAAAATGAGCTATGCAAGCGCAGGCGTGAGCAACAAAGAGGAAGCGCACCGGCGATTTGATCAGATCAGTAACGCCTACAAAAATACGACGGGTGTGACGGAGACCATTAATTATCAGGACGACTATGTTACGGAAAACATCATCGTTGATTACACCAAAGCGAATATCAGTGAGCTGTGTAAACTACCTGGCACATCATTGACCGATTGCAATGCGCAGTATCTTTCTATGCTGCTGTCCGAGAAGATGGTGCTAAAACAGGGATTTAAGAAGCAGGAGTAGGCAGGGAACACCACTATTTTATCGATTATTCGACTCGAAAAATGAGTCGAATAATCGCTGTAATCACCTCAGCAAGCGTAATCAGCTTTTCGCCGCGTGCTCACGTACCGCCAGGCCGCGCAGGAAATAACGCAGGAACTGGTCGCCGCATTCGCGGAAGTTTTTGTGGTCTGGCGCGCGCATCATGGCGGTGATTTCCGGCATCGAGACGCGGAATTTCTGCTCGGTCAGGATCGCGAGAATATCATCCGTTTTCAGGGAAAAGGCGATACGCAGCTTTTTGAGCATGATGTTGTTGTTTACGCGACGTTCAACCGCCAGCGCAGGCGCAGATTTATCGCGGCCGCGTTTTTCGTAAATTAGCCCGTTCAGGAAGCAGGACAGCATAATATCCGGGCAGCGTACAAACCCCTCTTCATCTTCTTTGCGCAACCAGGGTGCCAGCTGCTCGGCGGTGACCACGGTGTCGCCCAGCGCAAAAATACGCAGCAGATCTTGATTGTTCATTTTCAGGATGTAGCGCACGCTACGTAAAATATCGTTACTGACCATAGTGCCTTCGGTAATGAAAAATGCGGTCGGCTAGTTTAACACGATTTACAGGCCCAACGCCTCTTTCAGGCTTTTTAAGTAGCGTCGGCTGACCGGCACGGTTTGCCCGTTGCGCAGCAGCAGTTCGGCCTGGCCGTTGTCTTCCAGCCGAATTTCCTGCAGATGCGCCATATTCACGAGGTACTGGCGATGGCAACGCAGAAGCGGCGTGCGCTGTTCCAGCGTTCTTAACGTTAGCTCGGTGAATCCTTCTTTCCCTTCATGGTTGGTGACGTAAACGCCGCTCATGCGGCTGCTGACAAACGCCACATCATCCATTTGCAACAACCAGATACGGCTATGCCCGGAACAGGGAATGAATTTCAGCGCTTCCTGATTCTCAGTCAGCGCGGCGATATCCTGCACGTTACGTTCCTGACGTAAACGGGTAAGCGTTTTCTCCAGCCGTTTTTCTTCAATCGGCTTGAGAAGGTAATCGAAGGCGTGCTCCTCGAAAGCTTTAACCGCATATTCATCGAATGCGGTCAGAAACACGATATACGGGCGATGTTCCGGATCGAGCATGCCGACCATCTCCAGCCCGCTGATACGCGGCATCTGAATATCAAGGAACAGCACGTCAGGATGAAGTTTATGTACCGCGCCAATCGCTTCTACCGCGTTACCACACTCGCCGACAATCTCCACGTCCGGCTGCGCCTGTAATAACACCCGCAGATTCTCCCGCGCCAACGGTTCATCATCGACAATCAGCACTTTTATCATGCGTTCTCCTCCAGAGGCAGCCTTAGGGTGATACGGGTGAAAATATCGGGTTCGCAGGCGACGTTAATCCCGCAGTCATTACCAAAACGCGCGCGCAGGCGCTTATCCACAAGGCTCATACCCAGCCCGCTGGCCTGTGCGTTCGGCTGATACAGCCCGGCGTTGTCTTCAATCGCCAGCAGCAAATGTTGTCCCTCACGGCTGGCGTTTATTCGAATTTCGCCGACGCCCAACAGTTGCGAAGTGCCGTGCTTAATCGCATTCTCCACAATCGGTTGCAGGGTGAAGGCCGGAAGCCGCAGATGCGCCAGCGCTTCGGGCACGTGCAGTTGAACCTGTAAATTTTCCTGAAAACGCGCTTTTTCGATTTGCAGATACGCATTCACATGCTCAATTTCATCGGCCAGCGTCACAATCTCTGACGGGCGTTTCAGGTTCTTGCGGAAAAAGGTGGAGAGATACTGCACCAGTTGGCTTGCTTGTTCGCTGTCGCGTCGAATCACCGCTTTCAACGTATTGAGGGCGTTAAACAGAAAGTGGGGATTGACCTGCGCATGCAACAGTTTGATTTCCGACTGCGTGAGCAGCGCTTTTTGCCGCTCATATTGCCCCGCCAGAATTTGCGCCGACAGCAGTTGGGCTATCCCCTCGCCTAACGTACGGTTGATTGAGCTGAACAGGCGATTTTTAGCTTCATACAGTTTAATGGTGCCAATAATGCGCTGGTTCTCACCGCGCAATGGAATAACCAGCGTTGAGCCGAGCTTACACTGCGGATGAATCGAGCAGCGATACGGCACTTCATTACCATCGGCATATACCACTTCGCCGGTTTCAATCGCTTTTTGGGTATAGCTCGAAGAGATAGGCTTGCCGGGAAGGTGGTGATCTTCCCCGATTCCGGTAAAGGCCAGCAGACGTTCGCGATCGGTAATCGCCACCGCGCCGATATCCAGTTCCTGGATCAGCACCTGCGCCACCTTCATACTGTTCTCTTCGTTAAACCCCTGGCGCAAAATCCCTTCCGTCGACGCCGCCACTTTCAACGCGGTAGCGGAAAATGCCGAGGTGTATTTTTCAAACATCGCGCGTTTGTCGAGCAGAATACGCATAAACAGCGCGGCCCCGACGGTGTTAGTCACCATCATCGGCGCGGCAATGCTTTGCACGAGGTGAAAGGCATCCTGGAACGGACGGGCAATCAACAGGATAATCAGCAT
Organism: uncultured Pseudocitrobacter sp.; assembly: GCA_913778145.1. Taxonomy (GTDB): domain Bacteria; phylum Pseudomonadota; class Gammaproteobacteria; order Enterobacterales; family Enterobacteriaceae; genus Pseudocitrobacter. The sequence continues at coordinate 39,266 of CAJYVI010000020.1, forward strand.
CTGCACCATCTCGGCGAAGAACGTAATCGCCCCGGCAGTCCAGGGGCTAAAGACTTTATCCGGACGCCCTCGTTTCACCAGCATGCTGTGCACCAGACCACCCAACAGACCTTCGACGATGGTAGAGATCATACAGCTTAGCGCCGTCATGCCGCCCATCGAATAACGATGCAAACCGCCGGTGAGGCCCACTAAGCCCCCCACCACCGGTCCACCGAGCAGGCCGCCCATCACCGCACCAATAGCGCGAGTGTTAGCAATGGAATCTTCGATATGCAGGCCAAAATAGGTGCCGAGAATGCAGAAAATTGAGAACGTGACGTAGCACAGAAGCTTATGCGGCAAGCGCACGGTGACCTGCATCAACGGGATGAACAGGCGCGTTTTACTCATTAACCACGCAATTACCAAAAACACGCACATCTGCTGAAGCAGCAGCAACACCAGATCAAATTCGTACATACCCGAAAACCACAAGACTTATGAAGCTGCGTAACATACACCGAGTGAACATAACTTTCTTTGAAGCCATGCAAAAAAAGGTGAAAAAGCGGCCACAATCACATTTTTCATGCGTGTGACGGGTAAGTCATGCTTAAAAAAACATCGTTTCCAGGATGCACCATTCGTTTGCCTGCAAATTAATGGTTCATTAACATCCATGCTTCGCAGTATAATCCTTTAATTAACATAAGGAGCACACTATGAAGCCAGCTAAACTTGCCGTCGTGGCGCTATTTCTGTTCATGGCCGTCAGCGGAATTGGCGGGGTGATGCTCGCGGGCTATTCGTTCATTGTTCGCGGCGGAATCGGCTGAGCCAGCGGCTCAGGCGCTCAAACGCGCGGTCGACAATCAACGCCGCCAGCGCGACCAGGATCGCCCCTTGCAACACATACGCCGTGTTAAAACCGCTAAGCCCTATAATAATGGGCGTACCGAGTGTGTTTGCACCAACGGTCGAGGCGATCGTTGCCGTGCCGATATTAATAATGACTGACGTACGAATACCCGCCAGCATCACCGGTGCCGCCAGCGGAAGTTCCACTTTCAGCAGGCGCTGAGAGCTGCTCATCCCCATCCCTTGCGCAACGCTACTTACCCCGGCGGGCACCGATGCCAGCCCGGCAAGCGTGCCCTGAAGAATCGGTAAAACCCCGTAGAGAATTAATGCAATCACCGCCGGTTGCTGGCCAAAACCCATCACCGGAACGGCGATCGCCAGTACCGCAACGGGCGGGAATGTTTGGCCCATGGCAGCTATGGTCTCGACCAGCGGGCGAAACTCTTTGCCCGCATCACGCGTCACCGCAATGCCTGCGCCAGTGCCCAACACTATCGCCACCAGGCTAGAGACGCCCACCAGCCAGAAATGCGCCAACGTCAGCGAGGCAAAGCTTTCCTGCTGATAGAGCGGGCGTGACTGTTCCGGAAACAGCGCATGAAAAAAGGGCTCGCTGTGCGGTAAAACGAGTAAGAGCGCAAGGAAAGCCAGCACAAGCCAGAGCAGCGGATCACGCAGAAATCTCACCGTCGCCCTCCTCGCGCAGCAGATCGGCGAAGTGCAGCGCCCCGCAAATCTCACCGTTTTCATTCACCACCGGCAGTGCCAGACGCCGCTGCGCCACGAATTGTGATAGCGCTTCGCGCAGCGACATGGATACCCGTAGAGGTTCACCCGGCACCCGTTCATCGCGACGCTGATAATCCCCAACCTGACGCAGCGAAAGCAGACGCACGCCCAGCTCGCTTTGGCCGAAAAAGGTTCGCACAAATCTATTGGCTGGCTGCGTGAGCATCTCCAGCGGCGTACCCTGCTGAACCACTTCGCCGTTATCCATCAAAATCAAATGGTCCGCCAGGCGCAGGGCTTCATCGATATCGTGCGTCACCAGAACAATCGTGCGCCCCAGTAACTGGTGGATGCGACGCATCTCCTGCTGGAGAGCGCCACGCGTCACCGGGTCCAGCGCGCCGAAGGGTTCATCCATCAGCAACACTTCCGGATCTGCCGCCAGCGCGCGTGCCACACCGACGCGTTGCTGCTGCCCACCGGAAAGCTGATGCGGATAGCGATCGCGTAGCTCGGGTTCAAGCCCCAGCAACGCCATCAGTTCATCAATACGCGCCTGGGTACGCGCTTTCGGCCACTTCAACAGCTGCGGTAAGGTGGCGATATTCTGCGCCACCGTCCAGTGAGGAAACAGGCCGATAGACTGGATGGCATAGCCCATTCGCCGCCGTAGCGCCAGCAGCGGTTGTTGGCGAATATCTTCTCCTGCGAAGCGGATGGTGCCGCTATCGTGGGCTTCCAGGCGATTAATCATCTTCAGGGTGGTCGATTTCCCGGAGCCGGAGGTACCAATCAGCACCGTAAAGGCGCCCTCCCTGAAATGCAGAGTGAGATCTTTTACCGCTGCCCGGTCGCCAAAATATTTACTGACCTGCTGAAACTCAATCACCCTGCACTCCTTTCACTAACGCGAGGCACAAACCAAACAGCGCATCGGTGATAACCGCTAACGCCACCACCGGGATAACGCCCAGTAACACGAGATCCAGCGCGCTACTCAGCAGCCCCTGGAAGACCAGCGCGCCGAAACCTCCCGCACCGATCAACGCCGCTACAACGGCCATGCCGACCGTTTGCACAGCCACCACCCGCAGGCTGCGCAGTAAAACCGGCAAGGCCAGCGGAAGCTGCACCTTCCAGAAACGCTGCCCGCTCCCCATGCCCATTGCCCGCGCGCTTTCCAGCACATCCTGTGGTACCTGCTGCATCCCCGCCACTACGCCGCGAACCAGCGGTAACAGCGCGTAGAGCACCAGCGCAATGAGTGCAGGCGTCAGGCCCGTTCCCGCCACACCCAGACGCGCAAGCCACGGGAACTGTTGCACCAGGCCGGCCAGTGGCGCAATCAGCAGGCCGAATAAGGCTACGGAGGGAATGGTTTGAATCACATTAAGGACGGCAAAAACTTTGGTCTGACGCGCCGGGTGTCGCCAGCACCACAGGCCTAAAGGAATGCCGATCAGAAGACCAGGTAGCAGCGTACCGAACAGCAGCACCAGATGCTGCGCAAGCGCATCATTAAATACTTCCTGACGATTGGCGTACTCTTTTAACAAGGAGAGCTGGTCGAGTTGTCCCATCCACAATAGCAACAGCGGTAGTAGCCAAATCTGTATTAGCAGGATCCAGCGCCAGAATGTACTGAGCCGTAACCGGCGTAATGTGTCACTACAGATTAGCAAAGCCAGCAATATCCAAAGCCAGAGTCCGCTTCCGGGAGAGGTTCGCGCGAGGGTACTTCCCGTTGACGCAAGCGTGTTCGCTACCTCTCCCACGGCCCACATTAGCAGAGTGAATAGTACTTGCCCCAGCACGAAGCTTGAGATAATGGCACCACGCCCCGGTATAAAACTCAGGGCCATCAGCAGCGCCGGGAACGCAAACAACCACAGAGGACGAAACTCGCCAGTCTGCCATAGTGCAAGTGATTCCCCTGAAACAAGGCGGTTAGGTGCGTAGTTCACGAAAGGTAACAGCGCAGCAACTGATATCAGCAGGACGAGCAGAAACTGCACTCGATTGCAACAAGCAGGTATCGTCATTGAAGCGGTGATGTCCTTGTGTGGGTGGCAAGCGGCACCTTTTCTGGCAAGCGCCGCTTTCTGTGATGCTTAAATTCTCCCTTTATGGCCAAGCGAGCCTCCCGATCCTCTACACATGATGAATTTTCAGTTTATACGCTTTCTCAGATTTAACCTGGCAAATTTGAATATTTTCTCGTCGGCGTAGTAGTTAAAATACGCCAGATCCAGTCGAATCCATGATTTATTAATTTACAAAACATAAAAATTAAACTCTTATTGTTGATAGAAAAATCTTATTTAATCCGTAATGCAGATTAATCTTTTCTTTTTTACCGCATAAAAATGTTAATTTTTATATGTAAACAGTAAATACCGCCAACAAATGTTGCAGACATGATATTTTTGTCTATCTAACGAAGTTATCGGAACTTAAGATATCAACCTAGCCCTTTACAATCTAAAATAAACAGCCAGACTTTTCACTGTTTTAACACCAAAAGGAGATGATTCTTCTTTGCATTAAGAGAAAACCTTTAATGAGTTCTAACTATGAGATTTTTATTTAACAAACAAGTAATCTTTGACGCAGATTCCGGAACCCTATTTCTTGTCGATACCCCTGATGACGCGGTACAAATATCCAACCCAACTAAGCGATTATTATTATTGCTCACATGTCATCAAGGGGAAGTAATTAACCGTGAGGTGATATTTAAAAAAGTCTGGGACGACTTTGGTATGGTCTCCAGCAATAACAATCTCAATCATTGCATCAGCAAACTACGTCGATTACTTCGTAACCTCGGGATGGAAGATGAGGTCATCACCACTGTGCCTAAGATGGGCTTTATGTTCCATCAACAGGTCACCGTCGAGCTGCTTCCTGAACCTGAGACGAACACGCCCATTGAAGTTTTTAATGATATTTCAATGAGTCATAACCCTCTACCTTCCACAGCGCCTCCCATCGCAGCATCCTTACGCCTCTCATCAGGTAAAGTACAAACCCTGTCCATCGTTACACTTTTCTGCGCAATTCTGGCGCTTTGTGCGACGCTCGCATTTTGGTATCAGCACCGCCCGGAAGATCGTCGGGAAATTTATATTGGTGAGGCAGGCAACTGTAATGTGCTGGTTTCCGTCCCTTTGCCATACGGTACCGATGCAGAGAGTTTAAAAAAGGGCATTCTGAGTTACGCACAATCGCTAAACCCTCAGTGTCGTAGCGATCAGTACGTATTAGTGATTAAAAGTAATACTTTCAGAGTATACAGTAACGATCTTTCCCGCCTGTATATGATGCTATGCGGCTCAATGCGTGAGAATAAAGCGGAAGTGTGCTGGAGCCTGAACGAAGCCACCTCCACCACCAAACGCTGATCTCTGGGGCAGCATCTGGCTGCCCTTTCTTGTTTCACATCAAAATATTCATTTTCGAAATAACCAGAGAAATACGATCTCTCTCCATTCTGGTGGTTATCACTACAGATTTTACCTAAGTCACCTTTACTTACCGATAACATTACCACTGATATCTTCAGCGCATTACACCAACAACAACCACAATAATGCATCATTAACAGAATATTAATCTTAATACTCACCAGTTAATAGTTAATGATTACATACTCTAAGAAATATCTTAACCTTTTAGTACATGTTACTGCTGGCTTGCAACACCTCGTTTACCCGCGTTTAAAGCTGGCCGCAGAAGCCATGGAACAAGCACTCAGGTCTATTCAGGAATAACAGGAATCGCATCATGTTGAAAAAATGTTACTTAGCTATGCTGTCAGGCTCTCTGCTGGTATCAGCTAATGCAATGGCAATTTCCGATAACACCATTACCTTCCAGGGAGAAGTCACGGACGAAACCTGTTCAGTGGCGATTAACGGCAACCAGGCAACACCGGTTGTACTGCTGCCAACGGTCAGCAGCACCGATCTGGCCGCCAGCGGCGATACCGCCGGCCCGGTAACCTTTGATATCGGCCTTACCGGCTGCACCGGCGACACCACCAATGACACCAAAATTTCCACCGTATTTGTCGGAAACCAGGTGACCACTAACGGTAACCTGGGCAACACCGGCACTGCAGCCAACGTTGAAGTACAAATTCTGGATACCAAAGGTACCGAAATTAACCTGACGAACGGCTTCACCGGTACCGGTGACCTGACGTTAGCGGCGGGCGAAAAAGAAGTGTCTGCGACTTATACCGCTCAATACTACGCAAGTGGCAAATCCTCTGCAGGTACCGTTGAAGCGACCATGCAGTACGCCGTTTCTTACCAGTAATGCTCTTCAGGGCACAGCCCGAGCTGTGCCCTTTTTTGACGGAAGGAATCCATGATTTCAATGCGCGTCTTTCATCGCAGTTTGCTGTGGCTGGTGGCCTTTGGCCTGAGCGGTCTTGTTGCGGCGCACGCCAGCGTCACCATGTTGGGCAGCCGTATTATTTACAACGCAAAGTCTTCCTCCGTGGATGTTCAGCTTAAAAATAATGACACCTACCCGTACGTCGTTCAGACGTGGTTTGACGAAGGCAATGTCGATGCTAATCCGCAGAATAGCCATGCGGTGCCGTTTTTATCGACACCTCCGGTTTTCCGCATTCAGGCGAAGGCCGGGCAAATTGTGCGCATTGTTTACAGCGGTGCGAAACCGTTGCCGAAGGACAGAGAATCCGTCTACTGGTTCAACTTCTTGCAGGTTCCACCGAGTAACGTCGCCGGTGAGCAAAAGCAAAACAAGATGCTCATTATGCTGCGTACCCGGGTGAAGCTATTTTATCGCCCGGAAGGCCTCACTGCGCCGGGAGATATCACCAAAAGTCTGCAAGTTTCAGCCGTGCGGGATAGTCGCAAAGGCTTAGGTATTCAGATTAAAAATACGTCGGCATGGTTTGCTTCGCTCTCCAATATGACCGTCGAATCAGGCGGCAGCAAAATCCCGGTAAACGTGGATATGGTGGCCCCTTTTTCCAGTGAAACATTTTGGCTTAACGGTAAAAGCGCGCCCCAGCAGGGCCGGGGCAAAGTCACCCTTACGGCGATTAATGACCAGGGCGCAAGGATAAGCGAGCACTACGATGTTACGTACCCCTGATTTTCCCCTTAAGCGGCTCACATCGCTGATTGCCTTAATCGTTGCTGGCGCCGCGCAGGCGGATGATTACTATTTTGATCCTGCGTTGTTCCAGGGATCGGCGTATGGGCAAAATATTGGTCAGTTCAATCAGCAGCATATTTCTCCGGGAAATTACCTGGCGGATGTTTATGTGAACAACACGCTGGTGAAAACGGGTGTCAAAGTGACATTTGCTGACAAGGGGGCCGACAGCGCGCCGGAACCTTGCCTCACAGCGGCATTGATGAAAAGCGCGCAGCTTAAATCCGTTTCGGAAGAAGACGAAGCAGAGATCTGCAAACCGTTTACCGCCTGGGTACCAGACGGCAGCTGGCAGTTCGAGTCGTCCACTTTACGGTTGCAGCTTGCCATTCCCATGACCGAACTGGTGCATAATCCGCGCGGCTATATCTCGCCAGAAGAGTGGGATAGCGGGGCTTCGGCGATTTTTCTGCGTCATAACACCAGCTATACCGTCAATGAAAATACCGACAGCCACTACCGCTATCAATATTTATGGAGTGGGATTAACGCTGGTACCAACCTTGGTCTGTGGCAAATACGCCATCAGGGCAACCTGCGCTATGTCGATAATAACCAGACCGGCAGCGCCTATCGCTATAACAGCGTGCGAACCTGGGTTCAACGCCCGATTGAACAGCTTGAGAGCATCATGACTGTCGGCGATAGCTATACCGACAGCAGCCTGTTTGGCAGTCTTTCATTCAATGGTATCAAACTTGCTACCGACGAAAGAATGTGGCCGCAGGGCAAACGCGGTTACGCGCCAGAAGTGCGCGGTATTGCCGGCAGTAGCGCGCGGGTCATCGTCAGCCAGTTGGGCAAAACTATCTATGAAACAAACGTTCCTCCCGGCCCGTTTGTCATTAATGACCTTTATAACACGCGTAATCAGGGCGATTTGCAGGTGGAAGTGGTTGAAGCCAACGGCAAAACGTCGACCTTCACGGTGCCCTACTCTGCCGTGCCTGATTCTGTACGACCAGGCAACTGGCACTACTCGCTCTCTATGGGACGCGTGCGTCAGTACTACAGCGTCAATAACAACTTCTTTGAAGGCACGCTGCAACACGGTATCAACAACAACTTTACGCTAAACGCCGGGGCGCGCATTGCCAAAGAATATCAGGCCTGGCTGGCTGGTGGCGTGTGGGCAACCGAGCTTGGCGCATTTGGGATGAATGCTACGTGGTCAAATGCGCAGGTTGAAAACGGCGATCGCCAACAGGGCTGGCGTAGCGAATTAAGCTACAGCAAAACGTTTTCATCCGGCACGAATCTGGTGCTGGCAGCCTACCGCTACTCCACCAGCGGGTTCCGCGATTTGCAGGATGTGCTGGGCGTTCGTCGGGAAAACAAAAGTGGTGAAGATTACTATTCTGATACGTTGCATCAGCGCAACCGACTGTCGGCAACGGTAAGCCAGCCCTTATGGGGTTTTGGCACGCTCAACATGAGCGCCAGCACAGCAGATTATTACAATAACCAGTCGCGCATTACGCAGTTGCAGCTTGGTTACAGCAATCAGTGGCAGCAGATCAGCTACGGCTTCAACGTTGCTCGACAGCGCACGTCGTGGGATTACGGACGTTTCTATAGCAGCGTGAACGATCCCGACGATGATAGCAGCCGTCAAAAATACACCGAAACTACCGTCTCGATGAATATTTCCATCCCGCTCGACTGGGGACAAAGCCGTTCATCAGTTGCCATGAACTACAACCAAACGCGTCAAAGCCGTTCTTCTACCGTCTCAATGACTGGTTCTGCAGGCGAAGGCGGCGATTTCTCCTGGTCCATGTATGGCGGATATGAACGTTATCGCGATGGCAGCACCGGCAGTTCCGCAACCTTCGGCGCGGGTGTGCAGGAAAATACCCGCATCGGCGCGCTGCGGGCCAATTACGACCAGGGGAATAACTACCGTCAGACCGGGCTTGGCGCGTCGGGCACGATCGTGCTTCATCCTGGCGGCGTGACCCTTGGGCCATACACCAGCGATACCTTTGCGCTTATTCATGCAGACGGCGCGCAGGGCGCCCGCGTGCAGAACGGCCAGGGCGCGGTGGTAGACAGCTTCGGCTATGCCATTCTGCCTTCACTGGCCCCTTATCGCGTTAATAACGTCAGCCTTGATACGCAACAAATGAACGCAGATGCCGAGCTAACAGGCGGCAGCCAGCGCGTGGTGCCGTACTCCGGCGCTATCGCACGGGTGAATTTCAACACGCTGAAAGGGAAAGCGGTGTTGATAAACCTTACCGCCGGAAATGGGGTTCTGCCGCCGATGGGCGCCGACGTGCTCGATGGCGAAGGCACCCTGATAGGTATGGTCGGCCAGGGTGGGCAAATTTACGCGCGTATTCCGGCGGCATCCGGATCGCTGCTGGTGCGCTGGGGCGAAAATGCGCAACAGCGTTGCCGCGTACCGTATCAGCTCCCCGCCGATGACGAGAAACAGATAATCACCTTAAATCAACGCTGCGAGAAGGAATAACATCATGCGCGCCTGGCTTCAAACCCTGAGCATCCTCGTTGGCATTCTCTTTAGCACCTCGCTATGGGCCACCTGCTACCGCGTGACCAGTACAAGTTCGCTCTCCGACGCCGCCAAAAGCGCGGGCTACACGGCGGCAAGCTGGACGGGCGCCTGCGATACCTGTAGCGGCAACGTGGGTCTTCCGGCAGTCATTAGTCTCAACAGCGGCAGCAATTTTCAGCCGTCAGGCACACTGTTGGGCAGCGGCGTGGGAAGCTTTTTAACCGCCGCCACCAATAGCCCTTATACCGCGAACCAGATTCTGTTTCGCTGCGCCGTCGCGGATGCCGACAGCCTGTATGAGTTTTATGCCACCAACGGCGACGCGACGTATGCGGGGGCCTATACAACCTCTGAAGTGAACGGTGCTTACTATGACTTCGTAAAAAACGTAGCCGTTCGCATGACCAACCTGACTACGGGTGAATACTACAGCCGCTACTGGAAATCGCGTAAGTTTACCGCCAGTGACTGGTATAGCGATGGTACCTATATTTACATCCCGGCCAGCGCGTTCAGTAACGTGCTTTACGAGATGTTTAAAATCACCTCAACCACCTACGGTTACGAAGGCTCTAAGCGTTATGTCGATACCTATACCCAACCACGCGGTTATATCGCCTTTAAAGGGCCCGGTATTTCCCCATCGCTGGCCGATGGCGCGGACAGTCTCTCGAACTATTCAGGCTGGTATACCGGCTGGCCCGGCGCATGGGGCAGCTACGGCAGCGTCACTTATGTTCGCGGAGCGATTTGCCAGGTCAGCGATTATCCCGCGCGCGTGCTGCTCCCGACGATGAGCGTCGCCCAGCTACAAGCCGGCAACGCCAGCCAGGCCCCGTTCACCGTCAGCCTGCAGTGCGAATCCGGTGCGATTTCAAGCACCAGCACCTCTACCACCAGCGCGGCGAATGTTGCCATGGGCTTTCTCGTCAATCAGCCCGCCGCTGTGGCTGCTGCAAGAACGCTGAATCTGGTCACGACCGGCGGCGGCCTGACATGGCTGCTGGATACGCAGTACGGCAGTAGCGGCGTCGCCTCGGGCGTGGGCATTAAGATTTATAACAGCAACGGCGCGGCGCTGAATCTGTTACCGGATCAATCCAGTATGGGCACCGGGAATACCCGAGGCTGGTATGCCTATAAGGATCTCACCACCCTGGTTTCATCGGATACCGTCGATACCTATACCGGCGATTTTACCGCCTCTCTTGAAGCTATCAGCGGCCAAACGGTCACAGCAGGAACAGTGAATGCGCAATTACAAGTGGTGGTCAGTTTTCAGTAAGGTGGCGTTACTGCTGGCATTTTCGGCTCAGGTGCACGCCGCGGTAAACGTGGATCGTACGCGGATCGTTTTCAGCGCCAGCGATGTCGCCCGCTCGTTAAATCTCTCTAACGATGGAACGACACCGATGGTGATTCAGGTGTGGGCGGACGATGGCGATCCGGCCAGCACGCCGGACGTGAACCCTACGCCGGTGGTGGTTATTCCACCGGTCTTTAAGATGCTCCCGGGCGAGCTTCGGTCATTAAAACTGATGCTCGCCTCTCGCCAGGGACTGGCTGAGGACAGGGAAACGCTTTTTTGGCTCAACATTTATCAGATTGCCCCGGATAACGCGGCAAGCAGCCGCGAAGGGCAAAAGGTGATTTTACCGCTGCGGTTGCGCATGAAGGTATTCATTCGCCCGGCGGGCTTGCAGCCGCCAGAAGAAAAAGATGAGCGCGGGCTGCGTTTTAGCGTTAGCGGAGAGACGTTGCGGGTGGCGAATCCCTCACCCTGGTATATGAGTTTATCGCTGCATCTTCCCGGCCAGCAGAAACCTACCAGCGTAATGATTGCGCCCCGCAGTGAGGAAAGGATTACGCGGCCTGCGTCCTTAAATACAGGAACTATCCTGGTTTATGACGTCATAACCGATGACGGCAACTATCGCCGTTATCAGGCAAACCTTACCACAGGCCAATAAACATTCGGGGCGTCATCCATGACGCCCTGAAATGTTATTTCACCAGTCCCTTCTCTTTCAGGTAATCCGCCGCCACTTTTTTAGCATCGACACCTTCCACCGCAATGCGCGCGTTAAGCTGTTGAAGCGTTTTCTCATCCAGGCTGGCAAAAACCGGTTTTAACCAGTTTTCCAGCTGCGGATATTCCTTAAGCACCGCTTCGCGTACCACCGGCGCAGGTGCGTAAATCGGCTGCACGCCTTTTGGATCGCTTAACGTCACCAGGCCCAACGCCGCCACCGGGCCATCGGTGCCGTAGGCCATCGCGGCGTTCACGCCGGACGTTTGCTGGGCGGCAGCCTTGATGGTTACCGCGGTATCGCCGCCCGCCAGCGACAACAACTGTGGCTGGTTAAGTTTGAAATCGTAGGCTTTCTCAAATGCCGGAAGCGCATCCGGACGTTCGATAAACTCAGCGGATGCCGCAAGCTTAAAGCTTCCGCCCGTTTTCAAATAGCGGCTAAGGTCATCCAGAGAGATGAGTTTGTTTTTATCTGCGAGATCCTGACGCACGGCAATGGTCCAGGTATTGTTGGCGGGCGCAGGCGTAAGCCAGATAAGGTGGTTTTTCTCGCCATCGAGCTTTTTGACTTTCTCATAGCCCTGCTGCGCGTTTTTCCATACCGCATCGTTTTCATCTTTAAAGAAAAATGCACCGTTGCCGGTGTATTCCGGATAGATATCCAGCTCGCCGGAGATGATCGCGCCGCGCACAACCGGCGTGGTGCCAAGCTGCACTTTGTTGACCGTTTTAACGTCGTGGCTTTCCAGCACCTGCAAAATGATATTTCCGAGCAGCGCCCCTTCGGTATCAATTTTCGAGCCGACTTTTACCGGAGACGCGGCCTGAAGCGGCAGGCTCACGGCTGCCAAAAGTGCCAGTGAACCTGCCCAACGAGTTGTACTCGACATACCTTTTCCTCATTATTTTCATGTTTCTGAAGAAAAGCGTAGTCGATCAATTCTCTTGTGGCACCTTTAACGGAATCGCCAGCACGCTGGCGGCGAAATAAAGGACCGCAATCACCCACAGCGTACCTTCCACGCCAAGGGGGTCGACGCATAGCGTGACGATCAGCGGCCCGGCGAAGTTGCTTAAGCCAGATCCTAAATTAAGGCAGGAAATTGCCGCGCCTTTGTTTTCCGGCAACAGCGCAGGGATCAGTGCGCTCAGCGGGCCGAAAGCGCCCAGGCCGATGGCGTAAATGGCCAGCGCGGCGAACAACGCCACGCCACTATGACCGAACAGCACCGGGGCGTAACACACCGCCAGCGATGCCGCGCCGCACAGCGTGCCGGAGAAAAAGACCACGGTTTTGCGCCAGCCGATGGTATCGCCCAGCCAACCGAAGAAGTATCCGGCAAAGATATTCAGCACATTAACCAGCCCCCAGATAGTCAGCCACTCCTGAATGCTGAAGCCAAAGCGCGGCAGATAGACCGGCATTAAAATCACCAGCGAGAATTTGCCGATATCGTTGATGGTTTTTACCAGCACCGCCAGGCGCATTTTCGGCTCTCGCGCCAGCACCATCAGCCCTTCCCCAAGCGCCGGTAGAATTTTACTCTCCGACTCGCGTGCCGGCTGTGCGCGGTTAAGCACCAGCGCACAGCCGCTGCCCGCCAGCACAAAAACGAAACCAATCAGCAAAGTGGTGGTTTCCCCACTACGCGGGATCATAAAGCCTGAAAACCACGGCGCGACGATGGTCATACCCACGCCAAAGGCAATCCAGAACCAGGACACCGCCCGCCCCAGAATGCGCGTTTCACAGCACTGGTTAATCCACACCAGAAACGAGTAGGCAAAAAGCGGATAAGCCACCCCGCGCAGCGCATAGCTGGCGACCATCAGCGGATAGTTACCGTTCGGCAGCGCCCAGAAGATAAACGGCACCGAGCCGATAAAATAGACCAGCGTCGCCGCCCACATCAGGCGACGAATGCCGAGCACGCCTGCGCCAATTCCGGAGAACCAGGAAACCAGCGCCACGCACAGGCCGAACACCGACGACATCATGCTGATATCGTGCGCGTCGAAGCCGCGCTGTTGCAGCAGCGACGCCAGCCAGCTCTGCTCGATTGTCGCGCCGGTAATAAACAGAAAGACGCCAATAAAGCCCCACAACAGCTGACGCGGCAGGCCGATTCTCGCCCAGATGCCTTGTTGAATGTACACGCTATGTTCAGTCATAAAGTTCAGTCAAAAAGTAAACCCGGCGCACAGGGCGCCGGGCGGGTTAATGATTACGCGTTCTTCAACTGCACCGCGTTTTCTTTCGCTTTCATCAGGCTGCGGTTTACACAGCCAACGGAGTTATCTCCCCAGCACTGCTCGTAAGGCAGGCCGGTCAGCGATTCGATAACCTCTTTGGTTTCGGCGGTGACCGTCGCTTTGCTGCCGCCCTGTTTCAGGCGCGCCACTTCTTCGTTGAGAATCGCATGGGTGCGACCATTCACCTTGAACTGGAAGGCAGACCAGATCCCCCACGCGGTGAGGATCACCGGCAGAATAATCATGATGGCGAGGATCATGTTGATAGCCGACTGCGGCTGGCTGGTTTGCCCGGTAACAAAGCCGGACATCTGCAACGCCACGCCCACCAGGAAGATAGACAGCGCCTGAGACGCTTTACGCAGCAGGCTCATAAAGCCCGCAAAGATCCCTTCACGACGGTTACAGGTGAGAATTTCATCTACATCGGCCACGAAGGTGTAGTTGTTCCATGGAATGGAATAGATACCGCCGCGCGCCAGGCCCGCAATCCCCGCCGCCAGATAGAGCAACACCATGCTGGTTGAACCGCTCAGGTAGGTGAAGGTGAACAAGGCAAAGGCAATTAACGCCATACTGGCCTGGGTGGCAAACGCGCGGGACGGCGAGTAGCGCAGGGTCAGCCAGGTGGCGACACCGACGCCGAAGAATTGCAGGCCGTTAATCGCACTCAGCAGGTTTGAGGCCACAATCGAGGATTTGGAGAGCGCAAAAACCACAAAGTAGGTGAAGACGGAGTTAAAGATATCCTGCCCCACTGAACCACCGAGATACATCCCCAGATGAGAACGGAAGGTTTTGATTTTTAAGGTAGAAACAAAATCGTAGTAGATATTGAAAATACGCGTTGATAGCGGCAGTTTCTCGGTGGTTTCGATGGTGCGCTCGCTCTGTTCGATCTCTTCGATTGAACGCTCCCAGGTGCCGAAATAGACGAAGAACAGCACAACCATAAATGAGACGGTAAAAATCGCCCCGGCGTAGAAGAAGGAATCCGCCGAATCGGAACCAAAATAGTTAATCAGACGGCCCGGCAGAAACGCAGCGGTAAAGCCGGCAAACTGCGCGATATACATACGGGCGCTGGTCAGTTTCGACCGTTTGGTGAAATCGGAGGTCATTTCCGCTGACAGCGTGTCGTACGGGATCAAAATCATCGAATAGACGATTTCAAACAGGATGTAGACCAGTAGATACATCCAGTAGTTGAAGCCTTCCACCCACAGCAGGCTGTAAACCGACACCAGCGGAATGCTCAGCAGCAGGAAGAAGCGGCGACGGCCAAATCGACGGCCCAGCCAGGTTTTGTGGAAGTTATCGGAAATGTAGCCCATCAGCGGGCACATAATCACATCGACAATACGCGCGACCGCAAACAGCGACCCGGCCTCAATTGGTGTCAGGCCGCAGAAGGTGGTTAAGAAGAACAGCAACCAGGCGCTGACCAGCGTGAAGGCCCCGGAACCAATCACATCCGCCAGGCCGTAACAGACATAGTTATGGAGTTTTATCTCCCTGACTTTTTTTATCATTTTTCCATCCCCTTAGACTGACATCCGGCGATAGCGGCCCCAGAGCCGCGCCGCCGCTCTGAATGCTTATTTTTCGTTCACTATCACCACATCCTGCGGATGCCAGCCTGCGGGCAACGGTATCGGCCGCACGGCGTTGAACTCGCGCAGCACCAGCCCGGCTACGCCGTCGGCATACAGTGCCGGAAGCCCGCCTGGATAAGGTTCAACGCCCCATGCGCGCCCGGTTTGTGGGTTTACCAGATAGGCATTATCCAGCCCCATGCCGGTCGGTTTCGCCGGGTTGCACGGCGGGCGAACGTCAAAGCAGCCCTGCTCCTGCGCATCGCCCTTCACCTGCTGAAGCTGAACGCCGTTAAACGTGATGTCGTGGATATCGCCTGCGGTTTCACTGTGCAGGTTGATTGCCCCTTCGCTGATGCCAGAAAGGTTGCTGAACGTGATGTGCGTAATCTGCCCGGCGGCAACCTGCGGATCGCGACGGCGGGCGGAGAGATAAACCGGGTCAGCCTTTCCCCAGTGGCACGGATGACCGTGGCGGCAATCAAACAGAATGTTGCTAAAGCTCATCTGGCTGAACGCGCCGCCATCGCGCGACACCAGGCCGATGCCGCGATTGGACTCAAAAATGGTGCAGTTGCTGACAATGATATGGCTGATATCCGCCGCCGTTTCGGTGCCCACTTTGATGGCGCAGCTTTTCGAACGGATGATGCAGTTGTTCACCACCACATGGCGGGTCGGCTGCTGCAGAGCGGGCGCTTTACGGGTGGTTTTCAGGCAAATGCCGTCATCGGCGGCGCTGAAGTAGCTATCGCTGATGTGCACAAACTGGCAGCTGTCGAGATCCAGCGCGTCGGTATTGGAGAGCGCCAGATCGTTGTCGATGGTTAAGCGGTGAATGAAAATATGTTTGCAGCTCACCAGATGCGCGGTCCACATCGGCGAATCCGCCAGCGTGATATCGCACAACCGCACCTGCTCGCACCCTTCCAGCACCAGCAGACGCGGGCGCTGCGCGGCAGGCTGACGATAGCCCTGCGCATCGGCCTGCGGCGCAAACCAGGCTGCCGCATTGCCTTCCACGCGCCCTTCCCCGCTGAGGGTTACCTGGCGCTGATTGCGGGCATACAGCAGCGCCATATGCGACAACTCAGCCATGGACTGCGTCAGGTCTGCCGGGTAATCCGCCGCGTTCGGGCTGGCGCGCAGGCAGGCTCCGGCTTCCAGGTGCAGGGTAAAATGGGACGGTAGCACCAGCGTGCCGGTCAACCAGATGCCGGGCGGAATGCTCAACGTACCGCCTCCTGCCGCCGCGATCGTATCAATCATCTGCTGCAACTGCGCCGTAACCGGACGCGTGCCGGTATTATCAAGCCCGGCATGTTCAAGGGAGAGTTTCATTGCGCTACCTGTTTGATTTGCGATAGCCGCATTTAACGAAGTTTTCGCCCTTAGCTCGCGCGCTGTTTCCAGGCTTTTTTACGTAATAGTGAAAATCATCACGTCCGCCGAACGGGGGAGAAATAGCTTTTGATGGCGCGCACAAAATCGACGACGCAGAGGAAAGGGAAATGCGTTGAAAGTCACATTTTCATCGGCGAGGAGGGATAAAAGCGCGAGCAAAATGGTGGGGATAGTGAAATGTAATTGTGGAAGGTGACGATGTTCACGGAAGTGGGAAATGGGTGGAGGATGGGGATTGATTTTTGGTGGGTGCGGTGGATGCTGCCCCTCACCCCGGCCCTCACCCGCAGGGAGAGGGGGAAAACCAGCGAAGAACAATTAGACTGGCACGATCGGTTCCCTCTCCCTGCGGGAGAGGGTTAGGGTGAGGGGTGAGAGCCTACTTCAGCTCAAACTCCCCCTGCTTCACGCGCGCCGAATCCACGCCGATAAAGACATTGAATTTGCCCGGCTCCGCATCGTATTTCATGCTCTGATTCCAGAACTTCAGCGCCTCTACGTCAATCGGGAAGCTGACGGTTTGCGTTTCACCCGGTTTCAGCGTCACTTTCTCAAAGCCTTTCAGCTGTTTTACCGGGCGACTCATTGATGCGGTCACATCCTGCAAATACATCTGAATCACCGTCGCGCCTTCGCGTTTGCCGCTGTTGGTAACGTCTACGCTGGCGGTGACCTTGCCGTCGCGCGTCATCGACGGTGCCGACATTTTCACGTCAGAAACGGTGAACGTGGTGTAGCTCAGGCCATAGCCGAACGGATACAGCGGGCCGTTGGCTTCATCGAAGTAGCGCGAGGTGTACTTGTTCGGTTTATCCGCATTATACGGGCGACCGGTGTTGAGATGGCTGTAGTAAACCGGGATCTGGCCCACTGAACGCGGGAAGGACATCGGCAGTTTACCGGACGGGTTGTAGTCACCGAACAGCACGTCAGCGATAGCATTACCGCCTTCGGTACCGGCAAACCAGGTTTCCAGAATTGCGTCAGCCTGCTGATCTTCTTTCACCAGCGCCAGCGGACGCCCATTCATCAGCACCAGCACCAGCGGTTTACCGGTAGCTTTTAGCGCGGCAATCAGGTCGCGCTGGCTTTGCGGGATCTCGATATTGGTGCGGCTGGAGGCTTCATGTGCCATCCCCTGCGCTTCGCCCACTACGGCCACCACGACGTCGGATTGTTTCGCCGCCGCCACCGCTTCATCAATCATCGCCTGCGGGGAGCGCGGGTCAACTTTGACCGCTTCTTCATACAGGTTCAGGAAATCGACAATGCCTTTATCATTGGTGACGTTCGCGCCTTTGGCGTAAACCACTTTGCCCTTATCACCTAACGCGTTTTGAATCCCGGTGAGTACGGTCACCGATTGGTCTGCCACGCCAGCTGCCGACCAGCTGCCCATCACATCACGTTTACTGTCGGCCAGTGGGCCAACCACCGCCACGGTACCGGATTTTTTCAGCGGCAGCGTCTCAAGACGATTTTTCAGCAGCACCAGGCTTTCACGCGCGACAGCGCGCGCATCTTTGCGATGCAGGCGGCTTTCAGCATTGGTGTCCTGCGGGTCTGATTCTTTCGGCCCAAGGTGGCTGTACGGGTCGTTAAACAGCCCCATGTCATATTTAACGTTCAGCACGTGACGCGCGGCATCGTCCAGTTCCGCCATTGTCACTTTGCCTGATTTCACCAGCCCCGGCAGGTATTTGCTGTAGTATTCGTCGCTCATACTCATGTTGATGCCGGACTTCAGCGCCACGCGTACCGCATCTTCCGGGTCGGAGGCGGTGCCGTGTTTAATCAGCTCTTTAATCGCCCCGTGGTCGGAAACGGTAATACCCTTGAAACCCCACTTATCGCGCAGGATCTCTTTGAGCAACCACGCGTCCGAGGTTGCAGGCGTGCCGTTCAGCGAGTTCAGCGCGACCATCACCGCACCGCTGCCCGCATCCAGCCCCGCTTTGTACGGCGGCATATAGTCGTTAAACAGGCGCTGCGAACTCATATCAACGGTGTTGTACTCTTTCCCGCCCTCAACCGCGCCGTAGGCGGCGAAGTGTTTTACGCTGGTCATCACCGAATAGCGATCCGCCGGGCTTTTGCCCTGCATCGCTTCCACCATGGTTTTGCCCATGATTGAGGTCAAATAGGTATCTTCGCCAAAGCCTTCCGAAGCACGGCCCCAGCGCGGGTCGCGCGAGACGTCAACCATCGGCGCCCAGGTCATATTCAGGCCATCATCCGCCGCTTCATAAGCAGACACGCGGCCTACGGTGCGCACCGCATCAAGGTTAAAGCTGGACGCCAGGCCGAGGCTAATCGGGAAGACAGTTCGCTGGCCATGTAGCACGTCGTAGGCGAAGAACAGTGGAATTTTCAGGCGGCTCAGTTCCATCACCTGATCCTGCATTTTGCGGATATCCTGGCGGGTGACGGTGTTAAAGATAGCCCCAACCTGGCCTTCTTTAATCATGTCGCGAATCGCCTCTTTCGGGTTATCCGGGCCGACGCTTATCAAACGAAGCTGACCAATTTTTTCATCAACTGTCATCTTTTGGAGCAGCCCGGTAACGAACGCATCTCGTGCCTCGGGCGTCAAAGGGTGATTGCCGAACAGATCTTCCGCCAGCGCGGGTTGCAGCGCCAGGCTCACGGCGACGCCTACAGAACATAACCATTTCATGTTGTTAGTCTCTTTATTCCATGCCAGTCAATCGGCGAAAGTTGATGAAAAACCGCAGTTTGCCATAAGCCTAAACGGCTGAGGAGCAGAAAGCGAAGGTTATTCTCTGAATTTTCGAAACATTCATACTCCCAATAAATCTGCAAAGCGCTATTCTTAGGGACGACAAATTAGTCTCACCACAAGGAGTGGAATGATGTCTGCACAAGCCACCACTGATAATAAAGCGCTAATTAACGAACTCACCCGTCTGGTCGGTCACGCTCACCTGTTGACCGATCCGGCGAAAACCGCCCGCTATCGTAAGGGCTTCCGCTCCGGTCACGGTGACGCGCTGGCCGTTGTCTTCCCCGGTTCACTGCTTGAACTGTGGCGCGTACTCAACGCCTGCGTGAACGCGGATAAAATCATTCTGATGCAGGCGGCAAACACCGGCCTGACCGAAGGCTCAACGCCGAGCGGCAACGATTACGATCGCGAAATTGTCATCATCAGTACCCTGCGTCTTGATAAGCTGCATCTGCTCGATAAGGGCGAACAAGTGCTGGCCTGGCCGGGTACCACGCTCTATTCTCTGGAAAAAGCGCTTAAGCCGCTGGGACGCGAGCCACACTCTGTGATTGGCTCTTCCTGCATTGGGGCATCGGTTATCGGCGGGATCTGCAACAACTCCGGCGGATCGCTGGTGCAGCGCGGCCCGGCGTATACCGAAATGTCGCTGTTTGCCCGTATTGACGAGAACGGCAAGCTGACGCTGGTTAACCACCTGGGCATTGATCTGGGTGAAACGCCGGAGCAGATCCTCAGCAAACTCGATGATGAACGCGTAAAAGACAGCGACGTGCGCCACGATGGCCGCCACGCGCACGATCACGATTACGTCACCCGCGTACGCGATGTCGAAGCCGACACTCCGGCCCGCTACAACGCCGACCCGGCACGCCTGTTCGAATCATCCGGCTGCGCGGGCAAACTGGCCGTCTTCGCCGTGCGCCTGGACACCTTCCCGGCGGAAAAACGTCAGCAGGTGTTTTACATCGGCACCAATCAGCCGGACGTGCTGACGGAAATCCGTCGCCACATTCTGGCGGAATTTAAAAACCTGCCGGTAGCAGGCGAATATATGCATCGTGATATTTACGATATCGCCGAGCAGTA
The DNA here is from genome assembly GCA_913778145.1 of uncultured Pseudocitrobacter sp. Lineage (GTDB taxonomy): Bacteria > Pseudomonadota > Gammaproteobacteria > Enterobacterales > Enterobacteriaceae > Pseudocitrobacter. Next base: position 59,674 of record CAJYVI010000020.1, read on the forward strand.
CGGCAAAGATACCTTCCTGATGATCGACAAACTCGGCACCGACAAAATGCCGTTCTTCTTCACCCTGAAGGGGCGCACCGACGCGATGCTGGAAAAGGTGTCGCTGTTTAAGCCGCACTTTACCGACCGTTTTATGCAGAAAGTCGGCCACGTCTTCCCGGCGCACCTTCCGGCACGCATGAAACAGTGGCGCGATAAATATGAGCATCACCTGCTGCTGAAAATGGCGGGCGACGGTATTGAAGAAGCGCAGGCCTGGCTGGCGGAGTACTTCAAACAGGCGGAAGGCGGCTATTTTGTCTGTACTGCCGAAGAGGGCAGCAAAGCCTTCCTGCACCGTTTTGCGGCGGCGGGCGCGGCCATTCGCTATCAGGCAGTTCACGCTGATGAAGTCGAGGATATTCTGGCGCTGGATATTGCCCTGCGTCGTAACGATACCGAGTGGTTTGAGCATCTGCCGCCGGAAATCGATAGCCAGCTGGTGCATAAGCTCTACTACGGCCACTTTATGTGTCACGTGTTCCATCAGGATTACATCGTCAAAAAAGGCGTGGACGCACACGAGCTGAAAGAAAAAATGCTGGTGCTGCTGCGCGAACGCGGCGCGCAGTATCCGGCGGAACATAACGTTGGACATCTGTACGAAGCCGCCGACAGCTTAAAACGTTTTTATCGTGAAAACGATCCGACGAACAGCATGAACCCCGGCATCGGTAAAACCAGTAAACAGAAATACTGGGGCGAAGGAAAGCCGCAGAATAATCACGTTCCTGCCACAAGCGACGAGCCCTCCCTGAAATAAGGGGGACGGATTGTTATTCAGGTTCGCGCCGTATTAGAGTGGGTGAATGACGCCGGGGGAACGCTTCTCCGGCGATTTTTTTCACGAGGAATCTGAGTATGTCCGCGCGCGAAGCCGCTACTGCCACTGATGTTGACATTCGTTTAGCCCAGCCTGATGACGTTCACGCTATTTCCGCTATTTATGCCTGTCACGTGCTGAACGGGCGAGCCTCCTTTGAAGAAACCCCGCCTTCTATTGAAGAAATGCGCGAACGCATGAAGAAGGTGAATGATCACGGTTTGCCGTGGCTGGTTGCGCTGTATCGCGGCGTGGTGGTTGGATACTGCTACGCCTCGCCCTACCGCCCTCGCCCGGCGTATCGTTATACGGTGGAAGAGTCGATTTATCTGGATGCGACCATGACCGGGCACGGCATTGGCAGCGCGCTGCTGGGCAGGTTGATTGAGATTTGCGAGCAGGGGCCGTGGCGGCAAATGTTGGCGGTAGTCGGCGACGGGCACAATAATCCAGGCTCGCTGAACCTGCATAAGAAACTCGGGTTCGTGATTGCCGGGCAGTTGCGTAGCGTAGGCTATAAGCTCGGTGACTGGCGGGATACGTTGATTATGCAGCGCCCGCTCAATGATGGGGATTGGACGCTGCCGGAGTAGCAGGTTTAGTGCAGCGCATCCGGCAAAACCCAGCTCCGCGCCCGTAGGCCGGATAAGCGCAGCGCCATCCGGCATTACCGCGCCGAAGCCGAATAAACTTAATCTTCCTGGGTCGCCACTTTACCGTGCGCCAGGTTGCCCGCAATCTGCGACTCTTTCTGCTTTTTGTAGCTCAGCGCGGCCGCAGGAACCGGCATCACCTTCCCGGTTTCGACCCAGGTACGCAGACGGCTGGCGTCGGCGAAGTGGGTATATTTACCAAACGCATCCATCACCACCATAGCTACCGGACGTTTGTTCATCACCGTACGCATCACCAGACAGTGGCCCGCCGCATTGGTAAAGCCAGTTTTGGTCAGCTGGATATTCCAGTTATCGCGGTACACCAGATGGTTGGTGTTGCGGAACGGCAGCGTGTACGCCGGGTTAGCAAAAGTCGCCATATCTTCACGCGTGGTGCTCAACTGACCAATCAGCGGATACCGTTTGGTGGCAATCAGCATTTTGGTCAGGTCGCGCGCCGTTGATACGTTGTGAATCGACAGCCCGGTCGGTTCCACATAGCGCGTGTGCGTCATTCCCAACGCTTTGGCTTTCGCATTCATGGCGCGAATAAACGCATCGTAACCGCCAGGATAGTGATGCGCCAGGCTTGCCGCCGCGCGGTTCTCCGACGACATCAGCGCCAGCAACAGCATATTTTTACGGCTGATTTTACTGTTCAGACGCACGCGGGAATAGATCCCTTTCATCTCCGGCGTGTGGCTGATATCGACGCTTAGCATCTCATCAAGCGGCAAATGCGCATCCAGCACGACCATCGCGGTCATGACTTTGGTAATGGAGGCAATCGGGCGCACCAGATCCGGTTCGCTGGCGTAGATCACTTTATTGGTTTCAAGATCGACAATCATCGCACTACCGGAGGCAATTTCCGGACGCGAGGCCGCAGCCGTCGTCGCTGCCGTTTTAGCACTCGCCTGAGGCGCAAAAGGCACAGCCAGCATTAGCGCCAGGCTGAGCAGGGAAACGCGAAATTTCTGCATGATGTGTTTTCTGGTGGTTATTTATGCACTGTATGGAATATGGACGCTACGTGCGTAAGGGCAATGTAGCGAGAAGTCCATCATAGCGCGGAGGACAAGGCGTCTACCAGAAAAGAATAGTGAATAAATGCTGCATTGCTGGCGCGAAACAATTCACACCAGCAATGCATAAGAGCGAATCAGAACAATCGATAACCATAGCCCCACAGAATAACGGTGATCGCCAGCAGCACTTCCAGTACCAGTACGCCAATTGCCAACGTCGAACTGGCGAAGCTCAACCCCTCTTCGCGGTTAATATTAAGGAACGTTGGAATACCGACGTAGAGTAAATAGCCGGTGTAGAACAACGCGACCGTACCTATTAGTGCGCAGAGCCAGACCAACGGATAGAGCGCCACAATACCGCTCAGAAACATCGGCGTCGCTACATAACCGGCAAACACCATACAGCGCTTAAGCGACGGACGCTCCGGATAGTTACGCGCCATCCACCAGATGACGCGCCCCATCACCGCGACGCCCCCGAGCATCACCCCATAGAAAATCACCGCCAGGAATAAACCGGTCACCGGTGACAGTTTAACCACATTACCATCGCCGAAATTCCAGCCCAGCTGCGTTGTTCCTATAAATGCACAGATAACAGGAATCGCGGCCATCAACAGAACATGGTGCGTGTAATGGTGTGAAACGGTTTCGTTTTCACTCCGAATGACATGCATTTCTCGATCGGGATGGGATAACAGACCCCAGACATGGTTCATAACGCCTCCTCGACACGGCTTCGTACCACGTAACGTAAGTATAATTCACGCTAATAGATTATTTATTGAGCAGACAAAAAATAACGCCGCCCCCGGCTTTCGCTCAGGGGTGTATGCTTAGAGAAGATGTTTAAAGGAAACGACGATAACGATGGATATACCGGCTCTGATTTCACAATATGGTTATGCCGTGCTGGTGCTGGGCAGCATGGCGGAAGGCGAAACGGTGACGCTGCTTGGCGGCGTGGCGGCGCATCAGGGGTTGCTGCGTTTCCCGCTGGTGGTGATTTCCGTCGCCCTCGGCGGGATGATTGGCGATCAGGTGCTCTATTTGCTGGGCCGCCACTTTGGCGGGCGGATGCTGAAGCGCTACTCGCGACAGCACACCAAAATTCGCAAGGCGCAGCGGCTGATCCAGCGTCATCCTTATCTCTTCGTGATTGGCAGCCGCTTTATGTATGGTTTTCGTATAATCGGCCCGCTGTTGATTGGTGCCAGCCGTATACCGCCGAAACTCTTTCTGCCGCTCAATATTGTTGGCGCGCTGGTGTGGGCGCTGATTTTCACCACCCTCGGCTATGTGGGTGGTGAAGTGGTCGCACCCTGGCTGCACAACCTGGACGCCCATTTGAAACATTGGATCTGGTTAATTCTGGTCGTTGTCGTTGTGCTGGCCGTACGTTGGTGGTTTAAACGCCGCGCGGATAAATCATAACGCCTGATACCCGCCGCCGAGCGCAGAAGTCAACTGAATGGACGCATCCAGCCATTCACCCTGCAACTTGAGGGCATTAATCTGCTCACGCAGCGCAGGCAGTTTCGCATGGCTGTACTGCGCGTTGGAAATGATACCCACCTTCAGCCGCGCCTGCGCCAGCGCCGCCACGCGTCCGGCATCACGTTGCACGTGAGTTTGCTGTTGGTTTTTCGCGGCCAGCGTTTCCATCTGGCTGGCGCACTTCGCCACCTGGTTAACGGCATCAACCACCGCTTTGTTATAACGGGCGATGGAGTAATTATTCTCCGCGCTGGCGATATCCAGATTTGCATTTAACCTGCCACTGTCAAAGATGGGCAGCGTTAACCCTGCCGTGACGCCCATCTGCTGGGCAGAGTGCCGGAACAGATCGCTCAGGTGCAGGGCATCCTGTTGCAGGAACGCCATGATGTTGATATCCGGGTAAAACGCGGCTTTCGCCGCATCAACATCGCTCAGGGTCGATTCCACCAGCCAGCGCGCTTCCTGGAGGTCCGGGCGACGGGCGAGCAGCTCAAAGCCCAGTTGCGCGGGCAATTGTGCTGCCACCGTTGGTAACGCCACCGTCTTCAACTGCAACGGCGTTGACTGCGCGTTAGTCAGCGCCATCAACCGCGCTTCAATCTCTTTCAGATTGCCATTGATATCCGCTAACTGTTGCCCGGTTTTACCGACGTTAATATCGTTTTCAACACCCTCTACCGAGTCGGTAATGCCCGCCTGATAGAGTTTTTTATCCACCGACACAATCAGATTTTGTTCTTGCTGAATCTGTTCAAGCTGCTGACGAATAGCCGATTCCGTTTGCCACTGCCAGTACAACCGCGCCACACTGCTCGCCAGCAACTGGCGGGTTTGCGCCATCTCGGCGATATCGGCTTTTACTTTGCCAATTCGCGCGCTCACCTGCGCGGCATCTTTCCCCCACAGGTCGACATTCCAGCCCGCCGTTAAGCCAAAGGTGCCGTTGGTATACCACGGCCCGGTTGTGCCTGCCGCCGGGTCATCCAAAGCAAACGGCCCCATCAGCCCTTCCGCCGACATTTTTTGTCGCTCCAGATCGGCGGAGAAATTCACCTGCGGCCCACCGTTCGCTTCGGCCATTTTCGCCTGCGCTTCCGCAAGCGCAATACGCTGCTGTGCGATAGCCATATCCGGCGCGTCGCGTAGCGCCCGTTCAATCAGCGCGTTAAGCTGCGGATCGTGATAGTCGTGCCACCACGTGGATGTCGGCCAGCCGTTTTTCAGCGCTGCGGGCAGCGAGGAGTCAATGTGTGATACGGGCAGCGTTTTTGCCAGACGCGCCTCGGTTTGATGCGATGGCGCACAGGCGCAAAGCGTAAATATAATCGGTAAGCTTAATACCGCGAGCGTTCTAACAGAATGTTTCATGGAATTTGCGAGCGTCTGAAAAGAGGCGCAAATAATAGAGAAAATCAGAGGCTTTGCTTTAGTAACCCGTGTGGAAGAATAACCGGTGAAAAGTGATCACGTCGCGTTATTTATGCATCTTATAAATACGTAAATCCTGTTTCGAAATACCTGCGCCGCTATTTTTTGATTCAGATCGAATTAAAGCGCACGACTTAATATAATTTAACCTTAAACGTTGGCATAATTATTTATTGCATGAATGAATTAGAGGTTATTGATGACACAAAATATTTATGACGATCCGCACTTTTTTGCCGGTTACGCCACGCTGGATCGCTCAGTAAAAGGGTTAGACGGCGCGCCGGAATGGCCGCGTATTCAAACGCTGCTGCCTGAAATTCAGGGCAAGAAGGCGGTTGATTTAGGCTGCGGCTACGGCTGGTTCTGCCGCTGGGCGCGCGATAACGGCGCGGCGAATGTACTGGGGCTGGATGTTTCGCAGAAAATGCTCGCGAAGGCGCAGGAAATGACGTCCGGTCAACACATTACTTATCAGCGTGCTGACCTGGAAACGCTTGTTCTACCAGCCAGCACCTTCGACCTGGCCTACAGTTCGCTGGCGCTGCACTATTTGACGGATATCGAGGGCTTGTTCCACACACTGCATCAGGCCTTAAAGCCGGGCGGCAAACTGGTTTTCTCGGCTGAGCACCCCGTCTACACTGCCCCGGCAAATCAACAGTGGGTGGTGGATAGTCAGGGAAATAAACACTGGCCGGTCAGCCAGTATCAACAGGAAGGCGAGCGCATCAGCAACTGGTTTGCCGAGGGCGTGAAGAAGCAGCACCGCAAACTTGCCACCTGGATTAATGCGCTAATTGCCGCCGGTTTTATCATTGAAGCGCTGGATGAATGGGGGCCGTCGGCTGAGCAAATCGCCGCTAACCCGGCGCTGGATGAAGAGAAAGAGCGCCCGATGATTTTTATTCTGAGCGCCCGAAAAGCTTAATGCCAGCGCAGGATTTCACGCGCCACCGACGCGGAGTCCTGCAACGCCCTTACTGCCATAAACAGTTCTGTGGCTTCCTCGTACTCTTTGCGCAGGTAGCCCAGCCACTGTTTGATACGCGCCAGATGATACAGCCCGGTGTCGTCCTGTTTTTCCAGCAGACAATATTTTTGCAGCAGACGCACTACGTCCGGCCACGGCATCCGGGGTTCGTTGTACTTCACCACCCGGCTCAGGTTTGGCACGTTCAGCGCACCGCGGCCAATCATCACCGCGTCGCACCCGGTTACCGCCATGCATTGTTGCGCACTTTTCCAGTCCCAGATTTCGCCGTTGGCGATAACCGGAATGGTCAGACGCTGGCGGATATCGGCGATTGCCTGCCAGTTAATCCGCTCGGCTTTGTAGCCATCTTCTTTGGTGCGACCGTGTACCACCAGCTCGGTTGCGCCCGCTTGCTGCACCGCATCGGCAATTTCAAACTGACGCGCACCGCTGTCCCAGCCCAGACGCACTTTTACAGTGACGGGAAGATCCGCAGGCACCGCTTCACGCATCGCTTTCGCGCCGCGATAGATAAGCTCAGGATCTTTCAGCAAGGTCGCCCCACCGCCGCTGCCGTTCACCATTTTGGACGGACAGCCGCAGTTGAGATCCACGCCCCATGAACCCAGTTCCACCGCGCGGGCGGCGTTTTCTGCCAGCCATTCGGGATACTGGCCCAAAAGCTGGATGCGCACCAGCGTACCGCTCGGCGTACGGCTGTGGTTGTTCAGTTCCGGGCACAGTTTATGGAACGATTTTACCGGCAGCAGTTTATCCACCACGCGCAGAAATTCGGTGACGCAGAGATCGTAATCATTCACTTCGGTCAGCAGCTCGCGCACCAGCGAATCGAGCACGCCTTCCATCGGCGCCAGTAAAACACGCATATTGATACCCAGTAAAAAAAGAGGCGCTATGTTAGCGCCTCTTTTCATCGGTTAAAAGCCTGTTAGCGGGGTTGCAGGCAGTTATCTTCTTTCCAGCCGTAGAGCCACTCCATCGCGCGATAGAACTCGGCCTGAGTTTTGCCTTTCCACAGCAGGTTACGCACGTGGCGCTCGACGCCTGCGGCGTGATAAATACGCCCCATTTCGCGGGTCGACCAGACAATACGCGCAGTGCGCGGAATACGTACGGACTCATACAGCGCGAACGCTTCGGCGGCATCGCCATCACATTGCGCCAGCGCTTTGCCGATGGTGACAGCATCTTCCAGCGCCATGCACGCGCCCTGTGCCATATACTGCGCCACCGGATGTGCGGCATCGCCCACTAAGGTAATGCGATCGTTGCCCCATTTTTCCACCGGCTCACGGTCGGCGGTGGACCAGCGACGCCAGGACGTTGGCTTGTCGAGCATCTGGCGCGGACGCGGGTGAATGCCTTTAAAGTAAGAGAGCACCTCTTCTTTACTGCCGTCCTTCACGCCCCACTCTTCAGTCTCGCGGCTGTGGAACGTCACCACCAGGTTATACTGTTTGCCGCCACGCAGCGGATAATGCACCAGGTGACAATGCGGGCCTGCCCACAGCACCGGGGCGTTGATACGTAGATCGTCCGGCATATCGTCGCAGTCAATAACCGCGCGATACACCACATGCCCGGTGACGCGAGGCGCGTCGCCCAGCAGGCTCTGACGCACGACGGATTTCACGCCGTCGCAGCCAATCAGAATATCTGCCGTCCAACTATTGCCTTTGTCATCGAATACGGTGACATCGTGGTCGGTCTGACGGATATCCACCACATGGGTAGATGTGCGGTATTCCACGCACGGATGCACCATCGCCGCTTCCCATACCGTCGCATGAATATCGACACGGTGAATCACTGCATACGGGCCGCCAAAATGGTCGCGGAACGCCTGCCCGGTTTCGATATGCACCACTTCTTCGCCGTTCACCGCGTCCATCATGGTGATGTGGTCGGTAAATACCGCACGCTGGCGGGCGACTTCCCCCACACCAAGGCTGTCCAGTGCAGAAAACGCGTTCGGGCCAAGCTGAATGCCCGCGCCGATTTCACCAATTTCATGCGCCCTTTCCAGCAGCATCACCTTGATGCCCTGACGCGCCAGAGACAGCGCGGTCGCCGCGCCGCCAATCCCGCCACCGACAATAATTGCACTCGTCACTTTTGCCATGATAACTCTCCTTATTATGCCGGGATTTTGTCCTGTTGGTTCTCGGGTGCGGCAGCGACGAACGCTGGCAGCGCGGAACAGGCTTCATACACGGCTTTACAGCGGGGATACCCGCTAAGATCGCAACCCATACGTAACGCATTGGCCCACTGCGGCACCAGGCAGCAATCGGCCAGCGTTGGCGTATCGCCCACGCAGAATTGCCCCGACTGGCTGTGGCGCAGCAGTTGCTCTACCGCGCTCAGCCCCTGCTGGACCCAGTGCGCATACCAGCGTTTTTTATCCTCTTCGCTGACCTTCAGCTCATCGCTCAGGTAGCGCAGGACGCGCATATTATTGATTGGGTGGATATCGCAACTGATGGCATAGACGATTTCCAGAATCCGCATCCGCGCCGGATCGTTGTTCGGCAGCAGCGGGGTTTGCGGAAAATGGCGGTCCAGCCAGTCAATAATCGCCAGCGACTGCCCCAGTGATTCGCCATCGTCCGTCACCAGCGCAGGCACCAGCCCAACCGGGTTGAGGCGGCGGTACTCCAGCGCGTTTTGCTGGCCGATACGAATATTGACGCCGACGGTGTCATAGTCGATACCCTTGAGCGCCATCGCGATGCGCACCCGATAGGAGGCCGAGCTATTGAAAAAACTGTACAGCTTCATCCGTCACCTCAAACAATCTTCACGGCGATAGGCGTTAAACCGTCCACGTTGCCGGTAATGGTATCGCCTTTCACCACCGCGCCAACGCCTTCCGGCGTGCCGGTAAAAATCAGGTCGCCCGGTTGCAGTTCAAAGAAACGAGACAGATAGCTGATGGTTTCATTCACTGACCAAATCAGATGTTTAATATCGCTGCGCTGGTGATCTTCCCCGTTCACCTGTAACCAGATGGGCGCGTTATCGACGCCGGAAACGTCAGCGGCTTTATGCAGCGGCGAGATTGGCGCAGACTTATCAAACGCTTTACCGATTTCCCACGGGCGGCCCATCTGGCGCATCTCCATCTGGCGGTCGCGGCGGGTCATATCCAGGCCGGTGGCGTAGCCCCAGACATACTCGTGCGCGTTTTCCAGCGGGATATCGCTGCCTTTTTTGCCAATCGCTACCACCAGCTCAATCTCATAGTGATAGTTATCGGTCTGCGCCGGGTACGCCAGATTCAACGTTTCGCCTGCGGCAACCGGCACAACTGCATCGGCCGGTTTGCAGAAGAAGAATGGCGGTTCGCGATCCGGATCGAAGCCCATTTCACGGGCATGGGCGGCGTAGTTACGCCCTACACAATAGACGCGGCGGACCGGGAACTGCTCGTCGCTGCCAACAACCGGAATAGCGACGGGGGCCTGGGGTTCAAAGACATATTTGCTCATTATTCTTCTCCTGATTAGTAGCGTGCTTCACGGAACAGGCCCAACGCTTCCTGAACGGGGCGATCCGAAAAACTGAATAACACGGTCTCGTCCTGCGCATCGAACGATACGCTGTGCCAGGTCGGCACCACGAAGACATCTTTCTCTTTAAAGCTGAACACCTGATCGCCGACGGTGACCTGGCCACGGCCTTCCACCACGTGATAAATCGTGCTGTCGGTGGTGCATGCCTGGCGGGAGCGAAAGCCCTTCGGCAACAGTTGCAGGAATGCGCCCATGGATGGCATCGGGTAGCCGCCGGTAACCGGATTCACATAGCGCATTTTGTAGCCGTCCCATTCGTCGGCGTCGCCCAGGCGAGTGAGGTCGTGCAGCGCTTCGCGGCTGCGGTCATAGCGATAGTTAAAGATTGGCGAAGAGTTGCCGGTTTGATGGCGCAGGGGCAACATATTGGCGGCGTAGCGTGGCAGATAATCGCCTTCTTTGCGGGTGACCGGCTGCTGGTCTTCCGGATAATCTTCCGCGAAGCCGCAGCCAAGATAGTTCACCAGCGGCAAGTCCAGGCCATCCAGCCAAATCACCGGCTCGTCGCCTGGGTTGCCGTGGTCGTGCCAGCGCCATTGCGGGGTGAGAATAAAGTCGCCTGGATGCATCTGGGTGCGCTCACCATCGACGGCGGTAAACGCCCCTTTCCCCTCAACAATAAAACGTAGTGCCGACTGGTTATGACGATGGCTCGGGGCCACTTCACCCGGCATAATCAGCTGTAAACCGGCGTACAGCGATGAGGTAATCGACGACTGTCCGCGCAGGGCCGGGTTTTCCAGCACCAGTACGCGGCGCACCGCTTCTTTCGCGCCAATCAACGAGCCGCTTTCCAGCAGCAGCGGGCGAATTTCCTGGTAGCTCCAGTGCGCAGGCGCGCAGGTCGGATTCGGCGTTTGCGGCACCAGGTGATGCAGCGATTCCCACAGCGGCGTCAGGTTCTGCCCGGAAATATGCTGGTAGTATTGTTGGCGTTCATTTTTGACGTCCGGATTCATCTGGCTCATTGTTATTCTCCTTATTTATTCGCCATGCCCGCGGCAGGCAGCGTGTTGGGTACCGTTGTCGTCCGGCGAACAGCCAGGGTGAGCAGCGTCAACATGACGGCGCTGATGGCTGCCGGGACGGCAATCACGTAAAAAAGAGTGTCGAAAGAGAAGTTCATCGCCATCATCACCCCGCCGGAAAGCGAGCCGACAATCGCGCCGCAGCGCCCTACCGCGTTAGACCAGCTCACGCCCGTCGCACGGCTTTGGGTTGGGTAAAGCATGGCGGTTAGGGCGTTTAACCCAACCTGCGAGCCGCTAATGCCAATCCCGGTGCCGAAAATCGCCAGCGCCATCAGCCAGAGGCCGTTTTCGCTCAGGCCAATCATTACGATGCACACCGCGCCCAGTGCGTAGCTCACAGCCAACACCCGGAAGGGGTTGAATTTGTCCATTAATACGCCGAGCAGAATTGCGCCCATCGTGCCGCCAATCTGGAACGCTGCCGTTACCCAAGAGGCGTGTTGCAGGTCGATGCCACGATGGTTAAGCAGCGTCGGCATCCAGCTTGAGAGCAGATAGATAATCAGCAGGCTCATAAAGAACACCACCCACAGCATCAGCGTGATAGCGAGCTGGCGTCCGGCGAAAAGCTGGCCAATGCTGCCTTTGTGGACAGAGTTCGGCTCATCGAGCCAGAAGATGGTGTCGTCATGGCGCTCCTGGGTCATCTCACTGACCAGCCGCGCGATGTGCGCCTGAGGCCGCTGGCGGCGTACCATCCAGCGCGGCGATTCCGGCAGCGCAACCAGTAAGTAGAAGAACAGGATCATCGGCAGCACGCCGCCGAGCACCAGAATGCCCGCCCAGCCAATCATGCCCACCAGCTGTGCGCTGACAATCCCGCCAAAGGCGGAACCGAGCGTGAAGCCGCAAAACATCAGCGTTACCAGTGCGCCGCGACGACGAGCTGGCAGGTATTCGGAGGTCATGGTGATGGTGTTGGGCATTGCGCCGCCCAATCCCAGCCCGGTTAAGAAGCGCAGGATCACCAGCGTTTGCAGGTCTGGCGAAAAAGCGGAGAGCAGGCTGAGGATGCCGAAAAACGCCACGCACCATTCAATGACGCGCTTACGACCAAAGCGATCGGACAGCGGCCCGCAAAGCAGCGCCCCGGCGGTGAGGCCGAGCAGGCCTGCGCCAAATAGCGGGGCCAGTTCTGCCGCCGTCAGCTGCCAGTGTGCACGGATATCGGGGGCAATAAACCCGATCGCCGCCGTGTCGAATCCATCCATCATCACTACCAGAAAACAGCAGATAATGACACGCCACTGGAGCGCGCCGATGGGGGCTGCATCAATCAGAGCTTGTAGTTCACGTCGTTGAGTCATAAGCCATGCCTCAGGTGTGTAGGGTAGATGTTGTATTTGTTGTTTGTATGTAGCAATTTTGTGGTAATTGAAATGAGTTGTACAATGGCTTTCCGTGCAGAGTCATAACCTGGAGGTTATCGCTGATGGCAAACTGGACGCAGAAACTGAAGCTTCATCACCTGCAAATGCTGGTCGCGCTGGGCGAGCAGTGCAATCTGACCCAGGTGGCGAAAAAGATGCACATCACGCAACCTGCTCTTTCCAAGTGGCTGACACAGTTTGAAGAAGAGGTCGGGATCACACTTTTCGAGCGTCACAGCAAAGGCTTACGCCCTTCTGAAGGGGGAAAACTACTGCTTGCGCACGCTCAGCGCTTAATCAACGATCTCGAACGTTCGCAGTTTGAGATGGAACGTTTCAAACAGGGCGGCCTGGTCGGCAGCCTGAAAATCGGTTGCTCGCCGGTGGCGACCGATTGCGTCTCGCAGGCGATTTTTCCGCTGCTCAAAGAGATGCCTTCCCTGCATCTGAACATTGAAGAAAAGGTAATGACGCCGCTGCTGCATGATTTGCAGTCAGGCGTGGTGGATGTGGTGGTCGGTCGTATCGGCGGGCGGGCGCTGGAACTGCCGTTGAATTATCAGGTGCTGTATACGGAACCCGTTTGCTTTGTTGCCCGCACCGATCATCCCCTTGCCGCGTGCGACCCGTTGAGCTGGAAGGATCTGGAGCCATGGCGCTGGATAGTCTGGCCGACCGGCACGCCCATCCGCCAGAGTATTGATAACGCCCTTGTCGATAACGGCGTGATGTTGCCGGAAAACACTATCGAATCCGCCTCAATGAACGTCAGCGTTAACCTGCTGCATAGCAGCGATATGATTTCTATTCTTTCTTTACGGCTGGCAGAACGTTACGCCCAACAGGGGCAGCTCACCATTCTGGCGTTGCCGAAGATTGAGCAGAAAGGCAGCGTCGGCGTATTCTGGAGAAAAAACGATCAGCCCTCGCAGGCGCTGAGTCGCTTTCTTTATCATTTATCGCATCCACTTCAGTCAGATGCCTGATGTTCCGCTTGTCTATGTCAGGTATGCTCACAATTCATGATGTGATCAGTAGCACATTTCTGGCTTTAATTGTATGATGAATGCGTTCCATCAAGGGTAACCAACATGAGCAAATCGCTGAATATTATCTGGCAATACCTGCGTGCTTTCGTCCTGATATATGCCTGTTTATATGCGGGAATTTTTATCGCCTCGCTGCTACCGATCACTATCCCCGGCAGTATTATCGGGATGCTGATTATGTTCGTTTTACTGGCACTGCAAATTCTGCCGTCGAAGTGGGTTTTGCCGGGCTGCTACATTCTCATCCGCTATATGGCGCTGCTGTTCGTGCCTATCGGCGTGGGCGTAATGCAATATTACGACCTGCTGAGCGCCCAGTTCGGCCCTATCGTCGTCTCGTGTGCGGTCAGTACGCTCGTCGTTTTCCTGGTGGTGAGCTGGAGTTCGCACATTATTCATGGCGAACGTAAAGTAGTTGGTCAAAAAGGAACTGACGAATGATGCACTATATCTGGTGGTCGTTGCCGCTGACGCTGGTGGTCTTTTTTGCCGCGCGCTGGCTGGCTACACGGGTAAAATTTCCGCTGCTCAATCCGCTGTTAGTGGCGATGGTGGTGATTATTCCCATCCTGCTGCTGACCGGCATTCCCTACGATCACTATTTCCAGGGCAGCAAAGTGCTTAACGATCTGCTGCAACCGGCGGTCGTGGCCCTCGCCTTTCCGCTGTATGAACAACTGCACCAAATCCGCGCGCGCTGGAAATCGATTATCACTATCTGCTTTTTCGGCAGCGTAGTGGCGATGGTTACCGGTACTTCGGTGGCGCTGCTAATGGGCGCATCGCCCGAAATTGCCGCCTCTATTTTACCGAAGTCGGTCACGACGCCTATCGCGATGGCCGTCGGCGGCAGCATTGGCGGCATTCCGGCCATCAGCGCCGTCTGCGTGATTTTCGTCGGGATTCTGGGCGCGGTATTTGGTCATACCCTGCTGAACCTGATGCGCATTAATACCAAAGCCGCGCGCGGCCTGGCGATGGGGACGGCGTCGCACGCCCTCGGTACCGCTCGCTGTGCCGAAGTGGATTATCAGGAAGGCGCGTTCAGTTCGCTGGCGCTGGTACTGTGCGGGATTATTACCTCGCTGGTCGCCCCGTTCCTATTCCCGATTATTCTCTCTGTGGTCGGCTAAAATGCGACAGGTCACACATTTTGCATAACGTTTGCATGCGTTGCATAAATAATGAGATTTAGATCACTAATAAAAGCGTAACCGGCACGTACACTGTTTACCCTTACACTGTTACGAGGCAACGCCATGCATCCACGTTTTCAATCTGCTTTTTCGCAACTGCCTGCGGACCTGCAAACAGCCATCGCTCCGGTGCTGGCTGACGCGCATTTCTCCGCGATGCTGAGCGCCGGGCAGGTCTCATCGCTGCGTAGCGCGACAGGACTGGACGAAGACGCGCTGGCCTTCGCGCTCCTGCCGCTGGCTGCCGCCTGTGCGCGCGCCGACCTTTCCCACTTCAACGTTGGCGCCATCGCGCGCGGCGTCAGTGGGACCTGGTACTTCGGCGGCAATATGGAGTTCCTGGGCGCGACCATGCAGCAAACCGTCCATGCCGAACAAAGCGCCATCAGCCACGCCTGGCTGCGCGGTGAAAAAGCCCTCGCGGCGATCACCGTCAACTACACCCCTTGCGGCCACTGCCGTCAGTTTATGAATGAACTGAACAGCGGGCTGGCACTGCGCATCAACCTGCCGGGCCGTGCGCCCCATACGTTGAAAGATTATTTGCCGGACGCGTTCGGTCCGAAAGATCTCGACATCAAAACGCTGCTGATGGATGAGCAGGACCACGGTTACCCGCTGCAAGGCGATGCGTTAACTCAGGCTGCCATTAAAGCGGCGAACAAAAGTCATACGCCATACAGCAAGTCGCCCTCTGGCGTGGCGCTGGAACTGGCCGACGGTACCATTTTCAGCGGCAGCTACGCGGAAAATGCCGCCTTCAACCCAACCTTACCGCCGTTGCAAGGCGCGCTGAATCTGTTAAGCCTGCATGGTTATGATTATCCTGCCATTACCCGCGCGATGCTTGCCGAACGCGCCGATGCGCCGCTCATCCAGTGGGATGCGACGGTCGCGACGCTGAAAGCGTTAGGCTGCCAGAACATCGACCGCGTCCTTCTCGGTTAATCTTTCAGTGCGGGCGAAAGCCCGCAACTGGCGAATTTCCCTGCAATTAACGCGCTGATTCTTGCTCTTAAGCGGCGGGTAAAGTAGCCTGAAGACTCCTTTTCACCATTATTGAGCCTTTTATGTTGAAGCGCGTGTTTTACAGCCTGTTAGTCCTGCTCGGCCTGCTGCTGTTGACCGTGTTAGGTCTCGATCGATGGATGAGTTGGAAAACTGCGCCATATATCTACGATGATTTGCAGGATCTCCCTTACCGCCAGGTCGGCGTGGTGTTAGGTACCGCCAAGTATTACCGCAAGGGCGTGATTAACCAGTATTACCGTTATCGCATTCAGGGCGCGCTTAATGCTTATAACAGCGGCAAGGTGAACTATCTGCTGCTGAGCGGCGATAACGCGCTGCAAAGCTATAACGAGCCGATGACCATGCGCAAAGATTTCATTGCCGCTGGCGTCGACCCGGCGGATATCGTGCTCGACTACGCCGGTTTCCGTACGCTTGATTCCATCGTCCGTACGCGTAAAGTCTTTGATACCAACGATTTTATTATTATCACTCAGCGCTTCCACTGCGAACGCGCGCTGTTTATCGCGCTGCATATGGGCATTCAGGCCCAGTGCTACGCCGTTCCCTCACCGAAAGATATGTGGAACGTTCGCCTGCGCGAATTCGGCGCACGGTTTGGCGCGCTGGCTGACCTGTATGTCTTTAAACGCGAGCCGCGCTTTTTAGGCCCACTCATTCCGATTCCAACGCAGCACGAAGTGCCGGAAGATGCGCAGGGGTATCCGGCTGTGACGCCAGAGCAATTGTTGAAATTGCAGAAGCCTTAATGTGTAGACTGTTACGCATTATTTCCCGCTAAGCCCTCTAACGAGTAAATATTTACGCATTAATTGCGAAATATGGCATTAATGCGTAAGATATCACTCATTATGTCATGCGGGAGGCGTCATGGAACATTTAACGATACAGGCGTTTTTACAACGCGAATGGGTCGACATTGCCCAAATAGCATTCCCCCGCAGTGATGAAAACAACTGGCGCATTACCGAGTTACACTATCAGTCAGACTATGCCATTGAGTACCTGGAGTGTGATGATAACCATGCTGTATCGCTGGCTCATCCTGTTTCGCTCTTTTTCGAGGACAAGGGGTCACCGGGCTGGCTTCGCTTTCTCGATGATATTGTTCCCAGCGGTGCCAGTCGCCGCTATTGGGTTAATCGTCTTGATATCAATGAGTTAACTACAAGTCAGCAAAATTTCATTCTGCTGAAATACGGCACAATTTCTCCGGTAGGAAATCTACGGATTAAAGAGTCTTTGCCAGAATTTAACCCACTGGCTGAGACGCTCTGGTTTACTTTGGATGACGTTATCAACCGCGCCGCAGACTTCCTGGATTATGCCCAACAGCGTGGCGCTGCCGCCGGAGGTGCCACCGGTGCGGGTGGTGAAGCGCCGAAACTCCTGCTGCGCTATCGTAACGATCGGCAAATTTGGATTGATACCTGGCAGGATAATATCTCCAATACCGACAAACATTATCTTGTAAAATATCCGCGTGGCGCGAGAACAGAGGTTGACTGTAATATTCTGCGTGCAGAATATCATTATTATCACGAACTTACTGAGATGGGATTTACCACTATTCCCATAAATGGAATGCGACTTGAAGAAGGAAGAAATTATCCTTCGTTATGGCTGCCAAGATTTGACACATTCTACACTGAAGATGGCAATGTGGGGCGCTATGCCATGGAATCAGTCTATTCCATGTTACAAAAGGGACCCGGTGCAGAACTGGATCACGAAGAAACGCTGCACTCGATTATTCAAAAAATTAGCCATAGCCATATGGTCAGTGAAGGACATTTTCACTTTGACGTTTCAGACTTTGTCATTGAATGGGTTCGACGCGATTTATTAAATATCATCTTTGGCAACAGCGATAATCATGGCCGCAACACGGCATTTATGCGCTATCAGGGCGAAATAAAACTCGCCCCCATTTACGATTTTGCACCAATGAAAGCTGACCCGGAAGGCATCCCACGCAGTACAAAATGGTCGCCCGCACTGGAAACGGGTGGAGAATATCGTTTTCCTGCTATTGCAGAAGCACTGGCAGATCTTGTTGAACCGGGCATTTTACTGGCTGCACTACAACAAACCGCAAGACAACTTTATGGACTTGAGAATCGACTCAGACAACGCGGCGTGCCGGAACAAATCATGTCCATGCCATCGATTGGATTCAAATTTATTGCTGATAAATTACATCGCTGGGGTTTGCTATGACAGATAAAGACAGAGAAGGCGATATCAAAAAAACCATTGCCCGATTACGTGAGCAAAACCGACAACCCTATTCAACGTCAGGTATAGCAGCACCGAGCCTACAGGCCCCGGAGGAAAAATTGCTGCGCGCTCGCGTAACGGAGAATATTGAAAAAATCGATACCGCAGAGAGAAACGCATTGATGAATGCAATCAGTTTGCAACTCCTCATGGGGAATATCACTCAAGGAGAAGCCCTGAAGCGCATGCGTATCAACCTGGTGGGAATGAAACAGGATGCTTATGCCCAGCTTGTTGGCGTATCACGTAAAACTATTTCCGATATTGAAAATAATAAAATAAATAATTCGATCGAAACACTCAATAAAGTATTCAAGCCCTTCGGCCTGCAATTAGGATTAATGCCTACCTCACCACAACGACTAATAAGCTTGCTGAATTCCGTAAAAAAATAAAATCGAATATATCATTACAAATAATAACCAGTTATCATTTTGATAATGGTTATTATTTGCAAATTAGTATTTACTGCTCTTCCCTGCTAATCTCCAACTTATTTTCTCTGTGTGTGAATGGATTCACAGAACACCCTTCTCCCCAGGCATAGCCTTGCTAACAGGTTATTTTCTGTCTTTAAGACGTTCTTTGCGTTCGCTTTAATTTACCGAATTATTAAGGAAGATTATATGTCGCAACAAGATTATCTGGATGAGCTAATTCCGGCCTTTACGCCATTGCTGGCGATAAAGGAGGCCTCGCGTTGTTTGTTATGCCACGATGCGCCTTGCAGTCAGGGGTGTCCAGCCCAAACGGACCCGGGTAAATTTATCCGCTCCATCTATTTTCGTAATTTTAAAGGCGCAGCCGAAACCATCCGCGAAAATAATGCGCTGGGTGCCGTATGCGCTCGCGTTTGCCCAACGGAGAAATTATGCCAGGCGGCATGTTCGCGCTCGGAAATCGATAAACCGATAGACATCGCCCGCCTGCAACGTTTTGTGACCGACTTTGAGCAGCAAACCAACATGCAGGTTTATCAACCGGGCAGCAAAACGCTCGGCAAAGTGGCGATTGTCGGAGCTGGCCCGGCGGGCTTACAGGCGAGCGTCACGCTCACTAACCTGGGCTATGACGTCACGCTCTTCGAAAAAGAGGCGCAGGCCGGTGGCTGGTTGCGCCACGGTATTCCGGAATTCCGTTTGCCGCAGGCCGTACTGGATAACGAAATTCAGCGCATCGCAGAGATGGGCGTAACCATCAAATGCAACAGCGAAGTGGGTAAAACCCTGACGCTGGAACAGCTGAAAGCGCAGTACCGCGCGGTTCTGCTGACCGTTGGCTTGTCTCAGGGTTCCTCACTCTCCCTCTTTGATGATGCCGAAGACGTCGAAATTGCCGTCGACTTTTTACAACGCGCCAGCCGCGCGAAAGGCGAAATCGCTGTGCCGCAAAGTGCCTTGATTATCGGCGGCGGTGATGTCGCCATGGACGTTGCCACCACGCTGAAAATGCTGGGCTGCCCTTCTGTCACCTGCGTTGCGCGTGAAACGCTGGACGAATTCCCGGCAAGCGATAAAGAGTTTACCAGCGCGCAGGAACTGGGTGTTTCCATTATCGATGGGTTCACACCGATTGGCGTTGCGGGTCATTCGGTCACCTTCCAGCACGTACGTTTACCGGGCGAGCTGAAACTGCACGCCGAGAAAATCATTCTCGCTGTCGGTCAGCACGCGCAGTTTACCGGCTTTGATCACCTGAAAGTGCAGCGTAATACGGTAGAAACAACGGATTATCAGACATCTGACCCGACGCTGTTTGCTGCGGGCGATATTGTGCAGGGAGATAAAACGGTGGTTTATGCGGTGAAAACCGGGAAGGAAGCCGCACAGTCCATTCACCACTATTTAGAGGGAGCGTGCTCATGTTAACAAAAGATCTTTCTGTTACCTTTTGCGGCGTTAAATTTCCTAACCCGTTCTGTCTCTCCTCTTCACCGGTCGGCAACTGCTATGAGATGTGCGCCAAAGCCTATGACACCGGCTGGGGTGGCGTGGTGTTCAAAACCATCGGCTTCTTTATCGCCAATGAAGTTTCGCCACGTTTCGATCATCTGACCAAAGAGGATACCGGCTTTATCGGCTTCAAAAATATGGAGCAGATTGCTGAGCATCCGCTGGCGGAAAACCTCGAAGCCATTCGTCGCCTGAAAGAAGATTATCCCGACAGAGTGCTGATCGCCTCTATCATGGGCGAAAACGAGCAGCAGTGGCAGGACCTGGCGCATCTGGTTGAGAAAGCAGGGGCCGATATGATCGAGTGTAACTTCTCCTGCCCGCAAATGACTTCTCATGCGATGGGTAGCGATGTCGGTCAAAGCCCGGAGTTAGTCGAAAAATATTGCCGCGCGGTAAAACGCGGTTCTTCTCTGCCGATGCTGGCAAAAATGACGCCGAACATTGGCGATATGTGCGACGTAGCGCTGGCAGCAAAACGTGGCGGGGCGGACGGTATCGCGGCAATCAACACCGTGAAATCGATCACTAACATCGATCTGAATCGTAAAATCGGGATGCCGGTGGTCAACGGTAAATCGAGCATTTCCGGTTATTCCGGCAAAGCGGTGAAACCGATCGCCCTGCGCTTTATTCAGCAGATGCGCATGCATCCTGAACTGCGTGACTTCCCCATCAGCGGGATCGGCGGGATCGAGACCTGGGAAGATGCAGCCGAATTCTTACTGCTCGGCGCAGCCACGCTGCAGGTCACAACCGGCATCATGCAGTACGGCTATCGCATCGTGGAAGATATGATCAGCGGTCTTTCCCACTATCTGGCCGATCAGGGCTTTGATTCGATCGATGAGATGTTAGGCCTGGCGAACACCAACATCGTTCCGGCGGAAGAGCTGGATCGCAGCTATATCGTTTATCCGCATATTGCGGAAGATAAATGTGTCGGCTGCGGGCGCTGCTATATCTCCTGCTACGACGGCGGCCACCAGGCGATGGAATGGAACGAAGAGACTCGTACGCCGCACTGTAACACCGACAAATGCGTTGGCTGCCTGCTCTGCGGGCATGTTTGCCCGGTAGCGTGTATCAGCCTTGGGCGCGTGGAGTTCAAGCCTGGCGAGAAAGAGCACGCCGTTTCACTTTAACCTCCAGGGATGAGGGCCGGCCTGTTTATGCAGGCCGGGATTAACCATGAGTACACTAGTCGCAATTGCCCTCACCACCGGTATTCTATCGGGGATTTGGGCCTGGGTCGCCGTGACATGGAGCCTGCTCAGTTGGGCAGGATTTCTGGGTTGTACCGCCTATTTTGCCTGCCCACAGGGCGGCGTGAAGGGTCTGGGAATATCTCTGTGTACTGTAATGAGTGGTGTGTTTTGGGCAGAAGTGATTATCTACGGCAGCCAGCTAGCCCCTGAATGGTTGATGCTGGGTTATTTACTCACGGGCGTCGTGGCTTTCGTGATGTGTATTCAGGCGAAAAGTCAGTGGCTCTCTTTTGTTCCAGGCACGTTTATTGGCGCATGTTCTACCTTTGCCGGCCATGGTGACTGGCAGTCGGTAGTCCCGTCACTTTTAGTCGGCCTGCTGTTTGGTTATACGATGAAAAATAGCGGTTTATTTCTCGCCGAACGTTGGCCACAGGCGAAAAAATCGTAACAACCGCCAGATGGCGCATTGCTTATCTGGCCTACAAAATCAATACATTACCAGGATAATGTAGGCCGGGTAAGCGCAGCGCCACCCGGCAATCGCAGCGTTATTTCTTACGCGCGTATTTCAATGAATCCAGCGCCACGGCGAAGATAATAATTGCCCCTTTAATAATGTACTGCCAGTACGGGTTAACGCCGATATAGGTCAAACCGTAGTTGATAACCGTAAAGATAATCACACCGGTCACCACGCCGAGCACGGTACCCACACCGCCGCTGAAGGAAACGCCTCCCACCACGCAGGCTGCAATCGCATCCAGCTCATACATAAAGCCGAGGTTGTTGGTCGCCGAACCGATACGCCCCGCTTCCAGCAGGCCGCCGAAGGCATAGAACACGCCGGACAGCGCGTAAATCACCAGCAGGTTTACCGCCACGTTTACGCCAGATACTTTCGCCGCTTCCGGGTTACCACCGATGGCGAAGATGTTTTTCCCGAAGCGGGTTTTGTTCCACAACACCCAGACAAACGCCACGGCAATCAACGCGTAGAAGGTGATATACGACAGACGGAAACTGCCGAGCGCAATAAAGCCCTGCGCAAAGGTTGAGAAGCCGCTATCAAAGCCGGAAATCGGCGACGCGCCCACAAAGTCGTAATACAGGGAGTTGATCCCGTAAACGATAATCATCGTGCCGAGCGTGGTAATAAACGGCGTCACGTTCAGATAAGCAATGATAATGCCGTTGATCAGGCCGATAATCGCGCCAATCGCGCAGACAATCAGGATAACCAGCGCAATCGGCATGGTCGCCATTTCCGGGAACACCTTGTTGGCGTTATCGACGGATTGCAGCAGCGTTGCGGCGATAACCGCCGCCAGCCCCACCTGGCGACCAGCAGACAGGTCGGTACCCTGAGTGACAATCAGCCCCGCCACGCCGAGCGCAATAATAATACGCACAGAAGACTGGGTCAGGATGTTACTTAAGTTAAGCAAACTTAAAAACGTCGGGTCCTGAAAAATAATAATCGCCAGCAGGACTAAAAGAACGACGTAAATACCGCCCTCTTTCAGATAAGTGAGAAAGCTTTTTTTATTTAACGCACTCATGTCGAGCCCCTGATCTTAAAGGTGCAATGACGCAAGACGGAGAATTTCGTTTTGCGTTGTTGTTTTTGTTTCAACAATTCCGGCAACCAGACCGTTGCTCATTACCAGAATACGATCGGTAATTCCCAGCAGTTCCGGCATTTCGGATGAAATAATAATGATCCCTTTATCTTTCTTCGCCAGCTCGGCAATCAGCTGATAAATTTCAAATTTCGCGCCGACGTCAATCCCGCGCGTCGGTTCATCGAGCATTAAAATCTCAGGCTGCGTTAACAGCCAACGGCCAATAATTACCTTTTGCTGGTTACCGCCAGAGAGCGAACCAATTTGCGTATGGTGGCCAGGCGTTTTCACACGCATGGAATCGATAACCCATTGGGTATCGCTCTTCATGCGCGAATTATCGAGAAGCCCGACTTTATTTTTATAATTTTTGATATTGGAGATCAGCGAGTTAAAGCCGATATCCAGATAAGCATAAATACCGGTTGAGCGACGCTCTTCGGTCACCAGCGCAAAGCCGTTATTAATGGCTTCATTGGCGTTGTGATTATTAATTTTTTTGCCGTGCAGCGTGATGGTACCGGACGATTTTTCGCGCACGCCAAACAGCGTTTCGACGATGTCGGTACGCTTTGCCCCCACCAGCCCGGCAATACCGAGAATTTCACCTTTGCGCAGCTGGAACGACACATCACGAATCGACGGCTGGCGCAGCGAAGTCAGATGCTGTACGTCCAGGATAACCTCACCCGGCGTATTGGAACGATCCGGGAAGCGCTGGTTCAGCGAACGGCCCACCATCATGGCGATGATTTTGTCCATATCCAGCCCTTCCAGCGGCTGGGTAGCGATCCACTGCCCATCGCGCAGAACGGTGATTTCATCACACAGCTGGAAGATCTCTTCCATTTTGTGAGAGATATACACAATGCCGCAGCCGCGATCTTTCAGCTTGCGAATAATCGTAAACAGGTGATTAACCTCTTTCTCGGTCAGAGACGAAGTCGGTTCATCCATAATCACAATTTTGGCGTTATAAGAGAACGCCTTCGCGATTTCAATCATCTGCATTTGCGAAACGGACAGCGTGCCAACGCGCGCGCGCGGGTCAATATCGATATCCAGTTCATCAAAAATCGCTTTGGTATCGCGATACATTTTTTCCTGATCGACAAACATACCTTTGGCCGGATAACGACCCAGCCACATGTTGTCCATCACGGAGCGTTGCAGTACCAGGTTCAGTTCCTGGTGAACCATCGATATACCATTTTCCAGCGCTTCTTTTGCTGAATGGAAGTCGATCTCTTTGCCCTGAAAAATAATGCTACCGGAATCTTTTTGATAGATCCCAAACAGGCATTTTAATAAGGTCGATTTTCCGGCGCCGTTTTCTCCCATGAGCGCATGGATAGAATGCGGACGAACCTTTAAATTGACATTATCGAGTGCCTTAACGCCTGGAAACGACTTGTTGATATGACTCATTTCCAACAAGAATTCGCCCGACGACTCTCTATTATCGCTGACCATAATTTTACCTGGCTGCTGGTTTTTAATGGCTATTTACGCGAAATAGCCATGGTCTTCATCGGTAATAAAGGGCGCACTCGCGTACGCCCGAATAAAAATAATTATTTATTGGTGAATTCGCTAAGGTTGTCTTTATCTACACCCACGTAAGGCACGCGAACCACTTTATTTTCGATTTTCCAGTTCGTGCCTTCCGCCGCGGCTTTACCATCGGCCAGGTTTTTCGCCAGGTCGAAAGTGGCTTTCGCCTGGTTGTTAGCATCGTTCAACACGGTACCGGCCATCGCGCCAGATTTCACCAGCGCCAGCGCTTCTGGCAGCGCATCAACGCCGAATACCGGAATGCTGCTCTTATTGTGCGCTTTCAGTGCTTCAACCGCGCCCATCGCCATCGCATCGTTGTTGGCGATAACCACTTCAATTTTGTTGGCGTTAGGGCCAGAGAGCCATGCGTCCATTTTGTCTTTCGCCTGCGCGGTATCCCACATAGCGGTATCTAACTGCAACTGCTGGGTTTTCAGACCTTTGTTATTCAACTCTTTGATAACGTAGGTGGTACGCGCTTCCGCATCCGGGTGGCCCGGTTCGCCTTTCAGCAGAACAAACTGTACCTGACCGTCTTTGTTCAGATCCCAGTTAGGGTTAGCCGCCCAGTGTTTAGCAATCAGATCGCCCTGGATAATGCCGGACTCTTTAGAGTCGGTACCGACGTAAAACGCTTTGTCGTAGCTGTCCAGCGCCTTACGGGAAGGTTCTTTGTTGAAGAAGACGATAGGCACATTCTGGCCGCGCGCTTTCTCAATCACGGTGCCTGCTGCTGCCGGGTCAACCAGGTTGATCGCCAGCGCTTTTACGCCCTTCGCCAGCAGCACGTCAATCTGGTCGTTCTGCTTGGACTGGTCGTTCTGTGAGTCGTTCATCAGCAGCTGTACATCCGGCGCTGCTTTGGCGTCTTTCTCGATAGCTTTGCGGACCACGGACATAAAGTTATCGTCATACTTATAAATCGTCACACCAATGCGGGTATCAGCAGCGTGCGCTGCGGCACCGAATAACATGCTTGCCATCACAGCAGACAGGGTTAACACCTTCTTATTCATGGTATCTCCGGTTTTATTATGCAGGGTAGTTCGTATGAAATAAGTCGGCGGGCAGTGTTAATAAAACGTTACTGCACGACGAAATTCATTCTTAAGTAAAATTATTCTTCCGTGGTCGGTAACGCTCCAGAGTGCGCTTTATTGCTTGTTTTCGACTTAACTGCTATAGAAAAAGTGATTAATCACCGTAATATACGGCTAAATCGTTACAAACAGCGACATCATAGTCAGCGCAATGTTAATATACTGTGAAATTACTCACAGATTGAAAACGGTTACATCTACTATTTAAATCAGTTAGTGACGGGCAGCACAGATTGCCGCTGAGCCACCGAATGACGGCGCACCAGCGTAGGCATAAAACAATGTGTTGCTGATGCATCGAGTTTCCCCGCTGCGCCCAGCAAGGCCAGTTCAGTTGCCAGTTTTGCCATGGAAACAATCGGATAGCGGATGGTGGTAAGTTGCGGATCGGTGTAACGCGCCAACGGAATATCATCAAAGCCAATGATAGAAACCTGCTGCGGCACGGCAATGCCGTTATCTTTTAGCGCAGTGAGCGCGCCAGCGGCCATATTATCGTTATAGGAAAACACCGCCGTCAGGCCCGGATTGCGCCCCAGCAGTTCAACCATTGCGGCTTCCCCGCCCTGCATATCCGGCGACCCGGTGCCTATCCAGCTATCGGGAGCGGTAATGCCCTGCTCGCGTAAAGCGCGTTGCCACCCTTCCCGGCGCAGGTCTTCATCTTCAATCTGGTGGCTGGAGGCAAGATAACCAATGCGTTGATGACCGTGATTTAACAACGTGCGCGTTGCCATCACCGCTCCACTGACGTTGTCCAGCCCCACGCAGCGATGCGCGTATCCCGGCACGACGCGGTTAATCAGCACCATTCCGGGAATGTGATCCATGAAATCGCCCAGTTCGCGGTCGCTAAGGGCTTTTGAGTGCACAATAAGCGCGCTGCACCGCTGTCGAATCAACACCTCAATGGCATTACGCTCTTTTTCCGCTTCATGGTAGCTATTGCCAATGAGCACGTATTTTTGCTGCAACTGAGCAACGGTATCGACCGCTTTTACCAGCGCGCCAAAAAAGGGATCGGAGACGTCCATCACCACCACCCCGATGGTATCACTCACCTGCGTCGCCAGCGCCTGCGCATTGGCGTTAGGCCGATAGCCCAGCGTCGCAACCGCTTTCATTACCGTCTCGCGCGTTTCCGGGCTGACCAGCGCGCTGTTATTCAGAACGCGGGACACCGTTGCCACGGAGACACCCGCCTGCCGCGCCACGTCACGAATGGTGATCATCGCCACCGCCCTGCTGTGCATTGCTGCCATTCATAGCCAAACCCTCTTTCTGGGAAGAGCGCTATTCTGGCAATGAATACATCAGCGCTACGTGAAGGAAGTCACACGGCTGGAAACGGTTACATCCGTTTTGTTAATGATTGTGATCCAGATCGTTATCTGAATGTTTTACGTAAGGAAACACCGGAAGCGCGTGCAGTGAGCTGTCGCCAGAGCCATTCGAGCGGCCCCTGACGAAAATAACGCAGCCACAGCAGCGAGAAGATAATGTTGACCAGCCAGATCGGCACAATAAATGCCAGCAGTGTAAAGCGGTCAAATTTCATAAATAGATCAAAACGATAGAACAGCGTGGTGCAGATGAGCGTTTGTAGAATGTAGTTTGAGAGCGCCATCCGCCCGACGCAGGCGATAGCAATGACCAGCCTGGAGTGACAGATTTGTGGCCAGAAGCCCCACGCCAGCGCTGCATAGCCCAGCGTTTGCAGCGGCGCGCTCAGTTCGCGCGGTGCCTGTAACAGGAAAGCACACCAGCGATAATCCCAGCCTAACTGCCACTGCGCAACAATCGCTGGCAGGTTGATCACCATACCAATAGCAATCAACGATGCACCAGTGCGTCGATAATGCCGCAGGCTAAACTGCCCTTTCAGCCAGCCGCTGCGCATCAGCGCTGCGCCCATCAGCATCATGCCCGCCAGCTGCCAGCCATATTGCGCGCCAAGCGCCAGCAGGTTCGCGGAAAGCAGATCGACACGATTGCTTACCGCTTCCATGCCACCATTAACTTTCCAGTAATGCTCATACAAAAGCGTCGAGGCATCCGGCACCCAGGAGCGGCTTTGCCCCGAATCGGCAATCAGCCCCAGCAGCACCAGCAGGCCAACGCCCACCAGATAAAGCATCGCCCCGGTATTAAACAGTGATTTCACATCGCGCGCTTCACGGATTAAACGCCAACTGATTAAGCCCACCAGCGCGTAGGCCAGCAGAATATCGCCATCCCAGAGGAGCAAACCGTGAATAAAACCGAGTAAAGCCAGCAGCGTTAAGCGCGACTGGATCCAGCGTTTCCCGCGAGGCAGAAGCAGTTGCAGCCCGGCACCAAATAGTAGCGCAAACAGCGTGAGGAATTTGACCTGCGCAAAGAGGTCGAGCACCGCCCAGGTCCAGGCATCGCGTGAGGTGATATCGCCATACCAGGCGGGATTAAGATAGGCGGCTTTGGGCAAGCCAAAGCCGTTGATATTCAGCAGCAGGATACCGAGGATAGCCACGCCCCGCACAAAATCCAGGGTGACGTTTCGTTCCATGTATCCTGCCCCGCTTAGTTATGGTGGCGTACGGCGCGCAAGAATTCCTGACGGGTATTCTGGCTGGATTTAAACAGGCCGCCGAGCGACGTGGTAGTGGTTGCACTGGTGGCATCGCGAATACCGCGCGCCTTCACGCAATAATGCACCGCATCAATAGAAACCGCCACGTTGTTGGTCCCGAGCAGGGTTTGCAGCGCGGTGAGAATTTGCTGCGTCAGACGCTCCTGCACCTGCGGGCGCTGGGCGAAAAACTGCACGATACGGTTGATTTTGGACAAGCCAATCACCGACTCTTTCGGGATGTATGCCACCGTCGCTTTACCATCGATGGTCACAAAATGGTGTTCACAGGTGCTGGTGAGGGTGATATCGCGCACGGTCACCATCTCATCAACCTTCATCTTGTTTTCAATGACGGTGATTTTCGGGAAATTGGCGTAATCGAGGCCAGAGAAAATCTCATCCACATACATTTTGGCGATGCGATGCGGAGTTTCCATCAAACTGTCATCACTCAGATCGAGATTAAGCAACTGCATAATCTCGGTCATATGCCCTGAAATCAGACGCTTACGTGTTTCATTATCCATTTCGCGCACCGGCGGGCGCAGCGGCGTTTCCAGCCCACGGGCCACGAGGGCTTCATGAACCAGTGCAGCTTCTTTACTCAGTGATGACATCTTTTCTTTCTCCAGCAGGTGGGGCACTCCGCCCTTCATGGGGCAAAGTTTGCACTTATTGTGCGTGAGGCCGCGCACATAATCCAGTATTCGTAACGATAATTATTGCAATTGCTGCTGCCTTGCATGCTCCGGCCGCCATACCAGCACGCCGCCGATAAACAGCGCCAGCGCCGCGACGCCAAGCGCAGGGTCGAGTCGATGCGTAAGCCAGGTCGACAACGCCGAGGTCATCGGGCCAACCAATTGACCGACTGCATAACCGGTAGTCAGCAATCCGGCCATATAACGCGAGTGACGCGGCGCCAGCTCGCGCCCATATAACAACGAAAGCTGCACCGCGCAAAGGAAGCCGCCGCCCACCAGCGCAGCGCCCATGGCTAAGCCCGGTAAGCCAGGCACCAGCCAGGCGAACAGTACGCCAATCCCCTGCAACCACAGTACCACCGCCAGACGGTGGTGGCTCTGCCCCACGTGACGCATCGCAATACTCAGGGCGATACCGATAACCGACGCGAGGCCAAATATCGGCCAGACAAACTGGGCAAACAGGCTACCGGGAAAGCGCTGCGCGGCCATTTGTGAGAGAAAGGTCGCGGGCAAGATATAGCCGAATCCCGCCAGGCTGTAGCTCCAGACCAGACGTTTAAGGTCGGCGGTGAGATGCAGCGGCTCGGGCTTTGTGCCAGACGGATGCAATGCCCCTGGACGCGGCAACCAGCGCACCACCAGTATAATCAGCACTAACCCCAGCAGGCCGTACAGCAGCCAGCCCTGCGACGCGGCAAGCGACTGAGAGTGGATCCACACCGCCAGCAGGCCGCTCAGGGCAATCCCCGCCCCCGGCCCGGCAAACACTGCGGCGCTCAACCCGGCATGGCCCAGTTGCGCCAGACGCTCGTTGGCCCAGGCGGCGGTTAGCACCAGCGCCCAGCCGCTCATGCATCCCAGAATCAGGCGCAGGACGCCGTGCAGCCAGGCATTATCGGCCCACGCGGAAAGCAGTGTGAACACTACCGCCCCGGCAATGCCCAGATACAGACGCGTCTCGACGTGACGTTGTGCGCGCATGGCATCCCACGCGCCAATCAGATAGCCCAGATAGTTCATTGCCGCTACCAGCCCGGCGCTGGTCAGCGTGAGCTGGTTGTCGGCAATCATTAATGGCACCTGGGGCGTAAAGGCAAACCGCCCTATCCCCATAATAACCACCAGCACCGTAAAGCCGCTGAATGCGATTCGTAAGGCCATACCGCCTCAATTGTTAACAATAAGTTATATGCATGATGCGGCATATCGACATAATGCGGAAGTGAAAGTTACTCAACGGCGGTGAATTATCTGTATGATGATCCCAGTTTTTCTGATTTTGAATATAAGGAGCCTTGCATGGAATTGCTTGAAGAACATCGTTGTTTTGAAGGCTGGCAACAACGCTGGCGGCACGACTCCACTACGTTGAACTGTGCCATGACGTTCAGCATCTTTTTACCGCCAACCCACGGAACAACGCCGCCGCCGGTACTTTACTGGCTATCCGGTTTGACCTGTACGGATGAGAACTTCACCACCAAAGCCAACGCGCAGCGCGTCGCCTCTGAATTGGGGATTGTGCTGGTGATGCCCGATACCAGCCCGCGCGGCGCGGATGTCGCCAACGACGACGGCTATGATCTGGGCCAGGGCGCAGGTTTTTATCTCAACGCCACGCAACAGCCGTGGGCTAAGCACTTTCGGATGTATGACTACATACGCGATGAACTGCCCGCACTGATTCAGGATAAATTTAATGTCAGCGATCGCTGTGCGATCAGTGGACACTCAATGGGCGGACACGGCGCGCTGCTGATGGCGCTGAAGAATCCGGGCAAATTTGTTAGTGCATCGGCGTTTGCGCCCATTGTGAACCCCTGCAATGTGCCGTGGGGGAAGAAAGCGTTTACAGCGTATCTGGGCGAGGATCAATCCGCCTGGGCGCAGTGGGACAGTTGTGCGTTGTTACATGCCAGCGAGGCTGACGCGGCAACGCCAATGCTTATCGATCAGGGCGACAACGATCAGTTCCTGGCCGATCAATTGCAGCCGGCGGTATTCGCAGAGATCGCCCGGCAAAAAGACTGGCCGCTCACCCTGCGCATTCAGCCGGGTTACGATCACAGCTACTTCTTTATTGCGTCGTTTATTGAGGATCATCTGCGCTTCCATGCGCAGTATTTGTTGAAGTAAGCGTGGGTTGCCGGATGGCGCTGGCGCTTATCCGGCCTACGGGTGCGTGCGGTCAGCGGATTTGCCCTGATTCACATCACGCGTAGGTCGGATAAGGCGTAGCCGCATCCGACATTCCCGCACGATCGGAGCGGTCGGTTAGATTGCCGGATGGCGCTGGCGCTTATCCGGCCTACGGGTGCGTGCGGTCAGCGGATTTTCCCTAATACACATCAAGCGTAGGTCGGATAAGGCGTAGCCGCCATCCGACATTTCCGCGCAATCAGAAGCGGTAATCCACCGCCATAAAGTAGCGACGACCATCTTCGTTATAGCTATAGTCATCACGACTCAGGTCTTTATCCCCCAGGTTCAGCACACCGGCACGCAGCTTAACGTTTTGCGTCGCCTGCCATGCACCGCCCAGGTCCCACGTCGTGTAGCCGCCCGGCGTTTTCGACGTTGCGCTGACCGCACGCTGTTCGCCGTTATAACGCGCCGCCAGATAGAACGACCAGTCCTGTACCGGCGTCCAGTCTACGCGACCGTTAGCCGTATGAAACGGCAGCTCCTTCAACGGCTTATTCCCGCCATTGCTGAGATCGCGACCATCGTTATAGGTGTAGTTCAGCGTCACTTTCCACTGCTCGCCAAACGGCACTTTCAGCTCGGTTTCCACACCCTGAATACGCGCTTTATTCACGTTGTAATAGGCGAAAATTGGCTTGCCGCTGGAATCAAAGCCGACAAAGTTGGAATAGCCAGGCGCTGCGCTGACATCAGAAGTACGCGCGATGTTGATCATATCTTCCACATCGTTGCGGAAGGTAGTCACGCTACCCTGCACGCCTTCCAGCCAGCCCTCTTCACCCTGATAGTAGAGGCCGATTTCCCAGCTTTCGCTGGTTTCGGGTTTCAGATCAGGGCTGCCCACGATACGGCAACCCCCACGGCAGGAGTTGGTGGTCCAGTCCGGGCTTAATTGCAGCAGGGATGGCGCTTTGAAGGCCGTAGCCCAGCCGCCTTTCACCGTGATGGTATCCGTCGCGCTATAGACCAGGTACGCACGCGGGCTCCAGTGATCGCCATAGGTTTCGTGATCGTCCATACGAATCCCGGTGGTCAGCGCCAGCGGTTCAAAAATACGCCATTCATCTTCAATAAACAGCGCGTACTGGCTGGCTGACGTTTCGCTGCTGGTTCCGCCGGTCAGGTTAACCGGATCTTTCAGTTTGTCGTGTCGCCATTCGCCGCCGAACGTGATCAACTGATTGATAGCCCCCACAGGCAGCACATATTTACCGTCAATGGTGTTGCTTTCGGAGGTGATCGGGCTGCTGTTGCCGGGGTTCTTGTTATCGACTTTTTCGCCGTAGAACTTCAGCTCGCTGTTGCCGACATCCCAGCGGCCATTGTGGCTCAGGGAATAGTTTTGACGCTCAAGACGGTTCTTATCCAGCGAATCTGAATTTCTGTCCTGACGGTCAAAACCGTAACCGGCGGTGATGTCCTGATTATCCGTGGGCGTCCAGGCAAATTCGACGTTGGCATCGCGGCTGGTGAAGCCTTCGATGCGCGGCGTTTCGCCAGTGGCGCTGGTGGTGGACGATTCCTGCTTATCTTTCTCACGTTTGGAGAGGCTACCAAAGGCTTTCACCCCCAATACGCCATCTACCAATGGGCCGCTGGTAAAGAACTGGCCGTTGTAAGTATCGCCGCGATCGCGGTTTTCCTGAATGGTGGTATCAGCTGTGATGCTTCCGGTCCATTTCTGACCAATCTTTTTGGTGATGATGTTGACCACGCCGCCCAGCGCATCGGAACCATAAAGTGAGGACATCGGCCCGCGCACCACTTCGATACGTTCGATGGAATCTGCCGGGATCCAGTTCAGGTCAAAATCGTTATGACGGAAAACGGCATTACGCGAATTCACGCGTTTACCATCGATAAGAATCAGGGTGTAGCTGCTGTCGAGACCACGAATACTCACGCCCTGGCGGTTATCACCTTCGTTGGTGAGCTGTACGCCCGGCACTTCTTTGAGGATATCTTTCAGGTTTTGCACCGGCTTGCGCTGCAGGTCTTCCTGAGTGATCACGCTGATACTGGCAGGGGCATCTTTGACGCTCTGCTCGGTTGCGGCGGCGGTGACGACCATTTGTTCGCCTTCAGTGGCGGCGGCAACCGGCAGCGCCAGTGATAAAGCGGACACGCAGAGCCCGCCCCGGACGAAGGGGTTTAACCTGAACATTCCAAATCTCCATGAGGTGAATACGTAATTATTTCAAAAGGGTATTGCTCACACTGACTGCTTCACGCTGCTGACCTTCAGCGCTTATTTTTTTATGCAGATGTGGCTGTCGCCTCTTGTCGGTCACGATTTACCGTAAGAGAGGGAGTGGCTTCATCCAGTATTAACGCGGGTGATGATAAAGAGAATGATAACAATTATCAATTAAGTTATTTAAAGTTATGTCAATATGTAATCGTTTAATTCTATCAATACGGGAATTATCTTAGACAGGATGTAATTTTGAGTAAAAAAAAGCCCTCTTTGCGTGAAGAGGGCTTCTTAGACAGGGGCGCTAATTATTTCTTAAAGCGCTCCGGGAAATGCATTTCACTGTAGCGAACGAAGCGTGTGCCACGGCTCAGCTTATAACCAAACCAGATAATCAGGAACAGCGGAATACCAATGTAGGTTGCGGCAACGGCCCCCCAGTCAATGGTATCGGCAAGGAACGCTTCATAGTTCTGACCCAGGGTGATGATCAGGCACAGGACGAACGCGAAGATTGGCCCCAGCGGGAAAAACCCGGAACGGTACGGCAGATCGTTAATATCGTGGCCCTGCATCACATAACCGCGACGGAAGCGATAGTGACTGATGGCAATCCCCAGCCAGGCGATGAAGCCCGTCATCCCGGAGGTGTTGAGCAGCCACAGGTAAACGGTCTGGTTACCGAACATAGAAGTCAGGAAGCACAGGCCCGCGATTACCGTGGTCGCGTACAGCGCATTACGCGGTACACCACCTTTCGACAGTTTAGAGAAGATACGCGGCGCTTTACCGTCGCACGCCAGGGTGTAAAGCATACGCGTGGATGCGTACATCCCGGAGTTACCCGCCGACAGTACCGCCGTCAGGATAACGGCGTTCATCACCGCTGCCGCTGAGAGTAGACCCGCATGCTGGAATACCAGAGTGAACGGGCTGACGCTGATGTCTTTCACATCGTTACGCAGCAGGCTCGGATCGGTGTACGGAATGATCAGGCTGATAATCAGGATAGCGAACACATAGAACAGCAGGATTCGCCAGAAGACCTGACGCACGGCACGCGGAATGTTTTTCTCCGGGTTTTCCGATTCCCCCGCCGCGATACCAATCAGCTCGGTGCCCTGGAAAGAGAAGCCGACAATCATCGCCACGCCAATCATCGCCGACAAGCCACCGGCAAACGGCGCATCGCCGGTTGTCCAGTTGCTCCAGCCCACCGGCTGTGCGCCTTTAAAGATACCGATAATCATCATTACGCCAACCACGATGAAGATAATGACGGTGGCGACTTTAATCAGCGAGAACCAGTATTCCGCTTCGCCAAAGCCTTTCACGGAGATGTAGTTGAGCAGGAAAATAACGCACAGGAACACGGCGCTCCAGATCCAGCCCGGCGTATCCGGGAACCACCAGCTCATCACCAGCTGTGCGGCCACCAGGTCAACGGCGATAGTCACCGCCCAGTTGTACCAGTAGTTCCAGCCCAGCGCGAAGCCGAAGCCCTCTTCGACATAGTTCTGCCCGTAGGTAGCGAACGAACCGGAAACCGGCATATATGCCGCCAGTTCGCCCAGACTGGTCATCAGGAAGTAGACCATCAGGCCAATCAGAATGTATGAGAATAATGCCCCGCCGGGGCCTGCTGCGGAAATGGTTGCGCCTGATGCGACAAAAAGACCTGTACCGATTGAACCGCCAATGGCGATCATCGTCAGGTGACGCGCCTTAAGTTCGCGACGGAGCGCGGGCGCTTGTGTGGTTTTAGTTTCGGAAACCATTTGAAAATACTGTCCATCCAAAAATTGAGGCGCGATTGTAGCAGACGAAAAGCCTGTCTTCTGGCAGAAATGCGCAGTTATAAGAGACCTTCATGATTAGCAGCCAATTATAAGTAAAGCAGTACATGCGGTTACTGGCGAGTTTCTCGCCAGCTGGCGACAGTCTATGAGATGGTGCAGTACGAGAGAAAACGCAGTAACGCATTTGAAAGATGTTTCTGCCGATGATGAATGCGCCACAGCGTGCGATTGAGTCCTGGCAACGGCACCGTTACTTCCATCAGTTTCCCGCTTTCCAGCTGTTCGGCAATCACGCGGCGTGACAGACAGCTGATGCCAAGCCCGTGGCGTACCGCATGTTTGATGGCTTCGGAGTTGCCAAGCTCCATTCCCAGACGGAACTGTGGCAAATGCGACAGCAGAAGATAATCAACAATTTCGCGGGTACCGGAGCCTTTCTCACGCAAAATCCACGGCTGTGCCGACAGGCGCGCGAGCGTCACCTCTCCTTCCAGCAACGGCGAATCCGGCGCGGCAAACACAACCAGCTCATCTTCCAGCCACGGTTCAGCCACAATATCCGCCGAATGACACGGCCCCTCGATAAAACCGATATCGACGCGAAAATCCGCCACGGCATTAATGGCATCCTGACTGTTGCCCACGCTAAGCTCAATCGGCAAATCAGGGAAATCCCGGCGATAGCGGCCAATCATTTCTGGCAAAAGATAGTTACCGATAGTGCTACTGGCGTAGACGCGGATTGCACCGTTATCTTCGCGGAACAGTTGCTCAATTTCGGTTGCCTGTTCAAGCAATGCCAGTGCGCGCGGGTAAAGCAGACGCCCGTGCTCGTTCACCACCAGCCGCTTGCCGACACGATCGAAAAGCTGCACGCCCAGTTGCCCTTCCAGATCGGTCAACGCCGCGCTGACCGCAGATTGCGACAATGCCAGCATCTGCGAGGCCTGAGTGGTGGACCCGCTTTTAAGTACTTCCGCAAACACTTCAAGCTGTCGCAGCGTGATATGCATATCGTTCCTGCCCGTTCATTCGGCGCTTACCAGTTATTACGATTAATTATAAATATATAATCAATTTTATCTTTAAACCAGCACGGCGTAATCTTTTGCCCAGACAAAGGAGAAGGTTATGGCAGAAATCACATTACGCGAACCTCATCGTACTGTAAGACATTATATCCCCGGCCTGGCGTTAAGCGCGGTGATCACCGGGGCGGCACTGTGGGCCGGGAGTATTCCCGCTATTTCAGGCGCAGGATTTAGTGCATTGACGCTGGCTATCCTGCTGGGGATGGTCATCGGTAACACGGTTTACCCTAAAATCTGGCAATCCTGCGACGGTGGCGTACTGTTCGCCAAACAGCATTTGCTGCGGCTTGGCATCATTCTTTATGGTTTTCGCCTGACGTTTTCGCAAATTGCTGAAGTGGGCGTCAGCGGCATCGCCACCGACGTCTTAACATTGACCAGCACCTTTTTACTGGCCTGCTGGCTGGGGCAAAAAGTGTTTGGGCTGGATAAACAAACCAGCTGGCTGATTGGTGCGGGTAGCAGTATCTGCGGCGCGGCGGCCGTGCTGGCGACGGAACCGGTAGTAAAAGCAGAAGCAAGTAAAGTGACCGTGGCAGTCGCGACCGTGGTTATCTTCGGTACGCTGGCTATCTTCCTTTATCCGGCGATGTACCCGCTGCTGGCGCACTGGTTCAGCCCGGAAACCTACGGCATCTATATTGGTTCGACGATGCACGAAGTGGCGCAGGTGGTTGCTGCAGGGCATGCGATTAACCCGGAAGCAGAAAATGCGGCGGTCATTGCCAAAATGCTGCGCGTGATGATGCTGGCCCCGTTCCTGCTTATCCTGGCAGCGCGCGTGAAACAGCTTGCTCCGGCGGGCAGCGGTCAGAAAAGTAAAATTACTATCCC
>CAJYVI010000021.1 GCA_913778145.1 uncultured Pseudocitrobacter sp.
CGTTCATTCATTACCCAGGTGCCATCTTTGGCGAGAAACAGCGAGGTTTCGATTCCTTCGCAATCGGCGCAGGGCAAAATACCGCGCCAGCTTTGCTGCATCGGTTTCAACTCAGCCATTTGGGCCGGGGCCAGCGTTTCCACTTCCGCACGATTGTTACACCCAAACAGTGCAAACAGCATACCGGCGGCAGCTATCGTCAATATTGCTTTTTTCACCCTCAATTCCCTCTTTGATTTCTTATTACGTCCGCAGTCGTTAGTAGTTCACCTTGCCACGCAATGTTTTTACATTCGATTTTTGCGCTTTGGCATTCAGCCTGCGTTCTTTGGACGCGCGCGTTGGCCGGGTTGCACGACGACTCTTCTGTTCTGCCGTTAATTCCTTAATGACAGCCACCAGCCGCGCAATGGCCGCTTCGCGGTTCATCTCCTGACTGCGATACTCCTGCGCTTTAATGATAAACACACCGTCGGCAGAAATTAAGTGGTGACTGGCGGCCAGCAGCTTCTCTTTATAATAGTCCGGCAGGCTGGAGGCGCGGATATCGAAACGCAAATGGATAGCCGTCGAAGCCTTATTGACGTGCTGGCCCCCCGCCCCCTGCGCCCGGATGGCGGTAATGGTTATCTCTTCATCCGGGATACTGACCGCCCGTGAGAGAACAATCATGCCGGTTGCTGCCACGGCGTAAAATGAATTTCCAGATTATTCTGAGCATCCGATAACCAAATCGCGCCTTCCTGCAGTGTCGCCTGAAGCGTCATAGTGCGTGAGGCAAAGGCGCTGAGCTTCGCCAACTGCTCGTCATCCAAATACCAGATGCTCAGTTTGTCGAATGACGCCAGTTTGCTCTGGTTTTGTTGCCACCAGATTTCAGCCGCGCGGCTGTTATAAGTAAACAGCGCAACTTCCTTCGCCAGACTGCACGCTTTCTTGATGCGGCGCTCCTCCGGCAGGCCGAGTTCAATCCACAGATCGATGCCCAAATGGTCGTTACGCAGCCAGATTTCCGGCTCATCATCGGCACTCAGGCCACGGGTGAACTGGAGACGCTCATCAGCATATTTAATCCACGCCAGCAGACGCAGCATCATGCGTTCCTGGGTTTCAGACGGATGCTGCGCCAGCGTCAGGGACGCGTCGAGAAAATGGTTGCGGTCGATGTCGGCCACATTGACCACCGCCTTGTAAATTGTCGCTTTCAGTGCCATACATTAGCTCCTGTAAAAATGGCGCTCATTGTAACGAAATCAACGGTAAAAGGCTGTCGGGATTTACAGGAGCCGACATTCATCCTGCTGATAATGCTTAAATGAGTATGATATAGTCACCTTGCTAAACAGAGTTTATCTTCGTAGGCTTAACTTGCATCCACGGTTGAGTCAGAACGCTGACAGGAGGGCATGTGGACAATTATTGTGAGTTGATTCGTCAACGCTATGCGGAAATTGCCAGCGGAGATTTAGGGTACATCCCGGATGCGCTGGGTTGTGTACTGAAAGTATTGAACGAAGTTGCGGCGGATAGCGCCCTTTCAGAGTCGATCAGGGAAAAAGCGGCCTATGCGGCGGCAAACTTACTGGTGAGCGATTATGTCAATGAATGAGACCTATCAACCTATCAATTGTGATGACTACGACAATCTCGAGCTCGCCTGCCAGCATCACCTCGTGCTGACGCTGGAACTTAAAGACGGCGAAGTGCTGCAAGCGAAGGCCAGCGACCTGCTCTCGCGTAAAAACGTAGAGTATCTGGTCGTTGAAGCCGGCGGAGAGAGCCGTGAAGTGCGCCTCGACCGCATTACCAGCTTCAGCCATCCACAAATCGGCACCGTCGTGGTGAGCGAATCCTGAGAGTACAACGGGCAGCTTAGCTGCCCGTTTTTTTCCACTTCAGCTGTAAACCGGTTCCTGGCGTCACCGCCCCTTCCTGCGTCACAAACCGGCCCGCCGCTGCCATCAATACATCGTTATAAAACAGCAGCGGCGTGGTGTCGCGCAGCCACGGCGGGACGCCCAGTTCCTGCCAGATTTTCTTCAGCTTGCGCCCACCGTTGCGCCCCACAATATGCAGCGTGCCGGGGGCTTTAAAACGAATAGAGACCACTTCATTTTCCTGGGGCGGGCGGATATCCCCCCCCGAAGCCAAACGCACGTCGCCAACGGGTAAATTCAGGCACTGCGCAATATCAGGCCAAAGAAACGTTTTATCCCCCGGCGACACGCTTGCTTTCACCCACCAAAGCTGTTGTTGATAGCGACGAATTTCGTGATCGCCATGACGCAGGCACGGGGCCGCATCCTCGCGCGCCTCGACAACTTCCTGCCAGATACGCGTCAGCATATCGCGCGACGGCATAGCCGCATGCTGCAACGCAAGCCAGCGCCGTATCAGCGCTGCACGACGCGGGGCGCTCATGGTCAGCATCGGCGGCAGATTCAGCGCGCCTTGCGGCGTCATCAGGCTGGTAAGCTCATCGGCCAGCAGTTCATCCAGCAGTTGCTCCTGTTCAGCACAGAGCGCCGCGCTACGGGCCGTGGCCTGCGCAAAATGCGGCCAGCGCGCGTTTAACAGCGGCACGACACGTAAACGGAGAAAGTTTCTATCGTAGGCATCGTCCTGATTGCTCTCATCTTCAATCCACGAGAGCCGGTGCGCGTGCGCCCACGCCAGCAGTGAATCACGCGATGCATTCAGCAAGGGGCGAAGCAGATGCCCGTTCGCAAACGGCATGCAGGCGGGCATGGCGGAAAGCCCGGCCGGGCCGCTTCCGCGCTTGAGCGCCAGCAGGAAAGTTTCACACTGATCGTCCAGATGCTGCGCCGTCACCAGCGCCTCACCTGCATGCAACGCTTCACTGAACGCCTGATAACGCGCCTGCCGGGCCTGCGCTTCAATTCCCAGGCCATCCTGCGCCAGCGTGACGCGAACAACGTCTAACGGGACGTTCCACGCTAAACATTGCTGCTGGCAATGCGCAACCCAGGCATCAGCGTGCTGACTCAGGCCGTGGTGAATATGTATTGCCCGCAGCGTAACGGATGGATTCTCCCGCCGCCAGCAGACCATCTGATGCAGCAATACCGTGGAGTCCAGGCCACCGCTAAAGGCCACCAGAAACTGGCGGTGAGGCTCAAGAAATGAAATAAAAGCAGGCTTCGTCATTTAAAAGGCTAAATCCTACTGCTGGTAAAGTTCCAGCGGCAGGCCGTCGGGGTCATTAAAAAAGGTAAAGCGTTTACCCGTAAACGGATCAACGCGAATCGCTTCGCAGGTTACGTCATGCGCCTGCAAATGCGCAACCGCCGCATCGAGATCGTCAACGCTAAAGGCCAGATGACGAAGGCCACAGGCTTCCGGGCGGCTTGGACGCGCGGGCGGAAACGGGAACGAAAACAGCTCAATCACATACTGCCCGTTCAGCGCCAGATCGCCCTTCCAGGAATCGCGTTCTTCGCGATAAAACTCGCTTTGCAGAGTGAACCCCAGAATGTCGCAGTAGAAAGCCTTACTCTTCGCGTAGTCGGTCGCAATAATGGCAATATGGTGAACCTGTTTTAAACCCAGCATTCTTATTCTCCTTTATCGTTTTCAGCACGTTACCTGTGCCAGGGCTTAACGCGCAACCCCTTCGCCGCTTTTTAAGACTCGAACCCGGTAAACGCCGTTCTCATCACGCTTCGCGCCGTGAATATCCGTCTCGAAACCGGGATAGTGACGCCCGACCGAGCACAGCATCAGCAGAAAATCGAGCACCGAGCGGCTCTCTTCGGTGATCATCTCGCCCGGCATCAACAGCGGCACGCCCGGCGGATACGGCAGGATCATATTAGCCGAAACGCGCCCCACCACCTCTTCCAGCGCCACCGTTTCAACGTCGCCTTTAATCTGCCGCTGCCACGCCTGATGCGGCGTCATCTTCATTTCCGGCAGTACGTCAAACGCGCGCAGCATTAAACGCGGCAGATCGTGCTGGCGGATCAGTTTGTGGATCCCCTGTGCCAGATCCTGAATGCGCATATTGCGATAGAAATCCGGATCTTCCGCGTAGAGATCCGGCAACATGTTCTTCACCCGCAAGTTCAGATCGTAAGCGCGCTTGAACTCTGTTAACCCACGCAACAGACCCATTGCACGGGTTTTATCGATACCGATACTGAACAGAAACAGCAAATTGTACGGCCCAGTTTTTTCCACCACCACGCCGTGCTCATCGAGATATTTCGCCACCAGCGCCGCCGGGATCCCCTCGTCGCTCATATTGCCCTGCTCATCCATACCCGGCGTCAGGATGGTCACTTTGACCGGATCGAGGAACATATGATCGCGGTCGGCATCGGAAAATCCATGCCAGTATTCCCCCGGTGAGACCGGCCAGCATTCCGCTTCGTCGATCTCTTCTGGCTGCCAGATATCAAAGAACCAGCTGTCCGACTCCTCACGCAGCCGCTGAACCTCTTTGCGGAAATGCAGCGCACGCTCCACTGAACGGGTGATCAGACGCTTGCCAGGGTTGCCGCGCAGCATCGCCGCCGCCGTTTCGATCGAAGCGACAATCGGGTAACTCGGCGATGTCGAGGTATGCATCATAAAGGCTTCGTTGAAGGTATCTTCATCGTAGTCGCCCTTGATGTGAATAAGCGAAGCCTGCGACAGCGCGGCCAGCATTTTATGCGTCGACTGCGTTTCGAAGAATACTTTTCCCGGTACGCGCTCGCCGCTCATGCCGCTTTTACCCTGATAAATCGGATGGAAGTGGGTATAAGGCACCCACGCCGAGTCGAAGTGAATCGACGGTACATCCAGCGTTTGCTTGATCCAGTTGGTGTTATACAGCAAACCATCGTAGGTGGAGTTGGTGATCACCGCATGCACCGGCCATTGGGCATTTTCAGTGGCGTCGACTTTCTGTTGCAGGCTGTCGCGGGTAAATTCATGGCGCGGGATACCGCCGAGAATACCAAGCGCGTTACGGGTCGGCTTCAGCCACAGTGGCACTACATCGCTCATCATCAGCAAATGGGCAAGCGACTTATGGCAGTTACGGTCAATCAACAACGTGCTGCCCGCAGGCGCAGCGTACATGCCAACAATTTTGTTCGACGTCGAGGTTCCGTTGGTCACCATATAACTTTGTTCAGCGCCAAAGGTGCGGGCAATATACTCTTCCGCTTCCAGATGCGGGCCGGTGTGGTCGAGCAGCGAACCCAGCTCAGTGACGGAAATCGAGACATCCGCTTTCAGCGTATTGGCACCAAAGAAATCATAGAACAGGCAGCCAATCGGGCTTTTTTGATACGCCGTTCCCGCCATATGCCCAGGCGTGCAGAAGGTGTACTTGCCTTCGTTTACATAGGTGAACAGCGCTTTGGTGAACGGCGGCGTGATGTTATCCAGATATTCATCGGTGTACTGGCGGATGCGGGTGGCGATATCGCCAGACTGCCCCAGCGCATATTCAAAGAACCACAGCGCCATCCGCAAGTCGTGGACGCTGACGTCCATCGTCGAATGGGTGTTGATGAAAGCGTAAAGCGGGAGATATTCGTTTAGCTGATTGATTTCACTACACAGGTCAACGTTATATTCGTCCCAGTCAAAGATAACACCGCAGATGCGCGGATTATGTTCGATAAATTTCAGCAGGTCAGCGCTGTTTTGCGGCCAGATAATTTTGAAGCCCTGCGCGAGTAGCGCGCCTTCCAGCTCCTTGATGGGCTCGTCTTTGTAGTAGACGCCGTGTGGCCCCATAATGGCGATTATATTCATGCGCTCCTCCTGGAAATGTTAGGTAATGATAGCCCAGCTGAATCGCAGATAAAAAAAAGGGTCACGCAATGTGACCCTTTTCAGCAAATTTCTGATTAACCGCTTACGCGTAACCGTAGCTCATCAGACGCTGGTAGCGACGATTTTTGAGGTCGTCTGTGCTCAGCACGTCGAGATCGGCCAGATCTTCCAGCAGTTGCGCTTTCAGCGATGCTGCCATCGCTTCCGGATTACGGTGCGCGCCGCCCAGCGGTTCTGGAATGATAGAGTCAATCAGCTTCAGCTC
The DNA here is from genome assembly GCA_913778145.1 of uncultured Pseudocitrobacter sp. Classification (GTDB taxonomy): domain Bacteria; phylum Pseudomonadota; class Gammaproteobacteria; order Enterobacterales; family Enterobacteriaceae; genus Pseudocitrobacter. Next base: position 6,059 of record CAJYVI010000021.1, read on the forward strand.
TTTCAGACGCGGGGCAATGATGCCCATCGCTTCTGCGGCCAGCGGGGCTTTATCCGCGCTTTTCCACAGAATAGACGCACAGCCTTCCGGCGAAATTACGGAATAGGTGCTGTACTGCAGCATATTCACTTTATCACCCACGCCAATCGCCAGCGCGCCGCCGGAGCCACCTTCACCGATAACGGTACAGATAACCGGCACGCTCAGGCGTGACATTTCACGCAGGTTGCGGGCAATCGCTTCAGACTGACCACGTTCTTCCGCGCCCACGCCAGGGTACGCCCCCGGAGTGTCGATGAAGGTAATGATCGGCATCTTGAAGCGCTCGGCCATTTCCATCAGACGCAGGGCTTTACGGTAACCTTCTGGTGCAGGCATACCGAAGTTACGACGGATTTTTTCTTTAGTTTCACGACCTTTCTGATGACCAATGATCATCACCGGACGTCCATCCAGACGCGCGATCCCGCCCACGATAGCTTTATCGTCAGCATAAGCGCGGTCGCCGGCCAGTTCGTCAAATTCGTCAAACGCCAGGCGGACATAATCCAGGGTGTACGGGCGCTGCGGATGGCGCGCCAGTTGGGCTACCTGCCATGCGCCGAGATCGGCAAAGATTTTGCGCGTCAGTTCTACGCTTTTTTCGCGCAGACGATGCACTTCTTCGTCGATGTTAATATCCAGTTTCTCATCCTGACGGCTAACCGCAGTCAGAGAATCGATTTTCGCTTCCAGCTCTGCGATCGGCTGTTCAAAATCAAGGAAATTCAGACTCATAGTATTCCTGTATTAGTCAAACTCCAGTTCCACCTGCTCCGAACCAATGAGGCCACGCAGATCGTTGAGTAAACGATCGCTCGGAGAGACACGCCACGTTGCGCCGAAACGCAACCGCGCACGTGCATCCGCCCTCTGATAGTAGAGATGTACTGGAATTGTCCCAGAGCGGTGGGGTTCCAGAGACTGACGGAGTCGGTTTAAAAGCTGGTCATCAATTTGCCTGTCCGTCAGCGAGATAGCAAGCCCGCGAGCATATTTTTCCCGGGCTTCGTCAATATCCATAACTTCGCGGGCCATCATTTTAAGCCCGCCGCTGAAGTCATCAAAGCTGACCTGTCCGCTGACGATAAGTATGCGGTCTTTTTCCAGCAAATGCTGGTATTTATCCAGCGCCTCGGTAAATAGCATTACCTCCAGGCGCCCGGAACGGTCATCCAGCGTGCAGATGCCGATACGATTACCGCGCTTGGTGACCATTACCCGCGCAGCAATCACGAGCCCCGCAGCCGTGGTGACTTTACCACGTTCTGTCGGATGCATGTCTTTCAGCCTGTAGCCTCCGACATAGCGCTCAATTTCTTTTAAATACTGGTTTATCGGGTGGCCCGTCAGGTAAAGACCCAAGGTTTCCCGCTCACCATCCAGCACCACCTGCTCCGGCCAGGGCTGGCAGTTGGCGTAGGATTGTTCAATCTGTTCCGGCTCTTCCGCCAGCACGCCGAACATATCGGCCTGCCCGATGGCTTCCGCCTTCGCGTGCTGATCCGCGGCTTTCAGCGCATCGCCAAGCGAGTTCATCAATGCCGCACGATGCGGGCCAAGCCTGTCGAACGCGCCGGACATGATCAATTTTTCCAGCACGCGACGGTTCAGTTTTTTGGTATCAGTGCGCGCGCACAGGTCGAACAGTTCGCGGAAATAGCCGCCGTTGTTACGCGCTTCAATGATAGCCTCAATCGGCCCTTCACCGACGCCCTTAATCGCGCCGATACCATACACGATTTCCCCGTCATCATTAACGTGGAAATGATATAAACCGGAGTTAATGTCTGGCGGCAGGATTTTCAGCCCCATACGCCAGCACTCATCCACCAGCCCGACCACCTTTTCGGTGTTGTCCATATCCGCAGTCATTACTGCGGCCATGAACTCTGCCGGGTAGTGCGCTTTCAGCCACAGCGTCTGGTAGGAGACCAGTGCGTAAGCGGCGGAGTGAGATTTGTTAAACCCGTAACCGGCGAATTTCTCCACCAGGTCAAAGATTTTCATCGCCAGTTCGCCATCAACACCGCGTTTTTTCGCACCTTCTTCGAACGCGCCGCGCTGCTTGGCCATCTCTTCGGGCTTTTTCTTACCCATCGCACGACGCAGCATATCCGCACCGCCAAGGGTATAGCCAGAGAGTTCCTGGGCAATCTGCATCACCTGTTCCTGGTACAGGATAATGCCGTAGGTTGGCTCCAGTACCGGTTTCAGGCACTCGTGCTGCCATTGAACATCCGGGTAAGAGATCTCTTCACGACCATGCTTACGGTCGATAAAGTTATCTACCATCCCTGATTGCAGTGGGCCCGGGCGGAACAGGGCCACCAGCGCAATCATATCTTCGAAGCAGTCAGGCTGCAGACGTTTAATCAGGTCTTTCATGCCGCGGGATTCAAGCTGGAACACCGCCGTGGTTTCCGAGCGTTGCAGCATGTCGAAACTTTTCTTGTCATCCAGCGGGATGGCGGCGATGTCCAGCGGCGGCTCACCGTTCTTCTCGCGGCGGGCGTTGATCATCTCCAGCGCCCAGTTGATGATAGTCAGCGTACGCAGGCCAAGGAAGTCGAACTTCACCAGCCCGGCGTATTCAACGTCGCTTTTATCAAACTGGGTAACCGGATGCTGACCCGCTTCATCACAGTAAAGTGGTGCAAAATCGGTGATTTTTGTCGGCGAGATCACCACACCACCGGCGTGCTTCCCGGCGTTTCGGGTAACACCTTCCAGCTTGCGCGCCATGTCGATCAGCGCTCTCACCTCTTCGTCTGCTTCGTAGATTTCCGGCAGTTGAGGTTCCGCTTCAAACGCTTTCGCCAGCGTCATGCCCGGATCGGGTGGCACCAGTTTCGAGATGCGATCGACGAAGCCGTACGGATGACCCAGCACGCGGCCTACATCGCGTATAACCGCTTTTGCCGCCATGGTACCGAAGGTGATGATCTGCGATACCGCATCGCGACCGTACATTTCCGCCACGTGATCGATAACCCGGTCGCGTTTCTCCATACAGAAGTCAACGTCGAAGTCAGGCATCGAGACACGTTCAGGGTTAAGGAAACGTTCGAACAGCAGGTCAAATTCCAGCGGATCGAGGTCGGTAATTTTCAGCGCGTACGCCACCAGTGAACCCGCACCGGAGCCACGCCCCGGCCCTACCGGCACGCCGTTATCTTTCGACCACTGGATAAACTCCATAACGATCAGGAAGTAACCGGGGAAGCCCATCTGGTTAATAACTTTAAGTTCCGTTTCCAGACGTTCATCGTATGGCGGACGGCGCTTTTTCCGCTCTTCCTCGTCCGGGAACAGAAACGCCAGACGCTCTTCCAGGCCCTCATGGGATTTGGCGACCAGGAAGTCTTCGGTACTCATATCCCCGGTCGGGAACTGCGGCAGGAAGTATTCACCCAAACGCACCGTAACGTTACAGCGCTTGGCAATCTCGACGCTGTTTTGCAGCGCTTCCGGGATATCAGCAAACAGCTCGCACATCTCTTCTTCGCTGCGCATGTACTGCTGCGGCGAATAGTTGCGCGGACGTTTAGGATCATCGAGCGTAAAGCCATCGTGAATGGCAACGCGAATTTCGTGGGCGTCAAAGTCGCCGGTTTCCAGGAAACGGACGTCATTGGTTGCCACGACCGGCAGGCCGCGCGCTTCCGCCAGCTCAACGGCAGCATGCAGATAAGACTCTTCGTCCGGGCGACCGGTACGAATCAGTTCGAGGAAATAGCAGTCCGGGAAGTGCTCTTCATAGAATGAGACGCACTCTTCCACCAGTTGCATATTGCCACGCAGCAGACAGCGCCCGACGTCACCCATCCGACCACCTGAAAGCAGAATTAGCCCCTCTTTCAGTTCGACCAGCCAGTCGCGATCGATCCACGGGCCAGCGGCACCGTAGCCGCGCTGATAGGCGCGTGAAATCAGCAGCGTCAGGTTCTGGTAGCCCGTATTGTTGGCCGCCAGCACGGTGAGCTGCGTCATTTCATCGCCAAGCAAATCGCACTGGACGTGGAAATCTGCGCCGGCGATCGGTTTGATCCCTGCACCATGGCCAGCACCATAGAACTTCACCAGACCGCACATGTTGGTGAAATCAGTGATCGCCAGTGCAGGCTGGCCTAACGCCGCCGCCTTTTTCACCAGCGGCGCCGTTTTCGCCAGGCCATCGATCATGGAGTAGTCACTGTGCACCCGAAGGTGTACGAAACGTGGTTCAGCCATTGTTAGATCCCGCGTTGCTTACTGAGGGCGTAGATAAAGTCAGGATACCAGACCCAGCGCCCGTTTGACCGGGCCGAAACTGCGTCGGTGGTGCTCGGTGGCACCGTATTCTGCCAGCTTTTCCAGATGGAAAGCGGTTGGGTAGCCTTTATGCTGGGCAAAGCCATACTGCGGAAATATACCATCGAGGGCTGCCATTTCGGCGTCGCGCGTCACTTTCGCAATAATAGAGGCGGCGCTAATTTCCGCCACGCGGCTGTCGCCCTTCACCACCGCCATTGATGGCATCGGTAATGCGGGGCATCGGTTGCCGTCGATCAACACGTACTCCGGCGCGATGCTTAACCCGGCAACGGCCCGCTGCATCGCCAGCATCGTGGCATGCAAAATGTTCAGTTCATCGATTTCATGGGGTTCTGCGCGGCCCAGGCTCCAGCAGAGCGCTTTCTCTTTGATTTCATCAAACAGCGCCAGACGGCGTTTTTCGCTCAGCTTTTTAGAATCGTTTAAACCCACAATCGGTTGGGTGGGATCGAGGATCACCGCCGCCGTCACCACGGCGCCGACCAGCGGGCCACGGCCAACTTCATCCACACCAGCCACTAAATGGGTGTGCGGATACACAAATTCAATCATCGTGCTAACTCCAGAACCGCGTCAGCTGCCTGCTCATCGGCATTACAGCGGATTTGCAAATGCAGCTCGCGGAAAGTGTCGTGCATAGCGTGGCTGGTTTTGCCATTGGCCAGCAGCGGCAGTAACGCATCAGCCAGCGCCTGCGGCTGGCATTCGTCCTGCAACAGCTCTTTCACCAGCTCGCGCCCGGCGAGCAGGTTAGGCAGCGACACATAATCTGTTTTAACCAGCCGTTCCGCCAGCCAGAAGGTAAACGGCTTCATGCGATAGCCCACTACCATCGGGCATTTTGCCAGCATGCATTCCAGCGCCGCCGTACCGGAGGCCAGCAGTGCCGCATCGCTGGCAACCATCGCTTCACGCCCCATGCCATCCAGCAGGTGTACATGGAGATCCGGCGCAACCTCGGCCTTAATACGTTCGAACTGTTCACGGCGTTTGGCATTTACCAGCGGGACCACCACTTCCAGATCCGGATAGTGATGACGCAGAATTTGCGCCGTTTTCAGAAAATCAGCGCTGAGCATTTCCACTTCCGCGCCACGGCTGCCCGGCAGCAAGGCCAGACAGTGCGCATCGTGTGGAATTCCCAGCACATCCCGCGCCGCGCTTTTATCCGGATCCAGCGGCATGGCGTCGGCCATGGTGTGTCCGATAAAGCGGCTGGGAACGTTAAATTTGTCATAAAACGCTTTTTCGAAAGGCAGAAATGCGAGCACCAGGTCGGTGGCTCTGCCTATTTTGAAAACGCGTTTCTGTCGCCAGGCCCAGACGGACGGGCTGACATAGTGAATGGTTTTAATGCCCTGCTTCTTCAGGTTGCCCTCAAGCGTGATGTTGAAATCCGGGGCATCAATGCCGACGAAAACATCGGGTTGCAGCTCAGTAAAACGCTTTGTGAGATCGGCACGAATGTGTAACAGACGACGCAGGCGCCCGAGGACTTCGACAATCCCCATTACCGCCAGCTCTTCCATTTCATACCAGGCTTCACAGCCTTCAGCCTGCATACGCGGGCCGGCAACGCCGACAAACCGCGCATTGGGAACCCGCGCTTTAAGGGCACGGATCAGGCCAGCGCCAAGAATATCGCCGGAAGTTTCTCCGGCGACCAGGGCAATCGTTAATGGACGCTGCTCAGTCATTAACGAATCAGACCGCGAGTTGAACGCGCGAAGAATTCCGTAAACGCTTTAACTTCCGGGTACTGCTCAGCCAGTTCAGCGATTTCAGCTTTCGCTTCATCCAGCGTTTTACCATTACGGTACAACGCCTTGTACGCATTACGGATAGCAGTAATCGCCTCGCGGCTAAAGCCGCGACGTTTCAGACCTTCGATGTTCACCCCAAACGGCGTGGCATGGTTGCCCTGCGCGATCACGAACGGTGGAACGTCCTGCGCAACGCCGGAACAACCGCCAACCATCACGTGCGCACCAATGATGCAGAACTGATGGACCGCAGTCATGCCGCCGATAATCACGTAGTCGTCGAGCGTAACGTGGCCTGCCAACGTGGCGTTGTTGGCAAGGATACAGCGATCGCCAAGCTGGCAATCATGCGCGACGTGCGCGTTGATCATCAGCAGGTTATCGCTACCCACCTTCGTCAATCCACCGCCCTGTACTGTGCCACGATGAATGGTGACGCTTTCGCGAATGCGGTTGCGATCGCCAATCTCCACACGGGTTGGTTCGCCAGCATATTTCAGATCCTGGTTCACTTCACCGATGGAGGCGAACTGATAAATCTCGTTATCACGGCCAATTTTGGTGATGCCGTTAACAACAACGTGAGACTTCAGTACGGTACCTTCGCCGATTTCGACGTCAGACCCCACAATACAAAACGGGCCAATGTGAACGTTAGCACCGATAACGGCACCTTCTTCAACAATGGCGGTAGGATGGATAAAGGCGGTTTTATCAATCACGGATTAGGCCTCCCGGCTACGCGCACACATCATAGTCGCTTCGCAAACAATTTTGCCGTCAACCAGCGCAACGCCTTTAAAGCGAGTCAGGCCGCGACGGGTTTTCTCGAAGGTGACTTCCATAATCATCTGATCGCCAGGCACAACCGGGCGCTTAAAGCGCGCTTCGTCGATACCTGCGAAGTAATAAAGTTCGCCCGGTTCCAGTTTACCCACGCTTTTGAACGCCAGAATACCGGTCGCCTGCGCCATCGCTTCCAGAATCAGCACGCCAGGTAAAATCGGCTTACCAGGGAAGTGCCCCTGGAAAAACGGCTCATTTACGGAAATGTTTTTCACTGCGCGCAGAAAACGACCTTCTTCAAAATCCAGCACGCGATCAACCAGTAAGAACGGATAACGGTGCGGCAGAAGTTCTAAAATCTCTTCAATGTGCAGAGTATGAGTGTCGGTAGTCAAAATACTCTTCCTGTCAAAATATACTGAATGGCAATAATAACACGGCCTGCCGGATTTTCAGAAAGCCGACAGGCCGATAAATGTCGCTCCGTCATCACAGGGCTTAGCCCAGCAAATTCGGCGACAATCCAATGTGGGTGACTGTTTAGTCTTGTTGATTGATCTTGCGCTCTACAGCTTTCAGGCGCTTGCTCATATCATCAATATTCATCACCAGTGCTGCTGTCTTACGCCACGCCTTATTCGGCTGAAGCGGAATACCAGAAGAATAGACGCCAGGCTCAGTAATCGGGCGCATCACCATACCCATGCCGGTTACTGTAACCTTGTCGCAAATTTCCATGTGTCCGTTAATGACGCTGGCACCGCCAATCATGCAGTAACGGCCAATTTTCAGGCTACCGGCCATAATGACGCCACCGGCAACGGCGGTATTGTCGCCAATCACCACGTTGTGCGCAATCTGGCACTGGTTATCAATGATAACACCGTTGCCGATCACCGTATCGTCAAGTGCGCCACGGTCAATGGTGGTACAGGCGCCGATCTCCACGCGATCGCCAATAATCACGCGACCCAATTGTGGGATCTTCACCCAGTTACCGCGATCGTTGGCGTAACCAAAACCGTCCGCGCCGATCACGGTGCTGGATTGGATCAGGCAATTCTCACCGATCTCGATGTCGTGGTAAATACTGACATTCGCCCACAAACGCGAGCCTGCGCCGATTTTCGTCTTTTTACCGACGAAACAGCCTGCGCCAATCACCACGTTATCGCCAAGCACAACGTCAGATTCAATCACCGCGTTCGCGCCGATAGAGACGTTTTTGCCGAGCGTCGCCGTCGGATCGATAACTGCGCTGGGCGCGATATCCTGCGCCGGTTGCGGCGTGGTATCTAAAATTTGGGCCATACGGGCGTAAGTCAGGTAGGGGTTCTTCACTACCAGCGCCGCGCTTTTGGCAAAAGGAAGATCGTCTGCGGTCATGACAACGGCAGAGGCCTGGCAAGCGGCCAGGTGTTCACGGTACTTAGGATTCACCATGAACGTAATATGGCCTGTGGTCGCGGATTGCATGGACGCGACAGCGGTGATGACGATATCGCCATCACCGTGTAATTCCGCATCCAACTGCTGCGCGAGATCAGCCAGTCGAATTGAAGGCATTACTTATTTAACCTGTTTCAGTACATCAGCGGTGATGTCTTTAACATCGCTGCTGTTGAATGCAACGGCGTTAGCGTCAACAACCAGGTCGATGCTCTGGCTGCTTGCAACAGATTTCACAGCAGTCTGGATACGAGTAACCAGTTTGCCGCGTTCTTCGTTGGTGCGACGCTGACGATCCTGCTCAAATGCCTGCGCTTTCTGTGCGAAAGTCTGGCGCTGAGAAGTGATGTCTTTTTCCAGCTTGGTGCGGTCTGCACCTGCTTTCATGGATTGCAGACGCTGCATTTTAGACTGTAGGTCGCCTTCCATACGCTGAAGTTCGCTGGCACGGCCTTTGAACTCATTTTCCAGCGTGCTGGAAACACCGGTTTTCTGTGCAACTTGTTGGAACAGGTTGCCCATGTTAACAATTGCGATTTTGTCTGCTGCCTGAGCAGACGCAGCCATTGCTAAACCTAAACCTGCAGCTACTAACCACTTTTTCACAATAAAACTCCTTACCATCCCATGCGTACCCGAAGGTACCGTTTTTTGTGTGGCCCGAAGGCCACTTAACGCTATGCCTATACAGCGTCACTACACTGCACTGCATTCCTTTGCAAGTCAGCAATTACCAGGTTTTACCAATGTTAAACTGGAACTGCTCGGCTTTGTCTCCATCGTATTTCTTGAACGGCTGGGCGTAGGAGAAGACCAACGGCCCCAATGGGGACATCCATTGTAATGCGATACCCGCAGACATACGGATGTTGCTTGGATCGCTGTAGTCAGGGATCCCCGCAGCACGCGTCTCTGCAGTGTCTTTCCAGTTAGTATCCCACACGGTACCCGCATCCCAGAAGACAGAAGTACGAATAGAGTTCGCGTATTTATCGCTCACGAACGGCGTAGGTACAATCAGTTCCATGCTGGCAACAGCCATGGCGTTACCGCCGACTGCATCATCTGAATTACAGATGCCAGGTTTGCCGTCTTTAGTGGTTTCACAGTTATCGGTGCCCGGACCATAGTAAGCCGCTTTAGGACCGATGTTGTTCGACTGGAAGCCACGCACGGTGCTGGAACCACCGGCATAGAAGTTTTCATAGAACGGCAGTTCTTTGCCGCCCAGGCCATCACCGTAACCCCAACGTGTACGACCCAGAACAACCCACTTGTGGTCGTCATCAATTGGGAAGTAGGACGCGGTATCCAGCGTGACTTTATAGAACTCGTTATCAGAGCCCGGAATCGTGACCTTACCGTTCAGGTTAACGCGCGAACCGTCCGTCGGGAAGTAACCGCGGTCCAGTTTGTTATACGTCCAACCATAGTTGAAGGTGAAGTCATCCGCCGAGAAGTTATTATCATCAGACGTTTTGCTGGCATTCTGACCAATTGAATCCAGATAACGGTTCATCGCTACCTGCGGCTGCATGTTAGACAGGTCGTTATGGACATAGCCCAGACCCGCACGCAGCGTGTTGTATTCGTTGATCGGGAAGCCCAGCGTTCCGTCTACACCATAACTTTTGTTGGTATAGGAGGAGAGGTCCGCATCATCCGCTTTAAAGTCATTGTAGAAGATACGACCGCCGAGACTCACGCCATCGACCGTAAAGTACGGGTTGGTCACAGAAAACTCAGAATAGGTCTGGTAGTCGTTCTTGGTGCCGTTGATACCAACGGAGTAGCCCGTACCTAACCAGTTATCCTGCTGTACGCCAACCTGGAAGCTGACGCCGCTTTCCGTACCGTAACCGATACCGAAGTTGAAGCTACCGGTGTTACGCTCTTTAACCTTGTAAACCACATCCACCTGGTCCGGGCTGCCCGGTACGCGTTGGGTGTCGGTATCGACGGTTTCGAAGTAACCCAGACGGTTAAGACGCTCTTTACCCTGGTCAACTAAATCGCTGCCCAGCCATGCCCCTTCCATCTGACGCATTTCGCGACGCAGGACCGCATCTTTGGAGGTATCGTTACCTTCAAAGCGGATTTTGCGCACGTAGAAACGGTTACCCGCGTCAACGTTCACATGCAGCTTAACGGTTTTATCCGCATCGTTGATTTCCGGCTGAGACTGAACGCGCGGATAGGCGTAACCATAGCGACCCAGAAGCTTTTTAATGTCATCTTCCATTTTGGTCACTTTGGTGCCGTTATACAGCTCGCCCGGCTCGATTTTGGTCAGCGCTTCGATTTCAGCGGAGTGACCGGCCAGATTGCCGCTCACCTGAACGCTATCGAGTTTGTACTGATCGCCTTCCGTCACGTTAACGGTGATGTAGATGCCTTTTTTATCCGGCGTCAGGCTCACCTGCGTGGAGTCGATGTTGAAACGTGCGTAACCGCGATCCAGATAGTAGCTGCGCAGGGTTTCAAGGTCGCCCGCCAGTTTCTGTTTCTGGTATTTGCGATCGCCCACCACGTTCCACCACGGCACTTCATCGCGCAGTTGGAAGTTCGAGATAAGATCTTCCGTGCTGAACGCGTGGTTACCCACGATGTTGATCTGCTGGATTTGGGCGGAGACGCCTTCCTGGAAGACCAGTTTCAGGTCGACACGGTTACGCGGCAGCGGGGTGACAACGGCTTTTACGCTCGCGCTGTATTTACCCACGCTGTAGTAGAAGTCTTCGAGCCCTTTTTCGATATCCGAAAGCGTGGTGCGGTCAAGAGATTCACCGACACGAACGCCAGATGCTTCAAGGTTCTGCTTGAGCATGTCATCTTTCACCGACTTGTTGCCAGAGAAAGTGATGCTGGCAATCGTTGGACGCTCTTTTACCTGAACCAGTAACGTATCGCCGTCTCTCAGGACGCGGACGTCCTCAAAGTTGCCAGTGGCAAACAGTGCGCGAATAGTATTACTGATATCGTCATCAGTTATGGTATCACCAGGACGTACTGGCATACTGAGGAGGGCCGCACCAACAGCGACTCGCTGCAAGCCTTCGAAATGAATGTCCTTCACTACGAACCCGTCAGCACCGTATACGGTCGCGCTGCTAAACAGCAGCGACGCTATAAGCAACTTTTTCATCGCCATCGTTATTATGCGTTCTTCCTAACTAACTCTCATAACCGAGAGAAATCATTGAAAAGTGCAAGCCCCATTAACAGCACCAGCAATATTGAGCCAATGCGATAACTAAAGTCTTGAACTCGCTCGGATACCGGACCGCCCTTCAGCTTTTCAATCGCCAAAAACAGCAGATGGCCCCCATCTAACACGGGGAGCGGGAACAGGTTGATGATACCCAGATTTACACTGATGAGCGCAAGAAACATCAGATAGTAAATCAACCCGTACTCCGCTGACATCCCAGCCCCCTGAGCGATCGAAATCGGCCCACTGAGGTTGTTCAGTTTGACGTCACCGGTGATCAATTTTCCCAGCATGCTAACCGTCAGCTTCATCAACTGCCACGTTTTATCCGTGGCCTGAGCGATGGCGCTGAACGGCCCATACTGGCGCACTGTTTTATATTCGTCAGGCAGCGGGATAATCTTTGGTACCACACCCGCAAAACCTTCCGCCTTTCCGTTACCGTGTTTTGTATCCGGTATCAGCGTCAAAGACAAGGGACTCCCCTGTCTTTCGATATCTAACCGCAGTCCTTTACCGGGGTTATCACGCACCAGCGTGACAAACATCATCCAGTTTTCCAGCGGCTGACCATCGACTTTAACGATCCTGTCGCCAGCTTGCAAACCGGCTTTGCTGGCAGCAGAGTCGGCCTGAATCTCGGCGAGGACAGGTTCAATCTGCGCACCGCGCGGGCGAATACCGAGTGAAGCGATAGGATCTTCTTTATCGGGTTCGAACGCCCAGTGCTGCAAATTCAGGATTTTATCCTGACGCTGTTCACTGCCGAAAGGGGCAACAGTGAGGGTGGCGCGTTCGTCGCCAATTTTAGCGACCATCGCCAAACGCACTGCATCCCAATCAGGCGTTTCGATACCATCTACGGCTTTTAGTTCCGTACCTGGTGCAATTTGTGCTTCTGCCGCAATCGAATTGGGGGTGATTTCACCGACAACAGGACGCACGCCAGGGACGCCAATGATAAACACCAGCCAGTAAGCGAAGATGGCAAAAAGGAAGTTGGCGACAGGGCCGGCGGCGATAACGGCGGCGCGCTGGCCGACCGTTTTATTGTTGAATGCGAAGTGGCGCATCTCCGGTGCAACCGGCTCGACGCGCTCATCCAGCATTTTGACGTAGCCGCCTAGGGGAATCAGGGCGATAACAAATTCGGTGCCGTGTTTATCAACGCGACGCCAGAGCGATTTCCCAAAACCAATTGAAAAACGCTCTACGCGAACGCCACAGCGGCGAGCAACCCAGAAGTGACCAAATTCATGGACGGTGATTAATACACCCAGAGCGACAATAAATGCCGCCAGATTCCAGAGTATGCTCAGCATAGACCCATCCGTTAAATCGTCCTGAAAACTAACAACAGCAAGCACGCGAATACGGGAACCGCCGCCGTCAGGCTGTCAATACGGTCCAGAATTCCGCCGTGACCGGGGATCAGATGTCCACTGTCCTTGATACCGGCTTCACGTTTAAACATGCTCTCGGTCAAATCGCCCAGCACAGAGGCCAGCGCGGCGACAATGGAGCATATTAATAGCGTTGAGGGGGCTACGTCCAGATTTGCCCACAATCCATAAGCCCAGGAAATCACCGCAGCCGTTACCAGGCCGCCGATGAATCCTTGCCAGGTTTTCCCCGGAGAGACCTTCGGTGCCAGTTTATGTTTGCCAAATAGCTTGCCAAACATATACGCGCCGGAATCCGCGCCCCAGACGAGGATCATGACATACAGCAGCCACAGCGCGCCGCTGTAGTGGTTATCGTCATAGTGCCAGGCGCGCAGCGCCACCATGCCCCAGAAGAACGGCACGATAGTCAGCAGGCCAAACAACAGGCGCAGCGTTTTAGAGTGACGCCATGACGCCGCAGACCCCGGATAGGTTAGCACCAGCAGCAGCGCCACAACCCACCACGCCAGCGATGCCCACAGCGAAATCTCAACAACCGGTTGATGGAGATTATGATGATACTCAGGAAGCAAGAAGAGCATCACCGCCAATAACAGGCCGCAAAGTACCGCCAGCCACACCCGCTGCGTACGCGAGCTAAACCCGCTCAGCTGTCCCCATTCCCACGCCGCCAGCATACAGACGACCAGCGTAACAATGGCGAACCCCACCGGCGGCAGCAAAAACAGCGCCGCAATAACAACGGGTATTAAAATTAATGCAGAAATCAGGCGATACTTCAGCAAAAGCTACCCCCATCAGGCCTTTTCGCCACCAGGCTCGGTGCCGCCGAAACGACGCTCGCGATTGGCAAAAGCATGCAGCGCACCCTCAAAGTCTTGTTCATCGAAATCGGGCCAAAGAACATCGGTAAAGTAAAGTTCAGCATAGGCGATTTGCCAGATAAGAAAATTACTGATGCGATGTTCTCCCCCTGTCCTAATTACTAAATCTACGGGAGCCAGTTCGTGCATGCAGATTTGCTGACTCAGCAGATCTTCACTGATGTGATCGGGACGGAGTAACCCTTCCTGAACCTGTTCAGCCAGTCGCTGAACTCCCTGAATAATATCCCAACGTCCACCATAGTTAGCGGCAATATTTAACGTCAGCCCGGTATTCTTTTCGGTTAACGCTTCCGCTTTTCGGATGCGCTCCTGCAGGCGGGCGTTGAACCGGGTGGTATCACCAATGATACGCAACCGCACATTGTGGCGATGCAGGCTTTTAACTTCGCTATCCAGCGCCCACACGAAAAGCTCCATCAATGCGCTAACTTCTTGCTCGGGGCGATTCCAGTTTTCACTGCTGAACGCATAAAGGGTTAATGCTTCAATGCCATTATTCGCCGCATACGACACGGCGCGGCGAACAGACTTCGCCCCGGCTTTATGTCCAAAGGCGCGAATCTTCCCTTGTCTCTTCGCCCAGCGACCATTGCCGTCCATGATGATGGCCACATGGCGACACCCGTGGGCAGGCACATTTTCGCTGATTGGTTGATTAGCAGACAACATAACGCGTTTTTAGTCCATGAAAAGGAATGAGCGGTACCCCGGAATACTGATATTTCTGTCGCAAAAAAGCCGTGTTGAAGCACGGCTTTCACGATTGCCCCTGAAAATAGAGGCGCAATCGGTGGCGCAGACTATATCACTGAAGCCAGACGCTAACAAATACCATGACGGTTCCCTGGCTGATAATCCTCAGCTTGCGAAATGCGTCACTTGTTTTCGCGCCACATCACGCGCACGCGCGTCAATCGCCAGCACCTCGTCGACAGATTCCGGCTCCGCAAGCGACATGGCTTCGAGCACCGCCAGGTTCGCTGCCGCGATATCGGTGAAGCGAATCTGCGAATTCAGGAAAGCGGCAACGGTGATTTCGTTTGCCGCATTCAGTGCGGTGGTCGCTGCCTGCCCCTGCTCGAACGCGTCCATCGCCAGCTTAAGGCACGGATAACGATCGTAATCCGGTTCGCTAAACGTCAGTGCGCCCAGTTTGCAGAAATCGAGCGGCTTAACGCCAGACTCCGCGCGCCCCGGCCAGGCCATCGCATTGGCGATGGGCGTGCGCATATCCGGTTCGCCGAGTTGCGCAATGACGCTGCCGTCTTTGTAGCGCACCATCGAGTGGATAACCGACTGCGGATGAATCACCACTTCCATTTGCGCGGCAGAGGCGTTAAAAAGCCAGCGGGCTTCAATGTATTCGAGACCTTTATTCATCATGGTGGCAGAGTCGACGGAAATTTTACGCCCCATCGACCAGTTCGGATGACGACAAGCCTGATCCGGCGTCATTGCGCGCAGTTCACTGATTGGCGTCTCACGGAACGGGCCACCAGACCCGGTAAGCAGAATGGACGTGACGCCATGCTGCTCGAGATCAGCGTACCCCAGGTCTTGCTGAAAAGTTTGCGGCAAACTCTGAAAGATGGCGTTATGTTCGCTGTCGACCGGTAAAAGTTGCGCGCCGCTGGCTTTTACCGCTTCAAGAAACAGGCGTCCGCAGGTCACCAGCGACTCTTTGTTCGCCAGTAAAACCGTTTTACCCGCATCAATAGCAGCAAGCGTCGGCACCAGGCCCGCTGCGCCGACTATGGCGGCCATCACCTGGTCAACGTCGTCCAGCGCGGCCACTTCACACGCCGCCTGTTGCCCACACATTACTTCGGTGCGGCTACCGTGTTCACGCAGGGCGATTTTCAAGGCCTCAGCGCTATGGGCGTCGTCCATCACCGCAAAACGTGGTGAAAACTCCAGACACTGTTCAACCATACGATCAACATTCTTACCGGCAACCAGCGCGGTAACGGAGAAGTGATCGGCGTTATGGCGCACAACGTCCAGCGTGCTACAGCCAATTGAGCCCGTTGAGCCAAGAACGGTTATTTGCTTCATGAGAGGTCCAGCTTAGCGACTTGAAGGATGAAGAGTATAAAAGCAAAACGCCGCCAGCAAAGCGATACGCTTCCTGTACGGCGTTTTTTTTCTGCAAACGAATGCAGATTAGAACTGCATCAGTTCCGCTTCTTTCTCTGCCAGCGCCGCATCAATTTTCTTGATAGCCGCGTCGGTCAGTTTCTGCACGTCGTCCTGAGAACGGCGATCGTCATCTTCGCTGATCTCTTTGTCTTTCAGCAGCGCTTTGACTTTGTCGTTCGCGTCACGGCGGACGTTACGGACAGAAACACGCCCCTGCTCTGCTTCACCACGCACGACTTTGATCAGGTCTTTACGACGCTCTTCAGTCAGCGGCGGCAGCGGAACGCGGATGTCGGTGCCCGCAGAGCTTGGGTTCAGACCGAGGTCAGACGCCATGATCGCTTTCTCAACGGCCGGGCCCATAGAACGGTCGAACACGTTGATTTTCAGCGTACGGGTATCTTCTACAGTGACGTTCGCCAGCTGACGCAGCGGAGTCGGGGTGCCGTAATACTCAACGACGATGCCGTCCAGCAGGCTGGGAGAAGCACGACCCGTGCGTATTTTGCTGATTTGGTTTTTGAACGCTTCTACGCATTTGTCCATGCGCACTTCAGCATCTTTTCTGATATCGCTAATCACGTTACGAATCCTTGAAAACTTGTCTCAGTCAGACCAGACGGTAGCACAGATGCGCTAAGTATAGTCCTGTTTAAAATATGCCACCGGGTAAGTGACCCGCATGATTAAAGCGGAATCTTACCCGTATTTGGCCTCGACGGAAATTATTCCGGGATTAAAGTGCCTTCTTTTTCGCCCATGACCACGCGACGCAGCGCGCCAGGTTTGTTCATGTTGAAAACGCGAATTGGCAATTTGTGGTCACGGGCCAGCGTAAACGCGGCAAGATCCATGACTTTCAGTTCTTTATCCAGTACTTCGCTGTAGGTCAGCTGTTCGTACATAGTCGCAGTAGGATCTTTCGCCGGGTCAGCGGTAAACACGCCATCGACTTTGGTCGCTTTCAGCACCACGTCGGCTTCAATTTCAATACCGCGCAGGCACGCTGCGGAATCGGTTGTGAAGAACGGGTTACCGGTACCAGCGGAGAGGATCACCACGCGGTTGTTGCGCAGCAGGCTAATCGCCTCTGCCCAGCTGTAGTTGTCGCACACGCCGTTCAGCGGAATGGCAGACATCAGGCGAGCGTTCACATAGGCGCGATGCAGTGCGTCACGCATTGCCAGGCCGTTCATTACCGTGGCCAGCATGCCCATGTGGTCGCCCACAACGCGGTTCATACCCGCTTTCGCCAGACCTGCACCGCGGAACAGGTTACCGCCGCCAATCACTACGCCAACCTGAATGCCCAGCTCAACAAGTTCTTTAATCTCTTGCGCCATACGGTCAAGGATGCTTGCGTCAATACCGAAACCTTCAGTCCCCTGCAATGCTTCGCCGCTCAGTTTAAGCAGAATGCGTTTGTAGACGGGTTTTGCGTTGGTAGCCATTTTCTTTCCTGCGAGTGTCACGAATGGGATGATTTAAATCGGGTGACATCATGCGCTTCCTGCCGATTCGCCCCTATAAGAGCTGGCTGATTTTCACATGACGGGTACAAAAAGGAGCCGCCCTGAGGCGGCTCCGAACAGTACAATTAAGACTGTTTAGACATTGCAGCAACTTCTGCTGCGAAGTCAGCTTCAACTTTCTCGATGCCTTCGCCCACTTCAAAGCGGATGAAGCCAGTCACGTCAGCGTTGTGCTCTTTCAGCAGCTGGCCCACGTTTTTGCTCGGGTCCATAACGAAAGGCTGACCAGTCAGAGAAACTTCGCCGGTGAATTTCTTCATGCGGCCTTCAACCATTTTCTCTGCGATTTCTTTCGGCTTACCAGACTGCATCGCGATGTCCAGCTGTACCTGGTATTCTTTCTCTACCACTTCAGCAGACACGTCTTCTGGTTTAACGAATTCTGGTTTGCTTGCAGCAACGTGCATTGCCAGGTGTTTAACCAGCTCTTCATCAGCGCCTTTAGCCGCAACCAGAACACCGATGCGCGCACCGTGCTGGTAGCTACCCAGAACGTCGCCTTCCAGGATTGCAACGCGACGGATGTTGATGTTTTCACCGATTTTAGCAACCAGTGCAACACGCTCTTCTTCGAACTGTGCTTTCAGGACTTCAACGTCAGTCACTTTGCCTGCAACAGCTGCGTCCAGAACTTTGTCTGCGAACGCCTGGAAACCACCGTCTTTAGCAACGAAGTCAGTCTGGCAGTTAACTTCCAGAATCACGCCGAAGTTGCCTTCGATTTTGGTTTTGATCACGCCGTCAGCAGCAACGTTGCCTGCTTTTTTAGCCGCTTTGATCGCACCAGATTTACGCATGTTTTCGATTGCCAGCTCGATGTCGCCATTAGCTTCAGTCAGTGCTTTTTTGCAATCCATCATGCCTGCGCCGGTACGTTCACGCAGCTCTTTTACCAGGGATGCGGTAATTTCAGCCATTCTAAAATCCTCGGAAGAGTGATCCGCCCGGCCTGATAACCGAACGGATTTAAAAAAGTGAAAAAGGGGCCATAAAGGGCCCCTTAACCAAACTTGATACTACCTGGTCTATAAGGGGGCTCTAACGAGCGTTCCTTATTATTCAGCTTCTACGAAGCTTTCTTCAGCCTGGGAAGCCAGGTCAGAAGAACGGCCTTCACGAACGGTAGCAGCTACAGCGCTCAGGTACAGGGTTACAGCACGGATTGCATCGTCGTTACCCGGGATAACGAAATCAACGCCGTCTGGATCGGAGTTGGTATCAACGATAGAGAACACTGGGATACCCAGGTTGTTCGCTTCTTTGATAGCGATGTGCTCGTGGTCAGCATCGATTACGAACAGTGCGTCCGGCAGGCCGCCCATGTCTTTGATACCGCCCAGGCTGTTTTCCAGTTTCTCAAGCTCACGAGTACGCATCAGCGCTTCTTTCTTGGTCAGCTTGTCGAAAGTACCGTCCTGAGACTGAGTTTCCAGGTCTTTCAGACGTTTGATGGACTGACGAACGGTTTTCCAGTTAGTCAGCATGCCGCCCAACCAGCGATGGTTCACGAAGAACTGGTCGCAGCTGTTAGCAGCTTCTTTCACCGCTTCGCTTGCAGCGCGTTTAGTACCAACGAAAAGGATTTTACCTTTACGAGCAGAGATCTTGTTCAGTTCAGCCAGAGCTTCGTTGAACATCGGTACAGTTTTCTCAAGGTTGATGATGTGAACTTTGTTACGCGCGCCGAAGATGAAAGGCTTCATTTTCGGGTTCCAGTAACGGGTCTGGTGACCAAAGTGAACACCAGCCTTGAGCATGTCGCGCATGGAAACAGTTGCCATGATTTAAAACCTCTATAGATTAAGTTGGGGTTATGCCTCCACGTATCCCATATTACCGACCCCGAAGGGCACCCCGGAACATGTGTCGATACGTGTGTGTTGTTACACAAAGTGAGATTGTCGCTTCAGTCCATTCTGTGTATATCAAATGGAACGGAAGTCCGGCGCGCTTTATACCACAAATACGCCACCGACACCAATAATTGTTGGCACTCTATGCTGTAACTGATTCTCAATCTGGTAGTGGATGCTTCAGACTGTTAACATTGATAGCACTTACACAATTATTGTCGATAAATTCGACCCTGATGGACAAACTCCATGGCTATTTCTATTAAAACACCTGAAGAAATCGAAAAGATGCGCGTCGCGGGTCGTCTGGCAGCCGAAGTGCTGGAGATGATCGAACAGCACATCAAACCGGGCGTCAGCACCGGCGAGCTGGATCGCATCTGTGACGACTGGATCGTTAACCATCAGCACGCGATTTCCGCCTGCCTCGGCTACCACGGTTACCCGAAATCAGTTTGCATCTCGATTAACGAAGTGGTCTGCCACGGCATCCCGGACGATGCTAAGCATCTGAAAGATGGCGATATCGTCAACATCGACGTGACCGTGATTAAAGACGAGTTCCACGGCGACACCTCAAAAATGTTCATCGTCGGCAAACCGACCATTCTGGGCGAGCGCCTGTGTCGCGTCACCCAGGAAAGTCTTTATCTCGGCATCAAGATGGTCAAACCGGGCATTCGCCTGCGCACCATCGGCGCGGCAATCCAGAAATACGCGGAAGCGGAAGGTTTCTCAGTGGTACGCGAATACTGCGGTCACGGTATCGGTCGCGGCTTCCACGAAGAACCGCAGGTGCTGCACTATGATGCAGACGACGGCGGCGTGGTGCTTAAAGAAGGCATGACCTTCACCATCGAACCGATGCTGAACGCCGGTGATTACCGCATCCGCACCATGAAAGATGGCTGGACGGTAAAAACCAAAGACCGCAGCTTGTCTGCTCAGTACGAGCATACTATTGTGGTAACGGCAAACGGCTGCGAAATTCTGACGCTGCGTAAGGATGACACCATCCCGGCTGTCATCTCGCACGACGAATAATTGATTTGCCTGATGGCGATGCTCACGCATCTTATCAGGCCTACAAATTGCACTATCCCGTAGGCCGGATAAGGCGCTTGCGCCGTCATCCGGCTTTTTATATGGGTGGCGCAAACATAAATGAAAACTCTTCCTGAACAGCTCGCGAATACCGCACTTCCCACCCTTCCCAATCAGCCGCAAAATCCCGGATCCTGGCCTGCGGAAGCGCTGAATATTGTCACCATCAAATCCCATCTTGATGATTTCCAGCGCTGGCTGGGTGAAGCGTTTGATAGCGGAATTTCCGCCGAACAGCTCATCGAAGCGCGCACCGAATTTATCGACCAGCTTCTGCAACGCCTCTGGCTTCAGTACGGTTTTGGCGATGTGGAAGACGCGGCGCTGGTTGCCGTTGGCGGCTACGGACGCGGTGAATTACACCCGCTCTCGGACATCGATCTGCTGATTTTAAGTCGTAAGAAACTGCCCGACGAACAGGCGCAGAAAATCGGCGAGCTGTTAACGCTCCTCTGGGATCTCAAACTGGAAGTGGGCCATAGCGTGCGGACGCTGGAAGAGTGCCTGTTGGAAGGTCTTTCAGATCTGACCGTCGCCACCAACCTGATTGAATCACGCCTGCTGATTGGCGACGTCGCCCTGTTCCTGGAACTGCAAAAACACATTTTCAGCGAAGGCTTCTGGCCGTCAGAAAAATTCTTCCCGGCGAAAGTGGAAGAACAAAACGCACGCCACCAGCGCTATCACGGCACCAGCTATAATCTTGAACCGGACATTAAAAGCAGCCCCGGCGGCCTGCGCGATATCCACACGTTACAGTGGGTCGCTCGTCGCCACTTTGGCGCCACTTCGCTGGATGAAATGGTCGGTTTTGGCTTTCTGACTGAAGCCGAGCGCAACGAGCTTAACGAGTGTCTGCATCTGCTGTGGCGCATCCGTTTTGCCCTGCATCTTGAACTCAACCGCTACGACAACCGTCTGCTGTTCGACCGCCAGCTTAGCGTCGCCCAGCGCCTGAACTACAGCGGCGAAGGCAATCAGCCGGTTGAGCACATGATGAAAGATTTCTACCGCGTGACGCGCCGCGTCGGCGAGCTTAATCACATGCTGCTTCAGCTGTTTGATGAAGCGATTCTTGCCCTGACGGAAGATGAAAAACCGCGTCCGATTGACGATGATTTCCAGCTTCGCGGCACGCTTATCGATCTGCGCGATGACACGCTGTTTATGCGCGAACCGCAGGCGATTCTGCGCATGTTCTCTATTATGGTGCGCAACAGCGCCATTACCGGGATTTACTCAACTACCCTGCGCCACCTGCGCCATGCGCGTCGTCATCTGGCACAGCCGTTGTGCTATATCCCGGAAGCCCGCTCGATTTTCCTCAGCATGCTGCGCCACCCCGGCGCGGTGAAGCGCGGCCTGCTACCGATGCATCGCCACAGCGTGCTGTGGGCCTATATGCCGCAGTGGTCGCACATCGTCGGCCAGATGCAGTTTGACCTGTTCCACGCCTACACGGTCGATGAGCACACTATCCGCGTGCTGCTCAAACTGGAAAGCTTTGCCGAAGAAGAGACGCGCCCGCGCCACCCGCTGTGCGTCGACCTCTGGCCGCGCCTTACCCATCCCGAACTGATTCTGATCGCCGCGCTGTTCCACGATATCGCCAAAGGACGCGGCGGCGATCACTCGATTCTCGGCGCGGAAGACGTGCTGAAGTTCGCCGAGCTGCACGGCCTGAACTCCCGCGAGACACAGCTTGTTGCCTGGCTGGTGCGTCATCACCTGTTAATGTCCGTTACCGCGCAGCGGCGTGATATTCAGGACCCGGAAGTGATTAAACAGTTTGCCGAAATTGTGCAAACAGAGAACCGCCTGCGCTATCTGGTGTGTCTGACGGTTGCCGATATTTGCGCCACCAATGAAACCCTGTGGAACAGCTGGAAGCAGAGCCTGTTGCGCGAACTCTATTTCGCCACCGAAAAACAGCTGCGCCGGGGAATGGATAATACGCCTGATATGCGCGAACGCGTGCGTCATCATCAGATGCAGGCGCTGGCCCTGCTGCGCATGGATAACATCGACGAAGAGAAGCTGCATCAAATCTGGAATCGCTGTCGAGCCAACTATTTTGTACGCCACACGCCAAATCAGCTCGCCTGGCATGCCCGACATCTGTTACAGCACGATCTCACAGAACCGATGATCCTGTTAAGCCCGCAGGCTACCCGCGGCGGCACCGAGATTTTCATCTGGAGCCCGGATCGCCCTTACCTGTTTGCGGCGGTCTGTGCGGAGCTGGATAGACGAAACCTCAGCGTGCACGACGCGCAGATTTTCACCACCCGCGACGGCATGGCGATGGACACCTTTATCGTGCTGGAACCCGACGGAAGCCCACTCTCATCCGATCGCCATGAGGCTATCCGCTTTGGGCTGGAACAGGCCATTAGCCAACGCAGCTGGCAGGCGCCGCAACCGCGTCGTCAACCGGCAAAATTGCGCCACTTCTCCGTCGATACCGAGGTGAATTTCCTGCCGACCCATACGGACCGAAAATCGTTCCTCGAACTGATTGCGCTCGATCAGCCAGGGCTTTTGGCGCGCGTCGGGAAAGTGTTCGCCGACCTCGGCATTTCCCTTCACGGGGCCAGAATTACGACAATTGGTGAACGAGTAGAAGATTTATTTATAATCGCCACCGCCGACCGGCGTGCGCTTAATAATGCGCTGCAATTAGAGGTACAACAACGGTTGACAGCAGCCCTCAATCCAAACGATAAAGGGTAATCATTTTTTTTACACAGATGGAAAGAGTAACAATGCAGCAATTACAGAACGTTATTGAGTCCGCTTTCGAGCGTCGCGCCGACATTACCCCAAACAATGTCGACACCGTAACCCGCGAAGCGGTAAACCAGGTTATTTCATTACTGGATTCCGGCGCGCTGCGTGTCGCTGAAAAAATTGACGGCCAGTGGGTCACTCACCAGTGGTTGAAGAAAGCGGTTCTGCTCTCTTTCCGTATTAACGATAACCAGGTTATCGATGGTGCGGAAAGCCGCTACTTCGATAAAGTGCCGATGAAATTCGCCGACTACGACGAAGCGCGTTTCCAGAAAGAAGGCTTCCGCGTGGTTCCGCCTGCGGCCGTTCGTCAGGGCGCGTATATTGCTCGCAACACCGTACTGATGCCGTCTTACGTTAACATCGGCGCCTACGTTGACGAAGGCTCTATGGTTGACACCTGGGCGACCGTTGGCTCCTGCGCGCAAATCGGTAAAAACGTCCACCTGTCCGGCGGCGTCGGCATCGGCGGCGTCCTGGAACCGCTGCAGGCTAACCCGACCATCATCGAAGACAACTGCTTCATCGGCGCGCGCTCTGAGGTCGTTGAAGGCGTGATTGTTGAAGAAGGCTCTGTTATCTCCATGGGCGTATACCTGGGCCAGAGCACCAAAATCTACGACCGCGAAACCGGCGAAGTCTTCTATGGCCGCGTTCCGGCAGGCTCCGTTGTCGTTTCCGGCAACCTGCCGTCGAAAGATGGCAAATACAGCCTGTACTGCGCGGTCATCGTGAAGAAAGTGGACGCCAAAACCCGCGGTAAAGTGGGCATCAACGAACTGCTGCGGACTATCGACTAAGGCAGAGAGAAAAAGCGGGGGCGACCCCGCTTTTTTTTCGATCCAAACTGGCGGAAAACGATTTTTTCACTGATTATTCAATAGTTAAATTACAGCAAGGGTACCGCTATGTACGATAATCTGAAAAGTTTGGGCATTACCAATCCTGATGAAATCGATCGTTACAGCCTCCGGCAGGAAGCCAACAACGATATCCTGAAAATCTACTTCCAGAAGGATAAGGGTGAGTTTTTCGCCAAGAGCGTGAAGTTTAAGTATCCGCGCCAGCGCAAAACCGTTGCCGCCGACGGCGTTGGGCAGGGTTACAAAGAGGTGCAGGAGATCAGCCCTAACCTGCGCTATGTGATTGATGAACTGGATCAGATTTGCCAGCGCGATCGCACCGAGGTGGATCTGAAGCGTAAGATCCTGGACGATCTGCGTCACCTGGAGTCGGTGGTGACCAATAAGATCAGCGAAATTGAAGCGGATCTGGAAAAACTGACGCGGAATAAATAGCCCCCTCACCCCGGCCCTCTCCCACAGGGAGAGGGAGAAAACCGGCGCACGAAATAACCGTCGTGCACAATCAGTCCCCTCTCCCTCAGGGAGAGGGTTAGGGTGAGGGTGGTTCACGGTTCAGCTCGGCTGCTCATCCAGCTGCAACGCCACATACAGCAACAACCTATCGTCAAAATTACTCAAATCCAGCCCCGTTAATTCTGAGATGCGGTTCAGGCGATACTCCAGCGTATTACGGTGAATAAACAGCGCCTTGGATGTCGCCAGCGGCTGCACGTTATGGCGGAACCACGCCGCCAGCGTACGCCGGAGTAATCCGTTGTTATCCATCGCTTTCAACCGCGTTAACGGGCGAGCCAGCTCATTGGCCTGCCAACCGCCGCGCAGGCTATCGAGCAGCACCGGCAGCATCAGGTCCTGATAGAAGTAGCTACGGCTTTCCGGCATGCGCTGTTTTCCCACCATCATGGTGGTGCGCGCCGTACGGTAAGAGCGCGCAATGCTCCCCGGCCCGGTGAAATAGTTACCCAGCGAGACGCGAAAACGCAACTGACCGTTCTCTTTCATCCGCGTGATAAGCTGTTCGATGCGTTTCCGATGATCTTCCGCATCCCAGCGGCCAAACTGATTCAGCGCCGGTTTCAGCACCACCATTTCAGTCAGCGAAACGATTGCAATCAGGTTGTTGCGCTCAGGTGTCGTCAGCGCATTTTGCAGTTGCTGAAGCTCAGCCATCGCGCTATCCACCCCAAGCTGCCCGCTGTCTACTTCCACCACAGCCACCACACGCGGCTGGTTTAAATCGATACCCAGGCGCTGCGCCCATTCGGTTAACGCAGGCGTATTCTCTTCTGCCTGAATCAGGTTCATCACCAGCTCTTCACGCAGGCGGCTATCCTGCGCCAGCAGATGCATCAGGCGCGACTGTTCAAGCATCATTTCGGCGGTCATGCAAACCAGTTCGCCATATTTGCGCAGCGTTCCCGGCTCGCCGGTCAGGCCGATGACACCAACAATCTCACCCTCCAGACGCAGCGGCAGGTTGATTCCCTGACGCACGCCGTGCAGATGCCTGGCGACCGCATCGTCAATGTCCACCACCCTGCCCTGAGAGAGCACCAACAGCGCGCCTTCGTGCAATTCACCAATACGCTCGCGATCGCCGCTGCCGATGATGCGGCCACGGGCGTCCATGACGTTGATGTTGGTGTCGATAATGCGCATGGTTCGCGCCACGATATCCTGCGCCATTTTGGTATCAAGATGCCAGCCAGCCATGTAATCCTCCTGTGAGCAGGTTACAGCATAAGGAAGATGGCTAACCGTCGCACTGTGCAAATGCACAAAGCCGGAGTGAGAAATATGGAGTTGTGGGAGGCTTCACAGAACAGTGAGAAACCCCTTTCCCCAGAAAGGGGAAAGGGGTGAGGAAATTACTGCATCAGCAGATAGATAGAGCTATCGCCACGCTGAATGTTCAGCGCCAGTACGGACGGTTTGCTGTCGAGGATTTTGCGCAGCTCAGCGATGTTTTTCACCGCCTGCTGGTTCGCGCCCACGATCAGGTCACCTTTTTTCAGGCCAATCTGCGCGGCTGGAGAACCGGCTTTCACCGTATTCACCACCACGCCTTTGTCCTGGCCTTTATTGCTCATTTCCGCCCCTTCGATACCGCTGAAGATGGAGCTGGATTCAACCTGATTCTGGCTGCTCTGTTGCAGTTCCAGATTTACGGTCACCGGTTTGCCGTCACGCAGCAGGCCGAGGCTGATTTTGCTGCCGATTGGCATGGTGCCAACCTGTGCGCGCAACGCCGCAAAGCTGCTGATTTGTTTACCGTTCAGGGAGGTGATGACATCACCGGCTTTAATCCCTGCTTTGGCGGCGGAAGAGTTCGGCATCACCTGGCTGACGAAGGCCCCGCGCTGAGCATCAACTTTCATCGCTTTCGCCAGTTCGGAGTTCAGCTCGGTACCCATGATGCCCAGCTCGCCGCGTTTCACCTGGCCAAATTCCACCATCTGCGAGGTCAGGTTTTTCACCATGTTGCTCGGGATAGCGAAGCCGATACCGATGTTGCCGCCGTCCGGTGCCAGAATCGCGGTGTTGATACCAATCAGTTCACCGTTCAGGTTCACCAGCGCGCCGCCGGAGTTACCGCGGTTAATCGCCGCATCGGTCTGGATAAAGTTTTCATAGTTTTCAACATTCAGGCCGCTACGACCCAGTGCAGAAACAATACCAGAGGTCACGGTTTCGCCCAGCCCGAACGGGTTACCGATAGCGACCGTATAGTCGCCCACGCGCAGCGCGTCGGAGTCTGCCATTTTAATCGCGGTCAGGTTTTTCGGATCCTGAATCTGGATCAGCGCAATATCGGAGCGCGGATCTTTGCCAACGACTTTAGCGTCAAATTTACGCCCGTCGCTGAGCTGCACTTTAATGGTGGTGGCGTTATCCACCACGTGGTTATTGGTGACGACATAGCCTTTCGCCGCGTCAATCACGACGCCAGAACCCAGCGCCTGGAATTTTTGCTGCTGACCGCCGCCCTGGCCGCCATCAGGCCCGCCGCCCTGGCAGAACGGCGAGTTCTGGAACGGGGAACCGTCCTGGCAGAACGGCGAGTTATCGCCGAAGAACTGCTGGAAGTTACGCCCCATACGCGGAGTGTTCACGGTCGTGCTGCCTTCAACGTTGATACTAACTACGGACGGCATCACTTTTTCCAGCATTG
This sequence comes from uncultured Pseudocitrobacter sp., assembly GCA_913778145.1. Lineage (GTDB taxonomy): Bacteria > Pseudomonadota > Gammaproteobacteria > Enterobacterales > Enterobacteriaceae > Pseudocitrobacter. Next base: position 33,373 of record CAJYVI010000021.1, read on the forward strand.
GCGCCAGGCTTGGCATCTGCTGTGCGGTCGTGGCGGATGAAGCCGTCTCAGCCGCGCTAGCGGACAACGGAGACAGTGCCAAACTTAAACTAAGAGCCAGTGCACTCATTGCTAACGTGGTTTTTTTCATGTGTTTCAATCTCAATTTCAGATTATGCAAAGTTGCTGTGTACGTGACTATCAGAGTCATTTTATAACGCTAAGTTCCGCGCTTAAGAGGCTGGAAAAAGTAAAAATTTATTGTCCATCTTTACAAAACTCAGGGTTATTCCACCGCCATCAGACGACGATATTCATCCCACGCGTAGAGATCGGTCATCCCACTGATATAGTCCTGAATCAGACGACAGCGATAATAGTATTCCATCACCGGGTATTCTGCTGAGTCACTCGAAACTTTATTTACCGCCTCGATATACGCCAGCCGATGGTTACGCGAGAGTTTCTGGAACAGGCGCGATTCAATCGGCAGCGAAACGATGCGCTCTTTCTCAACCAACAACGTGAAGTCAGTTTGCGATAATTTCAACAGGGGAGAATAGATTTCCAGTAATCCGCTGATCACCCGGTAGCCCTGAAGCTCCAGCATCTCAACGTCAGAATGGCTAAAGACATGTTTTATAGCAACTTTTTTATACAGATCTAACAGCTGGCTATAATCACTTTCATCTTCCAGCAGCGCATGATTAAAGTCGCCACGGTAGATTTCTGGCAGATTATCAATAAAGCGCTGGGCGGCGAACGGCACCAGTTTATTTAATGTATTGACCCGTAAATACATAAAGAACTGATCGACCGTACTGCGACTTAATGAATTGGATCGCGATTTATCCCAGGCGTTTTCGACCACCTGCGCGAACAGAGAACCTTTCCCATGTTCGGGCCAGGCATCATGTAAATGTTGATAAAGCTGCTCGACGCTAAAGATACGTTTTTCTACCGCATCTTCGAGATCCGCCACGCAATAGGAAATATCATCCGCCGCCTCCATAATCCAGGTAAGGGGGAAGCGATTGTAAGGCGCTAAATCCAGTTCTTTACGTAAGCGGGCAATATAGTGTTCTTCGGCTAAATAATAGCCAGGTTTCTTCATTAAATAGCTGTGGCTTGCGGGCACATCGCTGGCCCACCAGGCGGGGCGGGTATATTTCAGAATACACCCCACCTGCGCCCAGGTAAGATTCATGCGCATTAAGGTGTGCACCATGCGAATGCCCTGCGCATTGCCCTCAAAATGACAAAGGTCCTGGCGCACTTTGCGACGTAATTCGTTTAGCGTCTCATCCCCCTCCAGCAGACGCAACGTGGCAACGACGCAGCGATCGTGGCTCAGCGGCTGTTGGGTGGCATCTGCCGGAACCAGCCGTTGGCGAAACCAGTCGTTAATTGCCGCCTCACCAAAATGACCAAACGGCGGGTTACCAATGTCGTGCATCAGGCAGGCCATCTCAACGATGCTTTCGAACGGGCCGGTCAACTCGTCCAGCCCGTAAGCACCAAGCAGCTTTTTCTCTTTAAGACGGCTGAGCACTTCTTTTGCGATATAACGCCCCACCTGCTGAACTTCCAGCGAGTGGGTTAAACGCGTGCGCACGGCGGCATTACGTTCCAGCGGGAAAACCTGGGTTTTCTGCTGCAAACGACGAATCGCCGGGGAGTTAATAATACGCCCGCGATCGCTTTCGAATATCTGTAGGATCTCATGCTCAGAGCTGACGCCTTCTGGCGAGCGATAGCGCCGACCCCAGTTAATCTTGTTGCGAAAATTAATATTAGCCATAGCCTCTCCATCGCGAGAAATGCGCTTCCCCTGAACCCCATGGTAGACTATGCATCCAAATAGGGCATATCGCGAGTAAATCTATGAAAATCGGCATCATTGGCGCAATGGAAGAAGAAGTTACGCTGCTGCGTGACAAAATCGAAAACCGTGAAACTCTCTCCATCGGCGGAAGTGAAATTTATACCGGTCAGCTTAACGGGGTGGATGTGGCGTTACTGAAATCCGGTATCGGTAAAGTCGCTGCCGCGATGGGCGCAACCCTGCTGCTGGAACGCTGCCAGCCAGACGTGATTATCAATACGGGTTCTGCGGGTGGCCTGGCGCCGACGCTGAAAGTGGGCGATATCGTGGTTTCCGACGAAGCGCGTTACCACGATGCAGACGTCACGGCGTTTGGCTATGAATTTGGTCAGCTCCCGGGCTGTCCGGCAGGTTTTAAAGCCGACGAAAAACTGATCGCTGCGGCGCAAGAGTGCATTAAAGCATTAAATCTGAATGCGGTACGCGGCCTGATCGTCAGCGGCGACGCCTTCATCAACGGTTCAGTGGGGCTGGCGAAAATCCGTCACAACTTCCCGCAGGCGGTGGCCGTAGAGATGGAAGCAACCGCCATCGCGCACGTCTGCCACAACTTCAATGTCCCGTTCGTGGTGGTTCGCGCGATCTCTGACGTCGCTGACCAGCAGTCTCACCTGAGCTTTGACGAGTTCCTGGCGGTTGCGGCAAAACAGTCCACCCTGATGGTGGAAACCCTGGTGCAGAAGCTGGCGCGTGGTTAAGTCGTGGCTTACTGGGCTTCTCGCCCTCGCACTGGTTACCCCGGCGTGGCTTGGTGCCGCGCCGCGGGTGATTACCCTCTCCCCGGCCAATACGGAACTGGCGTTTGCCGCCGGGATCACGCCAATTGGCGTCAGCAGCTATTCCGACTACCCGGAAGCCGCGAAAAGTATTGAGCAGGTCGCTTCCTGGCAAGGAATTAACCTGGAACGTATCGTGGCCTTAAAGCCCGATGTAGTGCTCGCCTGGCGGGAAGGCAACGCCGAGCGGCAGGTTAACCAGTTGAGTTCATTGGGCATTAAAGTCGTATGGATCGATAACCATACGGTAGAAAGTATTGCCGCAACGCTGCGCGAAATCGCCCAGTGGAGCCCAGATCCTGAAAAAGCGGAACAGGCCGCCAGCCAGCTGCTGCGCGATTACACTGAACTTAAAGCCCGCTATGCAAATCAGTCAAAAAAACGGGTATTCCTCCAGTTCGGTTTCAATCCTATCTTTACCAGTAACAAAGCCGCTATTCAGAACCAGGTGCTGGAAATGTGCGGGGGTGAAAACATCTTCGCCGACAGCCGTGTGCCCTGGCCACAGGTCAGCCGCGAACAGGTGCTCACCCGCCAGCCACAGGCGATTGTGGTCGCCGGCGGCGCGAGTCAAATTCCGAAAATCGAACAGTATTGGGGCAGTCAGCTCACAATCCCGGTGATTCCTCTCAATAGCGACTGGTTTGAACGTGCAAGCCCACGTATTATCCTCGCCGCGAAACAACTCTGTACTGCCCTGGCGCAGGTTAATTGATAGGTTAACTCGGGATATGCTCGTCTACTGGCTGGATATTCTTGGCACAATTGTCTTTGCAGTTTCTGGCGTACTACTCGCCGGAAAGCTGCGTATGGATCCGTTTGGCGTACTGGTGCTGGGCGTGGTTACCGCCGTCGGCGGCGGAACGATCCGCGACATGGCGCTCGATCACGGCCCGGTCTTTTGGGTAAAAGATCCTACCGACCTGGTGGTGGCGATGGTCACCTGTATGCTCACTATCGTGCTGGTGCGTCAGCCGCGCCGTCTGCCAAAGTGGGTATTACCGGTGCTGGATGCCGTTGGTCTCGCGGTGTTTGTCGGCATCGGCGTGAATAAAGCATTTCTTGCTGAAACCGGCCCGCTGGTCGCGGTTTGTATGGGTGTTATCACCGGTGTCGGCGGCGGGATTATCCGCGACGTGCTGGCACGCGAAGTGCCAATGATCCTGCGAACGGAAATCTACGCCACCGCCTGTATTATCGGTGGCATCGTCCACGCCACGGCGTTTTATACCTTCAACGTTCCGCTGGAGAGCGCCAGTATGATTGGCATGGTGGTGACGCTGGCTATTCGTCTGGCAGCGATTCACTGGCATCTGAAGCTGCCGACCTTTGCGCTGGATGAGCCGGGGAAATGATGTGATGAAGCCCGATGGCGCAACGCCATCGGGCCTGAGAATTACTTCTTCGCCTTCCCTTTCGACGCTTCCGAGCACTCTTTCCCGACAAACTTCTGCACGGTTTCGGTGCTAAAACTCGACTTCTGACCGCCGCTCTCAATATCCATTTTTATGGTCATACGGATCTCGGTATCGCTGATTTTTTTCTCCTCTACCACAGAGTGCATATTGCCCTCTGGCTTATTACAGGTGATTTCGTTTACCAGTAAGGTATCGGTGTTTTCAGTATATTTGATCGAACACCCGTCCTTAGTACTTTCAACACCTTTAGCAATTTTTTTCAAATTTGCGGCCATTTTTTCCGTATAGCATGTGTGGATAGTTTTCCCCTGACCTTCCCTGGCCCATTCACCGGGCTGAATATCCAGAGCCATTGCGCTGTGTGAACCCGCCAGAGTAAATGCAAAAATAGCCGCTAATTTAACGCATTTCATAATTAAGTCCTTTAATATTAGAAAGTTACATTCCGTGTTATTAGCCTTTAAACACGCCCAGCACTATTGGTGTTGAGGTGTATTTTCTATTTACCGCTTCTAGCGAACGTATATGAAGCAATAAGCCGAATACGTAATCAGCCTAAAAGACAAGGATGATTATTTGGCTTTAGAGTTCGATGGGGCAGAGCAACGTGCGCTAACAAATTTTTGCACCATTTTCTCTTCCGCGCTCGATGTTTTACCATCAAGAGTGACATCCATCTTCACCTTAATCTTCACCTCAGTTTCGCTCGTTTTTGTCATGTCCGTCGCAATCAAAAACTCTTTGTCGGGTGTCTTACAGTAGGTCTCTGTGTTCTGATGCGTACTGCTATTGTCCTTAATGTCCGTAACACATTTCCCTGCTTTAATTTTTTTGCCTTTTTTCATCTCTTTCAGATGTTTAATTGCTGTGGCGTCGTAACAAGTTACTTTTGTTTTACCATTATGGTCAGTAACCCATTCACCAGGCTGAATATCCAAAGCCATTGCGCTGTGTGAACCCGCCAGAGTAAATGCAAAAATAGCCGCCAATTTAACGCATTTCATAATTAAATCCTTTAATATTAAAAAGTTACATTCCGTGTTATTAGCCATAAAAACAAAGCCCGAACACCAAAGGTATTCAGGCTTTTTATATTTACCGCTTCTGTAGAGCGGTATTATTTTCCAGTCCGGATAGCCCGGCGAGTATCAGATACTGAACGAAGAACCGCAGCCGCAGGTGCTGGTGGCGTTCGGGTTGGTCACGATGAAACGCGAACCTTCCAGACCTTCGGTGTAATCAACAGAACCGCCGACCAGATACTGCAGGCTCATCGGGTCAACCACCAGGCCAACGCCCTGTTTCTCGATGGTCATATCGCCTTCGTTGATTTGATCGTCAAAGGTGAAGCCGTACTGGAAGCCGCTGCAACCACCACCGGTGATGTATACACGCAGTTTCAGGTTCGGATTGTCTTCGTCCGCAATCAGGTTTTTTACTTTAGAGGCTGCGGCGTCGGTAAACTCCAGCGGCAGCGCTACGTCATCACTCATTTTTTGCTCCCATTTAAACCGTAATCTGGGCAAATTATAACCCGATTTTTAGGGCCATTATCTAATACCCTGGTAATTCATTCAAGTATTCTGCCCGGCCGCTTGCTGGGCTTTTGCCGCCTGTTCTGCTTCCTGTTTCGCCAGCGTTCTCGCCAGAATAGTGGCGTAGAGCGGTTTGCCGCCGAGGAACTGTGCTAATAGCGTTGCACCTAAGCAGGTAATAATCATTGGCAAAATGAGCTGATAATTGTCGGTCATCTCCAGCACCAGCACAATGCCGGTGAGCGGCGCGCGCACCGATGCAGCCATCAACGCGCCCATACCTGCAATAGCAAACGTGCCCGCTTCCAGATGATAGGCCGGAAACACGTTCATTGCCGCCATACCGAACGCGGTGCCCAGCAGCGTGCCCAGCGCCAGCATCGGAGCGAAAATCCCGCCCGGCGCGCCGGATGAGAAACACAGTAGCGTGGTCAGCACCCGCGCGACAAAAATAAACAGCAGCAGACCTACGCTGTAGTTACCCGCCGCCGCGATGGGGATTAAGTTAAAGCCGCCGCCCGCCGCCGCCGGTTCAATCAGCCCGAGCACGCCGCACAGCCCGCCAATCAGGCCGCCGATCAGGACCCACTTTTTGATTTCGCCGCCGTGAATGCGCTGGAACATATCCTGCGTTCTCAGCACCAGCGTATTAAAAATGGGGCCGACGATGCCAAAAATCATCCCCAGCACCAGATAAAGCCACAGCGTGTCTACCGGCGCGTTGGTCAGTTTCCCCACTTCAATCACCGGCGTTTCACCGTTAAAGATGCGGAACACGATGCTCGACATAATGACGCCGGTAAACACCGCTTTAATCGAGACCAGGTTATAACGGAACTGCGAGCGCATCTCTTCAATGATGAACAGAATGCCCGCCAGCGGGGCGTTAAACGCCGCCGACAGCCCCGCCGCCGCGCCGGTTGCCAGCAGAGTGTGACGCGCTTCGGCACTGCGCATACGGAAGATATCGCCGATCATGCGCCCGATGTTACCGCCAATTTGCACCGTCGGCCCTTCGCGCCCGAGAACCATTCCGGCGCCGAGCGTACCCATCCCGCCGATAAATTTCACCGGCAGCACTCGCCACCAGCGCACCGGACGCAACTCTTCCAGCGCGCCCTCGATTTCAGGGATACCGGAGCCACCCGCTTCCGGCGCGAAGCGGCGCACCAGCACATATCCGACCATCGCCAGCAGCCCGGAAAGAATAAAGGCCAGCGGCCAAACAATAAACCAGTGATCCGCAACGTGGGCGATGGACGCCATACGGAGGTTCGACACCCAGTTCACCGCTTTTTCGAACGCCACGCCGACGAAACCGGCGACGGTGCCTACCAGCGCTGCCATCAAAAGAATTTTTAACGGCGTTTTATCTCGGTTCAACAACCGCCGTATCGTATCGCCCCGACGTAAGCGTGCAATTTGCTGTGACTCAAAAGAGGAAGAATCTGCTTTCATCTGCTTATCATTAATTGGTAATACAAATCCGAAGGAGGCATTCTAGCGGGCCTCTCGCCCCTCGTCGCGTAAAAAATCCCCTGAATGACCGAGTGTTTCATTTCGGCAAAACTTTCATAACCTTCCTGGAATAATTAGAATAGCCCGTTAATCATTTTCCTCCCCCGAATCAGGAGCCGTTTCATGAGCAAATCGGAAAACCTCTACAACGCAGCGCGAAAACTTATTCCCGGCGGCGTCAACTCACCGGTACGCGCCTTCACCGGCGTGGGTGGCACACCGCTGTTTATCGAACGTGCGGACGGGGCTTACCTGTATGATGCGGACGGCAAAGCCTATGTGGATTACGTCGGCTCCTGGGGCCCGATGGTACTGGGCCACAATAACCCCACCATCCGTAACGCGGTGATTGAAGCCGCCGAGCGTGGCCTGAGCTTCGGCGCGCCAACCGAAATGGAAGTAAAAATGGCGGAACTGGTGACCGAACTGGTGCCGACCATGGACATGGTGCGTATGGTGAACTCGGGTACGGAAGCGACCATGAGCGCCATTCGTCTGGCGCGTGGCTTCACGGGCCGCGATAAAATCATCAAATTCGAAGGTTGCTACCACGGTCACGCCGACCACCTGCTGGTAAAAGCAGGTTCCGGCGCGCTGACCCTCGGCCAGCCAAATTCCCCAGGCGTTCCGGCGGATTTTGCCAAACACACGCTGACCTGCACCTATAACGATCTCGCCTCCGTGCGCGAAGCGTTCGAGCAGTTCCGGAATGAGATCGCCTGCATCATCGTGGAACCGGTCGCGGGCAACATGAACTGTGTACCACCGCTGCCGGAATTCCTGCCGGGCCTGCGCGCCCTGTGCGATGAGTTTGGCGCACTGCTGATTATCGATGAAGTCATGACCGGCTTCCGCGTCGCTCTGGCGGGCGCGCAGTCTTACTATGACGTGGTGCCGGATCTGACCTGCCTTGGCAAAATCATCGGCGGCGGTATGCCGGTAGGCGCATTCGGCGGACGCCGCGATGTGATGGACGCGCTGGCGCCAACCGGCCCGGTTTATCAGGCGGGAACGCTTTCCGGTAACCCGATTGCAATGGCCGCCGGCTATGCGTGCCTGACCCAGGTGGCGCAACCGGGTGTTCATGAAACCTTAAACGAGCTTACGACTCAGTTAGCAGAAGGTTTACTGGAAGCGGCTGAAGAGACAGGCATTCCTCTGGTGGTTAACCACGTTGGCGGGATGTTCGGGATTTTCTTCACCGACGCAAAAACGGTGACCTGCTATCAGGACGTTCTGACGTGCGATGTTGAGCGCTTCAAGCGTTTCTTCCACCTGATGCTGGACGAAGGTATTTACCTGGCACCGTCAGCGTTCGAAGCGGGCTTTATGTCCGTGGCGCACACGCCGGAAGATATTAATAAAACGATTGATGCAGCACGTAAGGTGTTTGCGCAGCTGTAGCCCCTCACCCTAACCCTCTCCCTGAGGGAGAGGGAACCGACCGGCGCTTGTTTTCCCCCCTCTCCCTCAGGGAGAGGGCCGGGGTGAGGGTCTTTTCTAACGACTCTGCTTTCTCAGCAAATAAATAAAATACGGCGCGCCGATAAAGGTCGACAGCAACCCTGCCGGGATCTGATACGGGAACATAATCATCCGCCCACACCAGTCGGCAAACACCAGCAGTAATCCCCCTACCAGCGTAGACATCACGATATGCGGCATTGTGCGGCGGAAGCCCATCATGCGCGCGATATGCGGTGCCATCAGGCCAACAAAACTCAGCGGGCCGATAGTGAGCGTCGCGGCTGCCGTCAGGCTGGCCGCCAGCAACAGAAGCGCAATACGCGCGGGCGTTAGTGCAATACCGACAGACCGCGCGGTATCACCGCCCAGCGGCAAAATCGTTAACCAGCGACGGCTCAACGGTACCAGCAGGAACAGCACCACCATCACCGCCGCCGATTGCAGCACCTGCGTGCCGGTGGCGTTATAGGTTGAGCCTGAAATCCACGTCAGGATTTGCGCCATGCGCGGGTCGCCGCTCGCCTGCAACATCATCAACAGCATGGTAAACGCGGTGCTGAGCGCCATCCCCGCCAGCAGCATGCGGTGCGGTGAAAAGCCGCCCCGCCCGGCGGCAATCAGGATAATCAGCAGCGTCACCGCCGCGCCGACGCTGCCCGCGGGCAGCAGCCAGCCAAAAGCGTTGCCCGGTACGATAAACAGCATCAGCACTACGCCGAACGCCGCGCCGGAGCTGATCCCCAGCACTTCAGGGCTGGCCATCGGGTTACCCGTCAGACGCTGAATAATACAGCCAGCCACCGCCAGCATCATCCCGGCGATCAGCGCGGAGAGTACGCGCGGCCAGCGCCATTGCAGCAGTTCATCCAGCAGCGTACCGCTCGCCCAGCGCCAGCCATCGGCATCCCGGCCAAACGCCAGCGCGGCAAAAATCGCCACCAGTAAAATCACCAGCCCGGCGATGGCCCACGCAGGCACGTGATAACGCTCCTGCGCGACGCTGTCGCTGGCATTCATCGACGGCGCGGTCATGCTGCGCAGGCGCGGGAGCAGCCACAGCAGCAGCGGTGCGCCAATCAGCGCGGTAACTGAGCCGGTCGAGACTTCCATCCACACACGGGTGAGCCAGATAATGATTTGATCCGAGAGCCAGAGGATCAGCGCGCCAATCAGCGGCGCCAGCATCAGACGTGCCAGCAGGCGACGCGCGCCGAGCATTTTCGCCAGCAGCGGCGCAAACAGGCCGATAAAGCCGATGATTCCCACCGCGTTAACGAGGAAGGCGCTGATCACAATTGCCAGCGTCAACGCCGCCAGACGCGCCAGCGACAACGCCAGCCCCAGGTTGCGGGCCACGCCGTCATCCAGCCCCATCAGCGTCAGCGGGCGCAGCAACAGCAACGTGAGCATCACGCCGCCCAGCAGCTGCGGCCACAGACGTTCGACAATGCTCCAGTCGGTTTGCGTCAGCGTGCCGGTGCTCCACAGGAACATGCTCTGTAGCTGGTCATGATGGAATATCACCATCAGTTGGTTGATCGCGCCGCAATAAAGACTGACCACCAGCCCCGCCAGAATCAACGTCACCGGCGAGAGTCGCTTGCCCCACGCCACGCCAAACACCAGCGCACCGACAATGCAAGCCCCGGCCAGCGCGGCAAACTGCGAGGTCAACGCGCCAGGAATGGCCCACAATGTGGTGACGGTCATACCAAGCTGGGCGCCAGTCGCCACGCCAAGCGTGGTCGGTTCCGCCAGCGGGTTACGCAGCACCTGCTGGAACAGGACGCCGACCAGCCCAAGCCCCGCACCCACCAGCAGCGAAATTACCAACCGCGGCGTCAGGCTGTAGTGGAACAGCATCTGGTCGATAGAATCGATATTCGGCTGACGCAGCGCCTGTAACCACTGCCCGCGCGGCAGCGCGAGAGTAAAGTTAAACCAGGTTAGCGCCAGCGCGACAATAAACAGCGCCAGCAGCAACAGGGCGGCAAAGGGGGAGATTTTGGTTCTCATGCTTTGCCTCCCAGTGCGTTATCCAGCACGCGGCCAAAATGCATCGCCGAGAGCGTCGCGCCGTAGAACCAGACCGCCGGTACGCGCTGAAAACGATTGGCCCGCACAAACGGCATGGCCTGCCACAGCGGCGTCGCCATCAGCTTACGCATCTCCGGGTCGTTGCCGTGGTCGAAGCAGAGCACATCCGCATCTTTGTAGGCCGCCAGACGATCAATACCCACCACCACGCTGCCCCAGAAATTGGTTTCGCCCTGCCAGGCGTTTTTAACCCCCAGCGTATCGAGCATTTCCTGGAACAGGCAGTTCGGCCCGAAGACCAGCATATGCCGCGCATCCAGCAGCGTGACCATCAATAACGGGCGATCGCCGCGCATCACAAAACGCGGCTTCAGGCTTTCCACAAAGGCGTCATATTCCCGCAGATGCTGTTGCGCCTGCGGTTCGCGGCCAATCAGCTGCGCCATTTCAACCAGCGAATGACGCGCCTGCGCCAGTGGTTTTTTCCCGTCGCTAAAAGCAAAACCGCGCCCCGGCGCAATTTTTGCCAGCGTCTCGGCGGAAGGGCCATAGCCCGCCGACCAGACCAGGAACGACGGTTTCATCTGAGTAAGCAATTCGAGGTTGGGTTCGGTGCGCAGGCCAACGTCAATCACCGAGTCCGGCAGCGCAGGTTCATTCACCCACAGCTTATAGTTTGGGATATCGGCAATGCCGTAAGGCGTGACGCCGAGCGCCAGCAGCAGCTCAACCGGGAGCCACTCCAGCGCCACGATGCGGTGAGGATCGACCGTCGCCGCCTGCGCGTTGCGCATCTGCCAAAGCAGCGGCGAGAGCGCCATCGCTGTCAGTAAACGCCGACGGCTAATCAAAGAAGAGGCATCCATCAATAGACAAAACTTACCGGCGCTGCGCCTGCCGGGTGTGGCAGTATCCCCATCGGGATACCATAAATGTGTTCCAGCGTTTCGCTGCGCATCAGTTCAGCAGGCGTGCCCTGAGCGATCATCTCGCCGCCGCGCAGCGCCACTAAATAGTCGCAGTAGCGGGCAGCCATGTTGATGTCGTGCAACACCGCCACCACCGTCAGCCCACGCTGCTGGCTTAAGCGGTGCACCAGCGCCAGCACATCAACCTGATGGGCGATATCCAACGCGGAGGTCGGTTCATCCAGCAATAAACAACGGCTGTCCTGTGCCACCAGCATGGCGATCCACGCACGCTGACGCTCGCCGCCGGAGAGGCTGTCCACCAGGCGATTGGCCAGCGGTTTTAACCCCACCAGGGTAATCGCTTCTTCCACTTTTTCACGGTCGGCTGCGCCAAAACGCCCCAATGCTCCGTGCCACGGGTAGCGACCAATCGCCACCAGTTCACGCACCGTCATCCCTTCCGCCTGCGGCAACTGCTGCGGCAGATAGGCGACTTTGCGGGCAAACGCTTTGCTGTTCCAGCTATCGAGCGGCTGCCCGTCCAGCAGAATCTCACCTTCCGACGGGGGCTGATGACGCCCAAGCATTTTCAAAAGCGTGGATTTACCGGAGCCGTTGTGGCCAATTAGGCCGGTGACTTTTCCCACCGGGAAGGTGAGCGAGAGAGGATGAAGCAGCGTGCGGCCTGGAACCCGAAACGTAACGTTATCGAGTGCGAAGGTGGTATCGGGAGGGGTTGTGATGTCCTGCATAGCCGTCAACTTGTCAAAGGGCGCGGATAAACCGCGCCCGATAGGAGAGATTAGAAGCGGAAGGTCGCTGTCGCAACAACCTGACGTTCCGCGCCCCAGTAGCATGCATATTCGCTATAGCAGCTGGAGACATATTCGCGGTCAAACAGGTTGTTGACGTTTACGGCAACAGACGAACCCGGCAGGCCGAAACGCGCCAGATCGTATTTCACCATCGCATCAGCGACGGTGTAGCTGCCGACGTTGAACGACTCGTTTTTCTTCCCGGTCGAGGTATCGTTTTTGTAGTAGCTGACGGTTGAACCCGTATAACGAACACCCGCACCGAAGGTCAGACCGCTCAGAACAGTATCGTAGAAGGTATAGTCCGTCCACAGGGAAGCCTGATTACGCGGAACTTCCGCCGGACGCTTACCTTTGAAGATCGTATCTTCAGTGTATTCCGCATCCGTATAGCTGTAGGCCGCAGTCAAGTTGATGTTTTCATTCAATGCAGCTTTCGCTTCCAGCTCAACGCCGCGAGAACGAATTTCGCCTGACTGTACGCTATACAGACCAGTTGGATCGTTAGGATCCGCCGTCAGGTTTTTATTTTTGGTCAGCTCATACAACGCTGCTGTCAGCACGACAGGTCTGTCGTTAGGCACATACTTCACGCCCGCCTCATATTGCTTACCACGAGACGGATCAAACGGTGTGCCCTCTTTCGTTGAGCCAGAGGTCGGCTCGAAAGATTCGCTGTAGCTGAAGTACGGAGAAATACCGTTATCGAACAGATAGTTCAGGCCGCCGCGCCAGGTGAACTGCTGATCGTTCTTCTCAGCCAAAGCGTTGCTTGAACGGGTCAGAGTTGAGGTTTTTGCGTAGTCGTAGCGACCACCCAGCGTCAGTACCCACTTATCCCACTCGATTTGATCCTGCGCGTAGAGCCCCGTCTGTTCCATACGGTTGAGTACCGCGTACGGGAAGTTGACGTTCACATTCGCATTACCATACTGCGGGTTGCTCATATCCAGCGGGCTGGCAGATCCGTAAAGCGCATCAACGTCATTACGCATACGCGAGTAATCGACGCCGGTCAGCAGCGTATGATCAACGTCGCCGGTAGCAAAGTTTGACTGAAGTTGCGTATCAACGGTAAAGGCATTCAGCGCTTCGTCAGAACGAACATAGTTGCGGTTAATTTTACCCGCGCCATCATAGCCAAAACCGTAGACCGCTTTATAAAGCGTTTTCACCTGGTCGTAACGCAGGTTCTGGCGCACGGTGAAGGTGTCGTTAAACGCGTGAGAGAAGTTGTAGCCCACCATCTGCTGGCGACGCTGCATCTTGTTGTCTTTTTCGCCTTCGTTGAAATCGGTCGGCAGCTTATGTGAGTTACCGTTCGCATCAACATAAGGTACAACAGTACCTTCGCGCGGCAGCCAGCCATAGTAGCCCGCATCCGGATCGCTCTGGAAGTTGCTCAGGAAGGTGAAGTCGGTTTTATCATCCGGGCGCCAGCTAAAGGAAGGCGCAATCGCGTAGCGGGTTGATTTCGCCATCTCTTGCTGGGTGTCCTGGCTGCGGCCTAAACCGGTCAGACGATAGGACCACACGCCCGCATCATCGATCGCGTCGCTAAAGTCAAAGCCAGTTTGCCACAGGTTATCCGTACCCATTTTAAACTGAATTTCGCGCAGGGGTTCGGTAGTCGGGCGTTTGCTGACCATGCTCACGATACCGCCTGGGTTGCTGTTGCCGTACAGCACTGACGTTGGCCCGCGCATAACTTCAACGCGTTCCAGGAAATAGGGATCCATCGAGACTTCAGAATAGTTGTTACCCTGAAGTTTCATACCATCCAGATACTGGTTGGTGTTTACGGTAGTAGGTGCAGTAAATCCGCGAATGGAAACAACATCATAAGTGGAAGAGCTACCACGGGTAGAGAAGACGCTCGGCGTATAGGCCATCGCATCTTTTACCGTAGTCGGCTGACGAGTATCCATTTCCTGACGAGTGATAACCGAAACAGACTGTGGCGTTTTCTCAATCGGTGTGTCGGTTTTCGTCGCGGTCGCTGAACGTTTCGCGGCGATAGTCGGTGCCGGCCCCCACGCGCTTTCCTGGGAAACAGGTGCCGCAGTGACGGTGATGGTTTCTTCTTTCGGTTGGTCCGCAGCCTGTGCGTAAACAGACATGCCGCTAACCGCTGTGGCTACTACAACTGCGATTTTACGCAGCGAGTGGTTTGGCTGAGCAGTTTTGAAACGCGCCATTGGTATATCTCTGATGAAAGTGAATGATAACGTAAACGAGAATTATTATTATAACCGCCGAATAATAGGCCAAACGGCGGCGATATAGCAAGCGATATAGGGGATGTGGTGGATTAAAGGTTCAAGAAATAACCAGATGAAAACAGAGGGTTAATAGATTGGTTTTAGTGCTTACGATATTCTGACAATCACGTATAAAAAAAGCCCGCTTTAAAAAGCGGGCTTTGCACGTTGAGGATGTTAATTACCGCCAAACATGTCCTTGATCCAGCCAGCGACGCCGTCGCTGTCTTTCTCTTCTTTCTTCGGCTGCGCTTGCTGAGGCTGCTGTTGCTGCGGTTGAGAAGACTGGTCGAACGGATTGCCCGACTGCTGCAGTTGTTGTTGCTGCATCATCTCGCCCTGCTGGCAAAGCGAATCAGGATCGGTAGTCCAGACCGGCAGGGTGCGCATCCCCCCCGAACAAACAAAGTTGCCCGAATCGTCCACGCCCATATCAACAATATCTTCCGGCGGCGTCAGCGCCAGCGGAATCGGCGACTGGTTTGCCAGGTAGCGTTGATAAATCGACATTGCGCCGCTCGCACCGTACAGTTTGGTCGGCTGGTTGTTATCGCGCCCTACCCAGGTGATCACCACTTCACGGCCATCGATGCCGGCAAACCAGGTATCAACGTTGTTGTTGGTGGTCCCCGTTTTACCCGCGAGGTGCAGGCCCGGATATTTCGCACCCAGCTGACGGCCGGTACCACGCTGGACAACCTGCTGCATGGTCCACAGCGTCATATACGCAGCCTGCGCCGGGACGGCACGTTCAGCCTGCGGATAGCTCTGATACAGCACCGTACCGTCTTCGGCAATCACCGAGCGCAGCGCGGAAAGCGTCGCGCGGTTACCGCCGCTGGAGATGGTCTGGAACGCCTGCGCCACTTCAATAGGCGTCAGGTTCAGCGCCCCCAGGATCATCGCCGGAACCGGATGCAGCTGATCTTTCGGCACGCCCAGTTTCTGCCAGGTATCCGTTATAGCAGGTAAGCCCAGCGCCATACCGAGGTTAACCGTCGGCACGTTCATTGAACGCGTCAGTGCATCTACCAGCATCACCTGACCGCTAAAGCGACGATCATCGTTCTGCGGCGACCACACCTGGCCATTTGGCTGGCGCAGGGAAATCGGCGCATCGGCAATCCAGGTATTCAGGCGATACTGATTCGGCTGACTCAGCGCCGTCAGATAGGTCGCCGGTTTCGCCAGCGAGCCGATAGAACGGCGCGCCTGCATCGCGCGGTTATACCCGGCAAACTGTGGCTCTGCGCCGCCGACCATCGCGCGGACTTCTCCGCTGAAGCGGTCGACAACCACCATCGCCGTTTCGAGATCGCTGAGCTTACGCTGCTTCTTCAGCACTGGAATGCCTTCGGTCGCGGCTTTTTCTGCCGCATCCTGCGCCACTGAATCGAAGGTGGTAAAGATCTTCACGCCGGAGAGATCTTTCACTTTATCGCCCAGTTTCGCCTGTAGTTCCTGACGGACCATCTGCATAAACGCGGGCTGTGGTGAAATCACCCCACCACGCGGCTGCACGCCCAGAGGACGCGCGCTGAGCATGTCGTACAACTCCTGGTCGATAACGTTTTGCTGCTGTAACAGACGCAGCACCAGGTTACGACGCTCCAGCGCCAGTTTCGGATTACGCCACGGGTTGTAGATGGACGCCCCTTTCACCATCCCCACCAGCAAGGCCTGCTGATCGAGGCTCAGCTCTTCCACCGGGCGACCAAAGTAATACAGACTCGCCAGCGGGAAACCGCGAATTTCATTATCGCCGCTCTGACCGAGATACACCTCGTTCATGTACAGCTCAAGGATACGATCCTTGCTGTAGCGCGCATCCATCAGCACAGCCATATACGCTTCGTTGGCTTTACGCCAGTAGGAGCGTTCGCTGGAGAGGAACAGGTTTTTCACCAACTGCTGGGTCAGCGTACTGGCGCCCTGCACCGTACGGCCCGCCGTCAGGTTCGCCAGCACCGCACGACCAATTGAGTAGAGGCTCACGCCGTCATGCTCGTAGAAATGACGGTCTTCCGTTGCAAGCAGAGTGTCCACCAGCAGATCCGGGAAACCGCTACGCGGGACAAACAGGCGCTGCTCGCCGTTCGGCGAGGAAAGCATAGTGATCAGACGCGGATCGAGACGGAAGAAACCGAACTGGCGGTTGTTCTCCATGTTCTCAATCGTCTCCAGATGATCGCCGTCGAAAGTCAGACGTGCGCGTACCTGCCCTTCTTTACTGTCCGGGAAATCGAACGGGCGACGAATCATCTCAATGCTGTTGGCCTGCACGGTAAACTCACCCGGACGCGTCATCGCGGTCACCTGGCGGTACTGTGTCGCCGTTAACAGCTGCACCATCTCTTTCTTGCTGATGGGCATATCCGGCTCAAGGTTAACCATGCGGCCATATACTGCCGCCGGCAGTTGCCAGACTTTACCGTCAATACGGCTGCGAATTTTCTGGTCCAGATAGACACCGTAAATCGCCAGCAGAACGGCAAAGACGATAGCCAGCTTCACCAGCAGCCAGAACCAGCCGTGTTTTCTACGAGGCTTGCCGCCCTTGCCCTTACCTTTACGTGGTGGCATCGGCTCATCATCCTCATAGTCATCATCATAATCGTCGTCGTAATCCTCATCTCTGAGGCGACGACGGCTCACCTTTTGTTTCGCCGGACGCGCAGGCTTGCCTTTACGTCCAATCGGCTCGCGGTCATTCCCCGCCATGCTTTCTCTCCGCAACATTCAGGCGCAAAGGCCTGATTTTCCGTTCTTCCGTTTTGGGACAGAAGAAGATATCTCTCAATTTTGGCTCGTTCTCTCTCCTCTCTCCGTGGGAGAGAGGGTGAGGATGAGGGGGCAACGTGCGCGCTGATGCCCTCACCCCGGCCCTCTACCGCAGGGAGAGGGGGGAAAACACGTACTGAACTCAACAATGTGCACAGTCAGTCCCCTCTCCCTTGAGGGAGAGGGTTAGGGTGAGGGGGAAAATTCCCTCACGAATACTTTTTCGTCCGCCGCGTCGGCGCGGTGTTCGCCGGGTCGTCCGGCCAGACGTGTTTCGGATAGCGCCCTTTCATCTCTTTTTGCACCTCCCGATACGCGCCCTGCCAGAACGCGCTTAAATCGCGCGTAATCTGCAATGGGCGCTGCGCCGGGGAGAGCAACTCCAGCACCAGCGGCACCCGCCCCTGGGCGATGGTCGGCGTGCTCGCTTCGCCAAACATCTCCTGCATTCGCACCGCCAGCGCAGGCGGGTTTTCATCATCGTAGCGAATAGCAATCCGGCTTCCGGTGGGCACAGTGTAATGAGTTGGTAGCTCACTATCCAGACGTTGTCGTAATGTCCAGGGCAGCCAACCGTATAATGCCTCCCTGATATTGACATTTTTCAGCGCACGTAACGATTTTACGCCTCCCATATGTGGCAGCAGCCAGGCTTCCAGTTCCGCCAGCAGCGAGGTCTCATCAACCGCAGGCCAGGCTTCGTCCGGTAGCCAGCGCGCGGCGCATTGCAGACGCAAGCGTAGCTGCTCGGCGTCTTCTGTCCAGTTCAGGACGTTTAAACCTTTATCGCGAATGCCGTTGAGCATCGCCTGATGCAACTCATCTTCCGACGGTTTTGCCAGCGGCTGGACTTTTACCGTCAGTTGCCCAATGCGGCTACGGCGCAGAGCTTTCAGCGTGCCCTGCGCCTCGTCCCATTCAATGGTGTCGGACTGCTCAAGCAGCTGCGGGCACTGCGCCGCCAGTGCGTCAATATCCAGTGCATAGGCCTGTAAAATACGCGCATCGGGCGACGCATTGCCCTGTAACAGCAGTGGCGCAATCAGCCATTCATGGCGGCTTAACGCATCGTCAGCATCCAGCATTGCGCCCATACCGTTCGCCAGTTGATAGCGCCCGTCCAGCCCGCGTCGGCGGGCGATGCGGTCGGGAAAGCCTTGTGCCAGGAGTGCGGGAATGGCGTCGCTATCCGGTTTTCCGCCGCGCCGATTCACCCGTTTGAGCAACTGCTGGCTTCGCTGTTGCCAGTTCGACTGACTGCGTGAAAACGCATGACTGAGATCGCTACCCGCACCGCGCGGCGGTTCTTCGAGAATCGCCGCCAGCCGGGCCGCCGTGGCGGCCTCATCGTCACTTTTCGCGGCAATCAGCATCGCTGCCAGACGCGGGTCGTTACCCAGCGCCGCCATTTTCTGCCCCTGTGCCGTCAGACGTTCACCTTCCAGCGCCTGAAGCTGCGTGAGTAAGCGACGTGCGGCAGCCAGATTGGCCGCGGGGGGCATATCTAGCCAGTTCAGTTGCTGCGGGTCATAGCAGCCCCATTGCAGCAGCTCCAGCTGTAGCGACGAAAGGTCGCTTTGCAGAATTTCCGCATCGCTTTGCGCTGCCGCGCGTTCCGCCTGCTCTTTACCCAACAGATGTAAACAGATACCCGGCTCCAGTCGCCCTGCGCGGCCTGCACGCTGGGTCATCGATGCCTGACTGATGCGTTGGGTTAACAATCGGGTCAAGCCCGTGCGCACGTCAAAGCGCGCCACGCGCTCCTGCGCAGTATCGACCACCAGGCGAATGCCTTCGATGGTCAGACTGGTTTCGGCAATGTTGGTGGCCAGCACGACTTTACGCTTGCCGACCGGCGCGGGAAGAATGGCCTGACGCTGTTCAGCGAGTGACAGCGCACCGTACAGCGGGCAAAGCAGCACGTCAGACGCCACGCGCGAAGCCAGATACTCCTGCACGCGCTGGATTTCGCCCACGCCGGGCAAAAACAGCAGCAGCGAACCAGGCTCCGTGCGCAACAGTTCCGCCGTGGCAATAGCCACCGCCTCATCAAAACGTTGATGTGCTGGCAGCGCCTGGTAACGTCGCTCCACCGGGAAGGCACGTCCTTCGGAGGTGATGACCGGCGCATCCGGCAGCAAGCATTGCAGCTTATCGTTATCCAGCGTGGCGGACATAATCAGCAGTTTCAGGTCGTCGCGTAGCCCCTGCTGAACGTCCAGCAATAGAGCTAGCGCGAGGTCCGCCTGTAAACTGCGCTCATGGAATTCATCGAGGATCACCAGCCCGACATCCGTCAGTTCGGGATCGTGCTGGACCATGCGCGTCAGAATGCCCTCAGTCACCACCTCAAGGCGCGTGTTCGGCCCCACGCAGGTTTCCGCACGCATCCGGTAACCGACGGTTTCGCCGGGCTTTTCATCCAGCAGTTCTGCCAGTCGTTGGGCGACATTACGCGCCGCCAGCCTGCGCGGCTCGAGCAGAATAATCCGCCCGCCAATATTACCCTCGCGCAAAATTTGCAGCGGCAGCCACGTCGATTTCCCCGCCCCCGTCGGCGCGTTAAGCAGTACCGCAGGCGCGTTCGCCAGTGCGGAAAGAAGATCGGGAAGAACAGCGGCGACCGGCAACAGCGACACGTTTGGCTCCAAAGGGTTAACATTGCAAGGCGGACATTGTAGCATCGCCACAATTCATTACCGAGTACCCACTATGTCTGAGTCGAAAAGAGTCTTTTTCGCTATTGAGATCCCGACCAAAATCCAGCGCCAGATTGTGCGCTGGCGAGCGGATCACTTCCCTGATGATGCGGGAAGGCCGGTTGCGGCAGCGAATATGCACATTACTCTGGCGTTTTTGGGTGAAATTAGCGCCGAAAAGCAGGCAGCGCTGGCGGCAATGGCGGGCCGTATCCGCCAGCCTGGCTTTACGCTGCATCTCGACGACGCCGGGCAATGGCTGCGCTCGCGCGTGGTGTGGCTGGGCACGCGTCAACCGCCGCGCGGGTTATTGCAGCTGGCTAATCTGCTAAGAGCTCAGGCGGCACGCAGCGGTTGTTATCAAAGCCCGCAGCCGTTTCACCCGCATTTAACGCTGTTGCGCAATACGGCGCATGCGGTGCCAATTCCGGCACCGGGCTTTTGCTGGGAAATCCCGGTAAGCGAGTTTGTGCTCTACGAATCACACTTTGTAAACGGGCGAACGCGCTACACACCACTTCAACGCTGGACACTTTCAGAATAATCAAGGATGCCTCATGCACTTTACGCCTGCACTCCAGCACGCCACGCTCATTCAACGCTACAAGCGCTTTCTTGCCGACGTGGTGACGCCTGAGGGCGAAACCCTCACCCTTCATTGCCCAAATACTGGCGCAATGACCGGCTGCGCCACGCCTGGTGATACGGTTTGGTATTCCACTTCAGAAAATACTAAACGCAAATATCCGCATACCTGGGAAATTACGCAAACGCAAAACGGCGCGTTCATTTGTGTGAACACACAGCGTGCGAACCAACTCGCCAAAGAGGCGATATTGTCTGGAACAATTCCGCAACTCCTCGGCTATAATTCACTGAAAAGTGAAGTGAAATATGGTGAAGAGGGCAGCAGAATTGACCTTATGTTACAGGCAGATGATCGCCCCCGGTGCTATATTGAAGTGAAATCGGTCACTCTGGCGGAAAAGGAGTACGGCTACTTCCCGGATGCAGTCACACTGCGCGGGCAGAAGCATTTACGCGAGCTGATGGGCGTGGTCGCAGCGGGCGATCGGGCGGTGTTATTGTTCACTGTTTTACACTCAGCCATTGAATATTTCGCACCTGCACACCATATTGATGCTCAATACGCACAATTATTAGCGGAAGCACATAAACGGGGGGTAGAGATTCTGGCTTATAAAGCGGAACTTTCTGCCGATAACATCACTCTGAGATCACCGTTGCCCGTCACGTTACCACGGGTGTGATCTGGATATTAAGTGTTCGGGCTGCGTCGCAAATACGCTTTTCCTCACAGCATTGTCAAGTGTTACGTTTAGATAATTGCCATACGGAATCGCATCTGCTATTTATAGCGGCCTGATTTTTCCCCCGAACACGGGGATCGATAGTGCGTGTTAAGGAGAAGCAACATGCAAGAAGGGCAAAACCGTAAAACATCGTCCCTGAGTATTCTCGCCATCGCTGGGGTGGAGCCGTACCAGGAGAAGCCGGGCGAAGAGTATATGAACGAAGCCCAGCTGGCGCACTTCCGTCGTATTCTGGAAGCATGGCGTAATCAACTTCGGGATGAAGTCGATCGCACCGTTACACACATGCAGGATGAAGCAGCGAACTTCCCGGATCCGGTTGACCGTGCAGCCCAGGAAGAAGAGTTCAGCCTCGAACTGCGTAACCGCGATCGCGAGCGTAAGCTGATCAAAAAGATCGAGAAAACGCTGAAAAAAGTAGAAGACGAAGATTTCGGCTTCTGCGAATCGTGCGGTGTCGAAATTGGCATTCGCCGTCTGGAAGCGCGTCCGACTGCCGATCTGTGCATTGACTGCAAGACGCTGGCGGAAATCCGCGAAAAACAGATGGCTGGCTAATCAAACGCCAATGAGCATCACTATTTTCAAGGCGGGAGCGATTCCCGCCTTGCCGTTTCTATAATCAGTAAAAGCATGTCATCACAACCTTACATCGGGCGTTTTGCCCCCTCCCCATCCGGTGAGCTGCATTTTGGTTCGCTGATTGCCGCGCTTGGCAGCTATCTCCAGGCACGCGCGCAGCATGGCCGCTGGCTGGTCCGCATTGAAGATATCGATCCCCCTCGTGAAGTTCCCGGTGCCGCAACCACGATTTTGCGCCAGCTGGAACATTATGGGCTGGAGTGGGATGGCGATGTACTTTGGCAATCACAGCGCCATGAAGCTTATCGCGAGGCGCTGGCCTGGCTGCATCAGCAAGGGCTCAGCTATTACTGCACCTGCACTCGCGCACGCATTCAGAGTATTGGCGGCATGTATGACGGGCACTGTCGGGATTTAGCCCTTGGCGCAGAAAACGCCGCGCTACGAATTCGTCAGAATGAGCCTGTGCTGGCATTCCACGATAACCTGCGCGGTAAAATTATCGCCGACCCGCGTCTGGCGACGGAAGATTTTATTATTCATCGCCGTGATGGCCTGTTTGCCTATAACCTCGCCGTTGTGGTCGACGATCATTTTCAGGGCGTCACAGAGATTGTGCGCGGCGCAGATTTAATCGAGCCGACGGTGCGCCAGCTATCTCTTTATCGGCATTTTGCCTGGCCGGAACCTGAATATATTCATCTGCCGCTGGCGCTGAATGCAGAAGGCGCTAAACTTTCCAAGCAAAATCATGCGCCTGCCTTACCACATGGCGATCCTCGCCCAACATTAATCCAGGCGCTACGCTTTTTAGGGCAGAACACCGCAGCGCAATGGCAGGACGTTACGCTTGCCGAATTGCTGAAAAATGCTGTAGATAACTGGACGCTTGACACCGTGCCGGAAAGGGCGATTGTAAATCCACCATTCTCAAATGCATGATGCTGAGCTATGATTAGCCGCTATTTTTTAGTCCATAAGACTGACACTACCGAGGTGTACCATTTTTACCCGAGTCGCTAATTTTTGCCGCAAGGTGCTAAGCCGTGAGGAAAGCGAGGCTGCTAATGCCGTCGCCCGTCCTCAAATGACGGTCATTCCGCGCGAGCAGCACGCTATTTCCCGCAAAGATATCAGCGAAAACGCCCTTAAGGTTCTCTATCGCCTGAACAAGGCGGGTTATGAAGCCTACCTGGTTGGTGGCGGCGTTCGCGACCTGCTGCTGGGCAAAAAACCGAAAGATTTTGACGTCACTACCAGCGCGACGCCGGAACAAGTGCGTAAACTGTTCCGCAACTGCCGTCTGGTCGGTCGTCGCTTCCGTCTGGCCCACGTGATGTTTGGCCCGGAAATCATTGAAGTCGCCACCTTCCGCGGGCACCACGAAGATGCGCAATCTGACCGTACCACCTCTCAGCGTGGGCAAAACGGCATGCTGCTGCGCGATAACATCTTCGGTTCCATCGAAGAAGATGCCCAGCGCCGCGACTTCACCATTAACAGCCTTTATTACAGCGTGGCCGATTTCACCGTGCGTGATTACGTCGGCGGTATGCAGGACCTGGAAGAAGGCGTGATTCGCCTGATTGGCGATCCGGAAACGCGTTATCGCGAAGATCCGGTGCGCATGCTGCGCGCCGTGCGTTTCGCTGCCAAGCTGAGCATGCGCATTAGCGAAGAGACCGCCGAGCCGATCCCGCGCCTGGCAACGCTGATTAACGATGTGCCGCCAGCGCGTCTGTTTGAAGAATCGCTGAAACTGCTGCAGGCAGGGTACGGCTACGACACCTATAAGTTGCTGCGCGAATACAATCTTTTCCAGCCGCTGTTCCCGACCATTACTCGTTACTTCACTGAAGAAGGCGACAGTGCGATGGAACGGATCATCAGCCAGGTCTTTAAAAATACCGATAACCGCATTCGTAACGATATGCGCGTGAACCCGGCATTCCTGTTTGCGGCGATGTTCTGGTATCCGCTGCTGGAGATGGCGCAGAAAATCACCCAGGAAAGCGGTCTGACCTATCACGATGCGTTCGCACTGGCGATGAACGATGTGCTGGATGAAGCCTGCCGATCGCTTGCCATTCCAAAACGCATTACCTCGCTGGTTCGCGATATCTGGCAGCTACAGCTGCGTATGTCTCGCCGTCAGGGCAAACGTGCGTGGAAGTTAATGGAGCATCCAAAATTCCGTGCCGCCTACGACTTGCTGGCGCTGCGTGCCGAAGCGGAACGCAACACGGAGCTGCAACGCCTGACTCAATGGTGGGGCGAATTCCAGGTGGCCGCGCCGCCGGCGCAGAAAGATATGCTCACCAATCTGGACGACGAGCCGGATACCCGCCGTCGCCACCGTCGCCCGCGCCGACGCGCCCCGCGTCGCGAGAGCAACAACGCATGACGATTGCGTACATCGCCATCGGCAGCAATCTTGCTTCCCCGCTGGAGCAGGTCAATGCGGCAATTCAGGCGCTGGGTGAAATCCCACAAAGCCGAATTGTCGCACTCTCCTCTTTTTACCGCACCCCGCCGCTGGGGCCGCAGGATCAGCCAGACTACCTCAACGCCGCCGTGGCGCTGGAAACAACGCTCGCCCCTGAGGCATTGCTCGACCATACCCAACGCATTGAACTGCAGCAGGGCCGCGTACGTAAAGCGGAGCGCTGGGGGCCACGTACGCTGGACCTCGATATCATGCTGTTTGGCGATGCGGTGATTAACACCGAGCGTTTGACGGTGCCGCATTACGATATGAAAAACCGTGGGTTTATGCTGTGGCCGCTGTTTGAGATTGCGCCGGAGCTGGTTTTTCCGAATGGGGAGACGTTGCGCGAAAGGCTGACCACATTAGAAGCGTCGAAACCACCCGTTTGGAGAGACACGTGGGTGAATGAATAGAGTATTTAAAACCAATCATAAGTACAGCTTGTTGTAGCGTCTAGAGTTATAACAAATCCAACCTTTTCAAACATAATACTTTCTAAAAAACAAATTAAGATTTAATTAAACCCACCTTCAAACATACAATAATTTTATATTAATATGTAATGATGTCAGTATAAGAAGAAAACATATCCCCTATACGCTCTATTATATATATTTTTTGTATTACCCCCCCATTTAATGTCACTACCTCCATCACTTTAATTTCAGTACTATGCGAGCGCTGTGATTTTAAAATTTTATTGGTAAGGACACATGAAATGAAAAAAGCATTAATCGCCGCGGCAATGGTTGTTGCCTCCGGTTCTGCAATGGCTGCTGATGGAGGTAATCTTGACTTCAACGGGCTGGTGCAATCTGCAACCTGTAAAACCAGTGTTGTTGTTGGTGGTACGCAAACCGTGAGTTCTGACGGTATCATCACGCTGGCTACGGCAACAGTTCCAGACATTTCCAGTACGGTGAATGCCACCAGCCCTGGCGCTTTACCCAAAGAGTTCCGTATCGGCGTGAATTGCAGCGGTTCCGAAACAAAGGCTCATTTAACAATGGGCTCGGTCAATTACGCCAATGCTAATGGTACCCTGGATAACAACATGAACATCACCGTGAACGGCCTTGCAGCGGCTCAGGGGGTTAATATTGCTGTTCATGAAGTGAAAACCGGTGGCGCTGTTACTCAGGTTAAAATGGGCGATGCCAGCGATATCCACGATCTCCTCTTAGACGCCAACGGTGATGGCGAATATGTGTTTGATGCGTCTTATGTGAAAGCGAGCGACTCCGCAACTGTCACTGTTGGTCATGTCACAACAAATGGTCTCTACACCATTGTTTATGAATGATTGATTGTTTTTGGGTTAAAGGCCTACTGTAAGGCAGGCCTTATTTTCCATCTGTAAAACGGCAAAAAATGCTCATGAACTCCATTATAAAAAATGTCTTAAGTGCAATAATATTTACATGCCTGCTAATAAGCGTTAATGCATTTGCGGATATTATTATTTCTGGCACTCGAATTATCTATCCCGCTGATAAAAAGGAAGTAAACGTTCGGCTGGAAAATAAAGGAAACCACCCTCTTTTGATTCAAAACTGGTTAGATACAGGCGACGACAATGCCGATCCGAGCCAAATAAAAGTGCCCTTTACAACGACGCCCCCGGTCTCGCGGGTTGAATCCCGACATGGTCAAACCGTAAAAGTGATGTTCACAGGCACTACTGCCCTACCGACAGATAAAGAAAGTGTATTTTGGTTCAACGTACTGGAAGTCCCTCCCAAACCCAAAGCATCGGATAACGCAGATGACACCAAAAACCTGTTACAGCTGGCATTCAGAACGAGGATAAAACTTTTTTATCGCCCAAGTGGGCTGACAGGAGAACCTTCCGAGGCGCCGGGAAAACTGAAGTGGATGCTAACAAATTCACAACTACAGGTTAATAATCCAACCCCTTACCACGTCTCTTTTAACGATATCTCGCTACAAAGCGGTGGGAAAAGTTTCAAGGTTGATTCCCGAATGGTGGCACCCTTCAGCCAGGTGACTTTTGCCATTGAAGGCCTGTCAGGCAACGTCTCATCAGGAAAAATCGTGTTTAAAGCTATCAATGATTATGGTGGCACCATTGATGGTTCTGCAACTCTCTAACGTTGACTCGGGTTCCAGCACCACATTTCCAGGGATGCAACCTTGTTCAAGATAACCCATTGCTGCGGAGCGCGCATTGCCGCACTCGCGACCTTCTGTGCCCTCTTGTACAGTAATAAAGGGATTGCAGTCGAGAGCGTTGAATACGACAGTTCTTTTCTGATGGGATCCGGAGCTTCCACAATTGATGTCGGACGCTATTCCCATGGAAACCCCACACCTGTCGGTACCTACAATGTACGCGTTTTCGTTAATGGCCAGTCTATAACCAGTATGGAGATTCCCTTTGTCGATATTGGAGCCGAAAGCGCAGCCGCCTGTTTAACACGTAAAAATCTGACCCAGTTACATATCCGCCAGCCCGAAGCCTCTGTCGTTTTGCTGAAACGAGACGGCGATCAAGAAGATTGCCTGGATCTGGAGAAATCCATCGATAAAACCACTATCCAGTATGATAATGGCGAACAGCTTCTTGAAATCTCCCTTCCCCAAGCATTCATAACCAAAACCTATCGGGGCTATGTTGATCCATCCCTTTGGGAATCCGGCATCAATGCAGGATTACTTTCCTATTCGGTGAATGCTTATCACAATAAAGCACAAGGGAATGATAACGACAGCTTATATGGCGCATTCAATTCAGGAATCAATCTTGGGGCATGGCATTTCAGGGCCCGCGGAAATTATAGTTGGTCAAAAAACGGGAGCAGTAACCTCGAATTTCAAAATCGTTACCTGCAACGCGATATCTCATCACTACGCTCACAGATTATCGTGGGGGAGTCGTACACCACTGGAGAAACCTTTGATGCGGTAAACGTTCGCGGAGTACGTCTTTACAGTGATAGCCGCATGTTACCTTCCGCACTAGCGAGCTATGCCCCAACTATTCGGGGGGTCGCCAATACCAACGCAAAGGTGACGATCACGCAAAATGGTTACAAGATCTACGAAACAACGGTATCTCCAGGCGCTTTTACCATTGATGACATCAGCCCATCCGGATTTGGTAGCGAACTGGTCGTTACCATCGAAGAGGCTGACGGAACAAAAAGAACGTTCACCCAACCCTTTTCATCCGTCTTCCAGATGCAACGGCCAGGTGTCGGACGCTGGGATATCACCGCAGGCCAGGTGAATGATGATGATCTTCACACTACACCAAACCTTGTACAGGCGTCCTTCTACTACGGTTTTAATAATCTTCTCACCGGATACACCGGGGTACAGATAACGGATAACAATTACGCCGCTGTTTTAGTTGGCCTGGGAATTAACACTCAGCTTGGCGCATTTGCTGTCGATGTTACGCATGCTCAGGCAAACATTCCTGGTGACCAAACCTACCAGGGACAAAGCTTCCGCCTGACCTGGAACAAACTGGTAGAAGCTACCCAAACCTCATTCAACGTTGCTGCATATCGTTATTCAACACAGAAATATCTCGGTCTTCATGACGCATTAACATTGATTGATAATGCTAAATATGCGTCCGAAGATGACGGCAAAATGACGATGAGAAACTATTCACGTATGAAAAATCAATTCACCGTCAGTGTCAGCCAACCCCTTAGAAGCGCTAACGAAGATTACGGATCGCTATACTTATCTGGAAGCTGGACCGACTACTGGGCAGATGGTGCAAGTCGTGCTGAATATAATATTGGCTACAGCAAAGGTGTTTCCTGGGGGAGCTTTAGCCTCAATCTACAACGAACCTGGGATGAAGATGGAAAAAAAGATGATGCAATATACCTTAATGTAAGCATTCCACTTGAAACGCTTTTTGGCGGTAAACGTCAGACATCTGGATTTCGCAATATAAACACCCAGGTCAACAGTAATTTTGATGGTTCGCATCAATTGAATATCAGTAGCACAGGGAATAATGAAGATAACCGGCTTAATTACAGCATCAATACAGGTTACAGTCTGGATAAAGAGGAAAAAGATATTGCGTCTGTAGGTGGTTATCTTAGTTACGACTCCTCCTGGGGCGGAATTTCAACATCCGCCTCTGTCAGTAGCGATCATAATCGACAATATTCATTCAGTACAGAGGGGGGTTTTGTTCTTCATAGCGGCGGGTTAACATTTACCAATCATAATTTCAATGATAATGATACGTTGGTACTGGTTGATGCCCCTGGAGCCAAGGGGGCTCAAATAAATAACAGCAATAACACAGTAGACCGATGGGGATATGCAATATCCGCCTCATTAAATCCCTATCACGAAAACAAGGTCGGGCTAAATATTGATACGCTGGAAAACGATGTTGAACTGAAAAGTACCAGCACCACTACCGTACCACGAAGTGGCTCCGTTGTTTTGGCTCGTTTTGAAACCGATCAGGGCCGTTCCGCGATACTCAATATTAGCGCGCAAAATGGACAAGTAATCCCGTTTGCGGCTGAAATTTACCAGGGTGGTGCGATAATCGGCAGCATGGGTCAGGGTGGGCAAGCATTTGTACGGGGTATAAATGAAAACGGAGAACTGAGCGTTCGCTGGAGCGACAATAATCGCCCCGTGAGCTGCAATGTCGTTTATCGTATCCCCGAAAAAGTACAGACCGTAGGTTCTACCGGAACATTATTATTAAATGGTCTTATTTGTCGGAGCGGAGGTAAATAGGATGGCGATCCAAACATTTAAATGTGTAATCGCAGTAGCATTTCTGAGCCTATTCATTTTGAAGTCTGGCCAGGCAACAGATCTTAATGTCGATTTTGTCGCCAACGTTCTGGAAACCACATGTAATATATCGCTTGAGCAAGATGGTAATATAAACATTAATAACGATGGCATGGATAACTATAGTCTGAAAATCCCAGATGTCAGACTGGAGAAAGTAATCAATGCCGATGTCGCAGCCCAGGCTGATTTTAAACTTGTTGCAACGGGCTGTAGCGCGAATGTTATGAAGATCACGACCAGGATCTTCGGTTCTTCAATATCAGGGGCACTCATTAACAATGAGGCCACAGGTGATGCAGCAAGTCATATTGGTATGGGGTTCAAGCGCAGAAATAGTGAGGATAGTGCTTTCATTCTCCCCAACAACTCAGATGCGATTCAATGGAGTGCGGATGAAATGTCAAATGGTCTGCCAATGACGGTTGCCCTGCGAGAAACAACGGCTGGAGCAGGGACGATCGGGAGTTTCCGCGCAAAAGCCACCTTTAATTTCACTTATGAATAATATAACTCATGCTATGAAAATAATCATTTATTCAGCCTTTGTTATTCTGGCGGCCATAAGTGGAACTCCGTTCATCTTTCCGACCCAGGCAGGAACCCCTACGTTAACGCTTACCGTAACCAGCCAAATCACAATGGGTACGTGCACCGCTGAATTGCTGGATGACAACGGTAATACAACGAATATTATCGCTTTTGGCAATATCTACATTTCTGAACTGGAGGCAAAAAGCAAAATAAAGTCTTTTAAATTACGTTTCACAAACTGTGAAGGGATACCAAAACGCCAGGCGAAAGTGACATTGGCCCCCAGAGGAACCGCCTGCGCAGCAACAAACTCCGCAGCCTTTGCTAATAATATTCCAGATACAGCAAATAAAGCACAACACACTGCCGTTGAAATTTGGACAACCCGTACACCAGAGGGGAATGATAGCGTACAGCTGCAATGCTTCAATCCCAACACTCAACTAGTTGATATTTCTGCGGCCAACGGCCAGCAATATGTTGAATACATCCTCAGCGCCAGAATGGTAGTCGAGCCTGGTCAGTCCTCTTCAGCAGTCACGACGGGGGATTTTACCTCTCCGGCAACGTTTACTATAACCTATGAGTAACGGATATGGATATTGGCATTAACCCATTTTTTCCCCGTCTTATTTTATATATTCCATTGTTTTTTTTATTAAAAATTACGTGTAGTTACGCAAACATTGAATTCGATATCACGGCATCAGTGATATCAAGTTCTTGTCAGATAACTATCAGTAATGGCGGCATTGTTAATCTTGATACCGTCACCCTCGATTATTTTTCGGAAGATATCACTCCAGAAAGCGATTATCCTGGTGGAGAATATTTTTCTATAGATATAGTTTCCTGCGAAAATACACAGGACACCCAATCACGAATAAAAATCGACTTCCAGCCCAAAACGAGCCCCTTTTCAGCAGGAAACTATCAGGTTTTCACCAATGAATTAGAACAACTGACAGACGGTGCTAAAAACGTTGGCATTGTGATCTTCTCAGCGCAAGAAAACGCGTCAACCTTTAACGTCCTGGCATCTGATGGTAAATCCCGAGCGATATACCCGGCAACGCCGACACAGGTCGCCCCTTCATCCTGGAGATTCTACTCACGTATGCAGCAAATTGATAAATCACAACCGCCATTAACTGGGCGGGTAAGAAGCCAGGTTATTGTCAGTGTGACGTATGAATAGAAGGAAATAAAAATGTGTATAAAAATAAATGGGTTATTACTGCATCTATGTTGCGTCTTAATCTTTCTCATATGGGCTACGTCGAATGCCTTCGCCGGTATGTACGATTGCTACATAGACCCCGCCGCAGGCGGGGATTATACAATGACAATGTCCTCTAATCGTCTCAATATCCCACTTACAGGTGTCGATTCACCAACAGAAATCTCTACTGTTGTTATTCCAGATGTTCCCATTATCCTCAGAGGCGATATCGGATGTAAGGTTTTAAGCGGCGGAGATGAATCCGTGCATCTAACAAATACGTCAGATGCAGCCATACAAACAAGCGCCGTGACTAACGAAGGTAGTGCCCTGTTCGCTACGTCGATTGAAGGTATTGTTTACTCTATGGAGTTATTTTGTAGCGGATGCATAGACAGTACTGTTTTAAGAGTTCTCTCACCTTACGGCGCTGGAAGTTTCATACCTAATTCCAATATACGTTTTGAATGGGAAGACACCGATAGCAATTGGCGCTTACGCTTTCGCCTCTACCAAACGGCATCATTTCGCCCCCAAAATGGTGTGACAAACGGGCACGCAATTCCTGGACAAATAGCCACATGGCAAATTGGATCGGGTGAGCATTCGGCAAAAGTAAATTTCCGTGTAGATGTAAACTCATTAGATTTCACCGTGTCCCCTCCGACCTGCCTCACCACCGCACTGGTGGGAGAAAACACCAAGGGTAATCAGGTACTGTTAGGCGATTATTACGTCTACGATATTCATCAAGGAGTAACCCCAGAAGTTCCTTTTATTATCCGCGGAGAGAACTGTGGCGCCAGCCGAATCGACATAAAACTGAGAGCCACGACGGCCTCCCCCAATACGGAACTGGTCGGGAAAAGCGCAGGCACTGCTGAAGGTGTTGGTATACGGGTCGTTTCAACAGCGAATAACAACAATCTTCCTTTGAAACCTGATGCCAGCAATGCTGCCACTTTCACTTATTCAGAGTGGTGGAACCCACAGCTTGATTTCCCATTCACTGCACAATTGATTGCAGATGGCCAAACCGTCAGACCTGGCTCATTCACAGGCAACGCTACATTTAATTTTTCTTATGAATAACCCCTACCAGCGCCGAAGGATTCCTTTTGGCGCTGACGATGCATGCCTCTAAAAACCATTGCCCCTCTGAATGCTGCTGTTAGAATGCCGATTAATTCAACCTTACCATCAGGATACGTTATGAAACCGACAACGATTTCCCTGCTGCAAAAATACAAACAAGAAAAAAAACGCTTCGCCACCATCACCGCTTACGACTACAGCTTCGCCAAACTGTTTGCTGACGAAGGTCTGAACGTGATGCTGGTCGGCGATTCGCTGGGCATGACCGTGCAGGGGCATGATTCCACCCTTCCCGTTACCGTTGAAGATAT
The DNA here is from genome assembly GCA_913778145.1 of uncultured Pseudocitrobacter sp. GTDB lineage: Bacteria > Pseudomonadota > Gammaproteobacteria > Enterobacterales > Enterobacteriaceae > Pseudocitrobacter. The sequence continues at coordinate 65,830 of CAJYVI010000021.1, forward strand.
CGCTTATCACACCGCAGCTGTCCGTCGCGGCGCGCCAAACTGCCTGCTGCTGGCTGACCTGCCTTTTATGGCGTATGCCACGCCGGAACAGGCATTTGAAAACTCGGCTATCGTGATGCGCGCAGGCGCGAACATGGTCAAAATTGAAGGCGGTGCATGGCTTGCTGATACGGTCAAAATGCTGGCCGAACGTGCCGTGCCGGTATGTGGCCATCTGGGGTTAACCCCGCAGTCGGTCAACGTTTTCGGCGGTTATAAAGTACAGGGTCGAGGCGATGCGGGCGACCAGTTGCTGAGCGACGCGCTGGCGCTGGAAGCGGCAGGCGCACAGCTTCTGGTGCTGGAGTGCGTGCCAGTTGAACTGGCAAAACGCGTCACCGAGGCGCTGGCGATTCCGGTTATCGGTATCGGCGCGGGCAACGTCACCGACGGGCAGATCCTCGTCATGCACGATGCCTTCGGAATTACTGGCGGCCATATCCCTAAATTTGCTAAAAATTTCCTTGCTGAAACGGGCGACATCCGCGCGGCTGTGCGGCAGTATATGGCTGAAGTGGAGTCCGGCGTATATCCGGGCGAAGAACACAGTTTCCATTAAGGAGTCACCTTGTGTTAATTATCGAAACCCTGCCGCTGCTGCGTCAGCATATCCGCCGTCTGCGTATGGAAGGCAAGCGCGTGGCGCTGGTGCCCACCATGGGTAACCTGCACGATGGCCACATGAAGCTGGTCGACGAAGCGAAATCGCGCGCGGATGTGGTAGTGGTCAGTATTTTCGTTAACCCGATGCAGTTCGATCGTCCGGAAGATCTGGCGCGCTATCCGCGCACCTTGCAGGAAGACAGCGAGAAGCTGAATAAGCGCAAAGTCGATCTGGTTTTCGCGCCGTCCGCGCAGGAAATTTACCCGCAGGGTACCGAGAATCATACCTTTGTTGACGTACCGGGCCTCTCAACCATGCTCGAAGGCGCCAGCCGCCCAGGGCACTTCCGCGGCGTTTCGACCATCGTCAGTAAACTCTTTAACCTCATTCAGCCAGACATCGCCTGCTTCGGCGAGAAAGATTTTCAGCAACTGGCGCTGATCCGCAAGATGGTTGCCGATATGGGCTTTGACATTGAGATTGTCGGCGTGCCGATTATCCGCGCTAAAGATGGCCTGGCGCTCAGTTCGCGCAATGGTTACCTGACGTCGGACCAACGCAAGATAGCGCCGGGGCTGTATAAGATGCTGAGTTCAGTGGCAGAGAAACTGAAAAACGGCGAGCGCGATCAGCCAGAAATCATCGCCCTCGCCGAGCAGGAACTGAATGAAAAAGGCTTCCGCGCCGATGATATTCAGATCCGCGACGCCGACACGCTGCTCGACCTGACCGACAGCAGCAAACGTGCGGTGATCCTGATGGCCGCATGGCTCGGGCAGGCACGTTTAATCGACAATAAAATTGTCGAATTAGGCTGATATATCCCGGCTGGCGCTGGCGGCAGTTAGCGCCAGCCGGGAATGTTTTCGATCTCTTCGCGGGTTAAGTCGGTCATCTCCGCAACCAGTTCTGGTGACATGCCGTTTTTTAGCATACGTGCAGCAACCCGATGTGTGGCATTGCTTTCTCCTTGTTGTATGCCTTGTTGCATACCCTGTTGAATTCCCTTCAGCATCCCCTGCTCTTCAAGCCACTCGGCAACCGTCCCCATTGTTTTCTCCTTTGGCAAACGCCTTCCCAGTTCACGGTAAAATATTTTCGGCTGGTCAGTATGACCACGTAGTAACATATAGTTTACCAGCGTGATTAATTGACTTTCGGTAGTGTACTCCGCGCTCAAAAGCGTGACCAGATCCTCCAGCATTTTCATTAAGTCGCGCTGGCGAATATGCTTTTGCAGCAGTTCGAGTATGGCTACGCGGCGATGCTGCATAATTTCATCGTCCGGTATGGTGGTAACATCCACCAGCGGAAAGGGCTCGCTGTAAAGTCGTCTCGCCAGTTCGGGCGAGGAAAACATGTCCGTCCAGCACATTGAATAGGGATAAGGCGATGTCTTTCCCTGATAGAAGAGAATGGGAACCACCAGGGGTAACTGTTCGAAACCCGCTTCCAGATGGCGGTGCATTGCGGCAATGGCATAGCGAATCATGCGGAAAGGCATTTTCTTGCTCGGCGTGCTCTGGTGTTCGATCAGAATATGCAAATAGCCGGGATGGCCCTGCATCGAAACGGAGTAAAGTATATCGGAGTACTGTTCCTGTAGACTTTCTTCGACAAAGTTGCCTGACTCCAGCGTAAGGGTCGTCAGGTCGCAAATCCCTTTGATCTCCTGCGGAAGATGAATATCCAGAAAATCGCGTGCCGTTTCGGTGTGCATTAAAAACTGTTTGAATACCGCATCATGCGGCGTGCTGGCTGCTGTTTTCATTTCCCCGACCTTTGCCATTCGTCCTGTGTGCGCAGTATCGCTGTATCGCCACGCGGCGTCAGCGAGGGATTGTGAACGCCTCGAGCAGGCTCGGGATAAAAATCAACGATATACATTCATTACCGTCAGTTCCTCGCAGCTGTACGCAAACTGTGCGAAGAAACGACGCCAGATGAGTGGACACCCAACCAAAATCGGGCAATACTGCCAGGAATTTCCTGAAGCTGATATTCACATCAGCTTTGTTATCGTTATGGTAGAAAGGTAGAAGTTATGATTCGCACTATGCTGCAAGGTAAGCTCCATCGCGTCAAAGTGACCCAGGCTGACCTGCACTACGAAGGCTCTTGCGCCATTGACCAGGATTTTCTCGACGCAGCCGGTATTCTTGAAAACGAAGCCATTGATATCTGGAACGTGAGCAATGGTAAGCGCTTTTCCACTTACGCGATCGCGGCAGAGCGCGGTTCCCGCATCATTTCCGTCAACGGCGCGGCAGCGCACTGCGCGGAAGTGGGCGATATTGTGATCATTGCAAGCTTCGTCACCATGCCGGATGAAGAAGCTCGCACCTGGCGTCCGAAAGTGGCTTACTTTGAAGGCGACAACGAAATGAAACGCACCGCGAAAGCGATTCCGGTTCAGGTTGCCTGATTGCCCTACCCCTGCGGCTGGTTGCTGACCAGCCGCGACATCGTCTCCAGTGAATCCGTTCTTAAGATGTAGAGTCGTTTCAACAGGAACGGATTATCCCCCGGCTTCACCTTCCCTTTCACCGTGGTCACCGCCAGATGGAACCCCGCATCGTTTGCCGCTTGTACCGCCGTGGCGTTATAGCCGCCAAAGGGGTAAGAGAGATACAGCACGTGCGGATTAAACTGCGCCAGCGCCCGGCGTGAACGTTTAAAATCAAACAGAATGTTGTGGTAGCTGCGGCTTAACAGAATAGGGTGCCGGGAGTAGTCGACGCGATGTAAAAAGTGCGTATGCGACTGAAAATCAAACACATCCTTGATACCACGTAGTTCGGAAATGCTCATAAACTGTAGCGATTTTGGATCCCACTTTTGCGGATGCACTTTTATACGCGACGAGATAATAAACGCCGTCGCCTTAAAACCATACTGTTTCAGCACCGGATACGCGTAGCGGCTAACCGATTTCAGCCCATCGTCGAAGGTGATCACCACCGCCCGTGCCGGCAGGTTCATTTTGTTGCGCACGTAGCCTTCCAGTTGATACATGCTCAGGGTGGTGTACCCCCTGTCGCGCAGCCAGGTCATCTGGTTATTAAAAGCGCGCACCGAGGTGGTGGTCGAAGTATGACGAAAACGGGTGTTCTCTTCATCCCGCAGGATATGATGATAGGTCAGCATCGGAATGCCGTTGTCCATCTGTGCATCCAGCGAACTGATGTACGCCAGCCGATTACCGATGCGAATTTGATACCAGGTCTGGTTCAGACGCCCCTTTAAGGAACTCAAAATCGGATAGCGCAGGTTCTCCGCCAGCGTACCAAACGGCGCGTTATAGACGGGAGTATCTTTCCAGGTGATGAGGTTCTGGTTACTACCAGGTCGATGCAGATCCCCCAGCCCATCCTCAACGCGCTGCCGCCCTGGCACAAGTTCCAAGTGAGCTTTGTCGATAAACCCGGTACCAAATCCAAAACGAAATTCGTAGTAATCCGCCGCCGTGGGCACCACATCAATAATTTGCCCGGCGCGAATATTGCCGACGGTGATAACACGATCGCCCACCTGCGCCCAGACGGCCGCATCTTCCGTGGTTTGCATATAGCGGGGAGGAAGCCCTTGCGGGGCCGTCAGAGCAGCAATGGCGTTGCCGGATAGCAGCAACGTCAGCACCAATAACACACGCATCAACATGAATAATAACCGCAGCGAATACCTGTCGCTATTGTAACAAAAGCGACATCAATAACTACGGTTAATATTTATACGCATCATGCAGCAGGACAAAGGGAGGATTTTTTTGTTGCTGATGCCAAAGGCTGCTCACACCCGCCGGGCCGCGATCGACAATCGCATTGCGAAACGCCTCGCTGCTGAGTGTTTCTCGCAAGGGATAGTATTGAGCAAGTAACGAATAATCGATGCCGGAAATCACTTCACAGCGTTCGTGTTTATGGCTCATTAAAGCCGCAACGCGATAAGGTGCTGCACCGGTTTTATCGGTCAGGAAAATAACACCATCGCCGGAATCCGTTTGATGTAGCGCGTCGCACATCATCCGACTGAGCATATTGGCGCTCATTCCTCGCCAGTAATTCACCGCCCGACACTGAGCCAGCGGGCCAAATTTTTTTTCCAGACGTTCCAGCAGTTCCTCTGCACGATCGTCATGACAGGCGATGACCCAACCTAACATTGCTGCTTACCTCCCTGGCAAAAGCATACTGTAGCGGGAAAAAGGGGAAATATCGGTGATAACGCTCTAATTTTTCCCCCGGGAATGCCCGGGGGATTGGCACATCAGCTGCGCAGACCGCGCCCGCGCTGGATGAGATACCAGCACAGCAGGTAGAAGGCAACGATGAAAATCACCAGCACGCCAAAGGTCGTGACCAGCGGCACATCATGAATGCCCAGGAAACCGTAGCGGAAGCCGCTGATCATGTAGACGATCGGGTTCAGATGCGACAGCCCCTGCCAGAATGGCGGCAGCAAGGTCAGGGAATAGAATACCCCGCCAAGATAGGTGAGCGGCGTCAGCACGAAGGTCGGGATCAGGCTGATGTCATCAAAGGTTTTCGCAAAGACCGCATTTAGCAGGCCCGCCAGCGAGAAAAGCACCGCCGTCAGAATCAGCGTTAATGCGACAAACACCCATGAATGCACCTGGAACGGCACAAAGAACAGGGAGATTGCGGTCACCAGAATCCCGACACAGAGACCACGCGCCACGCCGCCGCCGATATAACCGGCGATAATCACATGCGTCGGCACAGGTGCCACCAGCAACTCTTCAATATTGCGCTGGAATTTCGCGCTAAAGAATGAAGAGGCAACGTTGGCATAGGCGTTGGTGATTACCGACATCATAATCAGCCCCGGCACAATAAACTGCATATAGCTGAAGCCGTGCATTTCACCAATACGCGAGCCAATCAGGTTACCGAAGATAATAAAATAGAGGGTCATGGTGATGACCGGCGGCACCAGCGTTTGTACCCAGATACGCATGAAACGGTGGATCTCTTTCGTCCAGATACTTTTCAGCGCCACCCAATAAAGCTGCATCATGCCTGCTCTCCTTGTTTTTCATGGACCAGCGAGACAAACAGCTCTTCCAGTCGGTTCGCTTTGTTACGCATACTTAAAACCTGAATGCCCTGCGCGCTAAGCTGAGCGAAAACGCTGTTGATCCCCTGCTCACGCAGCACTTCCACTTCTAACGTTGCGGTGTCGACCAGTCGATATTGATAGCCTTCAAGCGTTGGCAGCGGGCTTTTCGGCGCTAAATCCAGAATGAAGGTTTCCGATTTCAGTTTAGAAAGCAGATTCTTCATCGAGGTGTTTTCCACCAGCGAACCGTGCTGAATGATGCCGATGTTGCGGCACAGCATTTCCGCTTCTTCCAGGTAGTGAGTGGTGAGAATGATCGTGGTGCCTTTGTCGTTTAAATCCTTCAAAAAGCCCCACATTGAGCGGCGAAGTTCAATATCTACGCCCGCCGTCGGTTCATCCAGAATCAGCAGTTTTGGCTCGTGCATCAGCGCGCGGGCAATCATCAAACGACGCTTCATCCCGCCGGATAACATCCGCGCACGTTCGTTACGCTTTTCCCACAGATCGAGTTGTTTTAAATACTTTTCACTGCGTGCAATGGCATCTTTATGCTCAACGCCATAATAGCCCGCCTGATGCACCACAATTTGCTGCACGGTTTCAAACGGGTTGAAGTTAAACTCCTGCGGCACCAGGCCAAGCTGGCGTTTGGCGTTCACAACATCTTTTTGCAGATCGTAGCCAAACACGCTCACAGATCCCGACGTTTTGTTTACCAGCGAGCTGATAATACCGATGGTGGTCGATTTGCCCGCACCGTTCGGCCCGAGCAGCGCGTAGAAGTCTCCGGCCTCCACTTGCAGGTCGATTCCGCGCAGTGCCTGGACGCCCCCAGGATAGGTTTTTTTAAGCTGTTTTAGTTCCAGTGCAATGGTCATTGAATATCTCTTTTGAATTCTTGCGTTCAATGTATGGTTTTAAAAAAAGTTGAGTTGACCTATATTAGCGCAACGCACTTACTTGGTTACAGGTCGTTAACCTCCATGAAAGACATAGATACACTCATCAGCAACAATGAACTATGGTCAAAAATGCTGGTGGAAGAGGACCCCGGATTTTTCGAGAAACTGGCGCAAGCGCAGAAACCGCGCTTTCTATGGATTGGATGTTCCGACAGCCGCGTTCCCGCCGAACGTTTAACCGGACTTGAGCCGGGCGAATTATTTGTTCACCGAAATGTTGCCAACCTGGTTATTCACACCGATTTGAACTGCCTCTCCGTGGTTCAGTATGCTGTGGATGTACTGGAAGTTGAGCATATCATCATTTGCGGCCACTACGGTTGCGGTGGTGTGCAGGCAGCGGTGGAAAACCCGGAGCTTGGCCTCATCAATAACTGGTTGCTGCACATTCGCGATATCTGGTTCAAACACAGCTCTCTGCTCGGTGAAATGCCGCAGGAACGTCGTCTGGACACGCTTTGCGAACTGAACGTTATGGAGCAGGTTTATAACCTGGGCCACTCTACCATTATGCAGTCAGCCTGGAAACGTGGGCAGAAAGTCACGATTCACGGCTGGGCTTACGGGATCCACGACGGCCTGCTGCGTGACCTTGACGTCACCGCGACCAACCGCGAAACCCTGGAGCAGCGTTATCGCCACGGGATTTCCAATCTCAAGCTGAAACACGCTAACCACAAGTAATACCTGTTAAAAAGCCGGGCGGCGGCATCGCCTCACCCGGCTCAGGACAGGTAGGTTGGAGAAGCGAAGCGCCATCAGGCGTTTCGCTTTTTTATTACTCGTCCAGCAGGACCACTTTCCCGACATATGGCAGATGACGATAACGCTGTGCGTAATCGATGCCATAACCCACCACAAATTCGTCTTCAATGGCAAAGCCTACGTACTCAACCGGCACGTTCACCTCACGACGGGACGGTTTATCCAGCAGGGTACAAATCGCCAGCGATTTCGGCCCACGCAGGCTTAAAATTTCACGCACCTTCGACAGCGTGTTCCCGGAGTCGATAATGTCTTCCACGATCAATACATCTTTACCGCGAATATCTTCGTCCAGATCCTTGAGGATTTTCACGTCACGGGTGGTGGACATACCGCTGCCGTAGCTGGAAGCCGTCATGAAATCGACTTCATGCGACACGTGGACTTCACGGCACAGGTCAGCCATGAACATAAATGAGCCGCGCAGCAAACCCACTAACACCATTTCACTGCCACTGTCTTTGTAGTGCTCAGTGATTTGACGACCCAATTCAGCGATACGCGCTTTGATCTCCGCTTCCGGGATCATCACTTCCACAGTATGTTTCATAAAACTAACCATATGATTTTAGAGATAAATCTATCGACACCCCGGCGCTATGCCTGGACGTCGTTCGGCAAGCGCGACAGTATACCAGCAAATCGATTTCTCCGCTGAATTGGATAATAAAGCAAATTTTGTGATACCCGTCACACTTGTTAAATCCTATAATCAATTGAAAGCAATAATTAACAAACTGACGCGAGTATTCTTTATGGCAGAAACAAAACCACAACAACCACGATTACTCGTGGTGCTCACGGCCGTTTTTGCGGCTATCTGTGGGCTCTATCTTCTCATCGGAGGAGGCTGGCTGGTCGCCATTGGCGGCTCCTGGTACTACCCTATCGCTGGCCTGGTGATGCTGGCCGTGGCGGTGATGCTGTGGCGCAGCAAACGCGCGGCGCTTTGGCTCTATGCCGCCTTCCTGCTGGCGACCATGATTTGGGGCGTTTGGGAAGTTGGCTTCGACTTCTGGGCGCTGACCCCACGCAGCGATATTCTGGTCTTCTTCGGTATCTGGCTGATTCTGCCGTTTGTCTGGCGTCGCCTGATTATTCCCTCCGGCGGAGCCGTTGCCGCGCTGGTTGTCGCGTTGCTGATTAGCGGCGGCATCCTGACCTGGGCTGGCTTCAATGACCCGCAGGAAGTGAACGGTACGCTGAGTGCTGATGCAACGCCTGCCGAGCCGATTTCCACCGTGGCCTATCAAGACTGGCCTGCCTACGGTCGTAATCAGGAGGGGCAGCGTTACTCACCTCTTAAACAGATCAACGCGGATAACGTTCACAAGCTGAAAGAAGCCTGGGTTTTCCGTACGGGTGACCTGAAGCGCGAAGACGATCCGGGCGAACTGACCAACGAAGTGACGCCGATTAAAGTCGGCAATATGCTGTATCTCTGTACCGCTCACCAGCGTCTGTTCGCACTTGATGCGGCAACCGGGAAAGAGAAGTGGCACTTTGATCCGCAGCTTAACTCCAATCCGAGCTTCCAGCATGTCACCTGTCGTGGCGTGTCTTACCATGAAGCGCGTGCCGAAACGGCAAGCCCGGAGGTCGTGGCGGACTGTCCGCGTCGTATTATTCTGCCAGTGAATGATGGCCGTCTGTTTGCCATCAATGCCGAAACCGGCAAGCTGTGTGAGACCTTTGCCAATAAAGGTATCCTCAACCTGCAAACTAACATGCCGGATACCACGCCGGGCCTGTATGAACCGACCTCTCCGCCGATTATTACCGATAAAACTATCGTGATAGCCGGTTCGGTGACCGATAACTTCTCGACGCGTGAAACCTCTGGCGTTATTCGTGGCTTCGACGTGAACACCGGTAAGCTGCTGTGGGCGTTTGATCCTGGCGCGAAAGATCCGAACGCCATTCCGTCGGATGAACACACCTTCACGTTCAACTCGCCAAACTCGTGGGCACCTGCGGCCTATGACGCGAAGCTGGATCTGGTCTATCTGCCGATGGGCGTCACCACCCCGGATATCTGGGGCGGCAACCGTACGCCGGAGCAGGAACGTTATGCCAGTTCCATCGTGGCGCTGAACGCCACTACCGGCAAACTGGTGTGGAGTTATCAGACCGTTCACCACGATCTGTGGGATATGGATATGCCATCCCAGCCGACGCTGGCGGATATCACGGTGAAAGGCGAGAAAGTGCCGGTGATTTACGCCCCGGCGAAAACGGGCAACATCTTTGTCCTGGATCGTCGTAACGGCGAACTGGTTGTTCCGGCCCCGGAAAAACCGGTTCCGCAGGGTGCGGCGAAAGGCGATTACGTCACTAAAACGCAGCCGTTCTCTGAGCTGAGCTTCCGTCCGAAGAAAGATTTGACCGGCGCGGATATGTGGGGCGCCACCATGTTCGACCAACTGGTGTGCCGCGTGATGTTCCACCAGATGCGCTATGAAGGTATCTTCACCCCGCCGTCTGAGCAGGGTACGCTGGTGTTCCCGGGTAACCTGGGGATGTTCGAATGGGGTGGTATCTCCGTTGACCCGAATCGTCAGGTCGCCATTGCCAACCCGATGGCACTGCCGTTTGTCTCTAAACTGATCCCGCGCGGACCAGGCAACCCGATGGAGCCACCGAAAGACGCGAAAGGCAGCGGTACCGAATCCGGTATTCAGCCGCAGTATGGCGTGCCGTTTGGCGTTACGCTGAACCCGTTCCTGTCGCCGTTTGGCCTGCCGTGCAAACAGCCGGCCTGGGGTTACATCTCGGCGCTGGATCTGAAAACCAACGAAGTCGTGTGGAAAAAACGTATTGGTACGCCGCAAGACAGCATGCCGTTCCCGATGCCAGTTCCGGTGCCGTTTAACATGGGTATGCCAATGCTGGGCGGGCCTATCTCCACCGCCGGTAACGTTCTGTTCATCGCGGCAACCGCCGATAACTATCTGCGCGCGTACAACATGAGCAACGGTGAAAAACTGTGGCAGGGTCGTTTACCCGCAGGCGGACAGGCAACACCGATGACCTATGAAGCGAATGGCAAGCAGTATGTTGTCATCTCCGCAGGCGGTCATGGTTCGTTTGGTACGAAGATGGGCGACTACATTGTCGCGTATGCGTTGCCGGATGATGTGAAGTAATTTGCCGCCCCTCACCCCGGCCCTCTCCCACAGGGAGAGGGAGAAAACCAGGGCACAATCGGTTCCCTCTCCCTGTGGGAGAGGGTTAGGGTGAGGGCTTTTCTTATACGGTAAACCCTAACATCATCCCCGTATCTTCATGCTCCAGCAGATGGCAGTGCGCCATATAGGCGTGTTCTTTCGGCGCATCGTGGTCAAACTTCACTAACACCTCGCTGACATCCCCTTCCACGCGAACCGTGTCTTTCCATCCCGCGCGATGAGCCGCTGGCGGCTTGCCGTTTTCCGACACAATGCGGAATTGCGTACCGTGAATATGGAACGGGTGCAGCATCATGTCGCCCTTGCCCGAGATAAACCAGCGCTCATACTGCCCTTTACTGGCGGCAAACATTGGCGTGTTCATGTCAAACGCTTTGCCGTTAATACGGTTAGCATTGTGGAAGTCAAACTCCCCGCCGCCATGATTCATATGGCCCATGTTGCCATGATCCATATTGCCATGGCCCATCATCTCGCCGTGCTGCATAGTGCCCATTGCGCCCGCGCCATACTTTTTCATCAGCGCCTGCATGCCCATCATATCGAGCATCGGATCCATAGAAAGCTGGAGCCTGCGTTCGGTCAGGCCGTCTGATGACGGGAGAGCAGGCAGTGATGACAGCACATCCGGCAATTCACCCGATGCGTTAATCGTGACCGGCTGTACGCGCAGAACCGGATGCGCTTTATCGAATGGCGCAACGGCCATTCCCATCTGATTTACCGGCAGCGTGACGATATCAAACGGCTTCCCGTCGCGGGTCTCGACCAGCACTTCGAAACGTTCGCCCATCAGCATCGGCAGTTCCGTGACTTTGACAGGCTCAGGGAGCAAACCACCGTCGCTTGCCACGACATACAGCGGGCGGTTGTCGCTGGCGGCAAGGTTCAGCGAACGCGCGTTACAGCCGTTAAGCAGGCGCAGACGCAGCCATCCGCGCGGGGCGGCGTGCTGCGGGTAGATAGCACCGTTGGTCAGCAGCGTGTCGCCAAACCAGCCGACGGCGGCAGTCATTACATCAAGCTGATAGTCAATTTCACCGTCAGCGCTGAATTTTTTATCCTGAATAATGACCGGCACATCATCAATACCCCACTGCTTTGGCAGCATCAGACGACGAATATCGTCATCCTCTATTAAGACCAGCCCCGCCAGCCCCATCGCTACCTGATGCCCCGTTTTGCCATGCTGATGAGGGTGGAACCAGCAGGTTGCCGCACGTTGATCGGGCGTGAAGGTGACCGTACGTTGACCGCCAGGTTTAATGATACCCTGCGGCCCGCCGTCTACCTCGCCGGGCACTTCGAGGCCGTGCCAGTGAACGGTGGTCTCTTCCGCCAGTTGGTTATGAATATTAACGGTGATGGGTTTCCCCTTCGTCAACTGAATCGCCGGGCCGAGTAGATTACCGTTATAACCCCATGTCGTGGCGCTTTTTGCGCCAAACTGCGTTTTCCCCGCCTGAACGGTGAGCGTAACCTGGCTGCGCGCATCGGCGGCGAGCAACGCAGGAATAGAAAGTGCGGGACGATCGGCGGCAAAAACCGCGCGGCTCCAGAGCGGTAAGGCGCTTGCCACGCTGACGGCGGCGCTCAATTTCAGAAATTCACGACGGTGCATCATTACATCCTTTTGCTGGCTGCGGGTGAATATTTGAGCTTAAACCCTACCCTTGCGGTAAGGTCAAGTAAGAAGCTTTGAAAAAGGCTCTGCGTCCCGTCTGGAAGTGTGCTAACGTTGAATCTCGACGAGGTAAGGTAGAAGAAATGAAGACGTTTTTCCGTACAATGCTGCTTGGATGTCTGTTAGCCACGTCCAGCCAGAGCTATGCATTAAGCGAGTCAGAAGCAGAAGACATGGCCGATCTCACTGCGGTGTTTGTGTTTCTGAAAAACGACTGCGGTTATCAAAATCTACCGAATGGCCAGATTCGTCGCGCCCTCGTTTTCTTTGCCCAGCAAAATCAGTGGGATCTCAGCAACTACGATACTTTCGATATGAAATCGCTCGGTGAAGACAGCTATCGCGATCTCAGCGGTATCGGCATCCCTACTGCGAAAAAATGCAAATCGCTGGCCCGCGACTCCCTGAGCCTGCTCGCCTACGTGAAGTAACTCTCTCTACCTTCCTGCTGAAAAAACGACCGTGCGCCTACGGTCATTGTTAGCTATGATGTTGCGCCTGTTTCAAAGGTGTTAACAATGGAGGGTTCAAGCGATGTCCGATAACAACGCGTGGCATGAAACGCTGCATGACCAGTTTGGTCAGTATTTTGCGGTAGAGAATGTGCTCTATCACGAGAAAACCGATCATCAGGATTTGATCATTTTCGAGAACGCCGCCTTTGGTCGCGTAATGGCGCTGGACGGCGTGGTGCAAACCACCGAGCGCGATGAGTTTATCTATCACGAAATGATGACCCACGTTCCGCTGCTGGCCCACGGCCAGGCGAAGCATGTGCTGATTATCGGCGGTGGCGATGGCGCGATGCTGCGTGAAGTCACCCGTCATAAGAATGTTGAAACCATCACCATGGTGGAAATCGATGCAGGTGTGGTCTCGTTCTGTCGCCAGTATCTCCCCAATCACAATGCCGGTGCCTACGACGACCCGCGCTTTACGCTGGTGATTGATGATGGCGTGAATTTCGTCAACCAAACGTCGCAGACTTTTGACGTAATTATTTCCGACTGCACTGATCCGATTGGCCCCGGCGAAAGCCTGTTCACCTCGGCGTTTTACGAAGGCTGCAAACGCTGCCTGAACCCCGGCGGTATCTTCGCAGCACAAAACGGCGTTTGTTTCCTCCAGCAGGATGAAGCCCTCGACAGCCATCGAAAACTGAGCCACTACTTTAAGGATGTCAGTTTCTATCAGGCGGCCATCCCCACCTATTACGGTGGCATCATGACCTTCGCCTGGGCAACCGATAACCCGGCGCTACGTCATTTATCGACTGAGATTATCCAGGCCCGCTTCCACACCGCGAAGATTGCGTGTCGCTACTACAACCCGGCTATTCACACCGCGGCGTTCGCGCTGCCACAATATCTACATGACGCACTGTCCGCACAGTGACGCTAAGGGGGTGACGAAAATTGAAAAAACTGAAGCTGCACGGCTTTAATAACCTGACCAAAAGCCTGAGTTTTTGTATCTACGATATCTGCTATGCAAAAACCGCAGAAGAGCGCGATGGCTACATCGCCTACATCGATGAACTCTACAACGCCAATCGACTGACCGAGATCCTGTCAGAAACCTGTTCCATCATCGGCGCGAACATTCTCAATATCGCCCGCCAGGATTACGAGCCGCAGGGCGCGAGCGTCACCATACTGGTGAGCGAAGAACCCGTCGACCCAAAACTGATTGATAAAACCGAGCATCCCGGCCCGCTGCCGGAAGCGGTGGTGGCGCATCTCGATAAGAGCCACATCTGCGTACATACCTATCCGGAAAGCCACCCGGAAAGCGGGCTGTGCACCTTTCGCGCTGATATCGAAGTCTCGACCTGCGGCGTCATTTCACCGCTGAACGCGCTGAACTACCTCATCCACCAGCTGGAATCTGATATTGTCACCATTGATTATCGCGTGCGCGGTTTCACCCGTGATATCAACGGTATGAAGCACTTTATCGATCATGAGATTAATTCGATTCAGAATTTTATGTCGGATGACATGAAGTCGCTGTATGACATGGTTGACGTGAATGTGTATCAGGAGAACATCTTCCACACCAAGATGATGCTCAAAGAGTTCGACCTGAAACACTATATGTTCCACACCAAACCGGAAGATTTAACCGACACCGAGCGCAAAGAGATTACCGCTGCGCTATGGAAGGAGATGCGCGAGATTTATTACGCGCGCAATATACCGGCTGTATAACAGTTAATCGGGGCGTATGCCCCGATTCTGTAACAATGGTTGGGACGGCGTCAGGGCTGAACTTTTAAGTCATGATAGTAATACTCTTTATCACGCAATGTTATTTCCCGGAGAACCCGGCAGGGCACACCAACAGCAATAACATTCGCTGGAATATCTTTTGTCACCACACTCCCCGCACCGATGACCGAATTATCTCCAATTGTTACCCCCGGATTGATAACAACATGGCTGCCAATCCAGACATTATTCCCGATCGTCACAGGGAAAGAGAACATTTCTCCGTGCGGACGTAAGGCATAATGCACAGGATGCCCGGTAACAGAAATAGTCACATTGGGTGCAATCATGACGTTATCACCGATGGTAACCGTGTGATCGTCAACAATCGTCAAATTGAAATTGGCATAAAAATTTTTACCAAGGGTAATATTCTTACCATAAGAGAAATACACTGGCGGTTCAATCCAGACATTATCGCCCGTTTTAGCAAAAATCTGCCCAATTAATTCTTTACGCCGTTTTTCCTCTGAAGGGCGAGTATGATTATATTCATGCATCAGTTCCTTACCTTGCAGACGCTCCTCCGGTAAACCCTCTGTTAAATCCGTGAACAGCATTCCCTCTTTAATCCGCTGTCTCATTGATAAGGTCATTTTCGCCTCCTGCGGATCAACTTATACTTTTCGTCTGCGAGGTTCGCATCATACTCATTGGCCCGGCACCGCTTAACGTTACGGTTGAGATGAGCGTAAAGACCAGCGCAATCAGACCTAAAACTAAATAGGCCCCCTGAAAACCAATTTTTTCATACATATTTCCCGCCAGCACCGACATAAACATCATTGCCAACTGCTTGAAAAAGCAGAAGCAAACCAGGTAAATGGTGGCAGAAAAACGCACTTCAAACTGGCTGGTAATATATTTGAAGCATCCCACAATCAGGAAAGGAATTTCAAACATATGCAGAGTTTTAAGGACAACAACTTCTACCGCTGTTGTAGCGAATGAAGAACCTATAATGCGTACTGACATAATCATTCCCGCAACCAGCAAGGCATTCTTACCCCCAATGCGGTTTACGATTAGCGGAGCGAAAAACATAATACAGGCATTGAGCAATTCGCCCATGGTCGTGACATAACCAAATACGCGCGTGCCCTGCTCTCCGGTCGCGAAAAAGGAGGTGAAAAAGTTGGCGAACTGCTGATCGAACACGTCATACGTGCAGGATACGCCAACCACATACAGCGACAGAAACCACAGTTTGGGTTGTTTAAACAACTCCAGGGCCAGTTTAATACTAAAGGCTGATGAGTTTGCACCTACGGCCTCAGCAACCGTTGCAGAGGAAGAAGCATCCGTACGAGAGAAATAGAGCAATATCGCGAGTACAATTGCACATCCCGATCCCAGCCAGAAAACAAACTCATTATTGATTGTGAACATGACGCCCACAATCGACGCACAAAGTGCCCACCCCACACAGCCAAACATCCGCGCTCGACCAAACTCAAAATGGCTGCGTCTGCTCGCCTTTTCAATATAGGCTTCAATCGCTGGTGCGCCCGCATTATAGATAAAGCCAAGATAGATGCCGCCCACGATAGAACCGAGCAGAATGTTAAATTGTAATAATGGCCCGAAAACATAAATAAAGAAGGGAGCAAACATGACTAACATCCCGGTAATAACCCACAGCAGATGTTTTCGTAAGCCAAGTTTATCCGACATCAGACCAAATATCGGCTGAAACAAAAGCGAGAAAAATGAAATACAGGCAAAGATGACACCGGTGTCTCCCTTACTGATATGGTTGATATCATGTAACCAGATCGGAAAAAAGGGAAAGTATGCGCCCATGATAAAAAAATAGAAAAAGAAGAAAAAGCCAAACATCCAGAAATTTGTATTCTTCAGATAATACATGTGGATTTCCTTGCATAAAGGTGGGCAGGTTCACGCCTGCCCACACATTCATTTCATTCTTCAATATGAATGAATCTGTATATTATTATTGCCAAATAATCTGATAATAATAATGACGCGCGCTTAGCTGAAACTCTGGCGATACCGAAGGGCTCCAGGAGTCGTCACCGCCTACTCCCATATGATAACCGTCAAGATTAAGCCAGGTTCCCGCCTCCGCCTGCAACAAATGGCGATGGGTTGTTTCCATCAACTGCCGCTGGCTATATCGACCAATATTAAACTGGAAGTCGCCACGCCACTGATGAGCGCCATAACAGAGCTGACGCGTACCGCAACGCAGGCCGTTTTCACACGGGAAGACGTACGGTGTATACATTGCGTCGAGCGGAAGTTCCCAGCTATCGAAACAGGCACTGCTTAAACGATCCGGATAATTTTCATGTGGCCCCAGTCCAAGCCATTTCACGGTCTCTTCTACCGGTGCAAGCTGGCAAGTCAGGCCAATACGCGCGGGATACGGTGTCCCGCTGGCAACGTCGACCCCGATATCAATCTGCATTTTACCGTGGCCATCAATCCGGTAGGTTTTGCGGCTGATAAACAGTGTCGCCCCCTGATATTGCCAGGCATGTGCGGTGGTGATCAGTACGGCATCCGAAAGGGTGTCAGCCTGACAGGCCAGAAGCACCGGCTCTGCACAGTAATGGCCCGCCTTTTTCCAGCGCTCCACCCAGGCATTAGGATCAATCCGGGTGACTTCACTGACTCCGATATCATTATCGAGGGGCGCACGCGTAAACTGATCGGTCAGCGGTGTTAACAGTTGTTTTTCATCACCCAGCCATAACTGTGTCAGCCAGCCCTGCTGACGGCAGAATTGCCACCGCTTATCCCCCACGGTCACTACAAACTCACTCTGATTGGCCGAAAGCGTAGGCACATCATCAGCGAGCGGAGGACGGTTTACCGCTAACGTTTCTTCCAGCGCCCACTGTTGCCATGCGCTGATATGGCCCGCCTCTGACCACGCCGTGGCGCGCGGTTGCTCCACGCGTACCGTCAGCCACAACTGTCCGGGCGCTTGCGGTGTCGATACCTCTGGCAGCGTAATGACCTGACGCCCCTGTGGCGCGATATCCAGCACCACCTCCCCGTGGGCAAGTTGATTACCCTCACGCATTAACGTCCAGTGAAGAATTTCATTATCACTGTGGCGGAACAGATATTCGCTGACGACTTCGATGCTGCGCTTATCACCGGGCAGCAGGCGGAACTGGAAGAACTGTTGCGCGTGTTTTGCTTCATAAAGCGCCGGGTGAGGCGTGCGGTCGGCGAAGACCAGTCCATTCATACAGAACTGGCGATCGTTCGGCGTATCGCCAAAATCGCCACCATAGGCTGACCACGGTTTTCCGTCTTCATCATATTTAATTAATGACTGATCCACCCAATCCCAGACGAATCCCCCTTGCAGGCGCGGATACTGGCGAAACGCCTGCCAGTATTTGGCAAAGCCGCCAAAACTGTTGCCCATCGCGTGGGCATATTCACACAGAATGAGTGGACGTTGCTCGCCGGGCAGGGAAAGCCATTTTTTGATAGACCATTTCGGCGCGACCTCGAAGGCCTGATCCTGATCGACACGGCTGTACATCGGGCAAATAATATCCGTCGCCGCCGTATCTGCGCCGCCCCCCTCATACTGAACCGGCCGGGTGGGATCTTCCGACTTCAGCCAACGGTAGAGCGCATCATGATTCACCCCATGCCCGGATTCATTACCTAATGACCAGATGATAATGCAGGGATGGTTACGATCGCGCTGCACCATCCGCGTTACGCGCTGACTCATCGCCGGCAACCAGTCCGGGTCATCGGTTAACCGGTTCATCGGCACCATACCGTGAGTTTCGATGTTGGCTTCATCCACGACATACAAACCATACTGGTCACACAAGGTGTACCACAGCGGATGGTTGGGATAGTGCGAACAACGCACGGCGTTAAAGTTATTTTGCTTCATCAACAAAATATCCTGGATCATGGTTTCACGATCCATCACCTGCCCGTTCAGAGGATGATGTTCATGGCGATTGGTGCCGCGAATCAGTAGCGGCTTGCCATTAAGCTGTAATAGCCCATTTTCAATACGAATCTCGCGAAAACCCACATCACAGGCTTCCACCTCGATCAATTCGCCATCGGCAGTGCGCAACTGAATCACGGCCCGATACAGTTCAGGTATTTCGGCGCTCCATAACGCGGGGTGCTCAACCGGCAAACAGAGCGTGGCACGTTCAGCATAATTGCCGCGCTCATCAACGGGGGCGCTGCCTGGCCGCGCGCTGACCTGCCCGATCAGCGATTGCCCTTTCCATAAATGCAGCTCAATCTGCACATCATGCTGGACGTTACCGGCAATGCGAACGTCCGCTTCGAGGCGGGCGCGGTTGTATTCACTATTAAGGTGAGTATTGAGGCGGAAATCTGCAATTTGCACCGACGGTTTGTGTAATAGCGAAACGTCGCGGAAAATACCGCTCATTCGCCACATGTCCTGGTCTTCAAGATAGGTGCCGTCGCTCCAGCGCAGCACTAACACCGCCAGCCGGTTTTCACCCGCATGCAAATATCCTGTCAGGTCGAAATCAGACGGTAACCGGCTATCCTGGCCATAGCCGACCCAGCGCCCATTGCACCACAAATGAAATGCAGAGTTCACACCGTCAAAAATAACCCGCGTCTGCCCTTCTGCTAACCAGTTATTATCCACACAAAATGTGAGCGAGTAACATCCGGTGGCGTTTTCGTCAGGAACATAAGGCGGGTTTACCGGGATCGGATAAGTCACATTGGTATAGATTGGGGCATCGTAGCCCAGCATTTGCCAGTTTGACGGCACCGCAATGGTATCGGCATTGGGCAATTCTGCCTGCAACCAGCTTTCCGGTACCGATTCGGGTGAAGGGAACCAGCGAAATTGCCAGTCGCCATTAAGACTCACTAGCCGATCCGATTTTTCGTTTCTTTGAGCATCCTCGACACAACGCCAACTGCGGAAAGGCGGGTGCGCCGCCATTCTATTACGCTGCGTCACACCGGGTTCCTCCCAGTCCCGCCGTGCCAGCACGGCAGCCAGTGAATCCTGTTCTGAAGTCATTGCGTTATCCTTTACGTAGCATGTTACTCGCTCACAATTTTTGTACGTATAGCTCGGATTAACATTTTACGTAAAGGGGGCACAGCGAAATTAGTG